>NZ_JBVJHK010000015.1:0-207630 GCF_055586845.1 Micromonospora sp. NPDC049139 | reverse complement strand
CTTCCGGCGCGACCAGCCCCTCGACAGGCAAGGCGAAAACGAAACCGAAGACGACCCGCAAACCACGCCCAAGCCCAACAGGTTAAAGATCAAGCTAACCGCGCTCATCGGAAATGGCCGGGACCGGTCCTCCGGGTCCGTCAACGGTGAGACATCTCCGGGTGGCCACGGATCGCAGAGAACGCAGTTGTGCTCTTGTTCAGCGGTTACTCCTCGGACGACCCCTCGTGCTGAGTGGACGTGCGGGGTCGTTCCTCGTATCCGATCGTCCGGGTCCCGTTCCGGGACGGGCAACACCTTTCGGTCACGTCCGAAGGGTGCGCGGCACGACCCCAACGGGCTTCTCGGCTGTGATGAGGTCTCCCGATCTGGTACCGGCCACCGCACGCCGGCCAGGGGCCGATGCCGGCCTGACCGACGTCCGCAGCCGCGGCCCGCGGTGCCTGGTGAGGCAGTACGGACTGCCCCAAAGACCGCCGACTGCGCGTGTCGGTGAGGCCACCGCTGCGCCATGGTGACCGCGTCGACTGTCGCCGAGCGAGAAGAGCGGTCATGACCTGGCGAGAGACCTACTGGCACGACGCTGCCTCCGACCCCGCGTACTTCGCTGCCGTGGAGTTCGCCACCGTCCTGGATGGTGACTACGGCACGCGGATGTTCGGCCGATGGGTCGAGGAACGCTACCCGTACTCGCACGAGCTGGTCCGCGCCGTGGAGTACCTGCTGGTCACCAACGCCTACGCCGAGGACGTCGCGGAGACGATGGAGATCCTCCACCGACGCCTACCCCGCCCGTGGGACGATCCGGCGATGCTCACCGCCCTGGAGCGGACCGCCGCCCGGTTCCCGTACGTGCCCACGCAGGTACGCGACGACCACGACGCCATGGTGCTCGCCGACGCGCTCTCGACCGACGTCGACACGTTTCGGCTGTGGCGGGAGGAGATCCAGCAGGCCGCCGTCGCGCTGCTGCGCGACGGCGGGGTGATGGACGCCTTCCTCGACGACTGCGCGCTGCTCGCCGACGAGGCGAAGGAGCACCAGGCGGTGGAGGCCCTGGAGAAGGGCAAGGAGCGAGTCGACGACCCGCTCCACATCCCGAGCCACGACCAGGGCCAGCACGGCCACGAGGAGAGCGACGACACGGGGCACGTCCGCGGCGACGAGGGGACGGTCACCGTCGTCCGGAAGCCGGGTGTGTCGTTCAGCGAGCCCGCCGAGGTCGCGGCGAGGCGGTATCCCTGGTTGTCCTACCCCTTCCGGCTCGGGGTGGCCTTCACCCTGAACCCCGAGGCCAACTCCCACCTGCCCGAGACGTTCAGCTGGGACGAGGCGCAGGTTCACCTCGGCCGTTGGGGGGTCGACCTCGACGAACTCGTCGAGCGGATCGAGCAGGCCATGGGCAACCGCTTCGCGCGAATGTACCGGGACGAGCGGATGGTGGTCTCGGTCATCGGCGAGAGCGTGGACGTGACGGTGACCATCGACTCGGCGCTCAACGCCCACAACACCGGGATCATCGCCACCCTAGACAGCGACGGGGCGTACACGCACTACGTCCAGTTCAAGGACCTGGTGATGTTCTACGTCGACGAGAACGACATGTACACGCCGATCTACAACGTGCTGAAGACGTTCGGCGACCTGTGGGTCGGCGGCGACGCGGAGAGCTACGTGGTGCGGCACGGCAAGGGCCGCAAGGCGTACTTCACCGTCACCCCGGTCAAGGCGAGCCACCAGGCCAGCCTGGTCGCGGTGGTCCGGCGCTGCTCGGACGGCATGACGGTCAAGGTCCTGTCCTGACCCGACGCGACCGGCCGGCAACCGGGTGCGCCGGCCGGTCCGAGGGACGCGGGTGCGGCCGGCGTTGCCCGTAGGTGTAGGAAGGTCTGCACCCAGGTCTGTCCGCCCACCCGCTGCGCGACGCCGGCCCGGCCGGCTTCAATGCCCGGCATGGCCGCATTCGCCTCCCGCTCACTGCGCGCCGCGTCGGCGCTGGCCGTCATGGCAATCCTGGTGGCCAGCGCTCCGCCGGCCGGGCACGCCGCGTTCCTCGCGACACCGACCACGGGCGGCGGAGCGGAGTTCCGGATCAGCGTCGCGGACGCCGCCGCACCGGCCGCCGGCCCGCCCGACGGTGGCCTGACCGACCCGACGATCGGGTTGAGCCCCGGCGGGTCGGCGACGCTCACCCGCACAGTCACCACGGCCACCGTGCCGCCCCGCCCCGACGTGGTGCTGCTCGCCGACACCACCGGCAGCATGGGCGGGGCGCTGGAGGACGTCAAGACCAACGCCCGCCGGATCGTCGCGGACATCAGCGCCGTACAGCCGGACGCCCGGTTCGCCGTCGCCGAGTACCGCGACGGCGGCGACGAGTACGCCTTCCGGGTCAACCAGGACCTGACCGCCGACCCCACCGCCGTGCAGGAGGCGGTGAACACCTGGACCGCGGCCGGTGGCGGGGACATCCCGGAGGCGAACCTGCACGCGTTGTCCCGGGTCGCCACCGGCGCGGTCGCCCTCCGCACCGACAGCAGCCCGATCCTGGTGATCTTCGGTGACGCGCCGTCGCACGATCCGAGCCTCGGCCACGACCTCGCCGGGACGGTCACCGCGCTCACCGCCCGGGGCATCCGGGTGGTGGCGGTCGACGTCACCGCGTCCCCGTTCTCCAGCCTCGACCAGACCGGGCAGTTCACCGAGATCACCGCTCGCACCGACGGGGTGTTGCTCAGGGCGGCCTCCGCCGGTGAGGTCTCCACCGCGATCCTTGCCGGCATCCGGGCGATCCCGGCCACCGTCGCCGCCCGCGTCTCCGACTGCGACCCGCAGCTCAGCGCCGACGTCACGCCCGGCGAGCGGACCGTCGACAGCGGCGGCAGCGTCGACGTCACGCTCACGGTCCGGGTCGACCCGAAGGCCCGCAACGGCGAGTACGCCTGCCGGTTCACGGTCACCGTGGACGGGATCGTCCACGGCACGGCGGAGCGGCTGGCGGTGACCGTGACCGGGGCCGCCCCCGACGTGCCGGTGCTGCACTCCGACACGACCCTGCTCGACCTCGGTGAGGCGTCCCTCGGGGTGGCCGCCCCGACCCGCCGGGTGCTCCTGAGCAACGCCGGGGACTACCCGCTCAGCGTCACCGCCACGCTCGGCCCGCAGCCGTACCCGGCGGCCTTCACGGTCAGCGGGAACGGGTGCGGCCCGGTGCTCGCCGTCGGCGGTTCCTGCGCGCTGGACGTCGCGGCGACCCCGCGCGTCATCGGGGCGGCCAGCACGGTGCTCACCCTGGCCAGTTCCACCGACACCGGGGGACGGGCGGCGCAGTCACTGACCCTGCGCGTCTTCGGCCGCAGCCCGATCCTGACGTTCAACCCGGGGGTCGGCCGGCCCGGTCAGGTGGTGACCGGCATCGGCCGGGACTTCCCGCCGGGCGCGACGGTCTCGCTGGCCTGGGCTGACAGCACCGGGGCGGTGACCGTGGCGGCGGACGCCTCCGGCCGGTTCGCCGTACCGATGGTGGTCTTCGCCGACGGGCCGGCCGGTCCCCGCACGGCGGTCGCGGCGGTGCCGACGGTCGGGACAGTGACCAGCGGGACGTTCCTCGTGCAGTCCCCGACGGCGCAGCCGGGCGTCTTCACCCGGCGTCGCTGACCCCCGGCGCGATCAGCCGACGAGCACCTGACCGGTGGCGACGACGGTGCCGTTCGGCGCGGGCGCGGGATCGTTGCAGGTGTTGACCTTGTCGCCGTGCCGGGCGACGGGCTTGCCGTTGACCAGCACCAGCGGGCTGCCGGCGAGGACGGTGCCCTGGTTGGTCGGCGGGACCTGGAACGGCCCGCCGGTGGGCACGTGCGGGGGCGCGTTCACCGCCCCGCTGCCCACCACGGCGGCCGGTTTCCCCTCGATCAGTACGTCGGTGCTGCACCCGGTGGTGATCGTGCCGGTGAAGGGCATCGGGGTCGGGGTCGGCACCGGCCCCACCGGCGAGGGGAGCATGACGATGTGCGTGTCGGTGCCGACCACCTTGTCGCCGAGCTTCGCCGCGGGTACGCCCACGTCGCCGCTCCTTCCTTACTTCCGGGACCGGGAACGGTCGGACGGTCAGATCAGACCCTCGCGGATGGCGTGCGCGACCGCCTGGGTCCGGTTGCGGACGCCGAGCTGGACGGTGATCTCGTGCACGATGTTCTTGATGCTGCGTTCCGAGTAGGACAGGTCCCGGGCGATCGTCGCGGTGTCCGCCCCGGCGGCGATCATCCGCAGCACGGCGAGCTGCCGTGGCGACAGGGGCAGGATGGTCAGACCCCGGGGGGCCAGCACCTGGCGCTGGGCGCGTCCCACCCGGGTCAGCAGGGAGCTGAGCAGGTCGGTGGGGAGCCGCGCCTCACCTCGGGCGGCGGCCCGCACCACCTCGCGGAGCAGCGGCGCGGTGCTCTCCGCGCGTCGTACCATGCTCAGCCCGCCTGCCTCGATGGCCTGGAGCCCCGCCGTGTCGTCGAGCTGTCCCACCACCAGCACCGGGCGGGGTGCCGGTCCGGGCGCGGCGGCCAGCGCGTCGAGCTGGGCCAGCAGCCAGTCGTCCACGGTGTCCCCGACGAGCACCAGCACGTCCGCCGTCGCGTCGTCCCCGGTCACCATCACGGGGCGGACCCCGGCCGGGTCCCCGCCGCCAAGATCGGCGCCGAGCTGGGCGACCACCCCGGCCTGGGAGATCGGGTCGCGGGCGCGGACCGCGGTGCGTACGGGAGTGACGTCGGTGGCCCCGCCGGACTTCGGCCGGGCGCTCATCGGGCGGCGCCGGGGCTGGCGGACGGGCTGGTCGCCGGCGCGACCGGCACCAGTTGGCCGGCGAAGTACGCCGCCGGGGTGCACGGTGTGTCGCCCGGGTTGGTGCACCGGACGGCCACCGTGACCGGCTGGTCGGCGGAGAACTTCAACGGCTGTACGAAGTGGTAGTCCAGGTCGCGGAAGTTGTTCAGGCCGGTCTCCAGCAGCACGGTGTCACCCCGCCGCACCTGGAGCACGCCCGCGTCGCCGTGCGGGTTCTGCAGCACGACGTCGGTCACCCAGAGCACCTTCCTCGCCGCCGGCCGGTACGTCGACAGGGCGAACTCGTTCGAGGTCGGGGAGGCGTTGGTGGCCACCCGGAAGTCGGCGGCGGTTTCCGGGTCGGCGTTCTCCAGTGTTCCGGCCGGACCGCCCCCCGGGCCGGCCGTCGGGCTCGCCGGCGCGCTCGGCTTCGGCGAGGCGGCCCCCCCGGTCACCGCCTGCTCGGCCTTCTCGGCGGTCTTCGCCGCCTCGCTGGCCTGCGTCCTGACCTCGGCGACCTCCTCGCTCAACTCCTGGTTGAGCTGTTGGGTCCGTACCTGCGCGGCCTCCTTCGCGGTGGACTGCACGGTGGGTTTGAGCACCGCGAACCAGAGCGCCGTCACCGCCACGACCACCGCGACGGCGACCAGCGCCACCCGGGGCGACCAGGCGGGCAGCACCGCCCGTTGCACCAGCAGCCCGTCGCAGGTGATCGGCTCGGTCTCGGGCCGGGTGACGGCCACCTGGAAGGGCAGGCTGCGGTCGGGGCCGAGCAGGAACCGCTTCTTCGGGCGTACCCGCAGCTTGACGAAGGTGGCGGTGCCCGGACGCAGCACCGGCGCGGCGGGCCGGGCCCGGAAGCCGAGCAGCAGGTCCGGGTCGGTGGGCAGCACCTCGACGGTGGTCTCGGTGTTGCCGGTGTTGTCCACGACGAGCTGGTGGGCCCCGGTCCGACGGGCCCGGGAGGTCCGGGGCACCAGCTCGGCGGCGAGCTCCACGAAGGGCAGGACGGTGACCCGGCCCTCCTCGACCACCGAGCCGTCCGGGTCCTCCCGGCCCCGGACCCGTACCCCGAAGTCGAGGTCGCCGGCCGGAACAGTGGCGGAGCGGGGCGGCCGGAAGGTGACCCGGGCCTCCTCCTCGGTGCCGGGCAGCAGGTTCATCGTCGGTGGCTCGACCTGGGCCCAGGAGCCGGCGTCGCCGACCACGTCGAGGGTGAAGTGGTCGACGACGGAGGCGGTGTTGCGCACCCGTACGGTGCAGCCGACCTCGTCGCCGGGCGCGACGGTCAGCTCGGTCTCGGCAAGTCCCACAGCGGCGCTCATGCCGCGCAGTCTCGCCGCGCGGCGGGCGCCGGCAGTACCGCGATCGAGGTACACCAACGGGCAGCCGTGGCTACCTGATCGGGCAACCCGCTGGCCCGGCCCGTGTCGGGTGCCCGGTGCGGACCGGGCCCACCCTGATCCGCTCGACGCTCAGCCGGGTTCGCTGATCCGTCCGGGGCGGCGGGCGGCGCGGGCCCCGGGGGTGTCGTCGTGCCGTCCGGCGCTGACGCTCACCTCGCGCGGTGCCGGCGCCAGGTCGGTCGTCGCCTCCGGCACGTACGGGACGAGCAGTTGCAGGTGCAGGCCGGTGCGGGCGGCGCCGCCGTGCGGCAGCCACGCCGACCCGGCGTCCCCCTCGCGGCGGGGGGCGCTGCGCACCACCACGGACTGGTTCGCCCGCGCCAGCGCCCCGACGAGGAAACGGACGGGCAGCGCGGTGCAACCCGCGCAGCCGACCAGCAGGTCGCCGAGGAGACGGTGTTCCCGCTCGGTGTCCGGTCCCCAGGCGGTGAGCAGGTAGCTGAACCGGTAGCGCCGCCCCGGCGGGCGACGCCCGGTCACCTGGCCGGTGGCGTCGCGCAGGTCGTCCCAGCTGGCGGAGACGCCACTGGAGTCCTCCTCCACGTCGAGCAGGAAGGCCGAGACCCGCTCGCCGTCCAGCTGCGCGCAGCGGTCCGGCGGGTCGAAGACCACGGGCACCCCCGGCGGCAGGTAGCTGCCCAGCCAGGCCCGGACCGACAGGTCGACATCCCAGATCACCCACCCACCCTGCCGTCGGCGGGGTGGGCCCGCGCTCGGCGGCCGGGCAGGCCGATGGGGCGGATCCGTTGCCCTTCGGGGCAGTGCGGCCTACCCCCGTGGCGGTCCGGCGGGCAACGGATCCGGCCCGGCGCCGTTGGCATGCTCGCCGCAACACACCGTCGTACAGGAGGTTCGATGCCGACGTATCTGTCGCCGGGCGTCTACGTGGAGGAGGTGTCCTCCGGGTCGAGGCCGATCGAGGCGGTCGGGACCGCCGTCGCCGCGTTCGTCGGCTTCGCCGAGAGGGGGCCGGTCAACGAGCCCACCCTGATCACCAACTGGTCGCAGTACACCCGCACCTTCGGCGGCTTCGTTGCCGGGGCGTTCCTGCCCCTGTCGGTCTACGGATACTTCCTCAACGGCGGCGGTTCCGCGTACGTCGTCCGGGTGGGTGGCTCCGACGGCGACACCGGGGCGGCGGGCGGCGACGGGGCGTACGCCACCGCGGCGGTGCCGGCCGGCGGGGACAACGGGAAGCTCTCCTTCACCGTTCGCGCCGCCCTGCCCGGCCCGGCCGGGCAGGACCTCTCGGTCGAGGTCACCGACGCCTCCGACGGCGGCGACGACACCTTCAAGCTCGTGGTGAAGCGGGCCGGCAAGCCGGTCGAGACGCTGGACAACCTGACCACCCGCCGGGGTGCCGGCAACGTGGTCACCGTCGTCCGCCAGCAGTCGAAGCTGATCCAGATCGAGGAGGCCAAGGGCACGACGCTCGCCCCGCCTCGACGCGGTGCCGAGGTCGCCCTCGCCGCTGCGGCACTGCCGGACACCACCACCGTCGACGGCGACCTGCGGGTGCGCGCCGAGGACTACGTCGGGGACGTCAGCGACCGGACCGGCTTCGCCGGCCTGGAGGCGATCGAGGACGTCACCATGCTCAGCGTGCCGGATCTGGCCGCCGCCCACCAGCGCGGGGTCATCGACGACGAGGCGTTCAGGGCCGTCCAGCTCGCGATGATCGCGCACTGCGAGCTGATGGGCGACCGGGTGGCCATCCTCGACCCGCCGCCCGGGCTGCACCCGCAGCGCCTCAAAGAGTGGCGGCAGGACGTCGCCGGCTACGACTCCAAGTACGCGACCCTCTACTGGCCCTGGATCAAGGTCATGGACCCGGCGCAGGGGCGGGCAGTGTTCATGCCGCCGAGCGGCCACGTCGCCGGTGTGTGGGCCCGCAACGACGACACCCGGGGCGTGCACAAGGCACCGGCCAACGAGATCATCCGGGGCGCGCTCGCCCTGGAGAGCGGCCTGACCAAGGGCGAGCACGACCAGCTCAACCCGATCGGGGTCAACTGCATCCGGTCCTTCCCCGGCCAGGGCATCCGGATCTGGGGCGCCCGTACGCTCTCCAGCGACGCCGAGTGGCGCTACCTCAACGTCCGGCGGCTGTTCAACTGGATCGAGAAGTCCATCCTGCTCGGCACCAACTGGGTGGTCTTCGAGCCCAACGATCCCCGGCTCTGGGACGCGGTGCGCCGGGTCATCACGATGTTCCTCCGCCGGGTGTGGCGCAGCGGTGCCCTGATGGGCGACACCTGGTCCGAGGCGTTCTTCGTCAAGTGCGACGCGGAGAACAACCCGCCGGAGAACCTCGACGCCGGGATCCTCACCGTCGACATCGGCATCGCACCGGTCAAGCCGGCCGAGTTCGTGGTGTTCCGCCTCTCCCAGCTCTCGCACGGCGCGGGCGACGACTGACCCCGAGCGACGACGTAACCAGGAAGGACGACCATGGCAGGTCAGGGTACCCAGGACCCGCGCCAGAACACCGAGATCATCAGTGCCGCCGTGTTCCGGCTGGAGGTGCCGGGCATGAACGCGGTCAACTTCGCCGAGCTGGTCGGCATCAGCAGCGAGGTGGAGAACGCCGAGTACATGGCCGCCGGTCCCACCGGGCCGATCTTCTCCCGGCACTTCGGCCGGACCAAGCCGCCGACGGTGACCCTCAAGCGGGGACTCGACCTCAACGGTGACCTCTGGCTCTGGCACCAGAAGGTGCGCAACCTGATGTACGACGCGTACCGGGACTGCGCACTGAAGCTCTACGGGCCCGGTGACGACCTCAACGGCGACGCCCGGCTGACCTACATGATGACCAACGCCTGGCCGGCGAAGGTGGAGGTCAGCGGGGTCAAGGCCGGCTCGACCGACATCGTCTACCAGACGGTCACGCTGATGTGCGACGACCTGTTCGACTTCAATGCGCGGATCTGACCTCGCCGAGCCCGCCGCCGGACCGGCGGCGGGCCTGCGGACCGAGTTCCCGTTCGTGCTGCCCCGTGGGCTGGTCGACGACCGGGGCGCGGTGCACCGGCAGGGCGTCCTGCGGCTCGCCACGGCCCGCGACGAGATCCATCCCCAGGGCGATCCCCGGGTACGGCAGAACCCGGCGTACCTCACCGTGTTGCTGCTGGCCCGGACGGTGACCCGGATCGGTGCGGTGCAGCCGGTCGACACCACGGTGATCGAGCGGCTCTTCGCCTCCGACCTGGCCTTCCTGCAGGACCTCTACCGGCGGGTCAACCAGCAGGGGCACACCGGCGCGGAGGTCACCTGCCCGCACTGCGGGGACGAGTTCGCGGTGGACCTGGCCGGCGCCTTGCCGGCGGGAGCCTGACCCAGCCGTCCCGACCACGAACCGGCCCTGATCTGACTGAGGAGGTGGGGGATGGCCTGGTCCCTCCGGCCCCGCCGGTTGTTCCAGCCGGCCGCCGAGGCGTCCGTCCCGGCGTCGGTGCCGCCCGCCGGGGGACGGTCGTCGCTGGCGGCCGCCCCGCTGGCGCGGGTGCCCGGGCCGCTGACTGCGTCGGCGTACCCCGTACGGGAGTGGGCCGGAGCCGCCGCGCCGCTGCTGACCGTGGCACCCGTCCCGGCCATGGTCACGCTCACCCCGCCCCCGGTGGTGGCGGGTGTTCCGTCGTCCGGGCCGGCCTTCTCCGCCGGGGCCGCCGGCGCCACCGCCGTCCTCCGGTCCGCCGGGCCCGTCGTCGCACCGCTGCTCACCGGGTCCACCGACCGCCGGGTGGACGCGTCCCGCACGCTGGTGCCGGTCGTCCCGGCAGCCACCCACGGGACCCCGCTGACCGGAAACGACGACCTGGACCCCGGCACCGGCCTGGGGCACCAGCTGGACCCGGCCAGCGGCTCGAAGCCCGACCTGGGCCCGGCCACCGGGCCGGCGCGCGACGGTGGCCCGGCCGGGCGGGACGAGGCGGCAACCCGGACCGCCGCCCGGTTCGCCGCTGCCGGACTGCCGATCGCGCCCGTCTGGCCACCCCCCGGTTTCGAGGACGTCCACCTCGCGGCGGAGGCCACCCGGGCGGCGGAGGCGGCCCGCACGGCCGGCACGCCGGGGGCCGTGCGACAGCGGGGCGAGACCGCACCGCGTGCCACCGATCCGCCCCCCGACAGCGAGCAGCTCGGTGCCGGCTCGGCACCGGCGGACGGCCGGGTGGTCCGCCCGGTCGAGGTGGTCTCCCGTGCCCGGTCCGCCCGGCGCACACCGCCCCGCCCGGCTCGGGCGGGGGAGGACACGCCGGTCACCCCCACGCCGGAGGTAAGGCCGGTGGGCGCGGCGAGCGCCCCGGTGGACCGCCCGGCAGCAGTGCCCGCGACGAACACCGCCCCGCACCCGGCTGACGACCCGCCGCCCGTGTCGCCGACCGACCCGCCCGCGCACCGCTCCGACGACCCGACCGGACTGTCCGCACACAGCCCCGCCGCCCCGGCCAGCCCGGCCCCGCACCGCCGCGACGAGCCGGTCGGGCCGGCCCCGCACCGCCCCGACCGGCCGACCGCACCGGTCACGCGGCGGGTGGAGCGAAGCGGGTCGACCGCCGGACCGGACGACCCGTCGGGAGGTGGCCCGGTCGCCGCGACGCGGGGTGGGGCCGCCGTACGTCCGGCGGGTGACCAAGCTGCGCTGTCGCCGGCCCGGTTCCTGACCCGGCGTACGGACACCTCGTCAGTCGGCACCGGGGAACGGCCGGCGCCGGTGCCACCCGTCACGACCGGGGTGCCGGCATCGGTCGTCCGCACGGAACTCCCGGCCCAACCACCCGGTCCACCGCCGGTCGGCGGTGCGGTGTCGGTCACCGGCCCTGATCCGGCGACCCCTGAGCAGGACCGCGGCGACGCACCGCTGGTCAGCCGTCCGGTGCCCACCAGCGGCGCGGTGCCCGGCGACGCGGGGGAGCCGACCGCCGGTGCCCCACAGCTGCCGATCCCACCCAGCGTCGCGGGGTACGCCGATCCGCGTCCCACCGGGACGGAGCCGACATCGGGCGCGTCCACCCCGGGCACGCCCACCCCGCCCGCGTGGCGCCCGGCGTCCCCGACCGGCCCCGCCATCGGTACGCCGGTGGTCGCGGACCCGCGTCCGGCGCCGGCACCGGCACCCGGCACCGGACCGGCACCGGCCACGGACGACCGGATCACCTCCGGAACAGCCGTGCCGTCCACTGCGGGCGGTCCGTTGCGTCGGTCGTCTCCGGTGACCGGGATCGATGGGGAGCCGGCGACGCCGGAGCGCAGATCGCGAAACGACCTGACCGGTGGTGGTCCGCCGGACAACGCGCCGCCCGCCCGGCCGGGGCACCCACCGGCCGTGCCGCCGCGCTACCCGGACCCGTCGTCCCGGGTACTCCCGGCCACACCGGCTGAGGGGCTTCCCGGCGAGCCGATGCCCGCCGAACTGGTGGACGGGTTCCGCCGCCGGTACGGCGTCGACGTCTCGGGCGTGCCGGTCCGGCGTGGTCCCGAGGCCACCGCCGAGGTACGGCAGGCCGGTGCCCGTGCCGCCACCCGGAACGGTGAGGTCCTGTTGCCGGCGGAGGCCGGCCCGCTCGACGCGCCGCCCGCCCGGGCCCTGCTCGCCCACGAGCTGGCCCACGTCGTGCAGCAACGCGTGCTCGGCGGGGCGACCCCGGCGGAGTCGACGGCCGCCGGACGTGACCTGGAGGCACGTGCCCTGGCCGCCGAGTACGCCTTCGGCGACGCGTCCACGCCGAACGGGGTGGGCCCGCTGTCCCCGACGGTGCCCCTGGTGGCCGGTGGTGCGGCCGTCCCCGCCGGACCGACCTCGACGTCCGCTGGGGGCGCCTGGGGGGTAACGCCGGACGGCGGGCTGAGCTGGCGGGCCGGTCCCGTCGGCCCGGCCCCGACGGGTCACCCGGTCCAGCGGGCACCCGTGGGGGGCTCAGCCGACGCCCTGGCCGACCTGCGCGACCTGGTGCGGGCCGAGGTGAACCGACAGGAGGGAGCCGAGCAGGTCGGGTCGTCCGAGCCCATGCCGGAGACGACCCTGGCGGCGCTACGGGCCGAGGTGGCCGCCGCGACCGCCCCGCCCGCGTTCGACCGGAGTGCCGGCCGCCTCGCCGAGGTCCGCGACGCGGTGGAGCGACTCCGCGAGGAGCTGCGTACCGCGACGGAGCGGGAGGAGGCCGCCACGGCTCGCCTCGACCGGGACACCACGTTCCTGCGGTCCTGGCTCGGTGACCGGCTGCCGGGGCGGACGGTGGACCTGGACAACGCGGACGACCTGGAGGAACTGGCCGGACGCCTCTACGGACGGCTGCGCGGCCGGCTCCGACAGGAACTGCTGGTCGACCGGGAACGCGGCGGACGACTGGCCCGGTTTCCCTGACCCGACGACGCCCGACCGAGGAACACCCGACACAGGAGCACCCGGACCGGAAACGCGCGACCCACCAGCACGACGACGCAGACGACGAGGAGGTACGGAACGATGGCGGGCGGTCTCTCCACCGCGGCCCGGTTCATGGGCGGCTTCTTCGAGGTCACCGGGGTCAACCACCGGTACCTGGTGGTCATCGACGACGAGCGCTACAACCTCGGCTCCTGGTCCCGGGTCTCCGGCCTCGGCGTGACCTGGCAGGTCTGCGAGTACCGCGCCGGGGACAGCAACGACGTCCACACCTTCGTGGGCGCGCCGACCTACAGCCGGATCCGGCTCAGCCGGGCGGTCTGCTTCGACTCCCAGGTGGTGCAGGAGTGGCTCTGCCAGCAGGCCCGGCGGTACCAGCCGCTCAGCGGCAGCATCCAGCTCGTCGACAGCCTCGGCATCAAGATCGTCGGCTGGGAGTTGAAGCACTTCTTCCCGGTCGGCTGGTCGGTGTCCGAACTCGACCCGAGTCGGGCCGGGGTCGCCGTGGAGACCCTGGAGCTGGCCCACACCGGCTTCCTCGACGACGACGTCTCGTTCTCGCTCTGACCCGGCCCTCCACCACCGCAGCCAGACCAAGAACGGAGCAGTGATGGCGACGATCTCCGCGGGGCAGCTCGGCGGGATGCTGGGCGACCCGAACCAGACCGCGCAGGGGCTGGCCTCCGGCGGCCTGGCGCAGTTGTTCCGCAGCGGACCCGGGGTCCGGCGGACCGACAAGCTCGGCCTCGCCATGCGGTTCCAGGTGACCATCGGCGGCGTCCAACTCGGCCTCTGGCGCTCCTGCCGGGGCCTGCGGGCCGACTTCAAGCCGGAGGTGGTCCGGGTGAGCGGGGACCACGTCGGCCAGTACCACCTGCCGGGCGAGGTCAGCTACCCGCCGATTGTGCTGGAACGGGCCGTCCACCGGGAGCACTCCGCGCGGTTGCAGCGCTGGCTGGTCGACGTCCTGGGCTCCTGGCGGGACGGCACCGGCGACGACACCCGGACCACCGCCCGGGTCACCCTGCTCGACGCCGACGGCGAACCGGTCGACAGTTGGCTGCTCTACGGCGTACGCCCGTCCTCGTGGTCCGGACCGGACCTCTCCGCCGACACCAACCAGGTGGCGGTGGAGCGCCTGGAACTGGTACACGAGGGCTTCTTCCCCGACCTCCAGGTCCGGGCGGCGACGGCGTCGCTGTCGTCGCCGACGATCGGCACGGTCACCTTTGCCTACAACCCGACCAAGATGAACATCACCCGATCCTCCCGGGCCAGCCAGCTCGTCGGGCAGGGCAAGGGCCTGGTGATCGCCTCGGACACCGCGCTGCGGGTGTCGGCGGGGGAGGTGCTCCTGGTCGGGCCCGGCGTCGCGCAGGACGTGCAGAAGCTGATCGCCTTCTCCGGAACGCCCACCACCGAGGACCAGAACCGCACCGCCAGCGAGGCCGCGCTGCCCGATCTCACCTTCACCTGGGGCAAGCTCTCCATGACGGTCAAGCTGAGCACGCTGAACGTCAACCTCACCCGGTTCGACGGGGACGGGCAGCCGATCCGGGCCCAGGCCACCCTGGACCTGGTCGTGTTCGAGGGGGAGATCTTCCCCAGGCAGTCCGGTGCCCCGGCACCGCCCCGCTCGGTGTGGACCGACCCGGCGCAGTGGCGGCAACGGGCCGCGGCGAGCGGCATCGACGACCCTACCCGGGCCCAGACCCGTGGCGGTGCCGGGGGAGTGCCGACGCCGGGGGCGCGGCGATGAGCGCCGTCGACCGGCACCACCTGCTCTGGGGTACGACCGCCCTGCGCCCCCGGGTCACCACCGGCGCGGCCGGTCGGAACCTGCCGGCACCGGTCGCCGCCGGTCTCGTCCGGGTGGTGGTGGACACCCAGCTCTGGTTGCCGGACATGTTCGAGTTGACCTTCGCCGACCTGGACGGTGACGTGCTCACCCGGGCCGGTCTCCAGCTCGGCACGGCGGTGCAGGTCTTCGGCCCCACCCAGGACGGCTCGGCCGAGCACCGGCTGATCAGCGGCGAGGTGACCGCCCTGGAAGGCCGCTTCGTCGACCTCACCGCGTACGTGGTGGTGCG
Source organism: Micromonospora sp. NPDC049139 (assembly GCF_055586845.1). Lineage (NCBI taxonomy): Bacteria > Bacillati > Actinomycetota > Actinomycetes > Micromonosporales > Micromonosporaceae > Micromonospora > Micromonospora sp. NPDC049139. The sequence goes on along the minus strand of NZ_JBVJHK010000015.1, from coordinate 192,934 downwards.
CGGCTACACCCACGACCACCGGTTGCACCGGGTCCGCCGGACCCGTACCTTCCTCAACCAGTCCGACTCCGACATCGCCCGCCAGGTCGCCACCGCCGCCAAGTTCACCGTCGGGACCATCGACGCCACCGGCGGCACGCTGGCCCATCTCGCCCAGGTCGACCAGACCGACTGGGAGTTCCTCACCGGCCGGGCCCGGGAACTCGGCTACGAGGTCGGCGCCGACGGCGACCGGTTCCACTTCCGGCGGGCCACCACCGCCAGCCGGGCCGACACCCCGCTGCCGCTGACCTTCCGGGGCAACCTGCGCCGCTTCCTGCCCCGGGTCACCGCCGGCAACCTCGCCCCCGAGGTCGAGGTGCGGGCCTGGGACCCGGTCGCGGCGACGGTGGTCGCCAGCCGTACCGCGACCACCGCCGACGGGGTGAACCTGGGCGCGGGCCGGACCCCGGCCGCTGCCGCCGACGCCTTCGTGCCCCGCGCCGCCCCGGCCCCGCGTACCGGCAACAGCGCTGTCGGTGACGTCGGGCCGCCCCCGGGCCCCCGGGCGCACGTCCTGGTCGGCCGGGGCCTGCCCGTCCCGGACCGGGCCGACGGCGCGGTCCGGCAGGTGGCGGCGAGCCTGGCGGCCGGCCTCGGTGGCTCGTTCGCCGAGGCCGAGGGGGAGGCGCTCGGCGAGGCCCGGCTGGTCGCCGGCCGGGCGATCCGGGTGGACGGGGTACCGGCGCCGTTCGCCGGCACCTGGACGCTCAGCGCCGCCCGGCACGTCTTCGACGAGGCCGCCGACGGGTACCGGACCGAGTTCACCGTCGGCGGCACCCAGGACCGGTCGCTGCTCGGCCTCACCGGCACCGACGACACCGGCGGCGGAACCGGGTCGGGTCGGATCGACGGGGTGGTCTGCGGGGTGGTCAGCAACGTCCGGGACCCGCGGAACCTGGGCCGGGTGAAACTCGCCCTGCCCTGGCTGTCGCCGGAGCACGAGACCGACTGGGCGCCGGTCGGGCAGCTCTTCGCCGGTCCGGTCGCCGGAGCGTTCTTCGTTCCCGAGCCGGGCGACCAGGTGCTGGTGGCCTTCGAGTTCGGCGACGTACGCCGCCCGTACGTGCTGGGCAGCCTGCCCAGCCGGCACACCGGGTACGGCCTGGACGGCGCACAGACCTCGTCGACGAAACCGGGTACCAGCGGCGTCAAGTCGGTCGGCCAGGCCGGCTCGGTGATCCGGCGCGGGCTGCTCTCGCCGTCCGGCAACCGACTGGTCTTCCACGACGAGGTACCGCCCGGCGGCAAGGGCCAGCCCACCGCCGCGAACGTGGTCCTCGGCACCAAGGGCGACAAGCTCGCCCTCGCCATGGACCAGGTGACCGGGGAGGTGACCCTGCGCTGCGCCCCCGAGCGGCCCGGGAAGCTGGTCATCGAGTGCACCGGGCAGACCGCGGTGGAGATCAAGGCCGGGCCCGGCGGCAGCATGACCCTCGACGGCGGCACCAGCCTGAAGCTCAAGGCCAAGACGGTCGACATCGACGGTACGCAGATCAACATCAGCGGCACCGCGGCGACCGCCATCAAGGGCAAACCCATCCAGCTCAACTGAGGAGTGCCATGCAGGCCGACGTCATCGGCACCGGGTGTGCCTTTCCCCTGCGCGTCCAGCCCCACGGCGGGCTCGCCACGGTCAGCGGGACCGCCCTGCTCGAGCAGGCGATGCACGTGATCCTGGCGACCTACCCGGGCGAACGCCCGATGCGGCCGGAGTTCGGCTCCCGGCTGCGCGACTTCGTCTTCGAGCCGGCCACCGCCGCGACCCGCCGCGCGGTCGCGGTGGAGATCCGTACCGCGCTGGAACGGTGGGAACCCCGGGCCGAGATCGACGAGGTCGCCGTCACCGACGACCCAGCCGGCGGCGACGGGCTGCTGCACATCGACATCCGCTACCGGGCCCGCGGCACCGAGGATCCGCACAGCCTCCAGCTCGACCTGCGGACGTTGCCCGGTGGCGAGGCCCCGGCCGGGGCGGAGGTGCCGAACTGATGGCGCTGCCCGCCCCCGCCCTCGACGACCGTACCTACGAGGACCTGGTCGCCGACGCGCGTCGGCTGATCGCCGACCGCTGCCCGGAGTGGACCGACCTGCACCCGGCCGACCCCGGCGTGACCCTGATCGAGACCTTCGCGTCCCTGACCGACCAGCTCATCTACCGGCTCAACCGGGTGCCCGACCGGCTCTACGTGAAGTTCCTGGAGCTGATCGGGGTGCGCCTGGTGCCGCCCACCGCAGCCCGGACGTCGTTGACGTTCTGGCTCTCCACGCCGGCCCGGGCCATCCAGGTCGTCCCGGCGGGCACCCGGGCGGTCACCGTCGCCGACGGCGACGACCCGCTGGTCTTCACCACCCTGGCCGACCTCACCGTGCCGCCCTGCGCCCTGACCCGGTTACGCGTCCGCACCGCCGACGGGACCACCGACCAGACCGCCGCCCTGGAACTCGGCGGCCCGGTGGCCGCGTTCTCCGCCGTACCCCGGCCGGGCGACGAACTGCTGGTCGGCCTGGACCGGCCGGTCGGTGGCTGCGCGGTGCGGCTGGAGTTCGAGGGCCGGGTGGACGGCGTCGGGGTCAACCCGCAGCATCCGCCGCTGCGCTGGGAGGCGTGGGTCGCCGACGGCTGGCGGGAGTGCGAGGTCAGCCTGGACGAGACCGGCGCGCTCAACCGGCCCGGGGCGCTCCTGCTGCACGTACCCGAGGGACACCAGGCCACCCTGGTCGACGGCGTCCTCGCCGGCTGGCTGCGCGCCCGGGTGGTGGAGCCCGAGGAGGGCCAGCCGGCCTACCGCGCCACCCCGGTGATCCTCGGCCTGGCCGCCAACACCGTGGGCGGCACCACCGAGGCGGTGCACGCCGACCTGGTCGACGACGAGGAACTCGGCGACTCGGAGGGGGTGCCCGGCCAACGCTTCCCGCTGTCCCGCCGACCGGTGCTGACCAACCTCGGCGACCCGGTGCTCGAGGTCAGCTCCGACGACGGCTGGCAGCCATGGACCCCGGTCCGCCACTTCGCCGCCAGCGGCCCGGACGACCGGCACTTCCTGCTCGACGGGGTGGCCGGGGAGGTCGTGCTCGGCCCGGCGGTCCGGCAGCCCGACGGCACGCTGCGCCGCCACGGTGCCGTGCCGCCCCGGGGCAGTCGGCTGCGGCTGCGCCGCTACGCGGTCGGCGGTGGCAGCCGGGGCAACGTCGCCGCCAGCGCGGTCCGCGCGCTACGCACCAGCGTCCCGTACGTCGCCGGAGTGGACAACCGCCACCCGGCCAGCGGCGGCGTGGACGGCGAGACCCTGGACGAGGCCCGCCGCCGGGGCCCGCTGACGCTGCGCAGCCGGGACCGCGCGGTCACCGCCGAGGACCACGAGGTGCTCGCCCGCGAGGCGGCCCCCGAACTGGCCCGGGTGCGCTGCGTACCGAGCGACGGCGACGGCCCGCCGGTGGCCCGGATCCTGGTGGTGCCGGCGGCCCCGACCGACCGGGGCCGGCTGCGGCTGGAGGACCTGATCCCGGCCGAGGCCAGTCTGACCCGGGTGGCCGAGCGGCTGGACGCCACCCGGCTGATCGGTACCCGGGCGGTCGTCGAGCCGCCCCGCTACCGGGGGGTGACCGTGGTGGCCCGGGTGGTCGCCCGGCCCCGGGTCCGCGTCGACCGGGTCCGCGAGGACGGCCTGGCCGCCCTGTACGGCTTCCTCAGCCCGCTGGCCGGCGGCGGCCCGGACGGGCTGGGCTGGCCCTTCGGCCGCCCGGTGCAGGCCGGGGAACTCTTCGCCGTGCTGCAACGGGTCCGGGGCGTGGAGCTGGTGGAGGACCTGAGGCTGTTCACCGCCAACCCGGTGACCGGGGAACGGGGTGCCGAGGCGGGCCGGGTCGACCTGGAGCCGGACAGCCTCGTCTTCTCCTTCGACCACCAGCTCCGAGTGGAGGAGCACTGATGCGCGGCCTGGTCGACGTGCGGATGCCGTACCCGGTCGCCGGGTTCCTACCCGCCCTGTTGCAGGAGGACGACCTGCTGGTCCGCTGGACAGCGGCCCTGGACCAGGTGGTCGCCCCGGTGGTCTCCACCCTGGACTGCCTCGACGCGTACCTCGATCCGTGGCTGACGCCGCCGGACTTCCTGCTCTGGCTCGGCGAGTGGGTCGGTGCGCACCTGGACGAGAACTGGCCGGTCGAACGGCAGCGCGCAATGGTCGCCAACGCGGCCGCGGCGCACCGGCTACGGGGCACCGCGCGCGGGCTCCGAATGCTGCTGGAGCTGGCCACCGACGGCGAGGTGGAGGTCGTGGACTCGGCCGAGGTCTCCTGGTCGGCCCACCCGCGATCGCACACCGGGCCGGTCCCGCCGGCCCGGCTGCACGTCCGCGTCCGGGCGGCCGAACCCGACCGGGTCGCCCGGTACGCCCTGGAGGAGCTGATCCGCGCGGCCGTGCCGGCCCACGTCGCGACGACCCTGGAGGTGCTCGGCCGTGATCGTCTGTCGTGAGTGCGGCAACCACAACGGTGACGCGGACACCTTCTGCGGTTCCTGTGGGAGCTTCCTCGAGTGGACCGGCGAGAAGACCACGCCGAAGGTCACCGTGGAGCCCGATCCCGAGCCGGAGCCGGAGCAGCGCCTGCGTCCGACCCTGCTGCAACGCATCGCCGGCGTGATCGCGCCGGCCCCGGGCGGTTCCCCGGTCGACCAGGGCGTGGTCCGGGTCTCGGACGGCTCCGCCCGGGGACCGGGGGCCCGTCCCGGGCTGGGCGGTCCCCCGGGGTTGCCCGGTGGAGCCGGCGGGACCCGACCGGGCCCACCCGGCACCGGCCGCCCGGGTGCGCCGCCCGGTCTCCGTCCCGGCCCGCCCGGGGTGTCCCGTCCTGGTCCGCCGGGAGGGGGCGGCCCCGGAACGCCCCCGGGCGTGCGTCCCGGCCCGCCCGGCACCGGCCCGGCGGTTTCACGTCGCCCCGGACCCGGCACCGTCGGCCCGAGGGCGGTGCCGTCGGGGATCCCGGCACCGGGAACCGGTGGCCCAGCGACCCCGGCTGTCCGTCCCGGTCCGCCGGGGACCGGCGGCGCGGGCGTTCCGGGTGTTCGTCCGGGCCCGTCCGGTGCCGGTGGTGGTGTGGTCCCGGGGCTTCGTTCCGCACCGGCTGGCCCGCCGGGCGTGGGCGCGAGGCCGCCGGGTACGGGTGGGCCGCCGCGCCGCCTGCCCCCACCGCCACCGGGGGTGGCCAACGCACGGTTGCCCCGACCGGTCGAGCGCCCCGCCGGCACCCGGCCCGGCGTGCCCGACGGACCACCGTCCGGCCCGGCGCGGCCTGCCTCCGGCGAATCCGGGAGCGCTGGAGGGTCCGGGACCGCTGCCGGGCGTGCCGGGCTGTCCCGGCCGGCCGGATCGGACCCGGAACACGAACCGGTCGACGCGGTCGAGGTGGCCGCCGTCGCGTCGGCCGTGCCAGAACCGGCTGACGGGGCGGACCGGGCCGACGATCCGGACGAGGAGCCCGTCCCGGCGCCGCGTCCCCGGCGCGCGCTTGCCGCGCCGCACACCAGCCCACTGGTGGCGACCGAGGAGGACCCGGCCAGCCAGGCCGGGCGGACGACCACCGGCCGGACGTCCGGGCGGCCCCGTGCCGGGGGTTTGGTCGGCTCCGAACCGGAGGAGGTGACGCCCCAGCCGGTCCGGCCCCGGACGGCCACGACCGGCCGACGCGCTTCCACCCGCCGGCTGGAACCGGGTGACCTGATCTGCGGCGAGTGCGGCGAGGGCAACCCGCCGACCCGCCGGTTCTGCAGCCGCTGCGGCGACTCGCTGCGTACCGCCGAGGTGGTCCGCCGCCGGTGGTGGCAACGGCTACTGCCCCGGCGTGGCCCGAAGGTCGCAGCGGCGGGCACCCGTCCCGGCGCCCCGGGTGGTGGCTCGGGTGGTGGCTCGGGCGGTGGCGTCGTCGGTGTGCTCCATCGCGTCTACCAGCGGGCGAACGCGGTCGCCGCGGTGCTGCTCTTCGCGCTCGGTGTCGCGTACCTGATCTATCCGCCGCTGCGGGAACGGGTGAACGCGGTCGTGGTGCCGCCGGTGCGCGACGCCCGCGCCTGGGTCGACCGGAAGCTCAACCCCCGGTTCGTGGCGGCCCGGCCGGTGGAGGTGACCGGCAGCGCGTCGGTCGCCGAGCACGGCCCGGACCTCACCGTCGACCAGTACCGCAACACGCACTGGCAGGTCCGCTGGGACGCCGAACAGCCGCCCACGGTGACCCTGCGCTTCGGCGCCGAGGTCGACCTGGAACGGCTCATCGTCACCGCCGGGACGGCGGAGGACTACACCGCCTCGCACCGGCCGGCAAAGTTGCACCTGGTCTGGTCCACCAACCGCTCGGACACGCTGACCGTGCAGGACACCGGCGAGCCGCAGACCCTCACGCTGACCGCCGCCAAGGGAGTCACCAGCGTGCAGATCCAGGTCACCGACGTGTACCGGGCGGAGAAGGGCACCGACGTGGCCGTCAGCGAACTCGAGTTCTTCGCCCGGGAGTGACGCTCCCCGGCGGCGCGGTCCACCGCGCCACCACCCCGACCACCCCCGTCGGTCACCCGTCCGGCGGTCCACCTGAGACGGAGGTACGTCCGTGGCAGAGGCAGCCATCGTACTGAACACCACCGCCGGCCTGACCGCGTTCGTCACCGGCCAGGCACGGGGACTGACCGAAGGTCTGTTCCAGGTCACCGGCTTCAACGACGCCCGCTTCGAGAAGGAGATGCCGCTGGACATGCTGGCCTCACCGAACCCACTCGGGGACAAACAGGTCGTCATGGTGCGGGGCAGCCAGTCCGTGGACCACGTGTACTGGCTGCGCTACCTGCGCCGGGGCAAGGTCGGCGTGACCGACCGGAAACGGGTCTGCGTGGAACTGCTGGTGCGGTTCACCACCTTCGACTACGTGCCGAAGGCCGGCCAGCACCTGAAGACCCGCCACCTGGACGCGCTCGCCGACTATCCGATGTGGGGCATCTCGGGACTGAGCATCTCGCTGATGGCCACCGGCCGGGGCCGGAACCCGTTCAACAAGTTCAACGAGGTCGGCAGCCTCGTCTTCGACACCACGCCGATCACCAGCGGGCTGCCGCACTTCCGGATCAACTACCGGGTCCAGCACCAGGCCAAGACCGTCATGGGGGCCACGCTCGCGCTGAACCACAACGACGTCGGCGCGTTCCTGGTGCACAGCAACGGTCTGCTGGAGATCGCCCCCGGTGAGGGGCGTACCGAGAAGCACTTCCGCATCACGCCGCTCAGCGGACGGGTGCACAACCGGCCGAGCCTGATCGGCGCGGCCAACGCCCCGGCCGGCCGGGTGTCCCTGCTCGCCGCCACCCGGATCACCCGGAGCGCCTGGCAGGCCGCGCACGCGCTCGCCGCGCACGAGCACGACAGCCTGCGGGTGATCGGATTCGACCAGCTCAGCGGCCCGGACACGCTCACCGTCGACAGCGCCGCCGCCAACGGGGTGGTGGCCCGGGCGGGCCAGAACGGCCGCCAGGGGGCGATGCGGCTGGAGTACATCCGCAACGGTGCCGTGCTGGGCAGCCAGGTCCGCACCAAGATCAGGGTGCTGCTGCTGCTCCGCTACACCCTGGTCCACTACTTCACCGATCCGGACCAGGCCGGCCATCGCCAGGTCGTCCAGCAGAACGGGGTCCGGTACGCCAGCTTCCAGGATGTGTCGCTCACCGTGCTGGACACCGTGGCGGGGGATCCACTCGTGGTCGGCGAGGACGGGACCAAGTACGACATCAAGGCGATCAAGAACCGCTTCCACGAGACGTCGACCCTGCGGTTCGGCGCACGGGTCGAGGAGGTCAACGGTCAGGTCGGGGCCCAGGTGAAGATCACCTGGCGGGCCCAGCACGCGGGTTCGGTCGGCAAGTCCCAGTCCCACGACGACACCGGCAACTTCCGGCTCGGCGTCGACCAGTCCGGCAATCCGGTGCTGCGCCTGCTCGACGAGGACAGCAACAAGTACTTCACCGTGACGGCCTGACAGGGGAGTCGAGATGACCAACTACCCGGAGACCTTCGACCCCACCGGGCCGGCGAGCCTGGAGGACGCGTACCTCTACCTGAACTGGACGGCGGTGAGCGTCGGCCGGATCCTCGCCGGGCAGCCGGAGACGAGCTGGGAGCTGCTGCCCGGCCTGCTCGGCGAGAACTGGGGCGACCTGGACTGGTACCAGCACAACGAGTGGCTGGCCGACTTCTACGACACCGTCTACCAGTACGCCAGCTCCGTGCCCCCGGTCGAGATCTTCGCCGTGGACGAGCTGGGCGAACCGGCGGCGGACATGGCGCGCGTGATCGACAGGGTGGTGCAGACCTGGACCCTCGCCGCCTACCAGGACCCGGAGGCCGACGAACAGTCCGACGACGAACAGGACCAGTGGTCGGAGCAGGACCAGTGGACCGGGCAGGACCAGTGGGTCGAGCACGACCAGTGGACCACCGGGCGGGAGCAGTGGACGCCCCAGGATCACGACACCGGGCTCGACCCGTCCGGCGGCCACCACCCGGCGGCGGAGTACGACCCGACCGCCGTGTTCGACCCGGAGGCCGGAACCGCCGACCAGCCGGACCTCACGCGGCAGGAGCCGCTGACCCACGTCGACCCGGACGCCGCCCGGCAGGTCCTCGCCAAGGTGCTCGACGACGAGGTGGACGACCTCTCGGCCGAGGACGAACTGATCCTGGCCACCGTGCTCACCGTCGAGAGGTTCCAGTACCTGGCCCGCGAGTTCGACCTGGTCTGAGGGGGCGCTCCGGGTGGACCGCCGACCGGTTCCACCGACCCCGCGTCGGCTGATCCCACCGGCCCGCGCGGACCGGCCCCGCCGATTCCGCGCCGGCCAGCCCCACCGGCTCGGCACCGCGCCGGCCGTCCCGCGTCACCCGACGCCGGGCGGCCGGCCGGCGGGCCGCCACCGGCCGAGGCCGTCGAGCCGGTCGGCCTCCCGCCGGTACGCCGTCTGCTCGGCGGCGGTGAGGCCGGCGACCGGGCCGATCCCGGCGAGCAGCCGCAGGCTGCGCAACCGGCCGAGGAGATGGCCGGTCTCCCGGTGCGTCGCCAGCGCGTCGCGGGCCGTCCGTACCGCCGCCACCGGGTCCCGGCCGCTCAGCGCCTCGGCCCTGGTGACCAGGGCGTGGCCCACCCAGACCCGGTACCCGGCGGCCCGGGCCACCTCCCACGCCTGCCCCGCCACAGCGAGCGCCTCCGTCGGATCGGTCCGTCGGTGCACCTCGGCCAGTCCGATCAGCGATTCCGCCTGTTCACCGTGGGCACCGCTGGCCCGGGCCAGCGCCAGCGCCCGCCGGTGCTCCGTCACCGCGGCGTCGCCGTCTCCCCGCCGCAGGTGCACCATGCCCAGCACGTTGCGGGCGGCGGCCTGCTGGGGCGGGTCGCCGACCAGCTCGGCCAGGGCCAGTGCGGCCTCGGCCAGTTCGGCCGCCCGAGCCAGGTCGTCCGCGTGCACGTGCAGCGCGGCCAGTCGCCGCAGGCTCTCCACCTCCGTCGGCCGGTAACCGGTCTCCCGGCTCACCTCCAGGGCCTCGCCGAGGTGGGCCAGGGCATCGTCGTACCGGCCGAGGGCGTACTCGACGTCCCCGAGGTTGCTCAGGCTGATTCCCGTGTTCATCCGCATGCCGGTACGCCGGGTCAGCGCCAGCCCCTGCCGGAAGACCTCCTCGGATTCGCGTAGCCGACCCATGTCGCGGTAGATGACCCCGAGGTTGCCGAGACTGGTGCTCAACCGCTCGGCTCCGCCGAGCCGTTCGTGGATCTCCACCGCCCGTCGGGTCAGCTCCGCCGCGTCGGCCAGCCGCCCGGCCCGCAGGTGCATCAACCCGCAGGTGCCGTACGCCGCCGCCAGCCCTTCGGGCCAGTCCGCCCGGATGGCCGCGTCGATCATCGCGGTGGCGTGTTCCAGGCCCACCCGGTACTCGCTGCGGCGTAGGTGCAGGCTGGCCAGTCCCAGCCGGCTCGCGGCCTCGCCCGCCTCGTCGCCGGCGGTCTGCGCGGCGCGCAGCGCGTGGGTCGCCGCCAGGAAGCCGTCGCTGTGTGGGCGGAACTGGTAGTACCCGCGCAGCGCGTCGGGGACGCGCCAGGCGGCCGGGTCCGCGTGCTCGGCGGCGTGCGCGACGACCCGGACCAGGTTGGTGCGCTCCGCCTCCAGCCAGGCCATCGCCTCGCCGGCCGAGGCGAACCCCGCCGCGTCGTCGGTGCCGAGGTCCCTGCTCGACGGCAGGCGCACCATCTGCGGGTAGATCGCTGCCGCGGCGGCCTCGGTGCGTCGCTGGCACCAGGCGTAGAGCCGCCGGTTCGCCGCGCGCAGCTTCGGTGCCGGGTCCTCGGCGGTGGCCCGCTCCACCGCGTAGATCCGCAGCAGGTCGTGGAAGGTGTACCGGCCGGTGCGGGGCTGCTGCACCAGGTGTGCGGCGGCGAGCCGGTCCAGCTCCCGCGCGGCCGTGGCCTCGTCGACCGCGGCGACGGCGGCGGCCGCCGGCGCGGTCACGTCCGCCCCGGGAGCCGGCCCGAGCAACCGGAAGAGCCGGCGGGTCGAGGGGGGCAGCGCCGCGTACGACAGGTCGAAGGCCGCCCGGACGGCGGCCTGGTCGTCCCCCTCGACCCGCAGCCCGGCGAGCTGGTTGCCGGCGCTGAGCCGGGCGGTGTGCGCGCTGATCGGCCGACCCGGATGATCGATGAGGTCGGCGGCGGCGATCCGCAGTGCCAGCGGCAACCGGGCGCACACCTCCGCCAGCTCGGCGATCTCGGCCGGGGCGGCGGCCACCTGGTCGGCAGGGATGATCCGGGTCAGCAGGGCGCTGGCCTCGGCCCCGGTGAGCACGTCGAGGGCGATGCGGCGCGCGCCGTCGATCGCGACCAGCCCACTGAGCCGGTCCCGGCTGGTGACCAGTGCCAGGCAGCCGGGGGTGCCGGGCAGCAGCGGTCGGACCTGGTCGGCGCTCGCCGCGTTGTCGAGCACCAGGAGCATCCGGCGGCCGTCGAGCAGGGTACGCAGCAGCGCGGCGGCCTGGCCCGGGTCGACCGGGATCTGCTCGGCCGGCACGCCCAGCGCGTGCAGGAACCCGGCGAGCGCCTCGCCCTCGCGGACCGGGTTGGCCGTCGAGTAGCCCCGCAGGTTGACGTAGAGCTGCCCGTCCGGGAAGTGCTGCCGCACCCGGTGGGCCCAGTGCACCGCCAGAGCGGTCTTGCCCACCCCGGCCATGCCCGTGATCGTGGCGACGACGACCGGCCCGCTGGCGCCGGTCGACGCGGCCAGCAGGGTGTCGAGTGCGGCCATCTGGCTGCTCCGGCCGGTGAAGTGCGCGACGTCGGCCGGCAGTTGGGCCGGCGGCCGGTGGCCGGGCATCCGGGGCGGTGCCGGCTCGACCGGCCGGGGCGGAGCCGAGGCGGCCGTCCCGGCCCGAGGCACGATCACCGGCAGGTCCTGCCGGAGGATGCGTAGCTGCGCCTCGCGCAGTTCCGGGCCGGGCTCCACCCCGAGCTGGTCGGCGAGGCGGTCCCGTAGTTTCCGATGCAGGGTCAGCGCCCGGGCCTGCTGGCCGCAGGCGGCGAGGGCGAGCATCAGTCGGGCGTGCACCTGCTCGTGCAGCGGCTCGTGGCTGGCCACCGCGCTGAGCTCGCGGACCGCCCGGTCCGGCAGGCCCAGCTCCACGGCGAGCGTGGCGTACGTGACGGCGGTGGCGATCCGGCGGCGGTTCAGGGCGGCGGCGGTCGGATGCTGGGCCAGGCCGGGCCCGAGGTCGGTCAGGACCGGTCCCCGCCACAGGGCCAGCGCCTCGGCCAGGCGGTCCAGGCTCGGCAGGTCACCGGCCACACTGCCCTCGGCCCGACCGATCAGGGCGGTGAACCGGGTCAGGTCGAGCTGCCGGGGGCCGACGCGCAGCTGGTAGCCGCCACCGGCGTGCACGATCGTCGTGCCGCCGCCGCTGGTCGCCCCACCGCTCCCGCCCGCCCCGGCAATGCCGTTCGCCCTGCCGCCGCTCGTCCCGCCGCCGGGGTGGGCGAGCGCCCGGCGGAGCCGGGCCACGTAGGTGTGCACCAGGTTCAGGCAGCTGTCCGGCGGATCGTGGCCCCAGAGGACGTCGACGATCTCCTGCCGGGAGACGGTCGTCTCCGGATGCAGGGCGAGCAGACCGAGCAGCATCCGCTGCCGTCCCGAGCCCAGCGCGACCGGCTCCGCGCCCACCCGCAGGGTCAACGGACCGAGCACGCCGATGCGTAGCGACCCCGTCCCGCCGGGCGGCTCCGGGCCGGGTGGCTCCGGGTCGGGCGGGCCGACGGCCTCGGCGATGCGGCGCAGTGACTCCGGGCGGGGAGTGCGTACCCGACCCTGTTCGATGTCCCGTACCGCCCGGACGCTGATCCCCGCCCGACGGGCCAACTCCTCCTGGGTCAGCCCGGCGCGCAACCGCCGGAGCCTCAGCTCGGCGCCGTTCTCCGCCATCTTCCGGTCCCCTGTTCGCCCCCGCGGCTCGGCCGGCCACCACCGACACGTGATCCTGGCGGTTCGGGGTCAGGTGATCCAGCGAAACCGGCCAGTAACCACAGTGGAGCGTAGACGGACCGAGCACGGAGCGTGGACCATCCGCCCGGGTAACCGTTCTGCCGGTTTCTGCCGGTGCCCGTCCAGCCCGTCGTTGCCCGGACGGGCAACTCCGCAGCTCGACAGGGAGGCGATGGACAGGACCGCCGTCCGGTCGCGTCCAGTGCGCCGCCAGTCCCCGGGCCACCGGGTTCTCTACCGTTTAGGCCGGGTCGGATCACCACCGCCGGCTGGTCCCGCCCGTCACCCGAGACACCGCCACTCCGCGACCCGACGGCCGGCCCGCAACACGGCGACCGTGTCGCGTACCCCCGATGCTCGTTCGACCCCACAGGCTAAGGAACCGTCATGACCGGACGTGCGCAGGCACACATTCGTACCCCCGACCCGATCTCCACGGCCGGCATCACCGCGGCCCTGCGCGGGCGGATGGAGATCGAGGTCGTCCCCGAGGATCGGATCACCGCCGAGACCGTCGGCGTGGTCGCCGCCGACACGCTCGACCAGGAGGCACTGGACCTGATCCGGGCGGTCCGCCGGCTGGGCTGCCGGCGTTTCGTGCTGGTCGCCGCCGTCGAGTCGGACACGGCCCTGATCCCCGCCGTGGAGCTGGGGGTACGCGCCCTCGCCTCACGGGCCGAGGCGACCAGTCACCGGCTGGCGCAGCTCGTCGTCAGCACCGCCTCCGGGGGTGCCGCGATGCCGCCGGAGGTGCTCGGCCGGCTGGTCAAGCAGGTCACCCGGTTGCAGCAGACGGTGCTCGCCCCGCGCGGCATCGACGTCAACGGGCTGTCCCACCGGGAGAGTCAGGTGCTGCGGCTGGTCGCCGACGGGATGGACACCCGGGAGGTGGCCACCCGGCTCAGCTACTCCGAGCGGACCGTCAAGAACGTGCTGCACGACATCACCACGCGGTTCCAGCTGCGCAACCGCACCCACGCGGTGGCGTACGCGGTGCGCGAGGGCCTGATCTGACTGTGCGCATGGCGCCGTTGGTTCCGAGGGAGCGTCTCCGGCGGTGCCGGTTGGTGGGGGCCGTACGGGCGTCCGGCTTGGCAGATACCGGATCTCCACCTACGATCAGTGCAATGGCACACCTTACTGATGGGTCCAGGCGTGCGTGCCTGCAGCAGGTGGTGATCGTGTTCGGTGCCGCGGGGGCGACAGCGGCTCAGCCGGCCGCGGCGGCGAGAGGAGGGTGCCGATGACCGTCACCGCGACCTACACGATCCCTGGCATGCGCATCCGGGACCACGTCAGCGAGGTGCCGCTGGATTGGTCTGACCCGACGCGCGGCGACATCCAGGTCTTCGCCCGTGAGATCGTCGATCCCACCCGGGCCGGGGAGGACCTGCCGTGCCTGGTCTACCTGCAGGGCGGACCGGGCGGGAAGGGGCCCCGTCCGCTCACCCGGTCCGGCTGGCTCGGCCTGGCCCTGCGCGATCACCGCGTGGTCCTGGTCGACCAGCGTGGCACTGGCCGCAGCACCCGCGTCGACGGCCGCCGGATGAGCGCGTTCGCGACGGCGGAGGAGGCTGCCCGCTTCCTCGCGTGCTTCCGGGCTGACTCGATCGTGGCCGACCACGAGCACCTGCGGAAGTCCGTCTTCGGCGGCGGGCGCTGGTCCACCCTCGGGCAGTCGTACGGCGGCTTCGTCACGCTGACGTACCTGTCGAAGGCTCCGGAGGGCTTGAGCGCCTGCTACGTCACCGGTGGCCTGCCCGGTCTCGACCCGTCGGCGGCGGAGGTCTACCGGCGTACCTACCCGCGAGTGGAGGCGAAGAACAGGGAGTTCTACCGGCGGTACCCGCACCAGGTCGCGCAGGTGGGTCGGATCGCCGATCGGCTGGCCGAAGGCGACGTGTTGCTGCCCGACGGCGATGTGCTGACGGTCCGCCGGTTGCAGTCGCTCGGCATCGACCTCGGCATGAAGCCCGGATACGAGCGCATGCACTGGCTGCTCGACGAGGCGTTCTCCGGGGACGAGCTGTCGGCGACGTTCCTGCACCAGGTGCTGGCCAGGACGGCGTACAGTGACAACCCGCTCTTCGCGGCCCTGCACGAGAGCATCTACGGACATGGCGCCGCTGCCACCGGCTGGGCGGCCCAGGCGGAGCGGGAGAGGCATCCGCAGTTCGCCGAGGAGACCAGGCCGCTGCTGTTCACCGGTGAGATGGTCTACCCCTGGATGTTCCAGGAGATCGCCGAGCTGCGTCCGTTTCGCGACGCCGTGGAAGCGCTGGCGGTCCGGGACGAGTGGCCACCGCTCTACGACCTCGACCGGCTGGCCGGCAACGAGATCCCGGTGGTGGCCGCCGTCTACCACGACGACATGTACGTGGACGCGGGTCTGCAACTGGACACGGCGTCCCGGGTGGGCAACGTCCGGACCTGGATCACCAACGAGTACGAACACGACGGCCTACGCGAGGACGACCGGGTCTTCGCCCGGCTGACCGAGATGATCAACGAGGTGGGCGAAGGAGTCCGCGACATCGACGGATCCGACCCGAGCTCGTCCGCTCCACGGCAGGAGGGAATTTCCGTTGCGTGATGGCAGGCCGCCGAAGCTGTCCGAGGTCGCGGCGTTCACGGAGTACATGACGACGGGCTGGGACGTGCCCGACCGCACCCCGTCGGTCGTGCCCGGCACCGCCGAGGCGGCTGCCGCCCACCGGGCCCGCCTGGCCGAGGCCCTCCCGGGCCGGACTGTCGTGTTGGCGGCCGGGGAGGCGCCCGTACGCAGCAACGACACGAGCTACGACTTCCGTCCGGACAGTGACTTCTTCTGGACGACCGGCTGCTCGGTCGAGAACGCCGTCGTGGTGTTGCGCGGCGGCGACGCCACTCTCTACCTGCCGCCGCCGGCCCAGCCCGGTGACCCTGGCTTCTTCGCCGACGCCCGCTACGGCGAGTTGTGGGTGGGCCCGGCGCCGGGGCTGGCCGACTGGGCGAGGGCGCTGAACGTCGAGGTTCGGCCGCGCGCAGAACTCACCGAGGACGTGACTCGGGACGAGGAGGTCGCGCGGACCCTCGCCGAGTTGCGCATGTACAAGGACGAGTGGGAGATCGGGCAGCTCCGGGAGGCGGTGGACCGCACCGTCGAGGGCTTCGCCGCGGTCGTCCGGGAGATCCCCACCGCGATTGCGGGGCCCGGGGAGCGGTGGCTGCAGGGCACCTTCGACCGGTACGCCCGGGCGTACGGCAACGGCCCCGGCTACACCACGATCGTCGGTAGCGGCCGGCACGCGCCCACCCTGCACTGGGTGCGCTGCGACGGCCCGGTGCTGCCGGACGAGGTGCTCCTGCTCGACATGGGGGTCGAGGTCAACAGCTACTACACCGCCGATGTCACCCGGACGTTTCCCGCCTCCGGGCGGTTCTCGCCGGCGCAGCGGCAGGTGCACGACCTGGTGGAACAGGCCCACAGGGCCGGGTTGGCGGCGGTGGGCCCGGGCCGCCGGTTCACCGAGTTCCACCACGCGGCGATGGAGGTGATCGCGCGGGGCCTGGCGGACTGGGGGCTGTTGCCGGTCTCCGTGGACGAGGCGCTGTCCGACACCGGGCAACACCACCGGCGCTATCTGGTGTGCGGAATTGGCCACCACCTGGGGTTGGACGTGCACGACTGCGGCCGAGCCGCGGAGGAGGCCTATCAGGGTGCGGCTGTGGCGCCCGGCATGGTGCTGACGGTCGAGCCCGGACTGTACTTCCACCCGCACGACCTGACCGTGCCTCCGGAGCTGCGTGGGATCGGTGTGCGTATCGAGGACGACCTGCTGGTCACGCCCGACGGTCCGGAGGTGTTGTCCAGCGCGCTGCCGCTGGAGGCCGAGGGCCTGGAGAAGTGGATGGCCGTGCATGGATGATGTGACATTGCACTGTGTATTTTTCCCCGTACGATCGATGAGGAGCCAGCAGTGACCACCCCCGCACGGCCCTGGCGCGGCGTGCACGTCGCGACGGCGCTGCCCCTCCACGACGACCTCTCCATCGACTACGACGCGTTCGCCGAGCACGTCGGGTTCCTCGCCGCTGGAGGCTGTGACGGCGTGACGCCCAACGGCTCCCTCGGTGAGTACCAGACGCTGACCCCGCAGGAGCGGGAGCGCGTCGTCGAGACCGCCGTACAGGCCGCCCCCGCCGGATTCGGCGTCATGCCCGGCGTCGCCGCCTACGGCGCGCTCGAGGCCCGCCGCTGGGCCGAACAGGCCGCCGAAGCCGGAGCCACCTCCGTCCTGCTGCTGCCGCCCAACGCCTACCGCGCCGACCGCCGGGCAGTGGTCGAGCACTACCGCGAGGTCGCGCGCGCCGGACTGCCTGTCGTCGCCTACAACAACCCCATCGACACCAAGGTCGACCTGGCGCCTGCGCTGCTTGCCGAACTGTTCCAGGAGGGCTTGATCGTCGGGGTGAAGGAGTTCACCGGCGACGTGCGCAGGGCGTACGAGATCAACGAACTGGCCCCCGACCTGGACATTCTGGTCGGCGCCGACGACGTGCTGCTCGAACTGGGTATCGCCGGAGCCGTCGGCTGGATCGCCGGCTACCCGAACGCGATCCCGGAGAGCACCGTGGAGCTCTACCGGCTGGTCACCTCAGGCGACCCCGCCGACATCGCCAAGGCCCTGCCGATCTACCGGGACCTGCACGCGCTGCTGCGCTGGGACTCCAGGACCGAGTTCGTCCAGTCGATCAAGCTGTCGATGGACGTCGCCGGGCGCAAGGGCGGTGCCTGCCGTCCGCCACGCCTGCCGCTGCCGTCGGAACTGGCAGCCAGGATCACCGCCGACACCGAAGCGGTGCTCGCCAAGGGCTACCGATGAGGTCCCGCCGCACGTTCCACGTCGTCGACTCGCACACCGAGGGGATGCCCACCCGGGTCGTCGTCGGTGGCATGGGCACCATCCCCGGGGCGACCATGGCCGAGCGCCGGCTGTGGTTCATGGAGAACAGCGATGACGTCCGCACGTTGCTGATGTACGAACCACGCGGCCACGCCGCGATGAGCGGCGCGATCCTGCAGCCGCCGACCCGTCCCGACGCCGACTACGGCGTGCTCTTCATCGAGGTCTCCGGGCTGCTGCCGATGTGCGGCCACGGCACGATCGGCGTCGCGACGGTCCTCGTCGAGACCGGGATGGTGCCCCTCGTCGAGCCGGTGACCACGATCAGGCTCGACACTCCCGCCGGCCTGGTCGTCGCCTCCGTGACGGTGCGCGACCGTGCGGCGGAGTCGGTCACCATCCAGAACGTCCCGTCTTTCGCGTACGCGATCGACCGGAAGATCGAGGTACCGGGCATCGGCGCGGTCGAGTACGACATGGCGTTCGGCGGAAACTTCTACGCGATCGTCGACCTGGCGGACCTCGGGCTGCCCTTCGACCGCGCCCGCGCCGGCGACCTGCTCGCCGCGGGTCTGGCGATCATGGATGCGGTGAACGAGCAGGACCGGCCGGTGCACCCCGAGCGTGACGACATCAACGGCTGCCACCACGTCTACCTGAGGGCCCCGGGCTCCACCGCCAAGCTGTCGCGGCACGCCATGGCCATCCACCCCGGCTGGTTCGACCGGTCCCCGTGCGGCACCGGCACGAGCGCCCGGATGGCGCAGTTGTGGGCGCGGGGCGAGCTGGGCATCGGCGAGGACTTCGTCAACGAGTCGTTCATCGGCACCCGCTTCACCGGGCGGCTGCTCGGCGAGACCACGGTCGGGTCGCTCCCCGCCGTGCTGCCGTCGATCACGGGCAGGGCATGGGTCACCGCGACGGCACAGTTCCACCTCGACCCCACCGACCCGTTCCCCGCGGGATTCCTGCTGTGAGCCCGGTGCCGGTCCCGGACCTTCCTGACATCGGTCGCAGAGAGAACCTCCGCGACCGGATCAGGGAGGCCCTGCGTGCGGCGATCATCTCCGGCAAGCTGGAGCCCGGCGTGGTGTACTCGGCTCCGGCGCTCGGCGCGCAGCTCGGCGTATCGCCCACACCGGTGCGGGAGGCCATGCTCGACCTGGTGAAGAGTGGCCTGGCCGTACCTCATCCGAACAAGGGCTTCCGCATCACGGAGGTCTCCGAGGAGGACCTCGACAACCTGGCCGCCGTGCGGCTGCTCATCGAGCCGCCGACCGTGCGCAATGTCGTGGCGGTGATCCCGAAGGCGGACTTCCCCGAGCTGAGGGCACTCGCGCAGGCCATCGTCGACGCGGCGGAGCGCGGCGACCTGGTCGGCTACATCGAGGCCGACCACGTCTTCCACCTGACCCTGCTCGGCTACAGCCGCAACCGCTTCCTGGTGGATGTCGTGTCCGACCTGCGCTCGCGGACCCGGCTGCTCGGCCTGACCCCACTGTTGGAGAGCGGCAGACTGGGCCGCTCGGCGGCGGAGCACCACGAGCTTCTGGACTTCATCGAAGCCCGCGACCCGTCCGGGGCCGAACTGCTGATGCACCGCCACATCGGCCACGTTCGCGGTCTGTGGGCAGACAGCGTCAAGGACGCCCCATGAGGCGAAGCGGGGCGGCATGACCGAGCGCAGCGAGCGGATCCACGGCGCGGTCGAGCCCCACGCTGCCGCCCACCGTGGGGAAGCGACGGCGTGAGCGCGGACCTGGTGGTCGTCGGGGCAGGCGTGGTGGGCGCTGCCAGCGCGTACTTCGCGGCACTGGCGGGCCTGCGGGTGGTCGTCGTCGAGCGCGGTGCGATCGCCGGCGGTACCTCCAGCGCCGGCGAGGGGAACGTGCTGGTGTCCGACAAACAGGCCGGTCCCGAGCTGGACCTGGCACTGTACTCGCAGCGGGTCTGGCGCGAGGATCTCGCCGAGCACGGCGATCTGTGGGAGTTCGAGGCCAAGGGCGGGCTGGTCGTAGCGGCATCGGAGCAGAGCCGTGCCGCACTGCGCGAGCTCACCGTCCACCAGCGCCGCTGCGGCGTCGAGGTCCGCGACGTCCCGCGAGCCGAGTTGCGCGACTACGAGCCGCATCTGTCGCCGCGGCTCGCCGGTGGCGCCTACTACCCACAGGATGCTCAGGTCCAGCCGATGCTGGTGGCGGCCCACCTGCTCCGGCTGGCCCGCGAGCGCGGCACGCGGGTGCGTACGCACACCGAGGTGACGGGGTTCCTCCGCGACGGCCCGCGGGTGACGGGCGTACGCACCTCGGGAGGAGACATCCCGGCCAGCGCGGTGCTCAACGCCGCCGGCACGTGGGCCGGCGACCTCGCCGGCCGCGCCGGAGTGCGTGTCCCCGTGCTACCCCGACGGGGCTTCGTCCTGGTCACCCAGCCGATGCCACCCCGGACGATCCGTCACAAGGTGTACGCCGCCGAGTACGTCGGTGACGTGGGCAGCTCCGACGCGGCACTGCAAACCTCGCCCGTGGTCGAGGGGACCGTCGGCGGCACGATCCTCATCGGCGCGTCGCGTGAGCGCGTCGGACTCGACCGGACCATGTCCGTTACCGCTGTCGGCACGCTCGCGGCCAAGGCCATCGCGTTGTTCCCGATGCTCCGGCAGATCCGGGTGATGCGCACCTACCTCGGTTTCCGTCCCTACTGCCCAGACCATCTGCCCGTCATCGGTCCGGACACCCGGGCACCCGGCCTCTGGCACGCCTGCGGCCACGAGGGCGCAGGCATCGGTCTGTCCGTCGGCACCGGCAAGTTGATCGCCCAGGCGCTCGTGGGGGAGCGGACGGACCTGAGTCTCACGCCGTTCGCACCGGACCGCTTCGCGCAGGACGAGGAGGCGTTTCGATGACGCACCAGATGACATTCCGCGGTGCCGTCGTGCCGGCCGAGCCCGGCCAGAGCGTCGCCGCCGCGCTGGTCTCCGCCGGAATCACGAGCTGGCGCACCACCCGCAGGGGCGGCACGCCGCGAGGACTGTTCTGCGGCATCGGCAGCTGCTTCGACTGTCTCATCACGGTCGACGGCGTTCCCGACCAGCGCGCCTGTCTCGTCACCGCCGCCGACGGCATGCGCCTCGGCGACGACGCCGGGCCGGACACACCAGACGCCGGCGACCGGGGAGACAGCGAGGCCACACGTGCCTGACGTCGCCGTGGTCGGCGCGGGACCAGCCGGCCTCGCCGCCGCCGTCGAAGCCGCCGAGGCCGGGCTCGGGGTCACCCTCATCGACACCGCCGCGCAACCCGGCGGGCAGTACTGGCGGCACTACGACGAGGCCCACGCCCGTCCCGACGATCGCGTCGGCCATCACGGCTGGCCGGCCTTCACCCGGCTGCGGGACCGCCTGAACGCCCTCCGCACAGCGGGCCAGGTCCGCTACCTCCCCGGCCACCAGGTCTGGCTCATCACCCGCGACACTGGCGGGACCTTCACGCTCCGGATGACGGCCGCCACGTCCACCGTCACCCCGCTGGATGGCGCGGACCTCACGCTCGTCGCGCCAACGCTGATCCTGTGCCCAGGAGGATACGACCGGCAACTACCCGTGCCCGGCTGGGACCTGCCCGGCGTGATGACCGTGGGGGGAGCGCAGGCCCTGCTCAAGGGGCATCGCACGGCGGCGGGGCGGCATGCGGTCATCGCCGGCACCGGCCCGTTCCTGCTCCCCGTGGCCACCGGCCTCGCGCGCGCCGGAGTGACCGTCGCAGCCGTCATCGAGGCCAACGCGACGCTGGGCTGGCTACGCGATCCGCTCGGCGCGATGTCCGCGCCGGCCAAGGGCGTCGAGGCCCTGCGGTACGCGATGCTGATGGCCCGGCACCGCATCCCGTACCGGACGAGGACCGTGATCCGTGAGGTGCTCGGGAAGGACCGGGCGGAGGCGGTCCGGGTCGCCCGGGTGGACCGCGACGGCCGCCCGACCGGGCCGGACGAGGAGATCGCCGCCGACCTCGTCGCACTCGGTTGGGGCTTCACCCCCTCGCTCGAACTGCCGCTCATGCTCGATGCCGAAACGGCGAAGGACACCGACGGATCGCTCGTCGTGGTCGTCGACGACCGTCAGCGCAGCAGCGTCGAAGGACTGTACGTCGCTGGTGAGGCGACCGGTGTGGGCGGCGCGGCGCTGGCCGTCCACGAGGGGCGGCTGGCCGCGCTCGCCCTCGCTGCCGCGCGCGGCCGCCCGACCGACCGGGCGCTGATGAGGCGGCTGCGACGGGCCGTCCGGCGGGGCCGCGGGTTCGCCGCCGCCATGCACCGCACCTATCCGGTGCCAGGTGCATGGCCCGAGTGGCTGTCGGAGACGACGCTGGTCTGCCGCTGCGAGGAGGTCTCATACGGCGACCTGCGCCGGGCGCACGAGCACCTCGGCGCGGAGGACGCGCGGACGCTGAAGATGCTGGCCCGGCCTGGGATGGGCTGGTGTCAGGGACGGGTGTGCGGCCTCGCCACCGCCGGGATCGCGGCCTGGCTGACCGGGCGTGAGACCACGACGGACGACCTGCGCCCGCTGGCCACCCGCAGCCTCGCCGTGCCGGTGCCCCTGGGGGAGCTCGCTGCCCTGGCCGAGGACACGACGCCCGCCGAGAAGGAAGAAAGAGGACGATACGGTGAATGACGTGTTGAGCGTCGACCCGCGTACCGGCAGACCACGCGAGCGCGTGGCGGCCGAGTCGACGGCGCACGATGTGGACCAGGCGGTGCGCACGGCCGCAGCCGCCGGTGCGGCACTGCAGGACCGCGCCGCGCGTACGGAGCTGCTTCGCGCAGCCGCCGCGCTCCTGGAGACGAACGGCGAGGAGATCATCGCGACCGCCGACGCGGAGTCGGCGCTCGGCCGGGTGCGGCTCGGCGGCGAACTCGCCCGCACGTGCTACCAGCTGCGCCTGTTCGCGGACGTGGTCTCGGCCGGCACCTACCTGGGCGTGATCATCGACCACGCCGACCCGTCGGCGCAGCCCGCACCTCGCCCCGACCTGCGTCGCTACAAGGTGCCGCTGGGCGTGGTCGGCGTCTTCGCGGCGAGCAACTTCCCCCTGGCGTTCAGCGTGCCAGGCGGCGACACCGCGAGCGCTCTGGCCGCGGGGTGCCCCGTCGTGGTCAAGGCACACCCGGACCACCCCGCCACCTCCGTCCTCTGCGCCCGGATCCTCCGGTCGGCGGCGGCCGAGGTCGGACTGCCCGAGGACGTCCTCCGCCTGGTCCACGGTTTCGACGCCGGCCCGGAACTCGTACGCCATCCACTCACCGCGGCCGTGGGGTTCACCGGCTCGGTGCGCGGCGGCCGCGCCTTGTTCGACATCGCATCCTCCCGGCCGCGACCGATCCCGTTCCACGGTGAGCTGGGCAGCCTCAACCCGGTGGTGGTGACCGAACGCGCAGCCGAGACCAGGGCGGAGGAGATCGGTGCGGGGCTGGCGGCCTCGTACACGCAGGGCATGGGCCAGTTCTGCGTCAAGCCGGGCCTCGTCCTGCTGCCCGAGGGACCAGCGGGTGACGCCGTCGTCCAGGCGGTCGTCGCGGCGGCGGTCCCGTCCGGGCCACTGCTCGACCCCCGCATGCGGGAGGCGTTCCTCGCCGGGGTACGCGCCCGCGCGGCGCTACCAGGGGTGGCGGAACCGCTCGGGGCGGGCGAGGCCGGCGATGACGCGGTGCCGCTGGCCGTACGGCCGGGCGTACTGACCGTCGCGGCGTCGCGGCTCGACGCAGGGGCGTACCGGGAGTTGCTCGAGGAGTGCTTCGGGCCGGTCACCGTGCTGGTCCGCTACGGCTCGACGGCCGAACGGGACGCGGTGCTCAACGCCTTGCCGGGCAACCTCACGGCGACGGTGCACCTGGCCGCCGACGAGCGGGACGACGCGGCGGCGGACCTGGTCGCCGGGTTGAGCGAGATCGCGGGACGGGTCGTGGTGGACGGCTGGCCCACCGGGGTGACGGTCGCCCCCGCCATGCACCACGGGGGACCGTACCCCGCCTCCACGAGCGGCTCGACCTCGGTGGGAAGCACCTCGATCGAGCGCTGGCTGCGCCCGGTCTGCTACCAGAACGTCCCGGATCCGTTGCTTCCGCCGGTGCTGCGCGAGGCCAACCCGCTCCGCGTCCCCCGCACGGTCGACGGCGTCAGTACGACCTGAACCGGGTCGGGGCGCGGGTGGTGCCCCGGCCGGTGGCCGGAGAGGGCCGCGCCCTGATCGTGGAACGTGGGCCATGCCGTCCCGACGGCGAAACCACGGACCCGTGGTCCACGTCGCCCCGTCGTCCGCCCTGCGCGTGGTTGGCCGAACCCCACACGGATCGCGTCAGGCGCTCTCCGCCGCCGGAGCGTGTCGGTCAGCCGTTATGTCGTGCACGCGCGCTCGGGTCGTCAGCGGGTCATCTGCCGGCGCTTGTGTGACAGGTCGGTGTGGTGGTGGGCGCCGGGGTGGCAGTCGGGATCGGTGTGGACGGTGGCGCTGGTGAGTCGGGGTACGGCGTGGGTGAGTTGGTGTTCGGCGTCGGCGGCGATCTCGTGGGCGGCGACGAGGCTGAGGTGGGTGTCCACGACGAGTTCGGCTTCGGCGTGGAGGCGGTGGCCGATCCAGCGGAGCCGGACGGCGGTGACGTCGCGGACGCCGTCGACGGCGCGCAGTGTGGTTTCGGCCTGGTCGACCAGCTCGGGGTCGACGGCGTCCATGAGGCGTCGGTAGACCTCGCGGGCGGCGTCCTTGAGGACGAAGGTGATGGCGACGGCGATGGCGAGACCGACGACCGGGTCGGCCCAGTGCCAGCCGAGGGCGGCCCCGCCGGCGGCGGCGAGTACGGCGAGGGAGGTGTAGCCGTCGGTGCGGGCGTGCAGGCCGTCGGCGACCAGGGCGGCGGAGCCGATGCGGCGGCCGACGCGGATGCGGTAGCGGGCGACCAGTTCGTTGCCGATGAAGCCGACGAGGCCGGCGGCGGCCACCCAGGGCAGGTGGGCCACCTCGGCGGGGTGCAGCAGTCGGGCGACAGCGGTCCAGGCGGCGGCGACGGCGGAGGCGGCGATGACCGCGACGATGATGATGCCGGCGATGTCTTCGGCCCGGCCGTAGCCGTAGGTGTAGGCGCGGGTGGCGGCACGCCGGCCGAGAAGGAAGGCGATCGCGAGGGGCACGGCCGTGAGGGCGTCGGCGACGTTGTGCAGGGTGTCGCCGAGCAGGGCGACCGAGCCGGACAGCACGACGATGACCGTTTGGGCGACGGCGGTGGTCCCGAGGCCGACGAGCGAGATCCACAGGGCGCGTAGTCCCTCGCGGGAGGACTCCAACGCCGGGTCGATCTTCGCGCGGGAGTCGTGTGAGTGGGGGACGACCGCGTGGGTCAGCCGGTGCCACCAGGCGGCGAGCCGGCCCCCGTGGTGATGGCCGTGATCGTGCGGGTGGTCATGGCCCTGCCCGTGACCGTGCTCGTGCCCGCCCGGATGGTCGTGGCCCTGGTCGTGGTCGTGGTCGTTCACCGCGTCTCCCACCATCCCTTTACGGCAGGGGGTTGGTACCCCCGACGACGGCGATAATATGTGCTCATGTACGCACGCGACAACGGTGCAGGTGCCAGTGACCTGCAACAACGCCTCCCTGTCGACAGCCACGTCGAGGCAGCAACGGAGATGTTGCGGATGCTTGCGGACGGCACTCGGCTGCGGTTGATGTGGCTGCTCGTCGACGGGGAGCATGATGTGACCGCGCTCGTGGCGGCGCTGGGAGTGGCGCGGCCGGCGGTGTCGCAGCACCTGGGCAAGCTACGGCTGGCGGGACTGGTCACGGTGCGGCGCGACGGCCGGCGGGCGTTGTACAGCGCCCTGGGAGGTCATGTGCGTCGACTGGTGACCGAGGTCATGCACGCCGCGTCGCACCGGGTGGCCGGTATTCCCGAGCACGACTGACCGCCCGGGGAAACGCTCCTATGGCGCGCCAAGTGGTTGGGGTGTGCTTTCGAGGCGTCGATGGAGCTGGCGGTCTCCTGAGCGGTTGAGTCGGTAGCGGATGGTCTTGCCGGAGGACGCGGGAAGCGGGGCCCGCGCCGGCGAGCATGGCGAACGCCGCCGTCGTCGCGGCAGCGCGGCGAGTTCGCCGAGGTGCGCTACCAGGTGTTCTGCCGGCGGGCACTACCCGGGCCGGCGAGTTCCAGAGCGGCCCCCGGCGATGGCAAAGTGGGACAAAGCGGAAGCCTGTCGGCCTGGTGCCGACTACGCTGTCACACGAGGTGAGCCATCATGTTGACAGACGCACCGATGCAGGCGGCCATTCCCGCGAACGACATGGAACGGGCCAAGCGCTTCTATCGCGACACCCTGGGCCTGACCATGTCGCAGGAAGCCGAGGACGCAGTCCATTTCGAGTCCGGCGGAACGCGGTTCTTCATCTATCCCACATCCAACGCCGGGCAGGCGCCCCACACGTTGGCAGCCTGGCTGGTCGCCGACCTCGACGCCGAGATGGCGGACCTCCGGAGGCGCGGCGTGACGTTCGAAGAATACGATCTCCCTGGCCTCAAGACAGTCAACGGCGTCGCAGAGTTCCCGACGATGCGCGGCGCATGGTTCAAGGACAGCGAAGGCAACATTCTCGGCGTGAGCCAGCCCCGCAAAGGTTGATCCCGGACGCGACCCGCGTGACCGGGCGGTGTGCAGCGCGACCCGGAGGTTCCGGACGGGCGTCCGGTTCGGCGCCCGGCCAGCACATGTCCAATGGCCTCGTCGCTAGCCGGCACCTACGGCCGGCCGGAACGCGCGTCATGGCGACAGTCGCCCAAGATCAACGACCCGGGCATCCAACAGCCACCTGGTGGTCGCCCGCCGCCGGTACCCGCAGGTGAGCGATCCTCGACGCATCCGCTGATCGGCGTCGCGCTGCTCTGACGGCACCAAGGCGTCTTGACGTCCGAATAGGATCGGGGCTCGTCCTGCCAAAGGAGGGTGTCGATGCATCGGGCGCTGCGGATGGGTACGCCGATCTTTCTGCTCATCCTGCTCGGCGCGGTCGGCTGGTACGCCTCGTACGCCACCACCGTCCTCGTGTGGGAGCTGCGCAAACTCGTGCCCTGGCTGGTAGCGCCGGCCCTGCTGGCCCTGCTCGCCGGGGCGCCGGCCCTGGTGCGGCTGCTCACCCACCGGCTCCGCGGGCGCAAGGCCACGCCCAGGTCGACCGGCGGGACCGTCGTCCTCGGTTGGCTGGGCGCCGCCGTCGGACTGGCCCTGGGGGGCTGCTGGCTGGTCTACGGCGAATACCTCCAGGACCGGGCGTACGGGACCACCATGACGGTGGTGAGCGATCCGGTCCCGGAGCTGGCCGCCCGCGCGCCGTACCTGGTCGGCAAGGCACAGGCCGCGCCCAACCTGGGCGACGTCACCGGCGAGATCACCGACGTCAGCTACCTGCCCGACTCCGACCGCTTCGCCGTCCTGGTCGAGCGGCGCGGCTGGTTGGCCGGTTACGAGGTCGGTCTGATGCAGGAGGTGCCGCTCGGCGGCAAGAGCCGGGCGCAGCAGCGGTGCCAGTTCGACGTGTCAGCCGCCGACGCGCGGATCGGCGGCTGGTTCAGCCACAACCTGGGCCGGAAGATCTCCGCCGAACGGCGTTGGGCCCGGTTCTCCGCCGACGACGCGTACGTCTACTGCCAGGGCGACAACCCGATCGTGGTGGTGCCGCTGAAGAAGCAGACCGGAATCCTGGTGGTGACCGAACGGCCGGCCGGTGTGGCGCGGTACGACGGCCGAACCGGAGAGGTCACCATCACCGACGACACGACGACGGTGCCCGGACCGTCCTACCCGATCAGCCTGGCCGCCCGGCAGCGGGAGGGCACCACCGCCGTCGGCGGTTTCGCCGACTGGTGGTTCGAGCGCAGCGGCTGGGATGCCTCCGAGGACGGCGCCAACGAGGGCAACGAGTCGGAGTTCACCCTCCGCTACCGCGACGGCAGCGGACGCAGCGCGTACGTCACCCCGCTCACCCCGCAGGGCGAGGCCAGTTCGGTGGTGGCGGTGTCGACCGTGCCGACCCGGCACGCCGGCAGCGGTCTCGCCCCGCTGACCGTGTACCGGCTCAACCCGACCTGGTCGTCGCCCCAGGCGATCGTCGCCCTGATCAAGGCGGAGTACCGGGACGTCTGCTGCTGGAACGACGACCAGGTGTTCGAGGTGGTGCCGACCGGCGGCAGCACGTGGACCGCCACACTCGGCAGTGAGCAGAGCATCCGGTACCGGGTGGAGGGCCGGGGCCAGATCAACGGCCGGGAGGCAACCTGCCTGAAGAACGCCGACGGCACCCTCGTCCGATGCGCGTACGCCGCCCCCGGCTCGCCTGAGGAGCAGGAGCTGCAACGCCGGGAGCAGCAGAAGCAACAGGAGCAGGCGGCGAACGGCGGTACGGACCCGGGCGACCTGACCAAGTACACCGACGAGCGGTTGGCCGAGCTGCACCGGCGGGTCGCCGAGGAGGTCGACCGCCGCCTCAAGGAGCGGTAGTGGTCGATGATCGGTCCACTCGCCGCCGCGATGTCAGGACCAATGCCACGTAGCTCGGTTTGATCTTGCTGCGGGTGGGGTTGCAGCCGCCAGAATCGGATGGGTGTGGCTGCGAGCGTCCGGGCGAGGCAGGCGGAGGTAGGGTCAGATCGAGCCGAGGTCGAGCCGCCCCGGCCGGTTCCGCTGACCGCCCGACCACCGGGCGGTCGCCACGGTCTCACCGTCGGACTCCGGCGCCAGCGGCCGGCGGGCCGGGCCCGCATCCTGCCGTCGCTGGTAGACGGCGGCCAGGTGGTCCTGGAGTTCGGCGTGCCGGAACTGGTACACCACACCAGCCTGCCGCAGCACCTGCCGCCGCAGCGCCTCCCGGAACAGCACCGGGAACCGCACCGGCGGACGCCCGTGCAGCAGCAACGCGACCTGGCCGAAGCCCGTCAGCACTGCCGGGCCGAGGCCGGTGATGACGCCATACGCCGCCCCGATCACGATGCCGGACTCCGGTCCGACCGACCACGTCCCGGGCCGAGGCGGATCCGCGACGTTGAACAGCGCGAACATGACGCCACCGAGGATCACCGCAGAACTGAACGTGACCACGGTGCGGCGGCGGTCGGCCCGAAACGTACCGTCCGGGGTGCTCGCTGGTGAGTCGGCCAGCGGCGTCAGCCAGATGCCGAGCAGGCCGAACGTGACGTTGGCCCGGACGATCGACGAACCGACGATCAGGAGGCCCATGAGAGCCAACCCGGAGATCACGCCGGCGAACGGGCCGAGGACGAGTCCGACGCCCACCCCGACAACCAGCGGCGGTCCCGATCCGGCCAGCCACAGCGTCCGCAGCTCCGCCCGAGTCGGCCACCGCAGGTCCATACCGATCGGTTCGGTCGGGGTCGGCACCGAGGCGGAAGGAGAGGACGTCAGGACGAACCCGACCGCGGCGGCAGCCACGAGAAACGCGCCCAGGGAAGTCAACAACACGTCGGACCGAGCCCCGCCGGTCAACGCCACGTACGCCCCGGCCAGCACTGCCGTCGGCAGTCCGAACCCGGTGCAGATCGCAATCGATAGATCCCTGATCGGAATCCAGGTCGGGATCTCCCACCAGCGCAGGTCGCGGCGCCCCCGCAGGTGGTGAGCGAGCCAGGACAGGTAGAACAGGTGACGCTGGTCGCGCCCGCCGCGCCGGCCGGAACCGGACGGGTAGGCCCGCTCCAGGAACTGGCCGATCACGCGGGCCTTCACCGCTGCCACCGAGGTGAGCCCGATCAGCTCCGCAGGGTCGGGTACGTCACCGTCCGGCCCGTCGAACGCGTCGCGGGCCAGACTCAGGATCAGCGGGGTGGCGAACGCTTCCGCGACCGGTGAGTCGGGTCGGCTGAGCAGATGTTCGGTGAGCCGGTGCCAAAACCGGCGTTGCCGGTCACTGTCGTGACCACGGCGCAGGTACTCGACGGCAGTCTCCGACTCGACCTTGTCGAGCTGGAGGACGACCGGACGCGGCAACCGTCCGCCGGCACGCGCCTGGTCGTACCCCTCGATCCGGGAGGTGAGCACGATCCGCAGCCCGGCGGCCTCGCGCGCGATCCTGGTGAGCGCGGCCCGCTGCCCCGCCGCGGGCATCTCGTCGAGGCCGTCGAGGAAGAGCGCCACCCGCTTGTGCTCGACCAGGCGGCGTGCGACCTTCGCGCCGTAGCGCGGGTGCCGCAGCGCCGGGAAGTTCGTCTCCATCTCCTCGACCACGTGGTCGAGCAGCGACCTCTCGTCCGGGTTCCACCCGCCCAGGGTGACCCAGACCGGCACCGGCGTGTCGGCGCGCTCCGGTGCCGAGGCCGGTCTGACGCACTCCTTCGCTGCCTCGATCAGCAGGATCAGCATCGTTGCGGTCTTCCCGCTACCGGCCGGGCCGAGCAGGACCAGTTGCTGGCGCTGGATCCGCCGATACAGGTCGACATACAGGCGGGTGACCACGCCTTGTTCGCCCGGATGGTCCCCGGCCGGGGCTCGGCGGCTGGCGTTTCGACGGCGCGGAACCCGCCGAACGTTACCCCCGGGAGCGCCGAACACCTCGTGCATCGGCAGTGACCGCTGATGGTCCCGGTGCCAGGTGACCCGCACCGGGTCGGCGTTCGTACCGATGCCCCGGGCATCGGCTTGCGCTGACCACTGCGACACGGTGGCCTGGGCCAGCATGTTCGCCGCCTCCGTGACCTGTTCCGGTGCCGACAACTGCGGCTCCTCACGACCGCGCCGCCCCTCCACCACCACGATGGCCACCAGCAGCAGGACGATCGCGACCCAGGGGGCCCAGCCGAGCCACGGCGGTAGGGGGATCGTCTCAGAAGCCAGGTTGACCGCGAGGCCGAGTACGGCGGACAGCACCACGGCCAGAGGTAGAAGGAAACGCCGCATGTAGATCTCCCGCAGTCCTGACTTGGCTCTTCAGCGGTTCGGTGCCGACCCCTGGCTCCATGTGGGCACGATCCCTTGGTTGGTCGTTCCTCCTGTCCAGAGTAGAGGCCCGTCAACCAAGGGCCAGTTCGGTGATCAGTGTGATGGCGCCTGCCTGACGACCTCGTGCGTGGTTGCGGCCGGGACCGACTGTTGGCCACGCTGGTGCAGGCTGGCGGAAGGGTGAGCTGCTGGCGGTTGCGAGTTGCTCAGGAAGTTGTGGCTGGCCCCATGCCCGGAACCGCTGAGTCACGCCCCGGGGCGGGCAGTGGTCAGGAGGCTGTGGCGGGCTTTTTGGTGGGGTCGGCCGAGGTGGGGCAGTGAGTGGGGCGGCGGGTCAGGACCTGGGGGCCGGAAGCCGTGATGGCGACCGTGTGCTCGGAGTGGGCGGTGCGGGAGCCGTCGGCGGAGCGGATCGTCCAGCCGTCGTTGTCGAACTTGATTTTGTCGGTGGAGCGGCAGAACCAGGGCTCGATGGCGATGGTGAGACCGGGGTCGAGCCTCATGCCGCGACGGGCGCGGCCGTTGTTGGAGACGTGCGGGGCCTCGTGCATGGTGCGGCCGATGCCGTGGCCGCCGAACTCGGCGTTGACGGCGTAGCCGTAGGAGCGGGCGACCTCGCCGATCGCGGCGGAGATGTCGCCGAGGCGACCGCCGGGCTGGGCGGCGGTGATGCCGGCCTCCAGTGCGACCTCGGTGGCCTCGATCAGCTTCTCATCGGCCGGGTCGGGGGTGCCGACGATGACGGAGAGCGCGGAGTCGGCGACCCAGCCGTCGATGCCGGCTGCCATGTCGATGCTGAGCAGGTCACCGTCCCGCAGAACATAGTCGTGCGGCAGGCCGTGCAGCACCGCGTCGTTGACCGACAGGCACAGCACGTTGCGGAACGGGCCGCGGCCGAACGAAGGGGCGTAGTCCCAGTAGCAGGATTCGGCGCCGCGTTCCTTGATCCGGCGGCGGGCGTGGTGTTCGAGGTCTAACAGGTTGACGCCGACTGCGGCGACATCGCTCAGCTCGGCGAGCAGCTCGCCGACGAACTGGCCGGTCACCGCCATCCGGCCGATCTCCTCGGCGGACTTGAGTTCGATCACGACAGCCTCCCTCTCCGGATGCGGTATTTTTATACCGGCATTTTTATACCACGTCAGGTCGGGGTGCTCCGGAGGGATATCCTGCTGGCATGGTTCGCCAACCACTCACCGCCGAACAGATCGCAGCGGGCCAGCGCCTCGGAGCCGCCCTTCGGGCCGCCCGTGCCGGCCGCAGCCTCGTCGAGGTGGCCCTGGCAGCCGGCATCTCCCCCGAGACGCTGCGCAAGATCGAGGCGGGCCGTCTTCCCGCGCCGGCATTCGGCACCGTGGTCTGCCTCAGTCAGGCCCTCGACGTCCCCCTCAGCGGCCTGGCCGACGTCTGGCTGGCCGACATGCCCATCCGCCAGGCGTCCTAGAGGCCAGCCGCCCAGATGCTCCACCAGGAGATCTCTTTCAGGGGACCTCCTCATCCACGCGGTGATCGTACACATGTTCGACAGTGTGGCGAGGTGGCGTCGCGAACTTCTTGGTTCTCGCGGGAACGCGTTTCCTGGAAGTCGTCACCGTCTTGCCGGGGCGACGTGCTCTGGTGGTCCGGGTCCACCGGCGGGCGGGCGTACGGTGACCGCCTGGCGGACCCTGGACCTGGGCACCCTGGCCTGAGCCGGCGGTGCCCCCGGCCGGTCAGACGTTCACGTGGTAGTGCACCGCGAAGTAGCCGGTGTTCGCCGTGGAGTTGGATGCCTCCACGCCGACCCACCCGTGGAACGTCCCGTTGTCGCCGATCACCTGGAGCTGCGGCTTGCGGTGCGAACCACCGGTGTAGCAGGTGCTCGACGTCAGGCAGGTGCACCAGTGCTCGTAGAAGTTCCGCCGGCCCGCTCCCGCGAGGTAGTAGCGGATCGGGGCGGAGGTCGCGCCGTTCGGGCAGGACGAACAGGTGGTGGTCGGGGGGCTGAGCCAGCTCAGGCAGTTCCCGTTGCATCGGGCGAACGACCGGAGGTCCATCCCGCTGGGGCCGGCGGCGCCGGTGCTTCCGCTGTAGCCGGCGTACCGGCCGGTGTACTGGGCCAGCGGGATGTTGCTGACCGGCGTGTACGCGTCGTTCGAGGCGGAACTGCCGAAGCCCCAGCCGGCGGTGACCCCGTAGTTGGAGCTGACGAAGTCGAGCCGGGCCAGGTCGCTGGCGGGCTGGCTGACCGTCCAGGTTTCCTGGACGCCCCCGCTCCAGGTGATGGTGACGCTGTCACCGGAGTTGGTGTACGTGCCGCTCAGGGACTTCACGACGCCACCGGGCTGGAACCCGGCGGCCGTCCGCACCTCGCAGTCGTGGCCGGTGCAGCCGGTCGTCCGGACGCCCGTGCCGGCGGCCCCGACGACGGTGGACCGGTTCCAGTACCAGAAGCTCTCGGTCACCGTGCCGTTGCCGAAGAAGTAGTAGGTCGCCAGCCGGACCCAGACCGGAGCGGTGGCGGGCGCGCCGGCGGCGGGGATGGCCCCGAGCGCGACGCTGTAGATGCGCCGCCCGCCGGGGTAGTCCACCGCCTGTGCGGGCGCCGGCAGGACGACCGCTCCCATGGTCAGCGCCAGCAGCGCGGCGGCGAGATACCGCCAGGTGATCCTCCGTCGACGACCCATACGTCACTCCCCCTCATGACCGACCGGCCGACGTATCGTATCTGATCGATGCCGGCCGGATGGTCCCGCGGCCCGGGACGTCCAGGGTCGACACGCTGGACGGAGCGGGGCGGCCCTCGGTCCTCCTGGATACCGCAGTGGATCCGCCTTGGCGGCACCAGGGGATCGGCCGGCGGCTGGTCGAGGCCGCGACGGCGGCTTCGCCGCCGACTCCGGTTGCCGGGCCTACGAGGCGGCTGCGCCGCCGTCGGGGAAGTTCTCGGCCACCGCCACTTCCTCGATCCAGCCGAGGGCGGCGATCGCGGTGGGAAAGCCGCACGTGGTGATGGCGCCGAGGGCGACGGCGCGCACCTCGTCGAGCGTTGCTCCGTGCTCGACGGCTTTGCGAACGTTGGAGCGCACCGCCCCCTCGGCCTCGGCTCCGATCGCCATGGCAAGTCGGATCAGCCGGTCGGTCCGCTCGTCGAAGGGGCTGCGCTCACGGACGAGGCGAGCGAGCACCCCCTGCGCCTCGGCGACCTCGGGGAAGCGTCCGAGGAACTGCTTGTAGATGGTGGGCAGGTAGTCGACCACGTCTCCTCCGCCGGTCTCCGTGACCTCGTCAGTCCCCACCCTAGTTGTAACCCGGGGGTGACGTTCGTTCCTGTCCCTCACCGAACCGGTGACCCGGGCCGGCGGGCGGTGGCCTCGCGCACCGCGGCCGGCGAGGCGGGGGCGGCCGGGACGGGGCCGCGGCGCCCGCGGTAGACGACGTACGGGCGCCACAGGTAGGCCAGCGGCGCAGACCAGACGTGCACGAGCCGGGTGAACGGCCACAGCGCCAGGAACAGGAAGCCGCCGATGGCGTGCAGCTGGTAGACCAGCGGCGCGCCGACCATGAGGTCGCTGCGCGGCGCGAACCAGAAGACGCTGCGGAACCAGACAGCGATCGTCTCCCGGTAGTCGTACCCGCTCCCGAGCAGGTTGGTGGCGACCGTGGCGGTCATGCCGAGCGCGACCATGGCCGCCAGCGCGGCATAGAGCACCTTGTCCATGACGGTGGTCTTACGCCGGACCCGCCCGTTGACGAAGCGACGGGCCATGAGCAGGGCCAGTCCGGCAACGAGCATGAGGCCGGTGATGGTGCCGCCCCAGACGGCGGTCAGGTGGTAGGCGTGCTCGGGGATGCCGAGGGCCTCGGTGACGGAGGCCGGCACCAGCAGCCCCATGGCGTGCCCGCCGATGACGCCGAACGCGCCGAGGTGGAACAGCGGCGATCCCAGGCGCAGGATCCGGTTCTCCAGCAGCTGGCTGGTGTGGGTGGTCCACCCGAACTGGTCGTGTCGCCACCGCCACACGTGGCCGGCGACGAACACCGACAGGCACAGGTAGGGCAGGACGATCCAGATGACGGTGTTCATCGCGGCGCCTCCGACGGGCGGCAGGTGGGGTAGGGGGCGAGGCCGACGCCGGTGAGCTCGTCGGGGCCGAGGGCGTCCAGGCCGACGGACTCGACGGGCGGGCCGTCGAGGGCGAGCGCCGCGATGGCGTCCCGGTCGGCGTCGGTCAGCGCGGGCAGGGCGCTGGTGATCGCGTCGAGGAGGAGGTGGTAAGGCGTGCGGAGCTCGGCCAGCGCGGCGCGTAGCAGTTCGATACCGCGCCGGTGCTGGCGCAGCGGGGCTTCCCCCGCACCCGGGCCGACGGTCGCGGCGAACTCGAGCACGACCGGCAGCAGGTCGGGCAGCTCGCCGCCGGTCAGCCGCAGCCCGTGGGCGCGGTAGCGCTGCTGGAGGATGAGCAGCGCCATTCCCCGCTTGCGGGTGTCGCCGTGCAGGTAGTACGTCAGGTACAGGCCGGAGCGGCGGCGCAGGTCGAAGGTCTGAACGTAGTGCCGCTGCACGTCGATGGGCGCGGTGCCCAGCAGCCAGGTGAGGAACTCCTCGACCTGGCCGCGCAGCCGCGGGTGCTCGATCCGCTCGGCCGCGCCGCGCAGCTCGTCCCCGGCGGCGAGCAGCTCGGCGTCGGGGTAGTTGAGCAGCACGGAGGTGAGCTGGAACAGCCGGGTCCGATCGGCTGCGGCCACCCGGACGGTGTCGATGGCGGAGGCGGTCATGACTGGCCCCGCAGCGGGTTGATGGACAGCCCGGCCCGCCCGTCGCGGCGACGGGACACGAGCCCGCGCCGGCCGACGTGCACGTCGTCCTTGCCGTCGACGAGGTGGAAGCGCTCCACGGCCGCTGCGGCCGTCGCCTCGCCCCCCATACCGGGTCCGCCCTCGCAGTCGAGTGAGCAGCCGGTCTGCGCGGCCTGCGCCTCGAGGGCGGCGGCGTCGGCGCGGTAGGCGGTCGGGATGACGTACCGCTCGTCGTACTTGGCGATCGCCAGCAGCCGGTACATCGACTCGACCTGGCCGGCGGTCATCCCGATGCGGTCCAACAGATCCTCGGCGACGGTGCCGTCGAGGGTGCGGGCGCGCATGTACGAGCGCATGGCGGCCAGCTTCATCAGCACGCCGGCGGTGGCGTCGGCGTCGCCGGCGGTGAACAGCTCCGCCAGGTACTCCACCGGGATACGTAGGTCCCGGATGGTGTGGAACACCTCGTCGGCGTCCGTGTCGTCCCGGCCGGCCGCGCCGGCCGCGTCGAGCACCGGCGACAGCGGGGGCACGTACCAGACCATCGGCAGCGTGCGGTACTCGGGGTGCAGCGGCAGCGCGATGCGGTACTCACTGATCAGCCGCCACACCGGCGACAGCTTCGCCGCCTCGATCCACTCGTCGGGCATGCCAGCGTCGCGGGCCGCCTGTTGCACCGCCGGGTCGTGCGGATCCAGGAAGACGTCGCGCTGGGCATCGAGCAGGTCGCGCTCGTCCGGTACCGATGCGGCGGCGAGCACGCCGTCCTCGTCGTAGAAGACGATGCCGAGGTAGCGCAGCCGCCCCACGCACGTCTCGGAGCAGATGGTGGGCTGCCCGGCCTCGATGCGCGGAAAGCACAGCGTGCACTTCTCGGCCTTGCCGGTGGCGTGGTTGACGTACACCTTCTTGTACGGGCACGCCGACACGCACATCCGCCAGCCCCGGCACTTGTCCTGGTCGACCAGCACGATGCCGTCCTCTTCCCGCTTGTACATCGCGCCGGAAGGGCAGGCCGACACGCACGCCGGGTTGAGGCAGTGCTCGCAGATCCGCGGCAGGTGGAACATGAAGGTCTTCTCGAACTCGAACCTGACCTTCGCCGCGGCGTCGGCGGGCATACGCGCGATGTTCGGGTCGGCGTCGGCGCGCTCGTGGGCGCCGCCGAGACTGTCCTCCCAGTTCGCGCCCCACTGCACCGACATGGGCTCGCCGGTCAGGGCGGAGTACGGCCGCTTGACCGGCGTGTCGGTGAGGCCGGCGGGCGCGCTGACGAGGATGTCCTTGTCGAAGGTCGCCGGCTCGTAGTAGTCGTCGAGCGACGGCAGGTCCGGGTTGGCGAAGATCCGCGTCAGCCGCTTGACCCGCCCGCCGGAGCGCAGGGTCAGCCGCCCCTTGCCGTCGAGCTTCCACCCGCCGTGCCAGCGGTCCTGGTCCTCGTAGTGCTTGGGGTATCCGATGCCCGGCTTGGTCTCGACGTTGTTGAACCACACGTACTCGGTGCCCTCACGGTTGGTCCAGGTCTGCTTGCACGTCACCGAGCAGGTGTGGCAGCCGATGCACTTGTCGAGGTTCATCACCATGGCGACCTGCGCACGAATCCGCATCAGTACTCCACCTCCTGGTTGCGACGGCGGATCACGGTGATCTCGTCGCGCTGGCTGCCGATCGGGCCGTAGTAGTTGAAGGCGTAGGTGAGCTGGGCGTGCCCCCCGGCGAGGTGGGTGGGCTTGATCAGCAGCCGGGTCATCGAGTTGTGGTAGCCGCCGCGGCGGCCCTTCTTCTCGGCCTTCGGCACGTTCACGGTGCGCTCCGGCGAGTGGTACTGGAACACCGTGCCCTCGGGCATGCGGTGGCTGACCACCGCCCGGGCGACGACGATGCCGTTGCGGTTGTGCGCCTCCACCCACTCGTTGTCCCTGACGCCGATCTTCGCGGCGTCCTCGACGCTCATCCAGATCACCGGCCCGCCCCGCGACAGCGCGAGCATCAGCTCGTTGTCGTGGTACATGGAGTGGATCGACCACTTGGCGTGCGGGGTCAGGAACCGCACCGTCACGCCGCCGTCCACCAGCTCGCCGGGCCTGCCGAAGTGGCGCGCCATGTTCAGCGGCGGGCGGAAGGCCGGTAGCTGCTCACCGAGCTCGGCGATCCAGTCGTGCTCGACGAAGAAGTGCTGCCGGCCGGTGAGGGTGTGCCACGGCTTCGACCGTTCGACGTTGAGGGTGAACGGCGAGTACCGGCGGCCGCCCTTCTCCGACCCCGACCACTCCGGGCTGGTGAAGACCGGCTGCGGCGCGTCCTGGGTGTCCGGGTACGAGATCCGGTCCTGCTCGTGGCCGGCGACCAGGTCGACGAAGGGCTGCCCGGTACGCTCCTCCAGGGCGGCGAAGCCGGCCGCGGCGACCCGGCCGTTGGTGGTGCCGGACAACGCGAGGATCGCCTCGCACATCCGGTCGGCGGTGGCCAACGACGGGCGCCCGGCGAAGGGGCCGTCCGGGACCACGCCGTTCTGGTGCCGCAGGTATTCGATCTCCGCGGTGACGTCGACCGTGATCGCCTTGGTGGTGGTGCCGAGGGTGTCCAGCAGCGGTCCCACGGCGCGCATCTTGGCGCCGATCAGCGAGTAGTCGCGTTCGATCTCGACCAGCTTCGGCATCGTGACACCGGGTACGGGCTCGCAGTCGCCCGCCTTCCAGTCGCGTACCCGGCCGCCGGGGGTGGCCAGCTCGTCCGGGGTGTCGTGCTGCAAGGGCACCGCGAGGACGTCCCGGCGCACACCCAGGTGAACGCTGGCGAGTTCGCTGAACCGGTCGGCGAGGGCGAGGAAGGTGTCGTAGTCGGTGTGCGCGTCCGCCGGCGGCTCGACGGCCGGGCTGAACGCGTGCACGAACGGGTGCATGTCGGTGGTCGAGATGTCGTGCTTCTCGTACCAGGTGGCGGCCGGCAGGACCATGTCGGCGTGCAGGCCGGTGTTGGTCATCCGGAAGTCGATCGCCGTGAGCAGGTCCAGCTTCCCGGTCGGCGCCTCGTCGCGCCAGAGCACGTCGCGGGGCCGCTGGCCGGGGGCGCACTCCTCCGCGCTCGCGAGGGAGTCCACGCCGAGCAGGTGCCGCATGAAGTACTCGTTGCCCTTGCCTGAGGAGCCCAGCAGGTTGGCCCGCCACAGGGTCAGGCACCGGGGGAAGTTCGTCGGGTCGTCGGGGTCCTCGGCCACCGCCTTGAGCCGGCCGGCCCTCAGTTCGTCCACCACGTACTGCTGCACGGTGCGGCCCGTGGCGGCCGCCTCGTCGGTGAGGTCCAGCGGGTTGCGGTTGAAGGCCGGGTGGCCGGGGCTCCAGCCCATCCGCTGGGCGGCCGCGACCGTGTCCGCGAACGACATCCCGGCGAACCGGCCGGTACCCAGCGGTGACGACAGCTCGTCGGCGGGCACCCGCTCGTAGCGCCACTGGTCGGTGTGCAGGTACCAGAACGGGGTGGCGGCCTGGTGGCGCATCGGGCGCTGCCAGTCGAAGGCGAACGACATGTGCTGCTGGCCGGTCAGCGGCCTGGCCTTCTCCTGGCCGACGTAGTGCGCCCAGCCACCCCCGTTGACGCCCTGGCAGCCGGTCAGCGTGACCAGCGAGATGAAGGCCCGGTACGTCATGTCGGAGTGGAACCACTGGTTCGCGCCGGCGCCGATGACGATCATCGATCGGCCCCGGCTGCGCTCGGCGTTGCGGGCGAACTCGCGGGCGATCCGGGCGGCGAGCGCAGCCGGCACGCCGGTGATCTGCTCCTGCCAGGCCGGGGTGTTCGGGGAGTCCACGTCGTCGTACCCGGTCGGCCAGTCACCCGGCAGGTCGCCGCGGCGCACCCCGTACTCGGCCATCAGCAGGTCGAACACGGTGGTGACGAGGTGGTCGCCCACCCGGGTCACCGGCACGCCGCGGCGCATCGTGGTGCCGCCTTCGGTGTCGCCGACGTCGAAGCGGGCCAGGTCGACCTCCACGGCGTCGTCGGTACGGCCGAGCAGGCCGAGGGCGGGCACGACATCGCCGAGGTCCAGGTTCCACCGGCCGGCGTCGTGGGCGCCGTAGCGGAAGCCGAGCGAGCCGTTCGGCACAACCGGTTCGCCCGTACGCTCGTCGATCAGCACCGTCTTGTGCTCGCCACCGTCGTCGCCGAGGTCGGCCGCGGTGAGGAACCGGTCGGGCGTCCACCCGCCGCCCGCGCGCTGCCGGAGCGTGACCAGGAACGGCAGGTCGGTGTACCTGCGCACGTAGTCGGTGAAGTACGGCACCTGCCGGTCGCGGAAGAACTCGGCGAGGACGACGTGGCCCATCGCCATGGCGAGGGCGCCGTCGGTGCCGGGGTGCGGGGCGAGCCAGTCGTCGGCGAACTTGACGTTGTCGGCGTAGTCCGGGCTGACCGCGACCACCTTGGTTCCCTTGTAGCGGGCCTCGGCCAGGAAGTGCGCGTCCGGGGTGCGGGTCACCGGGATGTTGGAGCCCCACATCATCAGGTACGTGGCGTTCCACCAGTCGCCCGCCTCCGGCACGTCGGTCTGGTCACCCCAGATCTGGGGCGAGGCGACCGGCAGGTCGGCGTACCAGTCGTAGAAGCTGAGCAGCGTGCCGCCGAGCAGCGCGTGGTAGCGGGTGCCGGCGGCGAACGACGCCATCGACATCGCCGGAATCGGCGAGAAACCCACGACCCGGTCCGGCCCGTACGTCTTGGTGGTGTAGACGTGCGCGGCGGCCATCATGGTGATCGCCTCGTCCCAGGTGGCACGGACGAAGCCGCCGCGCCCGCGCTGGCTCTTGTAGGCCCGTGCCTTCAGCGGGTTCTCCACGATCTCGGCCCAGGCTGACACGGGGTCGCCGAGGCGCTGGTACGCCTCGCGGAACATCTCGGCAAGGACCCCGCGCACATACGGGTGGCGTACCCGCGACGGGGAGTACTCGTACCAGGAGAAGGAGGCGCCCCGGGGGCAGCCGCGCGGCTCGTAGTCCGGCGAGTCCGCACCCGTCGTCGGGTAGTCGGTGGCCTGGTGCTCCCAGGTGATCAGTCCGTCCTTGACGAAGACGTTCCAGGAGCACGAGCCGGTGCAGTTGACGCCGTGGGTGGAGCGGACGACGCGGTCGTAGCGCCAGCGGTCGCGGTAGAACGACTCCCAGCCGTTCTCCTCGACCTGGTGCAGGGTCCGACCATGGTCGCCGGTCGTCGTCCCGGTCAGGAAGCGGCGAGCGGCCAGCAACGGCGCCACGCCGGGAACCTGGTCCGTCGCGGGAGGCTGGGCGGCGTCCGGCGAGCGGTGTGGTGACACGGTGGTCACTCCTTCGGCGTCGAGTGAGGCGACGGCCCGTGGCGCGTCGGTGCCGCGCTGCCGCGCCGCACCAGCCCAGCCTCCAGTGCGAATACCTTCGGATCGGGAGGCAGCGGTCCTGAGCCGGAAGGACCAAAGTCCTGATGTCGCGGGAACGGCGGTGGCAACGCCCGGTAGCTGCCCTTTTGCGCGATCCCACGCCGTACGAGCACGTCATGGGAGCAGTCTGGGGCTCATCGGCCAGCGATCCGGTGCCGGATCGCGAACCCTGCGGAGCGGGGTCACGTCGGCACGCAGGTCGTCCAGCACGTCCACGGAGACAGTCATGAGGTGGCAGGGTGACGGCGGCCGAACTGCCGCGAGGCCGTGGTCACGGCACGGGCTGGCGGTGACTCGGGAAGAGCCCGCTCACGAGCGGGCGAGCGGGGCAGGCTCCGCCTCGCCCTACCGGCCGGTCAGCAGGGCGCAGCCGCCGGCGGCGAGGGCCGGGGTCCGCCAGCACGGCTGGGTGGAGCTGGCGCTCGTCGGGTCGCCGACCGGCGCCGGCCGGCGGTGTCGGCCGTGGGCACGACCAGGCGCACCACGCAGGCGTCCGGCGCGCCGAACGGCTCGAGGGCGGCGCTGGCGGACGGGGCCCCGGCCTGCTCCAGGGCACCCTGCACCACGCCGACGTGGAGGTTGCAGATCGCGTCCGGGTTGCGGTTGACCAGCTCCAGGAAGGGGCAGGTGTGCAGGTGGATCTCCGTCCGTCCGTCGCCGGTGTGGTGCAGGCGGGGGCTGAAGCCGAGGCCGCGCAGCACGGCGAGGAGAACGTCGGTCGGGTCGTCACCGGGCGGGGTGACGGCGGCCAGTTGCCGGCCCCAGTCCTGCCCGGCCCGGGCGGCTTCGGCCCGCACGTCGCCCCGGTTACGCCGAGACAGATGGTCGAGCAGAGCGACGGCCAGGGCCCGGTACGGCGCGGGCGCAGGAGCCTCGGCTGCGACGGTCCGGTAGCGCCAGGCCGGCCTGCCCGGCTGACCGCCGCTGGCCCGGGCCTTGACCAGCAGGCCCGCGTCGACCAGCCGGTCGAGGTGGGCGCGGGCGGTCGACGGGTGCAGCCCGGTCCGCTCTCCCACCTCCGCGATGGTCATGCCGCCCCCGGACGCCTTGATGATCTCCAGGATCGAGGCCCGGCTCGCGGTGCCCAGCGCCCGGTGCCGGCCCGTGTCGATCACTTCCCCGATCGGCCCTGTCCGCGTGGTTTCCACGCTGGATAACGTTACAACGTCGCCAGCCGTAAAAACCCGGGAGTCACGTTCTGCCGCTCACATTCCCGACAACGACCGGGACCCTGGTCCCGGCGGGACGGGTCTGACGAGGCCGATACAGATGGATCCGCGGGGGAGGGACGACAACGGGTCACTTCTCCGCTGGCCAGGGAAACGAGCCGGGCCGGTAGCCGCAGGACGGGTCCGGTGCCCACAGGTCCCCGGTGACCGCGTACGCCCGGGCCCGAGATCCCCCGCACACCGCGCGGAACTCGCAGGCGCCGCAGCGTCCCCGCAGCCGCCCCGGATCCCGCAGGCCGGTGAACAGCTCGGAGTCGCGGTAGATGTCTACCAGCGACAGCCGCCGAACGTTGCCCGCGGGCAGCGGCAGGAACCCGCTCGGGTGGACGTCCCCGCGGTGCGAGACGAAGACGAAGCCATTGCCCGCGCTGACCCGTAGTGGCGCCCGTCGCACCCGATCGGCGCGACCGGTCAGGCCGTGCTCGTCCAGGCGCGCGCGCAGCTCCCGGTACAGCGGCCCCAACCCGAACGCCGTCACCGGGTCCTCCCCGCGGCGCGCCAGCGCGTCGCGTTGCAGGCAGACCCGGCGGAAGTGGTGCGCCTCGGTGGTCTTCACCGGCACGGTTTCCCCGAGGTCGTAGAGCACGTGCAGCACGTCCTCGGTCTCCGCCGCGTCCAGGCTCGCCAGCGCCCGTCCGCGACCGGTCGGCACGAGGAAGAAGACGCTCCACAGCGAGACGCCCCGATCGTGCACCTGGGCCGCGATCGCCGGCAGGTCGCGCACCGTGTCCCGGGTGACCGTCGTGTTGATCTGGACCTTGAGTCCCAGGTCCCGCGCCTCCTGCCAGGCCCGGCCGGTGAGCTCCCAGACTCCCGGCACGCCCCGGAACCCGTCGTGTCCGGCGGCGGTGGCCGCGTCCAGGCTCAGCGAGATGGCCCGGGCGCCGGCGTTCCGGATGCCGGCCAGGGCGTCCCGGGTGAGCGTCGGGGTGCCCGACGGCGACACCGACACCGGCAGGCCCAGCTCCTCCCCACGGCGGACCAGCGTCTCCAGGTCCGGCCGCTGGAACGGGTCCCCACCGGTGATCACGAACAGCGGCGCGGGGCGGCCGAAGGCCGCGACCTGGGCCATGAGCGTCGTCGCCTCGTCGGTGTCGAGCTCGGCCGGGTCGCGCAGCGGCCGGGCCGACGCGCGGCAGTGCCGGCAGGCCAGCGGGCAGGCCTGGGTGGCCTCCCAGATGACGATGAACGGGCGCTCCCGTACGTCATGTCGTGGTGTCCGCACCGACGCTCCCGCCCGGTGCGGCCCGCCGCCTGATGCCGATGTGGTAACCCCTGTCACGGCGTGCACGGTGCCCGGCGGAAACGGCGCACACCAGGGACCGGAGACCCCGCCGATGGGCCGCTCGACCCGGGAATTCCACGGACGCCTCGGCCGTGACGGCACGGCCGAGGACGCTCGTCCTCAGCCGCCGAACCGCCCCATTCCCACCTGCGGCCGCCGCGTAGCCCGGTCGTCTCGACCACGGGCGTAACTGCCCGGTGATCTCGGGACCTTCGGCCCCGGTCCGGCGAGATATCGGGTCGGCAGGATTGCCGGGACGTCCCTCCGGTTCGTGTGCCGTGACCGGTCCGACCGTGGACGCCACAGCGACCGATCGGAGGCATGAGGCGTATGTCGCGAGCGACCGAGGAGGCGGAGCGGGCACTGCTGGCCGTGGGTGGCCGCACGCCCACCCGGACCGGCTGGGACGGACCATCTCGGCCACGGCACCGGGGCCGGGCCCGGACGGGCCGATGAC
Organism: Micromonospora sp. NPDC049139; assembly: GCF_055586845.1. Classification (NCBI taxonomy): domain Bacteria; kingdom Bacillati; phylum Actinomycetota; class Actinomycetes; order Micromonosporales; family Micromonosporaceae; genus Micromonospora; species Micromonospora sp. NPDC049139. The sequence goes on along the minus strand of NZ_JBVJHK010000015.1, from coordinate 149,314 downwards.
CACCGTACGGGTCCGGTACTTCGGCGGCACCCGGGCCGCCGCCGGAGTGCCCGAGGAGGACCAGCAGGCCGGCACGCTGGCCGAACTGCTCGACCGGATCGGCGACCGGCACGGACCGGAGCTACGGAACGCCCTGCGGGCGTGCAGCTTCCTGGTCGACGGCACCCAGTGGCGCGACGAACACCAGCTCCTACCTCCGGCCGCCACGGTCGACGTGCTGCCGCCGTTCGCCGGCGGCTGAACCACGAAGGAGACATCATGGCCGACCCACGGCTGGACGACTGGCTCCCCGGCGCCGCGGCGGCGCTCGACCTGCCGACGCCGTCGAGCGACGACACCCGCGCACTGCTCGACCTGGTGCGGACGGTGGCACACGGTGTCTGCCGTCCGGCAGGCCCGCTCGCGGCGTATCTCGTCGGGGTGGCCGTCGGGCGGCGTGCCGACCTCGACGTGGCACGTGTCGCCCTGACCGCCCTCGTATCTGAGGAGGCCACGTGACCATCGTTGCGGGGCATCCGCACACCTCCCGGCCGACCGACTGGGCGGCGGCGCGCCCGCTGGCGCACGCGCTCCCGACACCGGGCGCCGCGGAGTTGGGACTTCCGACCCTGACTCGTCCCGTTCGGCTGCAACAGGCTCAGAACCAGGAAGCGGATCATGCTGATCCGCTTTGGCTTGGGGCACACCTCGACAATCTCGACGGAGAAAAGCGATGACCATGACCGGAGAAAGACACCCGGCGGCGGGCAACCGGACGCAGCCGGCCAGAACCAGCGGCGCGCCCCTTCAACTCGCCGTCGCCACCCTCGGATTTCTGGTCAACTTCTGGGCGTGGGCGCTGCTCGGGCCGCTGGGCCCGGGAATCAAGGAGCGGCTCGGCCTGAGCTTCGCCGCCCAGTCGCTGCTCGTCGCCGTGCCGGTGGTCGTCGGTTCGCTCGGCCGCATCCCGGTCGGGGCACTCACCGACCGGTACGGCGCGCGCCTGGTGTTTCCCCTGGTTACCGTGGCGACGATCGTCCCGGTGCTGACGCTCACCGTGGTCAACTCCTACGCGGCGCTGATCCTGACCGGCTTCTTCCTCGGCATCGGCGGCACCGCGTTCGCCGTCGGCGTCCCGCACGTCTCCGGCTGGTACCCGCCGGCGCGGCGGGGCTTCGCCATCGGCGTGTTCGGCGTGGGCATGGGTGGCACGGCGATCGCGAACTTCACCACCGTCCGGCTGGCCGACGCCTACGGCGAACGGGCTCCGTTCCTGCTCGTCGCCGCGATCCTCGCCGGGTACGCGGTGCTGGCGTTCCTGCTGCTGCGGGACGCCCCCGGCCGCACCCGGCCCACCGGTTCCCCCTGGCGGCGACTGGCCGACGTCGGGCGGCTCACCGTGACCTGGCAACTGTGCTTCCTGTACGCGGTCGGCTTCGGCGGCTTCGTCGCCTTCAGCGTCTACCTACCCGCCTACCTGGGCACCACGTACGAACTGAGCGCCGCCGACGGGGCGCTGCGCACCGCCGGCTTCGTGGTGCTGGCCGTGGCCGCCCGCCCCGTCGGCGGCTGGCTGTCCGACCGTCTGCACCCCGTGCCGGTGCTGGTGTGGTGCTTCGCCCTGGTGGCCGCCCTGGCCGTCGTCCAGGCCTTCGAACCGCCGCTGATGCCGGTTGCCACGGTGGCCCTCCTCGGCATGGCGATCCTGCTCGGTGCCGCCAGCGGAGCCGTCTTCGCGCTGGTCGGCAAGGTCGCCCCGGCCGAGCAGGTCGGCGCGGTCACCGGGCTGGTCGGCGCGGCGGGCGGCCTCGGTGGCTTCGTGCCGCCCCTCGTCATGGGCTGGGTGTACGGCGCACAGGGCTCGTACTCGATCGGGTTGATGCTGCTGTCGGACGTGGCGCTGGCCGCAGCGGTGTTCACCGCGGTACGGATGGGCGGCTTCGCCCGCAGGCCCGGTCGGCAACCGGTGGCGGCGTGAGGTCCCGCGGTCGAGCGGCTGCCTGACGGGCGCGGCGGGCTCCCCCCGCCGCGCCCGTCAGTCCTATACCTGGCCGCTGCCGTCCGGTGGGGGTGTCGGTGGTGAGCACCGGCGCAGGCAACCCCAGCTCGGCAGCGGTGGCGGTGGCGTTCGGGCCAGAACCGACCGGGCCTGGTCGAGATCCCGTCGCCACGGCCACCACCTGACGCACACGGTCCAGCCCCCTCCGCCACCCAGGGGGCTGGGGTTCGGGTACCTCTTACCCGCGTTCTACGCATCAACCGAAGTCGGACAGCCGGCCACCGGCGATGACTGGTCGCTGGCGAAGTGGACGCTCCTGTTTCGTCAAGCCTGTTGAGCTACCGCGTTGGCATGCCGCCGTGCTCGTCAGCTGCCATTGATTCGAGGTTCGACGCGAAGATGGCCAGCGGGGCGGGGGCGCCGGAAATCTGGAGTATGCCGTCGGCGTGGTCGATCGAGATCAGGACCATGCTGTTGGCTGCGGTTGAGATCCGGACGCAGGAGAGGGCGGTGCCGCCGAAGGGGTCGGTGGCGTCGTGCTCCGCCGCATGGGTTCCACCACCGGCCGAAATGAGTACGGCCAGGGCGTGGTAGTCGTCGGCGGTCTGTCAGGAGGGCGTCACCTCGAAGACGCCCCGGGCACCGCGTTCCGCGTCGACCATGGCGTGGCTGACGAACGGGTAGTGCCCGGGCTCGGGGAAGACCATCTCGACGAAGCCGCCGGCGGCCGGAGTCAACGAAAGCACCTGAGCCCCGCCGGGGTCGGCCGGCCGGCTCTCCCAGCGCCCCTCTCGATAGACGGTGTCGAACTGGGCGCCGACGACGTGGAAGGAGCTGTCCCGGTTGGGGCCGGCGTCGAGCAGCCAGACGCGGACGCGCTCGCCGGCCCGCGCGGGTAGCGGCCGGTGGGCGTACTGGGCGACGTAGCCGTTGAAGACGACGGCATCGGGCCGCTCCGCCTGCATCTTCGCCAGGTCGCCGGGCTCGCCGTCGCCGCCGAGGTACAGCTCGGACTGGACGAGGACGTATTCCCGGTCGACCTTGGGCAGGTCGGGCGGGTCGATGATCACCGCGCCGTACATGCCGTTGCCGATGTGGTGCAGCATCGGCATGGTCGAGCAGTGGTACATCCAGATGCCGGCCCGGGTGGCGGTGAACCGGTAGGTCAACCGCTGCCCGGGGTCGATCGGGCGCATCACCTCGTCCGGGGCGACCGCACCGGCGTGGAAGTCGATCCCGTGGTCGACCGTGCCGTCATTGATCAGGGTGATCTCGAAGGTGTCGCCGACCTTGCCGCGCAGCACCGGCCCGGGGACCGTGCCGTCGAACGTCCAGAGCTTCTGCCGTACGCCGGGGGCGACCTCGCGCTCCACCTCGCGCACCCGCAGTTCCCGCTTGTGCAGGCGACCGGGCGGCGTGGCCGGCGCGGCGGCGTCCCGGGCGGTGAAGGTCGCCGCGGGGGCGGCCATGGCGTCGACGCGCGGCACCTCCGCGCCGGGCGTGGTGTGCCCGCTCTCGTGGCCGGTGCCGGCCGGCGCGTCGGTGGTCGTGATCGTCAGCGTCATGCCGGCCTGGCGGTGCCCGGGCAGGGAGCACCAACCCGCCACCGGTCCGCCGATCACGCCGGCGTCCAGCCGCGCGGTCGCCCCACGGCCGATGGCGGCGGTCCGTTGGCCGGTGGCCAGGACGAGGTCGTGGCGGCGGTCGTCACGGTTGGTCACCTCGATGACCAGGCGGTCGCCGCGTGGAACGGTGATCCGGTCCGGCTGGAACCGCATCCCCTGCGCGACCACGGAGACGGTGGTGGTGCGCCCGGAGGCCGGCACGGATCCGTTCGCGGCCGTGCCGGCACCGGACGGTGCGGTGGAGAGCCGCTGGCCGGCGACGCCGACCAGGACGGCGATCAGGACGAGGGTGAGGCCTACGGCGACGCCACCGAGGGGGCGGGTCGGCGTGGTGGGGTCGGGCCCGGACACGGTTACCTCCGCGCGGCGAGTAGGACCCGCACGGCCGGCACGAGGAACTGCACCAGCGCGGCGAGGACCAACAGTGAGGTGGTGATGCGAACGAACGGGGGACTCGGCAGCGCGAACACCACGAGGGCCGCGTTCGCCATCGCCACCCGTTGCGGCCAGTTGCGGTCGAGGATGGCGATGCGGCGCCGCGCCGGCCCCGGTCCGCCACCGAGGACCACCGGCAGCAGGTAGCTCAACGACCCGATGAGGACCTGCGCGACGAAGCCGGCCAGCAACGGGACGAGCACGATCCCGAAGCGCCCCGCCGCCGCCTCCGGCCCGGTGCTGGCGAGCAGGGTCGCGGTGTCGACGGCGAGCGCGACGAGCAGCCAGCCGGCGGCCGCCGCGATCGACCAGGTGGCGAAGGAGGCGGGCGGCCGGGCGCGGGCGGCGGTGATGGCGGGGCGCAGCGCGGTCAGCGCGCCGAGGACGAAGAGCACCAGGCCGGCCCCGATGACCGTACGCCACCAGGCGAGTAGCCCGACGCCGAGCAGGACGAGCCCGGTGGTCAGCAGGGGCAGGGCGAGCGTGGCGGCGCGGGCGGCGCCGGCGGCCATCCGGGCGCGCAACACCGTCGGCCAGAGCGTCAGCAGCGTGCCGAGGACGGTGAGGGTGACCCAGCCGAGCAGGTTGACGTGGGCGTGGAAGAGCGTCAGCCGGGGACGGGTCGCGTCGTCCACCACCAGTATCCAGGCTCCGACCGGGATACCGACGCCGATGGCGAGGGTCGCCGCGAGGTAGTAGTGGACGGTGACCGTGAACCGGCCGGGCAGTGCGGCGCGCAGGCGGCCGGCCAGCCAGTGGGCGTGGGCGGCGATCGCGGTGAAGACGAGGGCCGCGCCGGCGACTCCGGCCCACGGCCGGCCAACCAGGGCGCCGAACAGCACCGCCAGCACGCCGACATTGAGTACGGCGAGACGGGCCGTCTCCCCGCGGCGGTTCGGCGGTGCCGGGGCGCGCAGCACGGCGACGGTGAAGTGGGCGCCCCACACCACGATCGCGTTGGTCACCGCCCCGAGCAGGAGAAGGTGGATCGCCAGCCAACGCCAGGAGGGCAGGAACGGGTGACTGAAGGCGAGGACGACCAGCCCGGCCAGGTACGCCATCGGTAGCGCGGTCACGCGCCGGTGCCAGCCGGCCCGACCGGTCCCCGTCGCCCCAGGCGTGGCCGCCCGGTCCGTCAGGGCCATCACCTCACCGCCATCGGAACGGGTCGGGTCGGCGACGCGTCCCGGTTTCGGGGCGGTCGCAGCGAAGACACCACCGCGAGGCCGACGAAGGCGAGGACCGCGAGGACGTTGGCCACGCCGGCCCCACGCCACACCGGCTGCACCCGCAGGGCGTCACCGATGACGACCCGCACCAGGAGGGAGGCGTGCAGCAGCGCCAACGGCGCGTACAGCAGGCGCTGGTACGGCAGGGGCCGGCGCAGCACGGCCGGCAGGATCACCGGGGCGTGCACGAAGATCATCGACATGGTGAACCCCAGGAAGACGGCGTGCAGGGTGGCGTCGTAGCGGGGGCCGTCAGCGCTGGCGCCCGCCCCGGCCCAGAGCAGGCCGGCCAGTCCCAGCCAGGCGTAGCCGGCGAGCAGGCCCAGCGCCACGTACCGGGGCAGACCCCGGCTCCGGACGGTGCGGCGGGCGACGTCGAAGGCGGCGAGCCAGGCCACCACGGCGAGCAGTCCCGCGCCGAACAGGTACGGGCCGATGCCGGGCCAGACGGCGGTGGCGGTCACGCCGGCCATCAGTGCCGACAGGGCGCCGAGGAACCACCGACCGGCGCGTGGGGGCAGCGCCACACGCGCCAGTTCGAAGCGTTCCCCCGCGATCGTGGCCACCACGAACGTGGCCAGCCACGGCACGATCTCGGCCACGGTGAGTCCGGCGAGCCAGAGCAGTGTGGCGGCGTACCAGGCCAGCGCGCCGGCAGCCTGGGCGAACAGCGCGACGCCCGGCTGACGCCGCCAGATCTGCCGGTAGACGCCGAGCAGGAGGACCGAGGCGACCATCAGCAACAGGCGGGCGGTGAGGCTCGGCCCGGTGAGCACCAGCAGCAGGGCGCCGCCGCCGGAGCAGGCCGGCGCGAGCAGGGCCCAGCGGTCGCCCAGTGCCACCGCCCGCTCCAGGGCGATCAGGGTCCCGACGAAGCCGAGGACCATCAGCGGCCCGTGCACCTCTGCCAGCTGTCCCGGGGGCGCGGGCACCCGGGTGCCGAGCAGCAACAGGGCCGCGTACAGGCCGGTGAGCAGGGCGACCCCGCCAGCGGCGAGGGCTGGCAACCGCCAGGCGACGGGTATCGGCCGGGGCGTGGTCATGACCGGAGCCGATGGCAGGGAGAGCCGCACCAGGTTGCGGATCGCCACCCCTGGCTCTGGGTGCCGAGGGCCCGACGGCGGGGAGTGCCGATCGTCTCCCCAACCGGCCCTTCTCCACGGGTTTTCACGATGGTTAACGTTACAACGTCAAACGGCATCAAAACCCGGGAGGGCGCCATGTCACAGTCGGAAGCGACCGCGGACCGCCAGGCGGCCGAGGCGGTCGTACGGCACCACGCCGCACTCGCCACCACACTCGACACGCTGACCAACCACCTGGTGGAGGCAGCCGGCCGCGGCGACGACGCGGAGGCGATGCGTGCTCGCGACGAACTCGTCCGGTGGCTGCACGCCGAGCTGCTGCCGCACGCGCACGCAGAGGAGGCCGCCCTGTACCCCGCCGCGGCGGCACTCGCCGAGGGGAAGCTGCTCGTCGACGGCATGCTCGGTGAGCACAAGGCCATCGTCGGGCTCGTTTCCGAGCTGGCCGGCCTCACCCGCGCGGTACCCGCGGCAGCGGCCGCCAGCGCCCTCGCCGCGCTGTTCGCGGTGCACCTCGACAAGGAGAACCACCTGGTCGTACCGCTACTGGTCGGAGCCGCGGACGTCTCGCTCGCGGGGTTGCTCGCCGGCATGCACGACCTGCTGGGCGAGGCGACGCCGGCCGCCGGGGGCGGGTGCGGCGGCGGCTCCTGTGGCTGCGGCGGGGACGCCCCGGCCGGCGCAGGCGCGGCGCCGGTGCTGAGCATCGACCCCCGGCTGGACGTCCGGGACCTGCCGCACGGACAGCGGCACGCCACCGCGCTCGCCGCCCTGGACCGGCTGCGGGCGGGTGACGCGCTGGTCCTGGTCGCGCCGCACGCGCCCCGGCCGCTGCTCGCCGAGATCGACCAACGCTACGGCGGCGCAGTGACGACCGAGTGGCTGCAGGAGGGCCCGCAGGTGTGGCAGATCCGGCTGAGCCGGACGCTCGCACCCCGCTGACCGGCACGACGACGATTGCGGGACGCCGGGCGGTGTGACCACCGTCCCGGCGCCGGCGGGTCTTTCGGCCTGGCTGGCCGTGCCGCGCCGGGTGGACGATCGAACCGCGCCTGGAGGAGATAGGGAGAAGGACATGTGCAACTACTGCGGCTGCCGCGACTTCCCGCTGATCGGCCGGCTGTCGGCCGAGCACGACGAGATCGCCAACGCGGCCGGCGAGCTCCGCCGGGCCATTCTCGCCGGGACCGACGACCGGCTGGCCGCCCTGGACGCCCTGCTCTCCCTGCTGCTGCCGCACACCGCGACCGAGGAGACCGGCCTCTTCGTCGAACTGCGCGAAGAGGGCAGCCTGGCCGAGGCCGTCGACAAGCTCTGCGCCGAACACGACGACATCCACGGCGTGCTCGGTGCGGTGGATCGGACGACCCCGGACTGGCCCGCCGTGCTCGCCGCCCTGGACCGGCTGCACCGGCACATCGACAACGAGGAGCACGGGCTCTTCCCGGCCGCCGTGATCGCCCTGCCCATTCCGGCGTGGGACCGGATCACCGGCATGGCGGAGGCCGATCCGGCGACGTCGTAGGTACGGGTACGCCGTGAGCCCGCCCCGACCCTTCGGACGCTCGACCCGTCAGGCAGCAGAGGTGCCGGTCGGCGCCGCCGCGCGATCCTTGTCGCGATCTTGGCGCGGAACTCATCGATTTCCACGCATGCTGACAGCCCACCTTCGACACCCTCAGCTACGCCGGACGGCGTAGCGTGATGGCGGGTTAAGTTTTGCTTATCGCGTTGCCGGTCAACGACGGAAGCTCGGTACCTTGCCCGGATGCGACACATCAAGACCGTAATCGCCGCGCTCGTCGTGGGTCCGCTGGCCTGGGTCCTGCTCGCCGCTGGACAAGGCCGGTCCCTGCGGGTGTTCGGGGATGCGCAGGAAAGCGGTGGTGCCCTCGACGCTGACGCTCTGCTCGAGCCGTTGCTGGTGCTCGCGGCTGCTGGCCTTCTGCTCGGGCTCGTCGCCACCGTACGGATTTCCCCGCTCGGCTCGGTGCTGACCGGGCTGGCGTACACGGTCAGCTACGTGGGCCTGTTGTTCAGCCCGGCACGGCTGCTGGATCTACTCGGTCACAAGCTGAGCGTGGTGGGTTACCAGATCGACCTGCTCACCCCGGTACGGACCGGGACGACGCTGCTGCTGGGCTCGCTGCTCCTGGTCGGGGTCGCCAGTGTCCAGAGGTGGCGGCGCTGGCCGCAGCCGGACGCCGATGAGTCGGCGGCCGTCGTCCCCGACAAGATCATGCCGCTGGCGTCGGAACGGGACCGCCCGCTCGGCGCGGACGGACTCCGCCCGCTCGGCGCGGACGGGCTCGGGTCGACGAAGCAGGCTGAGGATCCGACGAAGCCGGGTAGGGCCGACGAGCCGGAGCCGGTGATGGTCGGCGGTTCGCCCTGGACCGATTCGCTGCCCGGCGATTCCGCGAACGTGCCCTGGCAGTCGGGCTTTCCGGCTGTTCACCGACGACCTCGTCGCTGACTTCACGGTCACCTTCGATCTGCTCGCCAGCATCGTCGACGTCGTTGGCTGGCGGAGGGTGTGCCGAGGCCGCCGTTGTTGCGGCCGTTGTCGAAGCTGCCGATCATGCGTCGCTGGCAGATGCCGCGGTGTAGCAGCCCGGACAGCACGCATGCACTTGCTGGCGCGCGGCTTCATGGCTCCGTCGGGACGTCTCCCTACGCTGGCGAGCAGTGCCTGGACGCGGGTGAACGTCTCGTCGTCGGCCAGCGGTTCGTAGGCGAGGGCGCGAGTAGGTCACCGCTCGCGCAGCCGGGCCACCGGGTCGGCCGGCGGGACCGCCGGGCTTGAGGTCGTGGTCGACCACCTGCGCCAGACCTGTTCGAGTTCGGTGAGCATGGATGCCGCCGACCGCACCACCGTCACGTCGCCGCCGGCCAACTGCTCCTTCCGCTGTCAGCGAGCGCATGGAACAGGGCGTCCGCCCGGTCGGCGTCTTTCTCGGTCACGAGGCGCACGTACAGCCGTCCGGTTGTGCGTGCGCCTCGTTCTGCCTACGTGCTGTCGTGCCGATCGAAGTGGTTCGGCGTCGTGCCGGGCCATGGCCCCCCCGAGTCTGCGCACGACCGTTGATGCTCGGCCGCCCGCATCTGCGGTTCGCGGCAGGGTTGACGTGGCCAGGCGCGGCATGGATTCTTGTTACTGGTATAGACCGGTCTGGCTAGCTGATCTCGGTTGGGAGTGGACGACGCGGCGCAGGGATCGGGTGCCGGTCGGCGCCGCGACTATTGAAGGAGTGGAGGTGTGATGTTTCTGTCGCGTTCGTTTCGTGGCTGTCGCCGCGCCGGAATATTCGCCGGATTGGTCGGGCTCGCCATTGGGCTGGTGAACCCTCCTCCTGCTCGGGGCGAGGCCCAGGCTCCTGATCGGGTGGATATGGCCCGTATTCTTCCGGTGCCGCAGCAGGTAGCGCCGCGTCCGGGGTCCGTCGTCCTGCCCGGCGATGTCGATGTCGTCGCGGGCGCGGCCGTGGATTCGGCGGCCCAGGAATCGCTCGTGGATCTGCTCGGGGCGCACGGTGTCACGGCCAGGGTCGTCCGAACCGCGGACATGTCGACGTCGCGCCCGTTGATCCTCCTCGGCGGACCGGGCGAGACGTCGGCGAGCACCACGGTGCTGAGTGCCCTCGGGGTCGAGGGGCCAGCGGGGCTGCCCGGTGAGGGGTACGTCCTGGCGGCCGGCCACGATCGTCTCGGGCGACCGCGGATCGTCCTCGCGGGTCTGGACGGCGCCGGCACCTTCTACGCCGTTCAGTCACTGCGTCAGCTGCTCGTGTCGGAAGGCTCCCGGGTAACGGTTGACGGTGTAGCGGTGCGCGACTGGCCGGGTTACCGAATTCGTGGCGGCATGGAGTCGTTCTACGGACCGGTGTGGTCGCAGGAGGACCGGCGCTCGCAGATCGAGTTCCTGGCTCGGCACAAGATGAACCAGTTCTTCTACGGGCCTGCGGACGACCTGCGTACCGGCTCGAAGTGGGACTCCCTGTACGACGAGGCGGAACTGGGCCGGCTGAAGGAGATCGTGGACCTGGCGCGGTCGCGTCATGTCGATTTCGTGTACCGGGTCTCGCCGGAGGCGCCCTTGGCGCCCGGTCAGGGGATGTGCCACGTGCGCGAGTCCGATCGGGCCAAGCTGCTGGCCCGCTTCGCGCAGTTGTGGGAGATCGGGGTCCGCAGTTACGTCATCGCCTGGGACGACGTGTCCGGTAACTTCGCGTGCCAGGAGGACCGGGACGCCTACCAGGGCGATTCATCGCCGCTCGCCGCCGCCCAGGCCGGGGTCACCAACCTGGTCCAACGCGAGTTCATCGAGAAGCACCCCGGCGCCACCCGTCTGGTGACCGTGCCGACCGAGTACTGGGGCATGACCCGTACGCCGTACAAGAACCGGTTCGACGAGTTGGTGAGCGCCGACGTCGACCTCTACTGGACCGGGCCGGAAGTGGTCTCGCCGAGCATCACCAGGGACGACCTCCGGGCGGCGCAGGCCGCCTGGCCGCGGCACCGGATCATGCTCTGGGACAACTACCCGGTCAACGACTACAGCCCCAACCGGCTGCTGTTGGGCCCACTGGTGAACCGCGACGCCAGCATGGCGGACGACGTCATCGGCATCTCGTTCAACGAACTCGTCCAGCACCAGGAGGCCTCGCTGATCTCACTCGGCACGCAGGCCGACTACGCCTGGAACCCCGGGGCCTACGACCCGGAGCGCTCATGGACGCGCACGCTGCAGATCGTCGGCGGCGACGCCTACCAGGAGCTGCGGCTGTTCGCGGAGAACAACCGGGCCAGCGTCCTCGACAACACCGCACGGCCGCAGTTCGCCGCGCTCGTCAACCGGCTCATCGCCGAGTACTCGGCGGGCCGGCCGGTGGGCGACGAACTCGAGCAGCTCGATCGTGAGATGCGCCGCCTGGCGGAACTGCCCGCCGCGCTCCGGGCGCAGCTCGACAACCCCGCGCTGCTCAAGCAGATCGGGCCCTGGCTGGACCGCGTCGGAGTGACCGGCCAGGCAGGCCGGGCGGCCGTGGCCATCCTCCGGGCCCAGGACCGGGGGGACGGCGAAGCGGCCTGGCTGGCACGACGGGACCAGGCGCGTGCCCGTGGCATCCTCGACAGGACGTGGCACCAGATCAGCCCCGGTCCGGTCGACGACCTGCTCAGCTTCGCGGCCTCGCAGAGCGACGGCTACATCGGTGACCGCTGGTACGGCGACCTCGGGGCTCCGACGGGCCTACCGGCTGCCACCCAGGGGTCGGCGCTGGGCAACCTGACCGACCGGCGCGACGACACGGCGTACGTCGCCGCCGGCAAGCCGCAGGACGGCGACGTGATCACGGTTCCGATCACCAAGCCGCACCGGCTGTCGGCGGTGACCGTGGTGCAGGACGCGACCGCTCCCGCCGACGGCATGATCCAGGCGCTGGTCGACGGCGCCTGGGTGGATCTCGGACCGCTCGCTGACGGGTTCACCAAGGTGCCGGCCGCGGACCTCGCGGCCGGCGCGGTACGGATCCGGTGGACATCGGGCAGCGCGGCCCCGCACATCTACGAGATCGTCCCGCACTACTCCGACGTGTTCAGCGGCACCGTCTCGGTCGATCCGCCGGGATCGCTGATCGCGCCCGGTAAGACGAAGCGATTCCAGGTCACCTTCGAGGTGTTAGCGGATCACGGGATCAGTGGCCAGGTGAGCGCCACCGGCCCGGCCGGCTGGACCATCGACCCGGCGAAGCAGGTGTTCCGTGCCCAGCCGGGTGGGCGGACCATCGTCGCGAGCGTACCGGTGGAGGTGACCGTCCCGGCCGACGCCGAGCCGGGACGCCACCAGGTGACGGTGTCCTTCGCCGAGGACGGCGTGCCACCGGTGAACGTGTCGCTCCCGATCCTGGTCGGGGAGCAGAGCTACCCGAACCTCGTGACCGGGGCGAACCCGGCCGGCTACTGGCGGCTCGGCGACGCGACCGGCTCCAGCACCGCCGTGGACGGCTCCGCCAGCCAGCGGAACGGCACCTACCTGGCCGGTGCCCACCCGGGGGCCGAGGGTGCGATCACCGGTGACCGGGCGGCAGACCTCTCCGCCGGGTACGTCGAGGCGCCACGAAGCCCGCGAACCGACCTCCGGGGCGCGTTCACCCTGGAGGCGTGGGTGAAGCTCGACACGCTCGCCCCGGCGCCGGGGCAGGCGATCATCGAGAGTTACAGCGGGCCGGCGGTCAACGGGTATGCGCTGAGGGTGACAGACGGCGTCCTGCAGGCGTGGTCGCTGGGCGCTGCCGGAAAGGGGTACGGCCTGGTGACCGGCCGTACCCGGCTGTCACCGAACACGTGGCACCACGTCGCCGCCGTCTTCGACGGGTCACGACTGACCGTGTACCTCGACGGGGTGGCGGACAACAGCGTCGCGACGTCGGTGTCGCCAGGCAGCGGTACGGCGGGCGTCAAGCTCGGTGGCCGCGGAGACGACGCGAACCAGCGGCTCCAGGGCGACCTCGACGAGGCGGCGATCTACGACCGGGCCCTGACCGCGGCCGAACTCGAGGCGCACCACCTCACCGGCCTCGGCTGACCGGCCTCCCCCGATGTGCGTCAGCCCTCCGGCGACGGGGGGCTGACGTGCATCTGGATGGCGTAACGATCCCCGCGGTAGAGCGACCGGCCGAACTCCACGACCTTTCCCATGTTGTCCACCGAGATGCGCTCGATCAGGAACGCCGGGCTGTCCTTCGCGACTTCGAGCCGCTTCGCCTCGGCGTCGGTCAGCCGGGCGATGGTGACCGTCTGCCGCGCCGATTCCAGCCGCACCCCGAAGGCGCGGCCCAGCACCTCGTACAGCGAGTCGTCGCGCCCCATCACCGCCAGCAGGTTGGGGAACCGCGTCGCGGCGAGGTTGGTCCGCTCCAGCGCCATCGGGATGCCGTCCGCGGTGCGGATCCGCTCGATGTAATGGGTCGGCTCGCCCGGGGCGATGTCGAGGCTGGCGGCGACGGCGCGAGTGGCCGGGCGGGTGCGGGCGCGGTACGACTTGGCGCCCGGTGCCATGCCGCGCATCCGCATGTCCTCGCTGAACGAGCGGAAGATCTCCGAGTGGGTCAGCGTGGGGTGCTGCACGAAGGTCCCGCGCCCGGGCACCCGCCGGACCATTCTCTTCGACTCCAGCGCGTCGATGGAGCCCCGGACGGTCATCCGGGCGACGCCGAACCGTTCGGCGAGGACCCGCTCCGAGGGAAGCAGCGCGCCGTCCCGCGAGCTCAGGACCATAGCGGTGAGCACGTCTCTGATGTGCTCGCCCTTGCCGCGGTTGTGCTCCGCCAGCAACGATTCAAGCGCCCCGTCGCTCGGCTCGTGTCGCCTCCTTGGCACGGACCCGATCCCCTTTCCCCGCAGTTGGAGCCATCCTACGGGCAGTTTCCGGCCCGCCGTTGACTCGCTGCAACCCGTTGACCTCCGGTCTATACCAGTATTACGCTCGGCGCGTCCGCCAGGTCTGGAGGGTGGCGGCCACGACGATCGGAGACGAGATGCCCAGAAGATTCGGTGTGATAGGGGTGGTCGCGACACTCGCCGTCACCCTCGCCGCCTGCGCGCCGGGCGACAGCGGGGACGGTGGTGGCGACGCCGTCAACCTGAAGGTCTGGGGCTGGCGGCAGGAGGACGTCGCGGCGTACAAGAAGATCTTCCAGATCTACGAGAAGGCCCACCCGGGCGTGACCGTGGAGTACGTCCCCTACAAGAACACCGAGTACGACACGATCCTCAAGACCGGGCTCACCGATGCCAACGGCCCCGACGTCGCGCAGCTGCGCTCCTACGGGCTGCTCCAGCCGCTGGTCGGCTCCGGCAGCCTGGTGCCCCTCGACGACCAGGTCGACAAGCTGAGCGGATTCCCGAAGCCGATCCTCGACGGCGCGAAGGGCGAGAAGGACGGGCGCGTCTACGGCGTTCCGTTCGCGATCCAGACGCTGCACGTCATCTACAACAAGAAGATCTTCGCCGACAACGGCATCGCCGCCCCCACCACCTGGGCGGACATGATCGCGGGCTTCGACAAGCTCAGCAAGGCCGGCGTCACCCCGCTGGCGAACACCGTCACCGACAAGTGGATGCTGCCGATCGAGCAGGAGATCTTCGGAGCCACCACGTACGGCGGCCCCGACTACCTCACCAAGATGCTCAACGGCTCGGCGAAGTTCACCGACGCGCCCTGGGTGAAGTCGCTCGAGACCTGGCAGAGCACCCAGAAGTACTGGCCGGCGCAGGCGGCCGGGGTGAACTACAGCGACGCGCAGGCCCTCTTCACCTCCGGCCGGGCCGCCATGTTCCCTGGTGGCGTCTGGGAGCTCGCCGGGTTCAAGAAGGCCAACCCCCAGCTCGACATGGGCATCTTCAACGTGCCGCCGGCGCCCGGCGCGGCGGTCGACAAGACGCTGGTGCCCGGCTACGTCGACGGGTCGTTCGGCGTCTCGGCGAAATCCCGCCACCGGGACGCGGCGCTGGACCTCGTGCGGTGGATGGCGACGGAGGAGTTCGGCAAGGCGCTGTCCAACGAGCTTCAGCAGATCTCCCCGGTACCGGGCGCCGAGCCGCAGGACGAACTCCTGGCGCAGGCACTCAAGGGTTACCAGGCGAACCCCAGCCCGTACGTCACCTACGCGTACTTCTCCGGCGGCACACCCACCGCCTGGGACCTCGCCTCCGAGGCGTTCTCCGACTACGTCCTGGGCCGAAGCACCGCCGCCGACGTGGCCGCACACATCCAACGAGGGGTCGATCAGTGGTTCCGGCCCAAGAACTGACGGTCCGTCCTGCCCGGCGGTCACGCCGCCGGGCAGGACGGGTCTCGGCAGGGTGGATCACGTCGTTCTGCCTGCCGGCGTTCGCGCTCTACGGGCTGTTCCTCGTGGTGCCGCTCGTCACCGCCTTCTACTACGGGCTGTTCCGCTGGGACGGCACCCGCCAGGGGGAGTTCGTCGGGATCGGCAACTACCGGGAGATCCTCACCCGCTACCCGCTGAGCGACGAGATCCCCGCCGCGCTCGGACACAACGTGCTCTTCTTCGTCGGCACCATGGCGATCCAGAACACCATCGGGCTCGGCCTGGCGGTGCTCCTGCACCGCAACCCCTGGGGCAAGCGGCTGTTCCAGACGCTCTTCTCGCTCCCGTACCTGATCAGCCCGCTTATCGTCGGGTACATCTGGTCGTTGTTGCTGAGCCCCACCTTCGGCCCGATCAACTTCGCGCTCAGTGCGGTCGGCCTGGACGCCTGGGCGCGCCCGTGGCTCGGCGAGCCGGACCTCGCCCTGCCGGTACTGATCCTGGTCAACGCCTGGCAGTGGATCGGTGGACCGATGCTCATCTTCGGCGCCGCCCTGGCCGGTATCCCCAAGGAGCTGGAGGAGGCGGCCGCGATGGACGGCGCGTCGGCGACCCGGGCGTTCTGGAGCATCCGGTTCCCACTTCTGATGCCGGCGGTCGGCGTGATCACCGTGTTGACGTTCATCGGATGCTTCAACATCTTCGACCTCGTCTACGCGCTCGGCGGTTCCGACGGCGGGCCCGGCGGCGCCATGGACGTGCTGGGCCTTCTCTACTACCGGACCGCCTTCCAGGGCGGCAGCAACGCGATCGGAGAGTCGTCGGCGTTGGCCATGCTGATCTTCGTGCTCATCTTCGGCGTCTCCCTGGCCCTGGAGCGGGCGCTGCGCCGTCGGGAGGTCCACTAGATGGGTACCACCCTTCGCGTCGCACCCCGCCGGGCATCGAAGGTCGGAGCCGAGACCGTACGTTCGCGCGGCACCCGCCAGCGTTCGCTGCTGCACGGCGCGGGCAGCCAGCTCCTCCTGTGGACGTACGCCGCGATCGCCTTCGGCCCGCTGCTGCTGGTGCTGATCGGCTCGCTCCGGCCCAACGCGGAGATCCTCCGCGCGCCGGTCGGCCTGCCCAGTTCGTTCGACCTGAGCAACTACACCCGCGCGTGGCAGACCGCGTCGATCTCGACGTACTTCGTCAACTCCCTCACAGTCACCTGCGCTTCGGTGGCATTGTGCGTCAGCGTGTCGGCGATGGCCGCCTACGCCCTGGCCAGGTGGAAGTTCCGGGGCCGCGCCCTGCTGGCGGCGTTCTTCCTGTCCGGGTTGATGATTCCCGCGAAACTCGGCCTGCTGCCGGTGTTCTACATGTTCCAGTCGATGGGTCTGATCGACAGTCGGATCGGGCTGGTGCTGCTCTACGCGGCGAGCGGAATCCCGTTCTCGGTCTTCGTGATCATGGGCTTCATGCGGGGACTGCCCGGTGAGCTGGAGGAGGCCGCGCGGATCGACGGGGCGAACGAGGGCCGACTGTTCGTGTCGGTCGTCCTGCCCCTGATGCGGCCGGCGCTCGCGGTGGCAACCGTCTTCCAGTTCGCACCGACCTGGAACGACTTCTTCTACCCGTTGGTCCTGCTGCGCAGCGGCGACAAGTACACCATTCCGGTCGGGCTGACCCGGTTCTTCGGCGAGTTCGCCGCCGACCGCGGCACCCTGTTCGCCGGACTCGTGATCGCCCTGGTACCGCTGGCCGTGGTGTTCGCACTCGCGACCAAGCAGATTGTCGCAGGGCTGACCGCAGGGATGTCGCGATGACCACGACGATCACCATCGACGGCGGCAAGTCGGAACTTCGGCTGCTGCTGCGTACCCCGGAGGGCCGCCAGCTCGGCGTCGGCCCGGGCTTCTCCTACCAGCCCCACGAGGACGGCGTCGAACGGATCCTGGCCGCCGTTCGTGGCGCCGCGGCGACGATCTCCCTCCCCGCACAGGTGGCCGGCGTGGTGGCCGGCCTGACCGGCGTACCGGGGGAGCGCGCTGGACGCCGGCGTCTCGCACTCGCCCTCGAGCGGCAGTTCGGCGGCCGGGCCGTGGTCGTGGAGGACAGCATCCTCGCGCACGCCGGCGCTCTCGGCGGCCCCGGCGTACTGCTGTGTGTCGGGACCGGGACGACCGTGCTCGCGGTGGACGCCGGCGGCGACCATGCCCGGCTCGACGGATGGGGCCCCCACCTCGGTGACCGGGGCAGCGCGTACGCCATCGGACTGGCCGGCATGCGCGCCGCGACCGCGTCGCACGACCAGGTCGGGCCGGCAACGGTACTGGCCGACCGTCTCGTCACCGCGCTCGGCGGCATCGACCTGGCGTCGCTACAGCGCTACTACCGCGACCCCGCCATTGTCGCCCGTACCGCGGCCTTCGCCCGCGACGTGCTCGACGCGGCCGCGCGGGCCGACCCGGTGGCGGGGCGGATCTGCGCCCGGGCCGCGGCCGATCTCGCCGCTGCGGCGCAGGTGGCAGCCGTCCGGCTCGGCCTCAGCGGGGCAGCCCGGCGGGTGTCCTTCAGCGGACGGCTGCTGGCCCCGGGGAACGCGCTCCACCAGTCGCTGGCGGCTGAACTCGAGGCCAGGGGACTGTCCCTGGTCACACCCAGAGCGGAGCCGCTCGATGGCGGTCCGGCGCTGCTGAGCGGTGCCGACCCCTACGCACGCCTGCTGGCGGGCCACGGAACCGGTGGCGACGCATGAGGGTCGGACACGGGGTGGTGCGGCTCGAGGTCGTGCCCGGAGAACCCATGGGTGGCTACGCCGACCGCTCCGACGGCGTCCAGAACGTGCTCGACCCGCTGGAGGTCCATGCCGTCACGTTCGCCGACGACGGCCACCGGTTCGCGCTGGTGGTCGCGGATCTGATCTGCGTCAACGTCGACGTCGTCGAGCGGATCCGGAGCGCCATGCGGGACGTCGGCGTGCAGTCCTGCTGGGTCGCCGCCACCCACACCCACGCGAGTCCCGAGGCGGGCTGCAGCCCCGGCGGCGAGGCCACGCCACGCCACCTCGCCGACCGGCTCGAAGCCGCATCCCTCGAAGCCGTGCGGTCCGCCATGGCGTCCGAGCGCACCGCCGGACTCGGCTGGGTCCGCACACTGGTTCCCAAGCTGGCCGGTCGCCGCAACGTCGCCGACGCGGGCCCGCTGGACATTCCCGTCGACACCCTCACGGTCACCGCGGGCGCCGACGTGGTGGGACTGGTCGTGATCTCTCCGGTCCACCCGACCATCCTCCCCGCCGACAACAACCATGTGAGCGCGGACCTGAACGGCGGCATCCGCCGGGCGCTGTCCGCACCAGGCAGGTGGGTGGTCGTCGCCACCGGTGCCGCCGGCGACATCAGTACCCGGCAGACCCGTCAGGGGCGGGGGCTTGACGAGGTGGATCGGCTCGGGGCCTGGCTGGCCGACCGGGTACTACCGGTGCCGCCGCACGTCGGCGGGGGCACCCGGACGCCGGTACGGCCGCCGGTCTCGCGAACCGTCACACTCGCCCCCAAGCAGCCCGCGGAGCTCGACGTGGCCCTGCGGCAAGCGCCGCTGCCGGTGGGCAAGGACGAACGCATCCGCTGGGTCCTGCAACAGGGGAGGCGGATCGCGGAGGAGCAGGCGGCGCGCCGCCGCACCGAACCGTACGTCGTCGACGTGGAGGCGGTGGACCTCGACGGGGTCACGATCGTGGCCGTTCCCGGCGAGCTGTTCCTCGAGCTGGGCGAAACGATCCGTTCGGCAGCGTCCGACCAGGTGGGGGCCATCGTGGTCCTCGGCTATGCGAACGGCTACCTCGGCTACCTACCCGCCCGCGACACGCAACCCTGCTACGAAACCTATGTCAGTCCGGTCACCTCGGGCAGCGGCGAGATCGTCGTCGAGGCTGCCGTCGAAGCCGCCATCGAAGCCGTCGGCGACCGTGAACATTCCAGGAGGATCAGTGCCTGAGCCGGCCTACGCCACCATCGCCCGGAACGCGCTCGAACGGGTTCTGGCCACGGAGCTCGACGCCATCGAGGCCGCAGCCGGGCTCGTCGCCGACGCCATCGCCGCCGACGGCGTCCTACAGGCGTTCGGGACCGGTCACTCGCGGATCGTCACCCTCGAACTCGCCGGGCGTGCCGGCGGGCTCGCCGCCGTCAGCATGCTGGCGGTCAAGGATCTCGTGATGTTCGGCGGTGCCGACCCGGGGCCGATCCTCGACCCGACGTACGAGCGCGAGTCCGGTCTCGCCGAGCGGATCTACCACCTCGCCGCACCCTCCGAGCACGACGCCTTCCTCATCGTCTCCAACTCCGGCATCAACGCCGCCGTCATCGAGATGGCGACGCTGGCCCGCGAGCGTTCCCATCCGATCGTGGCGGTCACCTCACTGGCCCACACGCGCTCGGCCGGTGCACGTTCCACCGAGGGACCGCATCTCGCTGACCTGGCGGATGTGGTGATCGACAACCACGCGCCCGCAGGAGACGCGGCACTGGAGATCACCCCAGGAGTTCGGACCGGGGCGATTTCGTCGTTCACCGGAGTCCTCATCGCGCAGCTCCTCACCGAGCTGGTCTGCCGCCGGCTGTTGGCCCGCGACATCGACCCGCCCGTCCACGTATCCGCGAACCTCGCTCAGGGCGACGCGCACAATCGCGGCCTCTATGAGCGGTACCGGGATCAGGTCCGGCCGATCGAACCCTGATCCGCCACGGACGAAGGCTTCCAGGCGTCGGGGGAGACGTTCATCGGGGAAGTCCTGGTTGGGTCGGCCTGGAGCGCGGTGCCTGCGTTGCCGCTGGTCCGTTTCTCCAGGCCGCTCGCCGAACCCGCCGTGCGGGTCTCCGCGCAACGGGTTCTCCACGGTTGCTGCCGTCAGGCGTTGTCCGGCTTCGGCCGGCTACCAGACCGGGGTGGGTGCTGCGGAGAGGCGCGCAGACGACGCATCTTGACTCCGGTCTATACCAGTATTAGCGTCTGCCGCATCTGCCCGAACGCGCGGGTGGCCCTGGGCGCCGAGTGCACGCCCGCCAGCCCGCGTCGCGGTTACCGAATCGATGAGGAGCAGGGCTGATGGCTGCTAGACAAAGTACGAACCGATGGGCATGCATGGCTGCGCTCCTGGTGGCTTGTCTCGCGGCCGGGGGAGTCGTCCTGGCGCCGGTTACCGCAGCGGCGCCGGCCTCACCCCGGGCTGCGTCCGGGCCGTCAGCTGGGGACGCCATGCCTGACGGGCCAATCGGTCGTCCAGAACAGCCGGCGTTCCCCGACGGATACGTCCAGCGCGTGCAGGCGGCCCTGCGGCAAGGGACCGACACGTGGGGCGAGCAGCTCATGGCGCTGCCTGACGGCCCGACGATGGCAAACATGCGGGACCTTCTCGTACCGGCCAACCACGGCGACGACTTCTGGCACGACACCCGGTGGAACAACCTTCCATTGACATACCCGATGCCGGACCTCCAGAACTTCAGCGCGCAGCGGGACTTCAGCTTCCACTTCACCGACGGCAGCCAGATCAACTCGGACTTCGCCGACGGGCGGACTCGGCAGTGGGTCAAGTTCTACGTCGGCGACGGGACCGAACTCTACGGCTCGGCCGAGACCAGGCTTGACGAGCCGACGCTCGCCGATGGCTACCAGCCGGTGCTGCAGAACCGCTACACCGACCGCCAGGGACGGACCTATGAACGGGAGTCCTACGTCACCCGGTTCTCCGGCTCCGCTCGGCTCATGAGCATGATCCGCTTCATCGTCCGGCCGGGGAACTCCGGCCATACGTCGGCCACGCTCCGCGTCAACCTGAACGGCATGTACGTCGCCGGGGCCGTGGCTGCCGAGAACAACCTCAAGGTGGGCGACAAGCTCGCGCTCGCCTACAGCGGCCAGGCCGCGTGGAGCGCACCGGATCTGACCTACACCCTCGACCTCAGCAAGGGCCCGGCGGAGGTCCACCTGCTCATGATGAACCAGCCCCAGGCGCTCGGGACGGTCGTCATGGACAGCAGCGGATACGACGCCAGGCGGGCACAGATGATCGCCTACTGGAAGGGCCAGCTCGACACCGGGAGCGGGGTGCAGATTCCGGAGAAGTACGCCGCCGACGCCATGCGGTCCATGCTGCTGACCAACCTCGTCATGGGCTACAACCTCACGATCGGCAACGGCTACGAGCTGCCCGACGACCCGAAGTTCGCCTGGATCCCCGAGGTGGTGGCCACGGTCGGATCGCTCGGCGACTTCGGCTACGCGCCGCGCACCCGGCAGACGATGGACGAGTTCCTCGTCCGGGGGCAGTACCTTGACGGGTTCACGACCTGGGAGCGGGGCATCAAGCTCCAGGCGGCCGCGAGGTACCACCTCCAGACCGGGGACTCCGGACTCATCACGGCCCACCTGGCCACCTTCAAGGCGTGGCTCAACGACATCGCGGCCCAGCGGAGCAACGACCCCAACGGGCTGCTCGCCAAGACGAGCCTCTATTCCGACAACAGCGCACGGGCTCACGGCATCCACCACCAGGCAGACGTGTGGCGTGGCCTGCGCGACATGGGTGTCGTCCTGCGTCTCATCGGCCGCCCCGACGACGCGGCCGCCTTCACCGCACAGGCAGAAGGGCTACGCGCCGCGACCCTCGCCGCGATCGACCGGAGCAAGACCCAGTTGCCCGACGGCTCGGTCTTCGTGCCCGTTGCGCTGCTCGAGCCGAACGACTTCGACCCGGCCGGGATGATCACGAACTCACCGCAGGGCAGCTACTGGAACCTCATCATGCCGTACGCCCTGGGCAGCGGCTTGATCGATCTCAACAGCCCGGTCGGGCAGGGGCTGACGACCTTCCTCAACAAGCACGGCGCCACGTTCCTCGGGCTCACCCGGTTCAATCTCAGCGGTGAGCCGGTCGAGGCGTGCCAGACCCGCCCTGCCGGCCCGTGGCCCGCAGCGGACGGTTACCGCTCGAGCGGCGTCGACCAGCAGTACGGCTGGTCCTACCTCAAGTATCTCGACCAGATCGGTGATGCCGACCGGATCGGGCTGACGTTCTACGGCATGCTCGCCCAGGGCTTCACCCGCAACACCTTCATCGGGGGCGAGGGCGAAACCGTCGCGCCGTGCCCGATGGAGTACTACCGCTCCCAGTTCCGGGCACCCCTGTCACCGAACAACGCCACGTACCTCAAGGCGCTGCGGGGGATGCTCGTCAACGAGACCCTCGACGCCGCGGGTGTGCCGACCGAGCTCGACCTCGCGCCGGCAACGCCCAAGCCGTGGCTGTCCGACGGCCAGACGGTCGGGGTCACCAAACTGCCGACCCTGTTCGGCCCGGTGACCTACTCCATCACCTCGGCCGTTGCCCGGGGCACGATCGAAGCCACGGTGACGCCCCCGCCCGCCGCGGCGGGTCGCCCCGGGCTCCAGCAGGTCAAGCTGCACCTACGACTGCCGGCCGGCTACCGGCTGGAGGCCGCGACCGCCAACGGCGCGGCAGTCGCCATCGAGGGCGACGCCGTGACGGTGCCGGGCACAGGGACGACGACCGTTCGAGCTACGGTGTCGCGCGTCAAGGTGGGCCAACTGTCCCGGGCGCAGGTCGTTGCGACCGAACTGGCGACCATGGTCGCCCCGGGGGCGACGACTGATCTCGGGATGCTCGTCGAGATGTCCGGGACCGCAGTCGTCCAGGGCCGGATCTCGGTGGACCTTCCGAACGGATGGACGCCATCGTCCGAGCAGATCCTGTTCACCCGCAACGCCAGGAACGGGCTCGCTTGGCAGCAGGTCCGTACGCGCGTCTCGGTCCCGGAGAATGCGGCGCCGGGTGACTACCGGATCGTCATGACCGCCCGCCCGGATGGCGGGGAGCCGAGGGCGTTCACCACGACCGTGACGGTGGCCAGGCCGGCTCCCGGGACCTACGCCGACCTGGTGCGGGCCGACGGCGCCGTCGGTTACTGGCGGCTCGACGACAGCGGGGCGACAGTGCTCGACAGGTCCGGGCACGGCAACAACGGGGTCGTCCGGGGATCCGTGGTCCAGGGCCAGCCGGGGCCGCTGGCCGCTGGGAACAGCCGGTCGATGAGCCTTGAGGGCGGCTACATCGAGGTACCCGACTCGGCAAGCCTGAGCCTGACCGGCCCCTATGCCCTGGAGGCATGGGTCTACGTCCGGGAGGGCGGCGACCAGGGTGTGCTGGAGAAGTACGACTCGCCCGCCCGTAACGGGTACCTCCTGCGCCTGGGTGCGAAGAACCGGCCGGCGGCGATGAACCTCTCGGACTCCCTGTCCACCACCGGTCCGGTCGGTGCCCCCGTGCTGCAGTGGGGCTGGCACCACCTGGTGTCCGTCTTCGACGGCTCGACGCTCAAGGTCTATCTCGACGGCACCGAGCGCGCATCCGTGCCGATCAGCCGGGTGCCGACCGATGGGGCTGCTTCGCTGAAGATCGGGGCACGAGGGGATGACGCGGCGAACCGCTTCGGCGGATGGATGTCCGAGGTCGCCGTCTACGATCGCGCGCTCACCCCGGACATGGTGAAGGCCCACTACGTCAAGGGTGTGACGGTCGTGGGGCGGTGAAGCCTGTTGATCAGCCGGCCTGTAGCCATTGACGAATCTCGATGGTCTAGTCCAGTATTTCATAGCCGGTGCGTACCTACCGCGCGCTACGGCCTCCAGTCACGATCCTCAAGTTCCTAGGAGTGCGTCCATGCGAAACGGCTACCCTCGGGGACGCTGGCGCTTCCCACGCACAGTGGCCGGCTGTGTGCTCGCCTCGCTGTTCGGCGCGGTCGGGCTGTTGGGCTCACCGTCCACGGCCAGCGGCGCCGCGGCCACCCCGCCCCTCAATCCACAGCCACGGGAGCTGTCCGTCACCGGGACCCCGCTTGACCTGCCGGTCGCTGTGACAGTCGTCCGTGGCGCGGCTGCGGACCAGCCGGCCGTTGACGCCGTGGTGGCCGCTCTCACCGCACACCGCACCAGGGTCACCCTCACCAACACCGATCCCGGCGCCGGAACAACCGTCTACGTCGGGGGAGCGCGGGAGACCCCCGCCAGCGCGGCGGCCCTGAACGCACTCGGTGTCACCACCCCGAGCACCCTGCCGGACCAGGGTTATCTGCTGGCCACCGGGACGGACTCCGGCGGCAGGCAGCGGGTCGTGCTCGCCGGCGGCGACAAGGTGGGCACCTTCTACGCCGCGCAGACCCTGAGACAGCTCCTGGCGTCGGATTCCTCCGGCGCGGAAATCGCGCGGGTCACGATCAAGGACTGGCCGGCCTTCTCGTTCCGCGGCGGTATGGACTCGGCCAACCCCCCACCACCAGGGGTGGCCCGGTGGACGAAAGCTGACCGGCTGGAACAGGTGGAGGTCCTCGCCCGCAACAAGATGAACCGCTTCTTCTACGGGCCCGCGGCGGACCCGCGCACGGGCGGCAGCGGCAGCAACAACTGGCGGACCCCGTACACGGACGCCGAACTTGGCGACCTTCAGGAAGTCGTCACCAAGGCCAACAGCCTGCACGTCGCGTTCGTATACCGGATCTCACCCGAGATGCCACTCGACCAGGCCAACGGCATCTGCCACTCGTCCGCCACGGAGCGCAGCACGCTGCTCTCCCGGCTCGACCAGCTGCGCCAGATCGGAGTCAGGCACTTCGTCATCGCCTGGGACGACGTCTTCCCGACACGGCCGTTCTCCTGCTCCACCGACACCGGCACATACGGAACCGGGGTCACGGCGTGGGCCCGGGCGCAGGCCGACGTCACGAACTTCGTCCAGACACAGTTCATCAGCACCCACGCCGACATGGGCCAGCTGTACACCGTCAGCAGCGAGTACGCCGGGACGGCGGCCAGCAGCTACCGCACCGAGTTCGACACCCGGCTCGGCACCGACGTGGGCGTGTACTGGACCGGACCCGAGGTGCTGTCTCCGCGTATCACCAAGAAGAATCTCGACGACGCACAGTTGGCGTTCCCCCGGCACCGCCTCGCCATCTGGGACAACTTCCCCGTCAACGACCAGGTCTGGGACCGGCTCCAGATGGGCCCGCTGGCCGGGCGAGAGCCCGCGCTCTCGGCTGCTCCAGGAATCCTGTTCAACGAGATGACCCAGCAGGGCCCCTCTCAGCTCCCCCTGCTCACCGCCGCCGACTTCGCCTGGAATCCGGCACAGTACCAGCCAGAGAGCTCCTGGTTACGCGCCATCAACACCCTCGGTGGGTCGAAGGCCGGCCAGCTCCGAACCTTCGCGGAGATCAACCGCTCGTCCGTCATCGACCACACCGACTCGGTGGCGCTGGCGGCCGCCATTAGAACCTTCCGCGACGCCCTCCGCACCGGAAACGGGGTGGACGGCGCCGCCGTCGCACTCAAACAGAGGCTCTCTGATCTCAAGACGGCCAGCATGGACCTGCAGGCCATGCAAACCAGCCTGACAACCCAGGCGACGCCATGGCTACAGCAGGCGGTGCGCCTCGTGGACGCGGCGACCCGCGCCGTGGATCTCCTGACCGCCGAGCGCGCCGGACAGACCACCGTCGCGAACAACCTTCGCCAGGAGATCCGTAACCTCCTTCCCGCCATCGCCGCCCATCCCGAGTCGGTGGCACACGGTGTGCTCCACCCCCTGGTGACCTTCGCGCTGCGTCGGGGCATCGACCGGGTGGACCTGAGCGGCGACGGGCGCTCCGATGTCCTGGCCGTGACGGGAAACGGCACGCTGAACGCGTACGAGAACCTGCGCACCACGGTGAACTGGCCGGAGCTGGGCGCTACCCAGACGGTCGGGCAGGGATGGTCGGCCTCGCAACTGCCCATCATCGGTGACCTTGACGGTGACCGGCTCGCGGACCTGCTCACGGTGACCAGCACCGGAGCCTTGGTGCAGTTCAGGAACACCGGGTCCGTCACGGGTGGCATGTTCGCCGCAGGCGTCCAGGTCGGCGGTGGCTGGCAGGGGACGTTGGCGGTGCACCTGGCCGACCTCGATGACGACGGGCGCGCCGACCTGCTGGGGGTGTTCCCGGACGGCACGCTCAAGGCATTCCGCAACACCGGCATGAACAACGGTGCGGTCACCTGGGGTCCGGCCGTCCCGGTGGGCCAGGGCTGGAGCACCGCCGAGCTTCCCTTCGTCGGTGACCTCACGGGTGACGGAAGAGCCGACCTGATGTCCATCAAGCCGGATGGGTCGCTGTGGCACTACCTCAACACCGGCAGCTTCAGCGGAGGTATGTTCGCCGCCGGTCAGCGGGTCGGTGCGGGCTGGACCGGTTACCTGGCCATGCACGTCGTCGACCTCGATGGTGACGGACCCGCGGATGTGCTCGGCGTGCTAGCGGACGGGACGCTTGCCGCCTTCCGCAACCAGGGTGTGACGAACGGGCTGGTCAGCTTCGGACCCCGAGCTTCGGTGGGCCAGGGTTGGAACGCCAACATGCTGCCCTACCCGACCGACCTGAGCGGGGACGGCCGCGCCGACCTGATCTCGATCAACGGTGAGGGCCGGCTCCTCACGAACATCAATGCGGGTCGCTTCACGAGTGGATTGATGTTCCCGACGGCGGCAGCACACGGCCCAGGATGGGGAGGAACCATCTTCCTTCGCTGACGGGGCCGCCCCAGTTGGCCATCGGCCTCCCGTGTGGTGGTGCGGCACCGGCTGGCCACGCTGCCGTGACGCTACGCGCGGGTTGAGCCGGGCTGGCACACTCGCCGCATGACAAGACCCACCATCCGGGCCGAAGTCGAGTCGGGCGCCAGATACGACGACCCGGCCGAGGAACTGCTGCTGGATCTCGCCGAGCGGGTCCACTCGACGGGCGAGGAGTTCCTGGTTGTCCACCGCACCGGCGCCCCCGACGGGCAGACCTACATCCAGTGCGCCGAGGTCAGGGACGACGACGGGAGGTGGCGGCTGGTCGTCGAGTACCGCGACGGCGGGCCGGACCGCCACTTCCGGGCGTACGTCGACGAGCTGGACGTGCTCCAGTCGGTCATCACCGGTTGGGCGGCCGGCCGGTCCGACTGGCGCGGCGGCCTCGAATGGGATCGGCTCACGTTCGATCAATGACGTGGTGAGCGAATCGGACCGTGAGCCGGTCCCGTGGACACAGGTGCACCTGACTACTCGACGCTCGGCTCTCGCGGAGAGGATCGTCACCACCTCGGCGCTCGGCGGCACGGTCATCGGGATCGGCATCTTCGTCGTGAACAGCGATGCGTGGTGGCAGACGCTGCTCCTGGTCGTGACCGGCTTGATCCTGTCGGTGATCGGGCTCAGCGCGTGGTTCGCTGCGGGCCTGGCCGCCGAGGCCACCGAGAAACTGCAGGCCTCCGGGGTCAGAGCGCGCGCCGAGATCCTCTCAGCGGAGGAGGAGCACGGTGGCGATGACATCGTGTACCGGCTGGACCTGCGCATCGTTCCGCCCGGAGCCGAGGCGTTCGAGGTCACGCACCGATGCACGAAACACGTCTGCAGGCAGGCTGCGAAGCAGACTCCTCCGGTCTACCTGACCGCCCTGGTCGGCCCCGGTGATCGCACCTGGGGCGTCGTGCACCCCTGACCGCGCACGCAGGGCCGGCCGGGCGGCCACCTGAGTCGGTCGGCCGCGCGCCGGTCGGCGCTCGCGGAGATCCTCGTGGCCGCCGACGCGGATGTCCACCGGATCGGACAAGGACGGCATCGAAGCGGTGCGACACGACGCGCGGCGGCTGCGGCAACACCGCAATCGTCGCTATCCTGTCGCAGCAGCCGACCGGCTGACCTCCATTGCCCGCCGCGAAGCCACGTGAATCAGTGCCCTGGCAGCGGAGGTTGACTCCCGGGAGACCCATGGTTAGCGACATGGAACTGCGGCATCTGCGCCGCTGTATCGAGCTGGCCGTCGAGGCTCTGGAAGAGGGCGACGAGCCGTTCGGCTCGGTGCTGGTCGACGCCGACGGGACCGCCCTCGCCGAGGACCGCAACCGGGTGGCGGGCGGCGACCGGACCCGTCACCCGGAGTTCGAGCTGGCCCGCTGGGCCGCGGCGAACATGTCCCCTGAACAACGAGCGCGGGCGACCGTCTTCACCTCCGGCGAGCACTGCCCCATGTGTGCTGCGGCGCACGGCTGGGTGGGTCTCGGCCGGATCGTGTACGTGGCTTCTTCCGAGCAGTTGGCGGGCTGGCTGACCGAGATGAACGTGCCCCCGCCACCCGTGCGGTCTCTGCCGATCCGGGACATTGCTCCCAACGTCGTGGTGGAAGGGCCCGTGCCTGACCTCGCCGCGCAGGTGCACGACCTGCATCGCCGCTACTACGGCGCACGCTGAGGCGCGCGTCTCCACCCGATGCCACCAGCGAAGACTCCGACTCCAACAGGTGCGGCTGGATTACTGGCGCGGCGTCGCGGTGGCGGAGACGGTGTTGGCGACGGCCACGCGGACCGGGTCGGGGTTCGCCCAGCTCCAGTTCGGGTGGGCGCGGTTTGTCAGGAGGACCAGGACCATCCGGCGGTCCGGGTGGACCACCAGGGAGGTGCCGGTGAAGCCGGTGTGCCCGAAGGTGCGGGGGCTGCTGAGCCGGCCCATGAACCAGGGCTGGTCGAGCACGACGCCGAGGCCGTGCGCGGAGGTGCGGTTGGGTCGTTCCGGGTCGACGGCGGGCAGGCCGGTGTTCACGTTGGTGAGCATCTGTCGGGTGATCTCTTCGGAGAGGATCCGGGTGCCGTTGTGGATGCCGTCGTTGAGTAGCAGCTGACCGATGACGGCTACCTCGGCGGCGGTGCTGAAGATGCCGGCGTGGCCGGCGATTCCCCCCATGTGGTTGGCGACGTCGTCGTGCACCACGCCGCGGAGCAGCCCTCGGGAGGACCGCGCGTCTGTGGCGACGAGTCGGCTCGCCTGATCTGAGGCGCTGAGCCAGGTCTTGGGGTTGAATCCGGTGTCCTTCAGGCCGAGTGGCCCGGTCAACCCGGTTGTGAGGGCCTGGTCGAGCCGTTGTCCGGTGACCTTTTCGACCAGGAATGCGAGGACCATCAGGCCGACGCTGGAGTAGCGGAAGACCGTGCCGGGGGTTGCGCCGCTGACCAGGGGAGTGGCGAGGACCGCCGCCCGGCGGGCCGCGTCGTCGGGCAGGCCGGCGACGTTGGCTCCGACGGGTAGTCCGCTGGTGTGCGCCAGCAGCATGGCGACGGTGACTCTGTTCTTGCCCGTGCCCGTGAAGGCCGGCAGGTATGCGGCCACGGGCGCGTGGAGATCGAGCCGCCCCTTGTCGACCTGTTGCAGCGCGAGGATCGCGGTGTAGACCTTGGTGATCGAGGCCAGGTCGAAGATCGAGTCGGGCCGCATCGCGACCTGCTTCGACTCGGGCAGCAACACCGGGCCCGCGCCGTAGCGCAGCGCCTTGCCGACCCGCGCCCGCGCCGTGGTGGTGCCGTTCACCTGGCAGAGCGCGACCGCGCCCGCGTACGCCGGATGCTTGGGGTTGGCGCTGGTCGGAACGAGGTGGCGGTCGAGTTCGCGGAGCAGCCTGCGGTCGGCGGACGTCACGGGGGTGCCGGTGGTGGCTGACGTCGCGGCCCT
The DNA here is from genome assembly GCF_055586845.1 of Micromonospora sp. NPDC049139. NCBI lineage: Bacteria > Bacillati > Actinomycetota > Actinomycetes > Micromonosporales > Micromonosporaceae > Micromonospora > Micromonospora sp. NPDC049139. The sequence goes on along the minus strand of NZ_JBVJHK010000015.1, from coordinate 119,541 downwards.
CGGAGCCGTATCCCGTCGCGCTGCCGGTCGCGGCGACGCGGCCGACGGGCTGGGGCCGGCGGTCGGGCCGGAAGTGGCCGAACGGACCACCTCGCGACAGCCGGCGAGGGTGGCGGCGGCTGCCGCGAGACCGGCGCCGAGCACGGTGCGGCGGTGCAGTGACATGCGCGGCATCATGGCAGTTCTACGCGACCGAATCCATCATGACCGCGCACAGCCCCGCCTGTCGCCCGCTCAGCAGTGCCGCCTCCGCCAGGTGCGGCAGCGCCCACGTCTTGATGTCGGTGGTCGTGGAGGAGCCCGGGCTGTGGGTGTGTCCGGCGTGGGCGCGAGCAATCCCACAGCCGAGGTGCGGTCGCGCGGTGAGCGCGGTGCAAACGACCAGAGTGGGAGTGCTGATGACGATCCCGGCTGTCGCGGGCTGGCTGCGGTCAACTGCGACGGAACCAGGGGGTGGCGGTGGTGTCGTTCTTGTAGAAGCTGATCAGCGCCTGGGCGACCTTTTTCCGGCCGGAGGTGCTGGGGTGCACGCCGTCGCTCTGGTAGTCAGCGCAGGACCACTCCAGCCCGTCGCTGCGCCCCGGCACGCCGCCCACCACGTCGTCCGCGCCGAGCCCGTCCGCCCACAGATAAGGGCCCCAGGCCAGCCATGGAGCCGGGGCGCCGCTGCCGGCGTACGCCAGTCGAGGATCTCCGGCGATCTGGTCCTCGATCAGCCACTTGACGGCAAACGCCTGCTCGTAGGCGCCGGTGCCGCGGGTCGCGGTGGAGTAGTCACCGTAGGTGCGGCTGGACAGGTGGACGATTCGCAGGTTCGGGTACTTGCTCCGGGCGATGGTGACGATGCTGCGTAGGGAGTCCCGTAGCTTCTGCGCCCCGCTGGGGAACGCGCCCAGCCCGTCCCCGGCGAACTGCTGCTTCAGCCAGACTGTCTGCACCTGGGCTGGGGTGACCCCGGCCTGTCTCAGCCGATCGTTGAGGATCTGCCAGGTGGTGCTGTTCGGGTCGGCCCAGTCGGTCGCAGCGCGCCCGCCCTGGGCTCCGTCGACCATCACCAACCGGGGGTTGATGGTGGTGTCACCTGCCGTCGCCTGCATGAACGCCTGGAACTCCTGGGTGGTGTTCGACATGCCGATCGAGGCGAACACGATCCGGCCGTTGGTCGGGTCGGCGGCGCCCGCCGCGTTGCGCGGGACGACCTGGGTGGCCGCCAGGGACCGCCCCGCCGAGTCGTGTGCGGCCGGGCGGACGTTGACGCCACCCGGGTAGAGCCCGCCCTGCGCACCGAGGTACGTACCGGTACGCAGGTCCGGCAACGGCGTGCGGCCGGTGTGGGTGCGCGTGCAGTCGGATGCCTGTGCGGCGGTGGGTGGACCGGCAACCGCCAGTCCGGCCGCCAGCACCAGGATGCCCAGGGCCGCCGGCGCCGACCGGCCGCGTCGCCTGTCCTGCCACGAGATGAGTCCCATCCGCTCCTCCACGCTCCACAGTGAACGGCGATGGCGCTTCCGGCCTGCACAATATATGGAGAATCGTCGATTGAATAGTGGCGCGGTGGAGCGGACGGCCAGAACACGGCTCAGCCTGTTCGTGGGTGAGAATGACGGCATGCCGAGCCGTCTTGCCGCCATCGCCATCGACGCCGTCCGGCCACAACTGATCGCCGACTTCTGGTGCTCGGTTCTCGGCTGGCAGGTTGTCGATGAGGATGGTGAGGTGATCACCATTGCGGCCTCCGACCGTTCCTGGCCGATGATCGACGTGGCGGCCGTGCCGGAGGGCAAGGTGATCAAGAACCGGTTGCATTTCGACCTGCGTGCCGACGGCGTGTCCACCGCGGAGGAGCTTGACCGGTTGCTCGCCCTCGGTGCGCGACGCGTCGACGTGGGACAGTCCTCCGACGTGAGCTGGGTCGTGCTCGCTGATCCTGAGGGCAACGAGTTCTGCCTGCTGTCACGTCCTGTCCAGGGGCTCTAGGACAGATACCCCAGGTCGGTCGGTGGCCCCCTCGGCGGAGGCTGAGCAGCCCGTCGTCGAGATCGACGGGCTGCTGTGGAAGACCTGTCCCGGGGCCGAGGCGACCGCGGCGGAGAGCCAAAAAATCTCGGACGGCGATGTCGAGAACCCGTGACTGGCTCCGTCCCCGGGCTGGCCGTGACCAGAATGGGTCGCACCAGCACCGAGGAGAAATACGATGGCCAAGTACTTGCTGCTCAAGCACTACCGCGGCGCTCCGGCTGCGGTCAACGACGTGCCCATGGACCAGTGGACGCCGGAGGAAATCTCGGCGCACGTGCAGTACATGCGCGACTTCGCGGCCCGGCTCGAGGGGACCGGCGAGTTCGTCGACGGCCAGGCGCTCGCCCCGGAGGGGACGTTCGTCCGGTACGACGGGGAGGGTCGCCCGCCGGTCACCGACGGCCCGTTCGCCGAGACCAAGGACCTCATCGCCGGGTGGATGGTGATCGACGTCGACAGTTACGAGCGCGCCATCGAGCTGGCTGGGGAGCTGTCGGCCGCCCCGGGGGCGGGCGGGAAGCCGATCCACGAGTGGCTCGAGGTACGTCCGTTCCTGGCCGAGCCGCCCACCATCACGGAGTGATCTGATGGACGAGGCCCTGCTCCGGAGCCTCACGCCGAGCGTGCTCGGGATCCTCGTCCGCCGCGGAGCCGACTTCGCGGCGGCCGAGGACGCCGTGCAGGACGCGCTGGTCGAGGCGGTCCGCGTCTGGCCGGCCGACCCGCCGCGGGACCCGAAGGGCTGGCTGGTCACCGTGGCCTGGCGCCGGTTCCTCGACGCGACCCGGGCGGACGCCGCCCGCCGCCGGCGTGAGGACCTCATCGACGAGGAGCCGGCGCCCGGGCCCGCGCCCGCGGTCGACGACACGCTCCAGCTCTACTTCCTGTGCGCCCACCCGTCACTGACGCCGTCGTCCGCGGTCGCCCTCACGCTGCGCGCCGTCGGCGGGCTGACCACCCGCCAGATCGCCCAGGCCTACCTGGTGCCCGAGGCGACCATGGCGCAACGCATCAGCCGGGCCAAGCGCACCGTCTCCGGCGTGCGGTTCAACCAGCCCGGCGACGTCGCCACCGTGCTGCGCGTGCTCTACCTGGTCTTCAACGAGGGCTACTCCGGCGACGTGGACCTCGCCGCCGAGGCCATCCGGCTCACCCGGCAGCTCGCGACCGCGATCGACCACCCCGAGGTGGCGGGGCTGCTCGCCCTCATGCTGCTGCACCACGCCCGGCGCGCCACCCGGACCGCGCCCGACGGCAGCCTGATGCCACTGGCCGACCAGGACCGCGGCCGGTGGGACACCGCGTCGATCGCCGAGGGCGTCGAGATCCTGCAGGCCGCACTCGCCCGTGACCGGCTGGGCGAGTTCCAGGCCCAGGCCGCCATCGCGGCACTGCACGCTGACGCACGCACCGCCGAGGAGACGGACTGGGTGCAGATCGTCGAGTGGTACGACGAACTCGCGCGCCTGACCGACAGCCCGGTCGTCCGGCTCAACCGCGCCGTGGCCGTCGGCGAGGCCGACGGAGCGCGCGCCGGGCTGGCGGCGCTCGCGGCGCTGGACGACTCGCTGCCGCGCCACGCCGCGGTGGCGGCGTACCTCCACGAGCGCGACGGCGACCTGGCCACGGCGGCACGGCTGTACGCCGAGGCGGCCCACAAGGCCCCCAACCTCGCTGAGCGAGACCACCTGACGCGTCAGGCCGCGCGGCTCAACGCCCGCCGGAGTCGCTGACGGGTCGCGCTCGGATCCTGCCCACGCCGGTGAGCCGGCGGTAGCGGCGTAGTCGTCCCTCTCCTCCCGGTCCGGCTCGACCAGTCCCTCGTCGGTGCGCCGGGCGAGTGCGCCGGGCCGCAGCGCCAGCCTCCCGCCGGACAGCGCGGCGACGTCGCTGATGACGCCGTAGCCATCGTCGGTGACGGGCCGGAACCGCACCGCGTCGTAGCGTACCTGACCGGCGGCCGGGAATGCCGTTACGCGGTGTCAAGAGATCGGGCGGGCCGGGCCACGGCTACTGGTCAAGCGATGGCGGTCAGCCGAGTGGGACGGGCAGGCTGGCGCGGAACAGTCCTTGTTCGAGCCGCGGGACACGGACGGATTTCATCTGCTGGGAGGACTGCCGCCGGCGTGGTGTCCACGCCGGCGGCCGCCTCGGTCGCCGGAAGGGTGGTGCTGTCCGGCAGTTGGTCGGTATCAGACCGTACGGTCAGGAGAGGGTGATGCGTACCTCGATCCGGCCGTCGTGCGGCACCCGCAGCGTGTGCACCCGGCGCCGGGCGTCGCGCAGGTAGGTCCGGGACGTGCTGGTCACGGTGGCCGGCCGTACGCTGTCCCAACTGATCGTGACGACGGTGCCGCCGCGACGGATGGTCAGGCCGTCGGTGCGGGCAGCCGCGTCGGCGCCGTAGGCGACCGGGGTGCCGTCGGCGAACGTCACGACGTCCTGCGGTTGCAGCACCAGTGGGATCTGCTCGGTCGCCGTCGAGGTGACCCGCACCGAGCGAATCACGCTGTCCCGGGTGACGGTCAGCTCGGTGGTGATCCGCGAGTCCGGCAGACGGTAGCGCACCCGCACCGGCGCGTCGCCGGGGGAGAGGAACTTCCCGTTCCACTCCCGGTCACCGACCTGGTATTCGGCGACCAGGTTGCTCCGGCCGTCCGGGTTGCCGTTGGGCAGCAGCGTCGACCAGCAACCGGTGTCGCTCTGCTGGGCGTGCACGATGGTGCCGGCCGCCGGGTGCCAGAGGAAGCCCGGTCCGCTGCGGACCGTGCTGGTCGGCCGGGTGCCGAAGAACGCTCCGAAATAGAGCCCCGGCCGCCTGACGTAGAGGTAGTCCTGCTTGACCGCGGTGTCCCGGCGCACCTGGGCGAACTCCGGCTGCCGCAGGTAGGGCAGCGCCGCGATGGCCCGCTCCTTCTCGGCGTTGCTCGGCAGCGTCTCCTCGTACGGTGCGTGCGCGATGATCCGGGGCGAGGTGTCCTGCTTGGCCGGCCCGGGAGCGGGGCTCGGCTGGGCGGCCCAGGCGGCGCGGGCGGCGGCCCGGTCCTCCCTGGACGTGAGGAACGCGCCGAGTTGTGGCAGGTCGTGGACGAAGGCCGAGTTGAGGTTGGTGCGGTCCGGGTCGGGGATCACGTTGTCGTAGTAGGCGACGCTGGTCCGGGCGGACATGGCGTAGTAGGTGAGCCAGCCCGAGCCGTCCGGCTCGCGGAGCAGGTTGTAGCCGAACCACTCGGTGAACCGGCGGGCCATTCCCAGCACGGCCCGGTTGCCGGTGAGCAGGTAGATCTCCGCCAGCTCCGGCAGCATCACCTCGAAGTTGTAGTTGATGTCCATGCCGGTCGGGTCGTAGAAGAAGCCGGCCGGGCTCTGTCCGTGCTCGGCCAGGAAGTCGATCCGCTCGGTGAGCCGGGCGGCCAGCGCGGCGTCCGGTTGGAGCCGCAGCGCCAGGGTCGCGCCGGCGAGGCCGCCGGCGACCTGGTTGGTCCACTGGACCGGGGTACGCCAGATGCCGTTGGCCGGATTCAGCAGCCAGCCCATCCCGGCGTGCAGGGCCCGTTCGATCTCTGTCCGCCGCTGCGGCAGCGCGCCTGACTGCCGCAGGTTGGCCAGGGTCTTGGCCAGGTAACCGAGGCCGAAGCCGGTGGCGGGCAGCGAGTGCTCGTTGCGGCTGTACTCCGGCCAGGATCCGTCGTCGTGCTGGAGCCCGAGGTAGTGCCCGAGCGCCGCGTCGAGCCGCCCGGCCAGCGCCGCGTTTCCGGCGTACGGATTCCACGGCCGCTGGTTGGCGTGGAACCAGCTCAACGTGTAGACGTGCTCCTGCACCCTGGCGTTGTACGGCGCGTTCGGGGAGCGCCACCAGCCGCCGCCCATGAACCCGTGGTTGGTCGTGTCGTCGATGTCGTTGGTCATCCCCGGAAGGATCGCCAGGTAGCCGGCGAACCGCTGTTCCAGCGGGGCGAACAGGGCCCGGTCCGGTGCTCCGGGCGGCAGTGGGGCCAGCAGCGGCAGGCCCGACGCGGTGGTCGCCGACGTCCCAGCGGTCTCCGACGTCTCGGCGAGCGCCCGGATCGGTACGGCGAGCAGCGCTGCTCCGCCTGCTGCGGCGGCCAGCAACGCTCGGCGTCTGAACCTGGTCGGGGTCGGGTCGTTGGCCATGATGGTCCTCCTGTCGGGACGGGCAGGCGGGTCGGAGCGGAATCGGCGACTCGGACGAGGCACGGGAGACTGGCCGGCGGTCGCGGCGAGGGCGGCGTCGGGGCATGGCCAACCCGACACCAATAGTGACGAAGGGCGCGGTAGGTGTCAGGCTGATCCGAGTGCTGAGTGTGGTCCCGGGCGATCCGTCGAGTCAAGAAGCTAATACGGATTAGTAGCGCACTTCCCGGTCGTCTAGTCAGGCGACGGGGCTCTTGACCCGGCCGCTCGCCGCAGCCAAGGATGGCATCCGGCCGTTCACCCGCCCGTCCATACTGGACACCAGTCATCACTCAGCGTGACCATGGCTGGTTCGGGTCGGCCGACGCGACCAGAGGAAATGGGGTACGCCATGCCGATGACCGACCTGCCGTTGGCCGAACTCGCCGGATACCGGCCGGTGCGCCGCGAGCCCGCCGATTTCGACGAGTTCTGGGCCGACACCCTGGCCGAGGCGGCCCGGCGCGGTCTGGACGCCACCTTCGAGCCGGTCGACTCGCCGCTGCGCGTGATCACCGTCCACGACGTGACGTTCAGTGGCTTCGGCGGCGACCGGGTCAAGGCGTGGCTCGCCGTCCCGACCGGTGCCGAAAAGCCGCTGCCGTGCGTGGTGGAGTTTCCCGGTTACGGCGGCGGCCGGGGCCTGCCGCACGAGAACCTGCTCTACGCCGCCGCGGGCTATGCCCACCTGTTCATGGACGTACGGGGCCAGGGCAGCGGGTGGAGTGCCGGAGCGACCCCCGACCACGAGCCGGCCGGCGGCAACCCGCAGCATCCCGGCTTTGTCACCCGGGGCGTGCTCGACCCCCGAACCCTCTACTACCGGCGGGTGGTCACCGACGCGGTGCGTGCCGTACAGGCGGCCCGGGCGCATCCGCTGGTCGATCCGGACCAGGTGGTGGCCACCGGAATCAGCCAGGGTGGCGGGCTGTCGCTGGCGGTCGCGGCCCTCGACCCCCGGCTGCGCGCGGTCGCGCCCGACGTGCCCTTCCTCTGTGACTTCCGGCGTGGCGCCGAGCGGGCCACCGCCGGCCCCTACCAGGAGATCGTCAACTACCTGAAGGTCCACCGGGGCAACGTGGAGCGGGTCTTCGACACGTTGAGCTATGTCGACGGGGTCAACTTCGCCATCCGGGGGCGCTGCCCGGCACTGTTCAGCGTGGCGTTGATGGACGCCAGCTGCCCGCCGTCGACGGTGTTCGGCGCCTACCACCACTATGCCGGCCCGCGCCGGATCGAGGTGTACCCGTTCAACGGACACGAAGGCGGTGAGTCGGTGCAGGACGAGGTCCGGTTGCGGTTCTTCGCCGAGGTGCTGGCCGCTGGAGGAAACCGGGGTGGCGGGGAGAACGGGGCGGCGGAGAGTAGCTCGGCGTGAGCCCTCGGATAGCTGATGGCATTAGCCAGGGATGTTCCGCTGGCGGGGGATCTTACCCGAACCCTCGGGTCGGTGGCGGCGAGGCGGGGCCCGCACCCTCCGTAGTGCCAGCGCGTCGGGAGGGCTGCCCAGCGCCAGGGTGGGGTGTTGTCCACGGAGGGGGGCGCGACCGGCCGTCGTGGCGGCCTCGGTGAGCGCGCTGGCGCTCGCCCGGCCCGCGCCGGATTACCTCGGTTGCCCGGTCCGGCCGGCCGCGCCGCTGGGACGATCCGTAGGTGAGGGCGGAACCGCGCGAGTGCGTACCGGAGCGGCCGGTGGGGCGGCGCCGGGTGGACTGGCGGCAGTGGGCGCCGCTGACCCTGCTCACCCTGGCCGTGCTGGCCGGCGCCGGGTTGTGGCTCGCCGGGCTGCCGGAGGCGGCCCAACTGGTCTGGGCGGCGGTGACCCTGGTGGCACTGCTGCCGGCCACCTGGTCGACGCTGCGGCAGGTGTGGCGCCGGCAGTTCGGGGTGGACGTGATCGCCGTCCTGGCTCTGGTCGGCACGCTGCTGGTCCGCGAGTACCTGGCCGGCGCGGTGATCGCCGTGATGGTCGCCACCGGGCAGGCGCTGGAGGACTACGCGCAGCGCCGGGCCAGCCGTGACCTGCGCGCGCTGCTGGAACGGGCACCCCGGCAGGCGCGGCGACGCACCCCGGACGGCGGGATCGAGGTTGTGCCCCTGGACCAGGTGGCGGTGGGAGATCGGCTCGTCGTCGGCCCCGGCGACGTGGTGCCGGTGGACGGGACCGTCGAGGAGGCCGCGACCCTGGACGAGTCGACGGTCACCGGCGAATCGCAGCTGGTCACCCGCTCCGCCGGTGAGCAGGTCGTCAGCGGTGTGGTCAACGCCGGCGCCGGGTTCGGGCTGCGGGCCGGCAAGAGCGCGGCAGAGAGCACGTACGCGGGCATCGTCCGGCTCGCGGAGGAGGCCACCGCGCACAAGGCCCCGATGGTTCGGCTCGCCGACCGGTACGCCGCCGCGTTCGTGCCGTTCACCCTGCTGCTGGCGGGGCTCGCCTGGCTGCTCAGCGGCCAGTTCCTGCGGGCGGTGGCGGTGCTGGTGGTGGCCACCCCCTGCCCGCTGCTGCTGGCCACCCCCATCGCGATCGTCTCCGGGCTGTCCCGGGTGGCCCGGCGCGGCGTACTGGTCCGCGACGGCGGGTCGCTGGAGCTGCTGGGCCGGGCCCGCACCCTGCTGATGGACAAGACCGGCACGCTCACCACCGGCCGCCCCCGTGCCGCCGAGACGGTGGTCGCCCCCGGCGGCGACCGGGACGAGGTGCTGCGGCTTGCCGCCTCCGTCGAGCAGCTCTCCCCGCACGTGCTTGCCGCCGCCCTGGTCCGGCAGGCCCGCGAGCAGGGGCTGCCGCTGGCCGAGCCGGCCGACGTCACCGAGGAACCGGGGCGCGGGGTCACCGGCCGGGTGGACGGCCGCCTGGTCCGAGTCGGCCAGCTCACCGGTGAACCACCCGAGTGGGCGCGCCGGGTACACGAGCGCGCCGAAATGGCCGGCCGCTCCACCGTCTGGGTCAGCGACGACCGCGTCCCGCTCGGCGCGATCCTGCTGGAGGATCCGGTACGTCCCGACGCCCGGCGTACCGTGCGGCGGCTCCGGGAGGCCGGCTTCCGCCGGCTGATCATGGTCACCGGCGACCGGTCGGAGACCGCTCGGCAAGTGGCGCAGGCCGTCGGCGTGGACGACGTGATCGCCCAGTGCTCGCCGCAGGAGAAAGTGGCCCGGGTCCGGGAGGAGTCCGGCCGGACGATCACGGTGATGGTCGGCGACGGCGTCAACGACGCCCCGGCCCTGGCTGCGGCGCACGTGGGGGTGGCAATGGGCGCCACCGGGGCGACGGCGTCCGCCGACGTCGCCGACGCGGTGCTCACCGTGGACCGGCTGGACCGGCTCGCCGACGCCGTCGACATCGCCCGGTACGCGCGCCGCATCGCGGTGCAGAGCGCCACCGTCGGGATGGGCCTGGCCGTCGTCGCGATGATCATCGCTGCGGCCGGCGGGCTGCCCCCGGTCGCCGGCGCGTTCCTCCAGGAGGGCATCGACGTGCTGGTGATCCTCAACGCGCTGCGCGCCCTCGGGGGCGGCCTGCGCCGCCGCGACGTCCCGCCGGAAACCCGGAAACTGCTCGACCGGTACGCCGGCGAGCACGGCGGGGTGCGGGACGTGCTGACCCGGCTGCGCGACACCGCCGACCTGGTGGCGACCCGCCCCGACGCGCCGGAGTGCGTGCCGGCGTTGCGCGACGTGCACCGCCGCCTGGTCGACGAGGTGCTGCCGCACGAGGCGGCCGAGGAACGCCACCTCTACCCGGCGTTGGCGGGCCCGCTCGGCAGCGCCGACGCGACCTCGACGATGAGCCGCGCACACGTGGAGATCCACCGGCTTATGAACCGGATCGGCGGCCACCTGGCCCAACACCCGGACGGCCGGCTGCGCCGCGAGGAGGTGCCCGACCTGCTGGCCGCCCTGTACGGCCTGGACGCCGTGCTCCGGCTGCACCTGGCCCAGGAAGAGGAGGACTACTTCTCCCTCAACCCGACCTATGCGCCAGAAGGTTAGGGGTTCGAGTCCTTCGGGGAGCGCAGACGCCGTCGCAGCCGATGCTGACCCCGACCGGGCTGGGATCGCCGAATCGGAGCGGCTCAGGCTCGGCACGGTGAAGTGGGTGAACGCCCCGCAGGCCGGTCAGCGGTGGGTGATCCAGGGTCGCTGCTGGTCGACCGGTGTGGCCGCTGCGGTGACGCGGATCGCGTAGACCGTGCCGGCCGCGGATGGTTGGCGGCCGAGCCACGTGTGGCCGGTCAGGTGGCACCAGGCGGGTAGGTCGATGGGCGCGACGGGGTCGGTGGCGATGACGTGCACGACGGTGCCCGGCGGGACGCCGTCGATTTCCTTCCGCAGGCGGAGCAGGAGGGTGACGCAGAGAAGGCCACTGCCGTCGACGGTGCGGACGGCAGGGTCGGTGGGCGGGTTCATCGGATCCTCGTGGTGGCGGTGATGGCGGGCAGCATGGTGAGGGACACGAGGCCGCCGACGAGCGCCAGGACCGGAGAACCGGCGGCGGAGACGACCAGGCCGGAGGAAAGGCCGCCGGTGGCGCCGGCGACAGCGATGGACACGTCCATCATGCCCTGGGTCCTGGCCCGGTTGGCCAGGGGCACCGCGTCGGTGACCATCTGCGGTGCCGGCGATCAGGCCGAGTTCCAGCCCGATCGGAGTAGGGCTGTGGCGATGGCGAGCAGGCTGCCCAGGGCGGCAAGGCCGTCAGGACCGTCATCGGCGCGCCGCGCCCGGGCGCGATGAGACGCAGAGCAGGCGTCGGGCGCTGAGGATCCGGGGATCCTCAGCGCCCAGCCCGAGACTGCTCGGCGGTCCGGGACGGCTACTCGCAGCCCAGGGCCTCCTTGTACCCGACGGGCGGGCTTCCGGCGGCCACCTTGTCGGCGGTCTCCCAGAACACCTCCGGCCAGTCACCCTCGTCGTTCATCTGGTGTAGCACCTTCCACTTGTGGCTACCGCGCAACGCGTCCGCGGCCCGCCGGAGGGCGGCGTCGTCGCCGGCCTCTTTCGCCCGCAGCCATTCGGCGATCCATCCGCAGCCGATCCGGCTGGTCACCTTGGCGCCGAACTGGTAGGGGTCGTTGGTGCCGAGACCGTTCAGTGCGGCGATGTCGAAGCCTGGCGGGAGCGGCACGTCGGCGAGCACCTTGGCCGCCTGCTCCTGCACCCGCTCGGGTGTGACGATCTCGGCCGGAAGTGCGGCCAGCCAGGTGCGGGCGTCGACGCGGACCACGTCGGCGACAACGCGATCGAACTCGCTCCGCGTCCAGGCGCTCCCGGTACGCAGTTCGACGAAGGAACCGTCGCGGGGACGGAGCATGACGGCGAAGTCGCTCGCGCTGTACCGGAACAGGTCGGCCGGCCAGCCGTCGACCTTCACCGGTTCCGGCTCGCTGACCCGGAGCCGATCCTTGTGGTAGCCGTCGTACTGGGCGGCCGGGTACCAGTTCATCTCCAGTTGCTGTCCGCCGTTGCTGAACGCGATGGTGCCCGCTTTCTCGGCGAACCCGTAGACGGTGGTCGCCTTCCAGCCAGGCTGGTCGATCAGCAGCCGCGGGTTCTCCTCGGCCGCCTTGAGCACCATCGCCGAATACGCGGCCGGGCCCGTCGCTTCGGAGGCGATCGGCGGGGTCGCCGGGCGCCCTTCCGGCTGGTCACCGTTCATGATCGAGACGGCCAGGACGCCGGCGAGAAGGGTGGCCGCGACGCTTGCGCCGACGAGCCCGCTCATCATGCCGCGGCGCGCCCGGGGGCGTTTGCCGGGCGGCTCGGCGACGGGTCCGAGGGTCGGCACGGACATGATCTCCTCCAAGAGGTTCTGCGCGGCCCCGTCGAGGTGCCTGATGACATCGGGTCGGTACGGGTCGGCGTCTCGGACCATCCGGCCGAGGTGCTCGTCGGTCATCTGCCCTCCTCCGAGGTGCGTGCTGCCATGACGTCGAGTACATGTCCGGGCGGGCCGAGGTCGTCACCGACGAGATCTCGCAACCGGGCCCGGGCACGTGACAGCCGGGTACGGACAACAGCCGGGCTCACGTGCAGGACCGCGGCGGCCTCGCGCGGCTCCAGGCCCTCCCAGAAGGTCAGCATCAACACCTCGCGATCCAACTCGCCCAGCCGGGCCAGCGCGGCCCGGACCGTGAGCCGTTCGGGCACCTCGCTGCCCGGGTCGCCGGCGACGGCGACCCTGAGTCGTTGCCGCAACCGTTCACCGAGCCGTTCCCGGCGCACTCCGCCGCGGTGGTGGTTGGCCAGCACCCGTCGGGCCACGCCGTACAGCCACAGCCGAACCTCAGCCTCCGGCGGCATGTCACGGCTGCGCCGCCAGGCGACGAGAAACGTCTCGGCGACCACGTCCGCCGCGTCTTCGGGCTGCTCGACGCGCCGCATGGCGTACGCCAGCAGCGGCTCGAAGTTCGCCGCGTAGACGCGTCGGAAGCGGTCCTCGTGCTCAGTCCCCGAACCCACGTCTACTCCATGTCCGTGGGAGCGCCCATCGTGACAGACCCGACCCGGGAATCGCGGCGCTCGCCGGGCCGACCTCGATTCGGGTCCCGCCGATGCGGCACGGGGATGGCGCGTACGAGGCGGTCAGGTGTGCAGCGCCGCGGTCAGCAGGTCGTACGTGGCCTCGTCGAAGGCGACGAGGCGTACCTGCCCGACCTCGGTGGGGGTGGCCTGGATCGTGGTCACGGCGATCGCCGCCGCCCGGTCGGCCGGGAACCCGTAGACGCCGGTGGCGATGGCCGGGAACGCGACGCTGCGCGCGCCGATGACGTCGGCGACCTCGAGACAGCGCCGGTAGCACGACGCCAGGACGTCGGTCTCCCCGTGGCCGCCGCCCTCCCACACCGGGCCGACCGTGTGGATGACGTGTCGTACCGGTGGGTCCAGGTCGAACGCCGGAGTGGCCACCGCGTCGCCCGGCTCGCACGGCGCCAGCGCGGCGCCCGCCCGGGCGAGCCGTGGCCCGGCCGCGCGGTGGATCGCCCCGTCGACGCCGCCGCCACCGAGCAGCGACTCGTTCGCCGCGGTGACGATCGCGTCGACGTCCTCGTCCGTGATGTCACCCAGTACGACCTCGATCAAAGGCATGGCCTGATCCTGCCACCGGTGCAGGGCCCGCGACCTCGGGGAGGGTTCAGCCGACGGGCCCGACGGCTCCGCTCAGGTCGCCGGCCCCGGTGCGGTGGCCGTCGGCGCGGCTCGCGGGCAGCACCGTGGGGGCGGGCCCGGTCGAGTCGCGGACCACCAGGAGGTGGCCGGTGGACCGGCGGCGGGGACGGGTCGACCGGGGCTTGAGCGCGAGCGACAGCGCCATCCGCCCCATGTCGGTCATGGGCAGCCGGATGGTGGTGAGGCTGGGGGCGAGGTCGGCGGCGACGGAGACGTCGTCGAACCCGACGACCGACATCCGTTCGGGCACGGGGATGCGGTGCGCCCGCAGCGTCGACAGCACGCCGATGGCCATCGCGTCGTTGAGCGCGATGATCGCGGTGGTCCGGGGGTGGTCGCGCAGGATCCGTTCGGCGGCGACCCGGCCGCCGTCGCGGGTGAAGTCGGAGTGCACGACGGGAAGGTCGTCGAGGGAGAGGCCGCGCTGCCGCAGGGCGGCCGCCACGCCGGAGAGCCGGTCGGCGACGGTGGTGAGCCCGGCCGTGCCGGCTGCGACGGCGATGTGGCGGTGCCCGAGGTCCAGCAGGTGCTCGGCGAGGGCGCGGCCGCCGGCCTCGTTGTCGGGCAGGACCGCGTCGACGCCGAGGGCGTGCCGGCCGATGACGGCGACCCGGCCGCCCTGGCTCTGGAACTCCGCGAGCTCGGCGCGGGCCTCGGCCTCGATCCGGGCGTCGTCGTAGCCCGATCCGGCGACCAGGATGATCCCGACCCGCTGCGCGATGAGATGGCGCAGCTGCCGTAGCTCCGCGTCCGGGTCCCGGCCGGAGTGGCAGATCTGCACCAGCAGCCCCTCCTCGGCGGCCACCTGGATGACCCCGCCGGCGATCTCGGAGAAGTAGGGGTCGTCGACCTGGTGCACGACCAGCCCGACCGTCGAACTCGTGCCGCCGGCGAGGGTGCGGGCGTACGGGTTGGCGACGTATCCCAGCTCCTGGGCGACCTGCCGGACGCGCCCCGCGACCTCCTCGCTGACCCCCTCCCGGCCGGCGAGGGCGCGGGACGCGGTCGCCAGCGAGACACCCGCGCGCTCGGCGACGTCGATCAGCCGCAGTCTCGGGCCAGGCCTGGGCATCGGCAACTCCCTGGAAACATCGATGTCATCTGACTATTGCCAGTGACGCAAACCACAGCCTAGTCTACGCAAGCGCTTTCGCAAGCGCTTCCGTCCCGGCAAAGGAGCGTCTCGGGATGACAACCCGTTTGAAGCGAATCCAGTGGATGACAGCACTCGGCGCGAGCCTCACCCTCGCGCTCGCGGCCTGTGGTGGCGGCGGTGGCGGGGGCTCCTCCGACGCCGACGATCCGATCGTCGTGGGGATCTCCCTTCCCCTGACCGGGGACTTTTCCGAACCGGGGAAGGGTGTCCAGCGCGGCTACGAGGCCTGGGCCAAGATCACCAACGACAAGGGCGGCCTCCTGGGCCGCAAGGTCGAGCTGAAGATCCTCGACGACCAGTCCAACGCGGACCGGGTGGTCGCCGACTACGAGCAGTTGATCGGCAAGGACAACGTGGACCTCGTGGTGGGCCCGTTCTCGACCCGTCTCGTCGTGCCCGCGGCCCGGGTCGCCGAGGAGTACGGCATGCTCTTCGTCGAGCCGGCGGGCGCGGCGAAGGAGGTCTTCGAGCAGGGCTTCAAGAACCTGTTCTATGCCGCCCCGGCGGTGGCGAACGACCACTACAACCACCTGGCCGAGTACATCCTGGCACTGCCGCCCGACCAGCGGCCGAAGACCGCGGCGTACGCGGCCATGGACGACCCGTTCGCGCAGGGCACGGCGTACGGGCTGAAGGAGAAGCTCGAAGCGGGCGGCGTCCGCACCGTCGTCGACGAGGTCTACCCGCCGAACACCACCGACTTCGGCAGCATCGCCGCGAAGATCGCGTCGTCGAAGGCCGACCTCGTGGTGGGCGGCTCCCAGTACCAGGACGGCGTGAACCTGATCGTCGCCCTCCAGCAGCTCAGGTACCAGCCGAAGCTGGCCGCCTTCTCCACCGCCCCGACGAACCCCGAGTTCGCCGCGGCGATCGGCAACAAGACCGAGGGGATCCTCTCGCCGACCGGGTACACGCAGGACGCGCCGTACCCGAGCAACAAGGAGTTCGTCGAGAAGTACACCGCGCAGTTCGGCTCGCCGCCGGAGGAGGACGAGGCCAACGCGTACACGACCGGTCAGGTCGTCGCGGCGGCGATCACCGCGGTGGGCTGCGCCGAGCAGGGTGAGTGCCAGAAGAAGTTGGTCGAGTGGGTCCGCGGCAACACCGTGGAGACGGTGGTCGGCCCGCTCTCCTGGGACGCGACGGGCAAGCCCAAGGGCGCCCACATGATCCAGCAGTGGGCGGGCGGCAAGATCCAGATCGTGCTGCCGGCCGACGCCAAGGAGACCGACCTCGTCTACCCGAAGCCGGCCTGGTAGGACGACATGCCCTCCGGTGCCCTGCTCTTCCAGAGCGTCATCCTGGGTCTGCTGCTGGGAGGGCTCTACGCCCTCCTGGCAGCGGGACTCACCCTCTACTTCGGAATCATGCGGGTCGTGATGATCGCCCACTCGGCGTTCCTCATCCTCGCCGCGTACCTCGCCTGGTGGTCCCACACCCGGCTGGGCGTCGATCCGCTGCTGTCGATGATCGCCACCGTGCCGCTCTTCTTCGCCTGCGGCGTCCTGTTGCAGCGGCTGCTCCTGGCCCGGCTGCGCCCGGCCACGCTGACCATGATGTCGGTGCTGCTGACCTTCGCGATCGCGCTCGTCATCGAGGGTCTGCTCGGCTACGTGTTCGACGGCACCCAGCGGCGGGTCCAGCTCGGCTACGGCTCGGCGAGCTTCGGGATCTTCGGTGCCCGGGTCGCGGTGGTCAAGCTGATCGCGTTCGGCCTCGCCGCCGTCGCCCTGGCCACCCTCTACCTGCTGATGAAGAAGACCACCTTCGGCTGGGCCCTGCGGGCGACCATCCAGCACCGCGACGCGGCACGGCTGGTGGGCATCGAGACCGAGCGGGTGGCCGGGTACGGCTTCGGCCTCGGCCTCGCCACCGCGGCCGTCGGCGGCACGGCCCTGGCCCTCGACACCACCATCTACCCGTCGCTGCACTGGCACTGGATCGGCCCGCTGATGGCCATCATCGTGGTGGGCGGGCTGGGCAGCGTACCCGGTGCCGCGATGGCCGCGATGGTGCTCGGCATGCTGCAGAGCCTGCTGCAGATCCCGCTCGGCACGACCTGGGCGCAGACCATCTTCTACCTGGCCCTGTTCGCGACGCTTGCGTTCCGGCCACAAGGTTTCTTCGGAGGTCGCCTTGCCCAGCGCTTCTGACCCGACGACGGTGGCCGTCCCGCCGGCCGGGGCGGTGACCGCGCGGCGCGGCCTCGACCGGGTCCTCCAGGTGGCGGCGATCGTGCTGCTCGCCGCGGCGGTGCTGGCCTTCCCGTCCCTGGCACCCAACCCGTACATCCTCTCGGCGGGCGTCGTGGTGCTCAACTACGCGGTGCTCTCGACGTCATGGAACTTCGTCGGCGGGTTCACCGGGTACATCTCCCTCGGCCACGGCGCCCTCGCCGGGCTCGGCGGCTACGGGACCGCCCTGCTGGTCACGAAGGCCGGCCTGCCGAGCTTCGTGGCCCTCGTGGTGGCGGCCCTGCTGGTGGCCGCCCTCGCCGTACCGATCGGCTTCGCCGCGCTGCGGGTCCGCGGCGCGTCGTTCGTCATCGTCTCGATCGCGCTGGTGCTGATCCTGCTGCTGGTCTTCCAGAGTTGGGCGTCGCTCACCGGCGGGTCACGCGGCCTGGTGGTGCCGCGCCCGTTCCCGGACCTGCTCCGTCCGGAGCACCACCGGGTGTTCTACTACCTGTTCACCGGCCTGCTCGCGCTGGCCCTGCTGGCCTGGTGGGTCGTCGACCGTTCCCGGTTCGGCCTCGGGCTGAAGGCCATCCGGGAGGACGAGGACAAGGCGGAGGCGCTGGGCACCCCGACCTTCGCGTACAAGCTGGTGGTGTTCGTGGTCTCGGCGGGGTTCACCGCCCTGGGCGGCGGGCTCTACGCGCTCTGGTTCGGCGACCTCGACCCGGTGTTCCAGTTCTCCATCCTCACCGGCTCGTACCTGGTGCTGATGGCGCTGCTCGGCGGGGTCCGGAACCTGTTCGGCCCGCTGATCGGCGCGCTGGTGGTCGGCATCGGGCTGGAGTACTTCAAGGTGGAGTTCGGCGACACCCAGCTGCACCTGGTCGCGACGGGCCTGCTGCTCGCGCTGGTCGTGCTCTTCATGCCCGACGGCGTGCTGCCGGCGATCGGTTCCCTGCTCGGCCGGATGCGGCCGGCGCAGAACTCGATCCGCGAGATCACGGCCGCGCAGCTGCGCCAGCAGCGTGCCACGGCCGCCGGCGCGCCGGCCGCCCGGGAACCGGTGGACGCCGCCGCCGGCACCGCCGGCACGCGGGCCCAGTCGACGGAGGAGCGGGCATGAGCGAGCGAAGTGAGCGAATCGTTTGGCTCAGGGCGGTGGTGCCTCATGACGGCACGGAGCGAAGCGGAGTGCCGGCATGAGCGAGCGAAGTGAGCGAATCGTTCGGCTCAGGGCGGTGGTGCCTCATGACGGCACGGAGCGAAGCGGAGTGCCGGCATGAGCGAGGTACGAGGGTTGGCCACCGCCGGGCTCACCAAGGCGTTCGGTGGCGTGGTGGCGCTCGACGGCGCGACCGTCGAGTTCCAGCACGGCAAGGTCAACGCGCTGATCGGGCCGAACGGGTCGGGCAAGACGACCTTCTTCAACTGCGTCACCGGGATGATCAGGCCGGACGGCGGGCAGGTCACCTACCGCGGGCGGCACATCACCGGCGCGGCCCCGCACCGCATCGTCCACGCCGGCGTCGGCCGTACGTTCCAGCTGTGCCGCGTCTTTCCCCGGATGACGGCGCTGGACAACGTCCTCGCGGCCGTACGCCCGGCCGGCCTGACCGGCCTGCTGCGTGGCGCCCGCGGCCACGCGGAGGTCGAACGTGCCCGGGGCTGGCTCACCCGCCTCGGCATCGAGCACCTGGCCGACGTGGAGGCGCGCAACATGTCCTGGGGCCAGCAGAAGCTGCTGGAACTCGCCGGTGTGCTGATGAGCGACCCGGAAACCGTCCTGCTCGACGAGCCGGCCGGCGGCGTCAACCCGGCGCTGCTGGACCGGATCGGCACCCTGGTCCGCGAACTCAACGCCGAGGGGCGCACGTTCGTGATCGTCGAGCACAACATGGACCTCGTGATGAGCGTCAGCGACCACATCGTGGTGTTCGACCGCGGCCGCCCGATCGCCGAAGGTCCGCCGTCGCTCATCCGCTCCGACGAACGCGTCCTGGGGGCCTACCTTGGCGTCTGAAATCGAACTCGTCGACATCCAGGCCGGCTACGGGCGCGCCGCGCCGGTGCTGCGCGGCCTGACCGTCTCGGTGCCCGCGGGCCAGATCGTCTGCCTGGTCGGCCCCAACGGCGCCGGGAAGTCCACCGTCCTGAAGGTCGCCAGCGGGCTGCTCAGGCCCCGTTCCGGGAGGATCCTCGTCGGCGGCGTGGACGTGACCGGCCAGGGGCCGCAGCGGATGCTCGCCTCCGGCGTCGCGCACGTCCTGCAGGGGCACAGCGTCTTCCGCGAGATGACCGTGGCGGAGAACGTCCTGCTGGGCGGCTACACGTTGAAGGACAAGGCGTTGATCGCCGAACGGACGGCCTTCGTCAAGGAGGTCTTCCCGGTCGTCGCGCAGCGCTGGAACTCGCTGGCCGGACTGCTCTCCGGCGGGCAGCAGAAGCAGGTGGAGTTCGCCCGGTCGCTCATGGTCAACCCCAAGGTCGTGCTCCTCGACGAGCCGTCCATGGGTCTGGACCCGAAGGCGACGACCACCGTGTTCGAACAGGTCGTGCGAATGCGCGACGCCGGTACGGCGGTGCTGCTCGTGGAGCAGAACGCCCGGCGGGCGCTGGAGACGGCCGACCTCGGCTGCGTGCTCGACCTCGGGCGCGTGCACATCTCCGGGCCGGCGCCGCAACTGTTGGCCGACCCGCAGCTCGGCGAGCTGTACCTCGGCGGACGGCCCGCCGAGCCGACGGCACCGCCGAAGCGGTAACAGACCCCGACGTGACAGCGGCACACAGAGTTGGAGCGTGAGCACGGAAGCGCTTCCGGAAGCGGTTGCGTGCTCCGCCAGAGCTGAAACGAGGCGTATCGCGATGACCAGAACGAGACGGCTCGCCGTCGCCACCGCCGCCGTACTGGCGACCGGCGTGCTGGCGGGCGCCGGGGTGCCACCGGCCCAGGCGGACCGGAGCAACCCGCGCGACGTCCATCCCCACCTGCGATCGAGCCTGGTCGCCTTCTACGACTTCGACCACCCGGCGGAGGGTGACGCGGCGCTCGAGCGGGACCTGGGCCGCTCCGGCACCGAGATCGAACTCGTCAACGGCGGCGCCGACATGCGCGTGGCCGAGCACGCCTACCCGGGCAGCGGCAACGCGTTGCAGACCCGGCAGGTGAACCCCGCCCAGGCCGGCAACGACGACTGGAAGGCGGGCATCTGGTCGGCCAGCGGCGTACGCACCCTGCGCCCCTTCGCCGGCACCCAGGGCACCACCGTGATGGGCTGGTTCAAGATGGAGATGGAGGCCTCGGCGCCCAACTCCACCACCGCCAACCCGGCCGACCGGTTCAACGCGATCGGGCTGGCCGGTGTGCTGACGGGCGACTCGGACGGCCACGGCGTCCGGGCGCTGCTGGAGCTCATCGACGTCAACGGCGAACTGCGGCTGGTCGCGCTCGGCCGGCGCCTCGACGGGGGCAACTCGCAGACCTTCGCGGCGGGGGAGGACTGGCGGACGCTGCTGCCGAAGGGGGAGTGGGTCCACCTCGCGGCCACCTTCGACTTCAACACCGGCGCGCTGGCGCTCTACCGCAACGGCCAGCCGGTGGACGGCTTCTACACCCGCACCGACGACCCGTGGCTCGTGTCCGGCCCCGGCCCGCACGTCACCACCGCCTCGGACCCGCGCGGCATCAAGATCGGCGGGAGCTTCCCGCAGGACACGCTGGAGCGCAACCCGTGCGACTGCCGTATGGACGCCCTGATGTTCCTCGACACCGTCGTCTCGGCGTCCGACGTCGAGAAGCAGTACCGCTACATGGCCCGCTGACCACCCTCCGCACCGCCTCACCGGGAAGGAGACCCGCGTGCGCAGTGTCCGCAAGACCCGCAGATCCGCGCTGACGGCCGGGCTGACCGCCGCCACCCTCGTCCTGTCCACCCTGGTGGTCGGCCCTGTCCGGGCCGCCGACCCCGTCTACGACCCGGTCGTCGAGATGCCCAGCCAGTCCAGGCTCGGACTGGTCCTGACCGAGTACGCCAGCTTCCCTCAGTCGTTCCCCATCCCGGCACCGACCGACCAGCGGCTGATGCGTACCGCCCGCATCAACACCATCATGGAGCTGCCCGACGGCTCCGGCCGGCGTGCCGTGCCGGACCTCAACGGCCACCTCTACCTGGTCAGGGACGGCGTGCCGCACGTCTACCTGGACGTCGCCGACACCTTCGCGCCGCAGTTCTTCTCCGGCCGCGGGCTCGGCCAGGGCTTCGGCTACGTCGCGTTCCACCCCGAGTTCGGCACCAACGGCCGCTTCTACACCATCCACACCGAACAGGCGTCGCTGGCCACCAGGGCACCGGACCACGCCCAGGCCAACAGCATCTTCCACGGCGTGATCACCGAGTGGACGGCGACCGACCCGGCCGCCGACACGTTCTCCGGCAGCCGGCGCGAGCTGCTGCGGATCGGCTTCGCCGGCCAGGTCCACGGCATCCAGGAGATCAACTTCAACCCCACGGCGCGGCCCGGCCAGCGCGACTACGGGCTGCTGTACCTGGCCGTCGGCGACGGCGGCACCGGCGTACGCAACACCGAGCCGCAGAACCTGGGCATGGTGCACGGCAAGCTGCTGCGCATCGACCCGCAGGGCACCGACTCGGCCAACGGGCAGTACGGCATCCCGGCGGACAACCCGTTCGTCGGCCGGGCCGACGCCCTGGGTGAGGTCTACGCGGTCGGGTTCCGCGACCCGCACCGGTTCAGCTGGGACCCGGCCACCGGCCGGATGTTCCTCGGTCACATCGGCGAGCACGCCATCGAGGCGATCTACGAGGTGCGCGCCGGTGACAACTTCGGCTGGAGCGAGCGCGAGGGCGCGTTCGTCTTCAACAAGGCGGGGCGCGCCTGCGACAAGCTCCTGCCGCTGCCGCCGGACGACGCCGACTTCGGCTACACGTACCCGGTCGCGGCGTACGACCACAACCCGGCGCCCGGCTGGAACTGCACCTCCGACGTCGGTGTCGCGGTGGCCGGCGGGTTCGTCTACCGCGGCAACGAGCTGCCCGCGCTGAAGGGCAAGTACGTCTTCGGCGATCTGGTCGACGGGCAGGTCCTCTACACCGAGGCGCACGAGATGCGGCAGGGCCACGAGATGGCCACGATCCACCGCCTCGCGCTCTTCACCGCCGCCGGTGAGCCGGTGCGCATGCAGGACCTCTCCGGCCCCGGCGCCCCGGGCAACCCGGAGCGGGTAGACCTGCGTTTCGGTACCGACGCCGCCGGCGGGCTCTACCTCCTCGCCAAGGCCAACGGGAAGATCTGGAAGGTGACCGGAACCCGGGAGTTCGCGGGCGGCGACGTCGGCGGCACCAAGCTGCACAAGCCCTCGGGCCCGGACGGCTGGGCGCCGGTGACCCCGTCGAAGTGGCAGTTCGACCGTGACGAGGTGATCCTCGCCGAGGCGGGCGTGAGCCGGCCCGGCCCGCGCCGCCCCTTCGAGTACGCGGTGGTGACCGACGGGCCGCAGTGGTCGTCCGTGGAGATCCAGGCCGACGTCCGGCTCGACACGCCGGTCGAGGTGAGCAACCGGGACGTGATCATCGTCTTCGGCTGGCGCTCGGACACCGAGTTCTACTACGCCCACCTGTCGACGGACAACACGATCCTGCCGCACAACGGCATCTTCAAGGTCAACAACGCCGACCGGCAGCGCATCGACTACCAGTGGAACGGTCGGTCGCGCGGCGCGAACCCGGCGATCGTCGACGCCGACTGGCACAAGGTGCGCGTCGTGCACCTGCCGGCCACCGGCGAGATCGCGGTCTACGTGGACGGGAAGAAGGACCCGCTGATGACCGCGAAGGACACCACGTTCGGCTCCGGACGGGTCGGCTTCGGCTCGTTCGACAACATCGGCCGGCTGCGTCACCTGACGGTGACCGGAACCCCGGCCTGAACCCCTCCGGCGGGGACGACGGCAGGGCCGCCGTCCCCGCCGGAGACGGGCAGTGTGCGGCACCCGGCCGGCCCGGGTGCGGAGATGACCCCTGAGGAGAGTGGGACGATGACGGCACGTGTCCCGATCGGCATCGTGATGAACGGCGTGACCGGGCGGATGGGCTACCGGCAGCACCTGGTCCGGTCGCTGCTGGCCATCCGCGAGCAGGGCGGCGTACCGCTGCGTGACGGGAGCCGGCTCTGGCCGGAACCCGTTCTGGTCGGGCGGAACGAGGCCAAACTACGCGACGTCGCGGCCCGACACGGGTTGACCGACTGGACGACCGACCTGGACGCCGCGCTGGCGCGACCGGACGTCTCGATCTACTTCGACGCCCAGGTCACCAGCGAACGGGAGAAGGCGATCGGGCTCGCCGTCGCGGCGGGCAAGCACATCTACACGGAGAAGCCCGTCGCCACCACCCTGCACGGCGCGGTCGAGCTGGCGCGCGTCGCCGACGCGGCCGGCGTACGGCACGGCGTCGTGCAGGACAAGCTCTTCCTGCCCGGCCTGCGCAAGCTCGACCGGCTCGTGAAGGGCGGGTTCTTCGGCCGGATCCTGTCGGTGCGCGGCGAGTTCGGCTACTGGGTCTTCGAGGGCGACTGGCAGGAGGCCCAGCGGCCGAGCTGGAACTACCGGGCCGCCGACGGTGGCGGCATCGTCGTCGACATGTTCCCGCACTGGCACTACGTCCTGGAGCAGATCCTCGCGCCGGTCCGGGCGGTCACCGCGCACGTCACCACCCACATCCCGCGCCGGTGGGCCGAGGACGGTCAGCCCTACGACGCGACCGCCGACGACGCCGCGTACGCGATCTTCGAGCTGGACGGCGGCATCGTCGCGCAGGTCAACTCCTCCTGGGCCGTCCGGGTGAACCGGGACGAGCTGGTCGAGTTCCAGGTCGACGGCACCGAGGGCAGCGCGGTCGCCGGCCTGCGTCGCTGCCGCGTCCAGCACCGGGCCGCCACCCCGAAGCCGGTCTGGAACCCGGACCTGCCGTCCACCGACGACTTCCGCGCGCAGTGGCAGGAGGTGCCGGACAACGAGGCGTTCGACAACGGATTCAAGGCACAGTGGGAGATGTTCCTGCGGCACGTCGCCGAGGACGCCCCGTACACCTGGGACCTGTGGGCCGGCGCGCGGGGTGTGCAGCTGGCCGAGCTGGGCCTGCAGTCGGCGCGGGAGGGCCGGCGCGTCGAGGTCACGGAGCTGCGGCCGTGACCCGGACCGTCAACCTGCCCGACGGGCCGCTCACCCTCTCCGGTGCCGGGCGCGAGCACGTCACGCCCGGCGCCCGCTTCACCAGCCGGGTCGCGTACGCCGCCGCGCACGTCGTCGCCGACCCCCGCGCGGAGAACGTGCCGGGCACGCCCGCCGCCGTCGACTGGGACGCGACCCTGGCGTTCCGCCGGCACCTGTGGTCGTACGGGTTCGGCGTCGCCGAGGCGATGGACACCGCCCAGCGTGGCATGGGCATGGACTACCCGGCCGCGCGCGAGCTGGTGCGGCGCTCGGCGGCGGCCGCCCGGGCCGAGGGCGGCGCGATCTGCGCGGGCGTCGCCACCGACCAGCTGCCGGCCGGCCCGGCCACGCTCGACGAGATCCGCAAGGCGTACGCCGAGCAGCTCGCCGACGTGCAGGACGCCGGCGCCCGGCCGGTCCTCATGTGCAGCCGCCACCTGGCCGCCGCGGCCCGGTCCGCCGACGACTACCTCGACGTCTACGGCCGGCTGCTGGCCGACGCCGACGGCCCGGTGGTGCTGCACTGGCTCGGCCCGGCGTTCGACCCGGCCCTCGCCGGCTACTGGGGCGACGTCGATCCCGCGCGGGCCGCGGACACCGTGGTCGCGCTGATCGGTGCGCACACCGGCAGGGTCGACGGCGTCAAGCTGTCGCTGCTCGACGAGGACTTCGAGGTCGCGCTGCGCCGGCGCCTGCCCGCGGGGGTACGGCTCTACACCGGCGACGACTTCAACTACCCGGCCCTGATCCGGGGCGACGGCGAGGGCCACTCCGACGCCCTGCTCGGCGTCCTCGCCGCGATCGCGCCGCCGGCCGCCGCCGCGCTGCGCGCACTGGACGGCGGCGACCTGGCGACGTACGACCGGATCCTGGCGTCGACGCTGCCGCTCGCCCGGCACCTGTTCGGCGCCCCGACCTTCTACTACAAGACCGGCATCGTGTTCCTGGCCTGGCTCGCCGGTCACCAGGACCACTTCACGATGGTCGGTGGTCTCCAGTCGGGGCGGTCACCGGTGCACCTGGGCCGGCTGCTGCGGCTGGCCGACGCGGCCGGGCTGCTGCCCGACGCCGAGCTGGCCGCGCACCGCGCGCGGGCGTTCATGACCACGGCGGGGGTGGCGCAGTGAAGCGGTTCGCACTCAACTCGGCGACGACGAAGCGGTGGCCGCTGCCGGAGCTCGTCGCCGGCTGCGTCGACGCCGGGGTGTCCGGGGTGGGGCTGTGGCGGGAGGATCTGGCCGCGTACGGGGTCGAGCCGGCCGCGGCGCTGGTGCGGGACGCGGGCCTGACCGTCACATCGCTGTGCCGCGGCGGGTTCTTCAGCGCTCCCGGCTGGCTCGACGAGAACCGGCGTGCCATCGACGAGGCGGCGGCAATAAGCGCGCCGGTGCTGGTGCTGGTCTCCGGCGGCCTGCCCGACGGCAGCCGGGACATCGACGGTGCCCGGGCGGACGTGCGGGACGCGATCGGCGAGTTGGTGCCGTACGCCCGGGCGGCAGGGGTCCGGCTCGCCGTGGAGCCGCTGCACCCGATGTTCTGCTCCGACCGGTGCGTCGTTGCCAGCCTCGGTCAGGCCCTGGACCTCGTCGCGCCGTATCCGGCGGAGACGGTGGGCGTCGTCGTCGACACGTACCACCTCTGGTGGGACGACCAGGTGTGGGCGCAGATCGCGCGGGCCGGCCGGGAGGGACGTATCGCCTGCTTCCAGATCGCCGACTGGCTGACGCCGCTGCCGGCGGGGGTGCTGCTCGGCCGGGGGCTGCCCGGCACGGGCTGCGTCGAGCTGCGCCGCTTCCGGGAAGCCGTGGACGCGGCCGGCTACGACGGACCGGTGGAGGTGGAGGTCTTCGCCGAGGAGGTGTGGGCACGGCCCGGCCGGGAGGTGCTCGACGAGGCCGTCGCCGGCTACCTCACGCACGTTGCCTGAATCGGCGCCTTCGGCTCTATCCTTGCGCGGTGCCGTACGCCGACCTCAGTTTCGCGCAGTGGAACGACCTGTCTGACGGCGCTGCCCGCCGGATGGCCCAGGACATCGCCGACCGACACGACCTGACTGTGGTGGGCCTGAAAGACACGGCGTACGCGGGGCGGTCGCACCGGATGGCGCTGTTCGACCGTAACGGCATGC
This sequence comes from Micromonospora sp. NPDC049139, assembly GCF_055586845.1. Classification (NCBI taxonomy): domain Bacteria; kingdom Bacillati; phylum Actinomycetota; class Actinomycetes; order Micromonosporales; family Micromonosporaceae; genus Micromonospora; species Micromonospora sp. NPDC049139. The sequence continues at coordinate 93,469 of NZ_JBVJHK010000015.1, read as the reverse complement.
GATTCGCGCTCGTACCCGGCGGCCGGCCCACTCTCGGCTACGACGCGGCCCGATTCCGGCCCTTTCCGGAGCAGGCGGCCAGCTACGCCGACAGCGCCGGCGAGTACGGTCTTCCACCGCTGGCCGAGTACGTCGACGCGATGACCTCGCCGGTACGCGGCGCCGAGATGCCGGCGATGCTGGTCGCGGTGGAAGCGTTCGACCCCTGCGAGATTCCGCTGGCGCCGGACGACCCTCGGGTACTCGAACTCGTCGCGTCGACCGGGGATCGGCGCGGCGTGGTGAAGGTGTTCCGATCTGGTGGTGGGCTGACGGTCGAGTTCGACCAGACCGGGCAGGTGGCGCGGGCCCGGGCGACCCGGGAGGTCTCCTACGACGAGGCTGTGGCCGGGCTCGCGAGCATCGGCTTGCGGACGACCACTGCGGATGAGTGGGAGTGGGCGTGTGGAGCCGGTGCGACGACCCTGTTCCGCTGGGGCGACGACTGCCCCAACGACGGCTACCCGTTCGACTGCAAGACTGGCGCGCACCGCGAGGCGAACCTGTGGGGGTTGGCGATCGGGCAGGATCCCTACAAACACGAGGCGACCACCGAGCGAACCATCGTGTGCGGCGGCGATGGCGGCGGCGCCACGTGTGGCGGCAGCGGCTTTTTCCTGGGCTGGCTCACCCTCGCGACCGCCTACCGCGACAGGGATTTCGGCCAGTGGCTCGCCTCCGGCGACCGGTACGCCCACGAGATCCTGACCCGGCCCGTCATCAACCTGGGCTGAGGAGCGTCAACGGTGGACGACCGGACGTGTGTTCTCGACGCCGCCGTACGGGAACAGCTTGATGCTCATGGGCGGTCCTGCCGCCGTGGCGGGCGTACCCGCAGATCGAGCGGTTCAGCATCGGCTGGCGCATGGGTGACGGCGAGTGGCACCTGATGACTGGTGCCGAGGACCATGACCCCCCAGCCCCCAGCCCCCAGCTCGCAGCCCGCAGCTCATCACGTGCGCCTGGTCCGCTACGCGTTCAGCCGATGGCCTTGGCGTCGTTTTCCAGAACGTCGACCAGCCGCTGCTTGACCTCGTGGCGGTGGGTGATCTGCTGCCGGGGGCTGTCTGGTCGGACCCGTATCCCGCAATCGACGAGTACGTAGAGTGCCCGCAGTGTGCGCAGCGTGTTGGAAACGTACGTGGGTGTGGTCGAGGCGGACACGGCACGGAAGTCGGCGGTGATCGGGTCGAGCCAGGTCGTCGCCGCCGCGGCGGTGAGCTCCGGGCGGGTCAGAGTCAGGGCGACGGCGCGGGCGAGGCGGTCGTCCTCACGCTCGGCCCAGAGGTGGTCGGTGCGGGCGAGCAGCCGGGCGCCCGCCAGGTCGAGCATGGCGGCGGGATCGACGTCACGGTGGCGGCCGAAGGTGCCGAGCAGGTCGGCACCGTGCGCCACCGCGTGCAGCCAGCCCAGCCGCGGATGGTATCCCCGCAGGTCCGTCTCTGCCGGATACCAGCGACCGAAGGCGTCGAGCCAGCGCGGACGGAAGTCTCCCCGACTGACGATCATGTCCAGGACCAGGGGCGCGAAGGTACGGGCCTCGGTGTGCGGGTCGGTGAACCGGTCGGCCATCTCGTCGGCGAGTTGCACACGGCGATCACCGGCGATGACGTCGCGTTCGATCCAGGTGCGCAGCACGACGTACGGATGGCCGTCGCGAATGCCCGGGTCCGGATCGCGTAGGCACTGCGCCAGTTCCGCGGTCAGTTCGTTCAGCTCACGCCCTGCTGGAAGGCGACAGTCGTCGTCGAAAATCTTGATCCAGTCGGTCACGGGCGGCAAGCTACCGTGCGCTGATCGAGACCCGCCAGCCGATACGGCGCCGGCTGATCGACACGGTCGGGATTGCCGCCGCCCAGGCCGCGCATGCCCAGTCTGGTCAGGCGTTGGTAGGCAGGTGGAGGATGTCGACATGACCACGACCGTGTCTCGTCCTGGCATCGGCCTACTGGCTCTCGAACGCGGGCCCGGTGATCTGTCCACATGGAGACTCCAGCAGCCGGTCACGAGCTCGGCCTACCGCCTGCCGATCGCGGTCAACATCCTGCTCAACGGCGTCGAAGACCTCGACCACGTCGATCTGCCAATGATCGCCCACGTGCTCGACGACATCGATCACTACCTGGTGACCGGGCTTCGCTTCGTGCGCGCCACGATGCTGACCGATCCGGCCTGGTTCGGCTTGACCGAGGACGAGCTTGATCCCTACCGGGAAGTCCCTGCCGAGGAGCTTCCGCTGGACAACCCCCAGCTCAACTTCTACGCCGACAGCGAATGGATGCTGCACTTCCAGGAGGGAGGCTTTGCCGTCTGCGACCCCTACGGCCTGGCTGTGGTATTTGCTCAGCACCGGCCGGTACGGCTGGAAGACCTGAGCGACGCCGAGGAAATCGACTGATTCGCAGAGCACCACATCCGTATCGTGTCGGCATGCTCGATGAGCCGATTGATCCAGACGATCGCCCCGAGTGGCTGGTCGAGCAGGGGCGGGTGGACGAGGCGATCACGATTCTCGAAGCCCGGGTCGGCGGGGACTGGCTGGATGTGGAACGCCTGACCGACCTGCTGATGGAGGACGGCCGCGTCGAGGAGGCGGAGGCGCATTGGCGGGCGGCCATCGAGGCCGGTCTGCCTCGGGCGTACGGCGGCCTCGCGAACATGCTGGCGGATGCGGGCCGGACCGACGAGGCAATCGCCGGGTGGCGGGCGGCGGTGGAGGCGGGTGAGCCAGAAGCCCGGGTCCGTCTCGCCGCGTTGCTCGCCAAGGCCGGCCGGATGGACGAGGCCATCGGCGAGTACCAGATGGCGATCGCGGCTGGTGACGCGGCGGCGGGCGTCCGGCTGGCCAAGGTGTATGCCCGGGCGGGCCAGCTGGACGAGGCGGTCCGCGCCTATCGGTCAGCGATCGGCGGAAAGGGTGTTTCTCGATGGCCGCTGGGTGCGCTGTTGGAGAAGCTGGGCCGCGCCGACGAGGCGGTAGCCGCCTACCAGGCCGCCGTTGACGCGGGCGAGGAGCACGTTCGCGTGCGGCTGCTGGCGGCACAAGGCCGCCTGGAGGAGGCGACTCAGCTCGTCCGGGACAAGCTGGCCGAGCCGGGCCACAACCCTTCCTACCGGCAGCTCGGCTGGCTGTTGACCGAGCAGCGGCGCTTCGAGGAAATCGAGGCCGAGGCACTGCTGCTCAAGGACGACAACCTGGTAGGGCTGTCGTATCTCCTCGCCGGCGCCCAGCAGTCCGCGAACTACCACGAGAACTGTCCAGCCGACTGCAAGGGCAGCACCCGGGTGGTGCGACACCTTCCAGGGACGCTGGGATGACGTGCGGCGGGGCCCTGCTGAATAGCGCGGTTGCCGCGGTCGGAGCAGTTGATGGGGTGGCGTGCCTGCCTGCCTCTACTGCTCGACCTGGACATCCTCAATTTCCGCCACCCGTGCGACGCCCGTGGGAGCCATCACCTCTCGCGGGGCGCACCGGCGGCTTCAGTCTGGATTCTCGCATCGCACGCCGACGCTTTCTATCTCCCCGCTGCGAACGAGTTCTCGGATAGCTGTGGTCATGGCCGACACTCCCGGTTCTGGCACGATCAGCTGATCAACGGCCCAGAAGTAACTGCCGTTCGCGGCTTCACCGGTCTTTTTCCATTCCTCAAGCAGGCGGCGGACCTCATCGACGGTGAAGATCGTCAGCACCCAACTGGAGCCGTCAGGAAGATCGACGAAGACATCCACGTTGGCTACCGACTCCTCGGTGTCCGAGCCGAGATCGAGGAGGAACCGTGCCACGAATGTCGGTTCCGTGACGGTCACATACGGATCGACGATGTCCATGAGGCACCCATCATGCCGCACACGCACGGGCGGATCGGGGTCGTGCCGGCATCCGCCTGGACCGGCGACAGAGCGACGACTCAGGCCACTTGCCGCCTCGCGGGTGAGTAAGGATGTGACATGCTCCATGAGCGTCACATCTTCCGTAACCCGCCGCCGTCGACACCGGTCGAGGTGCGCGCCGCGCTCGATCGCGGCGACCTGCCCGCCGCGCTGCATGCCATGGTCGGAACCGCCCTGTACGCGGTACCCGATAGCTTGCGGCGCAGCGCTTCCGGCGGTCAGCCGAAGCGAGACTCGCGGCGAGCCACCATCTGCCCCGGCTCGACGGGCGAACGAGACGCGCGCAAGTACCGTCGGCATCTCGGTTTGCGGTCGGCTCCGCCGGCTGTGCTGGGTGCCGCGATGGGCTTTCTCGGCGGCGCAAGGGTGAGGGTTGCGATAAGAGCACGAATTTTGATTCGTCAGTACCGTTTGGCACGATGACCGTCGTGTCGGTTGCGCAGCACAGCTACGTGGGACCGCCGGACGCGCCGGACCGGTATGAGCTGATCGAGCGGCGTGCCGCTGGTGGCGAGGGGGAGGTCTGGCGAGCTCGCGAGCACCACGGAGACGTGGCGTTCTCGTACGCGGTGAAGATCCTCCGGGTGCCGGCGGAGGACCAGACCGACCGCGGCCTGGAGGGCCTTCGGCTGCAGGCGGCGCTGGCGACCCAACTCGAACACCCGGCGCTGGTGAAGGTCAAAGAGGTCTTCGTCGGCCCGTCGCCGCACCCGGCCGGCGAGTCCACCACGGACAGCTCACCACGGCTGTACTTCGTGATGAAGTGGATCGAAGGCCGCAGCCTCCAGGAAATGCTGGAAAGCGGCGGGGTGCGCGGGTTGGACATCCTCAAGCCGCTTGGGCCGATCGCCGAGGCCGTCGACTACCTGCACAGCGGCCAGGACACCGACGGCATACCGGTCCTGCATCGGGACATCAAACCGGCCAACATCCTGGTCTCCGGCAGCGGGCGGGCCTATCTGGTCGACTTCGGCCTGGTCCGGCTGCGTAGCACCAGCGGCACCGCCCGGTTGTACGGCACGGCACCGTTCATGGCACCGGAGTCCCTGGCCCGGGGGGAGTACACCCCGGCCACGGACCGCTACGCCCTCGGCGCGACCGTCTACTACGCGGTGACCAGCGAGATGCCGGTGCCCGGCGACATCGACGGCATGACCCAGCGGCTCACCGCGGCACTCGGTCCAGGGCAGGACCGGGTGATCCGCGGGATCCTGTCGATGGTCGCGGTGACCGCCGAGCGCCGGCCGGCCGCCGCGGCGGCCTGGGTCAACGCGCTGCACGCCGCACCGCCGGAGACCGCGATCGGCGGGGCACCGCAGCCGTCGTCGCCGCCCACCCCTGGGCCGTCGAACTCTCCGTTGCCGCCGACCTCTGGGCCGTCGAGCTACCCGTTGCCGCCCACCTCGGGGCCGCCGGGCTCTCCGTTGCCGCCCACCTCGGGGCCGCCGGGCTCTCCGTTGCCGCCCACCTCCGGGTCGCCGGGCTCTCCGTTGCCGCCCACCTCCGGGCCGCCCGGCTTCCCGTCGTCGGGCAACCCTGCGTCGCCGGGCTACCCGCTGCCGCCCGGCCCACGGCCGGCTCCGGGGTCGCCGGGCTACCCGTTGCCGCCCGGCCCGCGGCCGGCTCCGGGGCCGGCGGGCTACCCGTTGCCGCCCGGCCCGCGGCCGGCTCCGGGGCCGGCGGACTACCCGCTGCCGCCTGGCCCGGGGCCGTCCGGCTTTCCCGGGGCGCCCGGCCAGCCTCGGAAGAAGTCCAAAGCCCCGATGATCATCGGAATCGTGGCAACGGTCCTCTTGGCCGCCTGCTGCGTACCGTCGGTGTGGAGCCTCAGCCAAGGCAGCCTGCCCGGCGGCCTCGGTGCGAGTCCGACCCCCAGCGTCGACCGTGCCTCCCCGCCGCCGGCGGTGACCGCACTGGAGCTGGTGTTGCTGTCGGTGGCCGACGTCGTGTCCGCGATGAAGCTCGGAGACCGGGACCTGGTCAACACGAGCTCCTCCAGCGACGCGCTGCACAATGGCCTGGCCAAGCTTGCGCTCTGCTCGGACGGCAACGTTCGCGGTGATGCGATCGGGGCGCACAGCAGCAACAGCTACTGGGTGTCCAGCGGCCAGTACCCGTACCTCGGCTCAGCGGTCGCCGGCTTCTACGGCAACGCGGCCGACCCGTTCCTCGATGCCACCCGCACGGCGGCCGAGCGGTGCGGATGGCGGCCGTTCACGGTGCCGAAGTTGGGTGAGGAGTCGTTCGGGATCACCGTCAGCGGCTCCAACGGCGTCTACGCGATGATCTTCGTCCGCTCGGGCCAGGTGCTCTTCCAGGTCGCGATCCAGAACGACTACGAAGGTGGCAGTCACCAGAGCGACCTGATCAAAATGGCGACGTCGATGGCCAAGCGGCTGCCGAAACCCAGAGCGAACCGATGACCGCCCCCGAGGGAGGTGGCGGCGCGAGCGCCACGTTGCTGGTCGGCGTACCCGGTGAGGACGGGGAGCGACGGGTCACCGCGGCCGGCGGGCCGCTGCGGATCGGCCGTGATCCCCTCTGTCCGATCGTCCTGGACGACTCGCGGGCCTCCCGCGAGCACCTGGAAATCACCTACCGGGCCGGACGGTGGCACCTGCGTGACCTCGCCAGCCGGAACGGCACGTTCCTCGACGGCCGTCAGGTGCACGAGCTGGAGATAGGGGTCGCCTGCGCGGTGCGGCTCGGCAACGCCGTCGACGGTCCGGTGCTCACCTTCCGCCCGGAAGGGCCTCCCGCTGCTCCGCCGCCGGTGACCGATTCCGCGCAGCCGGGCCTGTCCACCGAGGTACGCCCGAGCGGGCCCGTATCCGCGGCCGAGCCACCACCTGGTGCACGATTCGCGCTGGGCCGGACCCCCTCGGCCAGCTACCCGGCCGCGGATCGGATCCTGATCGGGCGGGCGCCGGAGAACGACATCGTCCTCGACGACCTGCTGGTCTCCCGCTACCACGCCGACCTTGTCCGGGACGGCGCCGGATTCCGCGTGATCGACCTGGGTACGCGCAACGGCACGTACGTCAACGGGCGGCAGGTCGAGCAGGCGGTGCTGAACGCCGGGGACCTCCTCTCGTTCGGGCACCACCAGATGGTGTTCGACGGCACCGCACTGCACGACTACGTCGACGCCGGCCGGGTGTCGCTGCGCGCCGAGGGGCTCGGTGTCACGGTCGGCACGCGGAACCTGCTCTCAGAGGTCTCGTTCGAGCTGGACGAGTGCAGCCTGCTCGCGGTGGTCGGCCCGAGCGGTGCCGGCAAGTCGACGCTGCTGGGGGCGCTGACCGGCAACCGCCCGGCGCAGGCCGGCACGGTCCGCTACCAGGACCGCGACCTCTACGCCGAGTATGCCGACCTGCGGCACCGCATCGGCCTGGTGCCGCAGGACGACATCCTGCACCGTCAGTTGACCGTACGCCGCGCGTTGCGCTACGCGGCCGGGCTGCGCTTCGGCGCCGACGTGACGCCTGCGGAGCGGGACCAGCGCATCGACGAGGTACTCGCCCAGCTCGCCCTCACCGCACACGCCGACCAACGCATCGACACGCTCTCAGGCGGACAGCGCAAGCGCACCTCGGTGGCCCTGGAGCTGCTCACCGAGCCCTCGCTGCTCTTCCTCGACGAGCCGACCTCCGGGCTCGACCCGGCGCTGGACCGCGACGTGATGCACGGCCTGCGCGAGCTGGCCGATCGCGGCCGAACCGTCGTGGTGGTGACGCACAGTCCGCTGCACCTGAACGTGTGCGACCGGGTGCTGGTACTCGCCCGCGGCGGCAAGGTCGCCTACTTCGGCCCGCCGGACGAACTGCTCGACTTCTTCGGGGCGGCCGAGTACGCCGACGTGTTCACCGCGGTCGCCGCCGACCCGGAAGTCTGGGCCGCCAAGTTCGCGGCCACCCGCCCGCCGGCCAAGGCCGCACCGCCGACCGAGCGGACGGCGGCCACCGCGTCACCGCCGCGCCAGGGATGGTGGCGGCAGACGGCGATCCTCGCCCGCCGCACGGTCGCCGTCACCCTCGCCGACCGGCTGTACGCGGCGCTCTCCCTCGGCCTGCCGGTGGGCCTCGCCGCCCTGCTGCACGTGGTCCCCGGCTCCGACGGCCTCGGGCTGCCCGCACAGCCGCCCGGGCGCAGCACCGAGGCCGCCCAACTGCTGGTCATCCTGACCATCGGTGCGGTCTTCATCGGACTGGCCGGGGGCATCCGGGAGTTCGTCGGGGAGGGTGCCATCTACCGCCGGGAACGAGCGGTGGGCATGGCGCCCGGCGCCTACCTGAGCGCGAAGCTGGCCGTGTTCGCCGTATTGAACGCGTTCCAGGCGGCGCTGTTCGTCCTGCTCGGCATGGTGGGCCGGCCGGCGCCACCCGAGGCGCTCGTGCTGGGCGTGCCGCTGGTCGAGCTGATCGCGGTGGTCTGGCTGACCACGCTGGCGGCCACCGTGCTCGGGCTGCTGGTCAGTGTCTACGTGTCCACCAGCGAGCAGACGATGCCGGTGCTGGTCGGGCTTGTGATGGCGCAGCTCGTGCTCTGCGGCGGGCTGTTCGCCGTGGTCGAACGCGCCGGCATCGAACAGCTCTCCTGGCTTGCCCCGGCCCGCTGGGGCTACGCCGCCGCAGCCGCCACGGTGGACCTGCGCGCGATAATGCTGAAGCCCGCGCCGGACGCACTCTGGGCGCACACCACCGGCGCGTGGAGCTGGGCGATGGCCGTTCTGGCGGGCCAGACCGTACTGCTGACCGCGGCGGTGCGGTGGGCGCTGCGCCGCCACGAGCCCGTACTGGAGAGCCGGAGGAACCGCACGTGAGCCGCCGTAAGGATTCTGCCGCCGCGCTCGAAGCCGTTCTGCGCGACGGTTGGAGCAGTGCGTGCCGGCTGTACGAGCACCTGGCGCGCGGTGGCCAGTTGGTCGCGCTGCCGCCCAGCGGACTGCGGGTGAGCCAGAACGAAACGATCTTCGGCGACACGGTGCTGGGTTACGCACGCTTCTACGGCACCGCCGTGCAGTATCGGGAGAGCAGCCACTTCTGGTTCGGCTCGACGGGCTTCGTGCTCGCCGGCATGGCCGGTGACGCCATCAGCAACGCCAGTGCCCGCAGCCGCGCCCAGGCCATGGCGGCGGCCCAGTGGCGGGACCAGGCGCAGGTGCGGATGATCCTCACCAACCAGCGGCTGCTCGGGAACTGGCAGGGCAACATGTTGAGCTTCTGGCACAACGGCGTAATGGAACTTTCCGCCGACCTGACCCAGTGGTCGTTCATCCTCCGCTACCAGGAGGGCAATCCGCTGATGCTGCATGGCCCGGCGGCGCCATGGTACGCGGTCGCGATCGCATGGCTGATCTTCGGCCCGCAGGGCATGCACCTTCCGGCCCTCGCACCGATAAGCGCAGCCGTCGCGCAACGTTCCCGCGCCATCACCGGCGAGGTCGTGCCTGACTAGTCACCCACTGGCACCGTGGTTCGATGTCGCATGGCTGGTGAACGTCATCGCCCGTTCCGATCAGGGAGATTCCGAGCATCAACCGGCGCAGCGTGTTGCAGGAAGGCGCCGGCGATGTCGGCACGACGAGAGCTTCGAGGATGTGACGGATGTCGGGAACGAATGTGGCAGCCAAACGCCGGCGCGCGATGGTGATGGGTGCGTTGGTTGTCGGGGGTCTGCTGATCGTGGGCGTGTTGGCGCGGCCTGCGGACACAGCGCAGCGGACGGGGAACGCCCAACCCTCCCCCGCACAGGCTGTAGCCATGCGTCTCGACAAGCCCGAGAAGCTCCTGAGTGGCTGGCCGGAGTCGAAGAACCGAAAGTGGCGGAATGCGGCGCAGCAGAGCGTGGGCGCCTTGAAGACGCTCCTTGACGGCGATGCCACCAGCGCGGTCGCAACTGCTTACACCACTGCGGATGACAAGTACACGGTTGTTGTCAGCGGAGTGTCCGGCAAGGTGCCAGACCCGACTGCGGCACTCGACCGCATCTTCGCGACACTGCCAAGGTTGTCCGAGGTCGAACCCACGCGACCCGGCCCGATGGGCGGTGAAGCGCGCTGCGGCAAGGGAGAGGATCAGGGCGTCTGGGTCGACACCTGCGCCTGGGCGGACGACCACAGCATCGGCATGGTGGCCTTTATCGGCTTTCCGCAGACAGGCGATCCGGACGACATGTTCGTGCGGGCACGATCCCAGATCGAGCACCCGGTCGCCTGAAGTCACGGGACGGGGCGGACAGCCGCATCGGGCAACGCCCACGGCGGGGCGGGTGACCGACGCGGCCACCCGCCCATCGTGCTCGTCGCGAGCATCGGCGTTACCCGGCGAGCATCTCGGCCGGGGCGACCGCAGCGGACGCGGCATGGCCGCTGGCAGCGTGGCGTGCCCGAACCAGAGCCCAGATCCGAGTCATCATGACGCTCACATTGGTGATCGCAGCGACCGCCGTCCAGACGACCAGCGGCAGCGTGTAGTACGCCAACTGCACGAAGGTGACGTCCCGTCCGCCGCCCACAACCTGACCGAGCAGGTCGGGCAGCATCACCAGCAACGCCACCGGCACCAGCCGCGGCACCAGCCGCAAGACCGGCTGCCAGAGCGGCCTGACGGCGAACCGGCGTGCCCACTCGCCGCTGTGGCGAAGGTTGCGCACGCCCAACGCCAAGCTGACCAACGTGAAGCCGGCCAGCACAAGGTCGATGATCAGCCGCAGGGCCGCAGGCGCCTGCGGGCTGTCGCCGCTCACCAGCTCCGCGATGGCGTCCGCCAGCTGATCGGTGCCCTCGTTGCCCAGGCCGATACCGCTGTTGCCCAGCACCGCGATGCCGTGGCCAGACGGCAGGAGCAGCTGGCTGGCGGTGAAGGTGAACCACACGCCGTTGTGGCGGACCCAGCCGTTGTCGTCACGATCCCAGCCCAGGCTGTAGGTCGAGCCCGAGCCGGACGACGTGTGCATGGCGGTGATGCTCGATGCGGAAACCACGCGCGCACCGCTGGCCGCGACACCGCCGCTGTTCTGCATGATCAGCCACTGAGCCATGTCCGCCGCGGTGGCGATCACCCCGTCAGAGCCCGCCACGAACCGCTTCGGCTCGGCCGCCGGGACCGTCGCCCCGTACGCATACACGTAACCCTCACGCACCTGCTCCGGCAGATCGCCCGGGGTCTGATCGATGCTGACGGTGGACCGCATACCCACCGGCTCGAACACCCGATCACGCAGGTAGTCCGCGAACGGCTCCCCGGAGACCACCTCGACCAGCCGCGCCGCGAGGTGATAGTTCGTGTTCGTGTACGCGTACCTGGTGCCGGGATCGGCCGCCAGGGTGGCCGCGCGCGCCCGCTGCTGCGCGGCCGCAAGCGAGTCCGGCTGCCGCAGGCTCTTCTCCCGCAGCGTGCGGTCGGTGATTCCGGAGGTCTGATTCAGCAACTCCCGCACCGTGACTCGCGCCCCGCGGGCGTCGTCGATCTGGAAGTCCGGTAGATAACGGCGAACCGGCGCGTCCAGCTCCACCTTCCCCGCCTCCACGAGCTGCATTACCGCCAGGGCCGTGAACGACTTGCTGACGGACGCGACCGGCATCGGCGTCGCCGCGGTCACCGCCGCGCCGGACGCGTCGTGACCATGACCGCCGACATGCAGCACCCGATCTCCCCTGGTGATCGCCACGGCGATCCCCGGATACCCGGCCCTGCTCGCGAAGTCCTCCACGACCCGCTCCACCGCTCCGGCATCCACGGCGTCGTCGCCCGCATCAGCGGCCAGTGCGGGGCCGGAGCCCACAGAAACTGCCAAGCCCGTGGCCGCCGCCAGAACGATCCCCCGCCACCAGCAGAAACTATCCGCCCTCACGGCGTGCTCCGATCATCTCGATTGACGCCGGCCACGCTACGAATCCGCGCCCTGCCGTCACAGGGTCCGATCGACAGCAACCACCCCTGACTTTCGTCAGGGACTGGGCCCGCGCCGGACGGCAACCAGGCCGCCGGCACGGCGCTCTCACCGCCCTCATTCGTTGTGCGACAGACCGCGCGATCGCGAGGACCGGGTCAGGGAATCCGAACAGCATCAGCGAGGGAAGCGGTCTGAGACGACCGTCGGAACACGAGACAGCGCACAGTGGACGATGCGGCGCCGGGGGTCGGTCGGGGATGAGGTGTGGTGGCCGGCTTCGGCCGCCGGGAGGCGGTCACGGTCGTGGCCTCTTCGAAAATGGCTGGCATGATCACAGGAAGGCGGGCAGGCTCGTGCCCGTGACGAGCAGCGACCTGTGGGACGAGGACACCGCGGAGCGGTACGACGACAGCTCGGCCGAGATGTTCGCCCCCGAGGTGCTCGACCCCGCTGTGGACTTCCTCGCCCGGTTGGCGGGTTCCGGCCCCGCGCTCGAGTTCGCGATCGGCACGGGTCGGGTGGCGATCCCGCTCGCCGCCCGAGGCCTCTCGGTGGCCGGGATCGAGCTGTCGCAGCCGATGGCCGACCAGCTGCGGCGCAAGGTGCCCGCGGAGGAGTTGCCGGTCGTCGTCGGTGACATGGCCACGACGACCGTCCCCGGCCGGTTCTCGCTCGTGTACGTGGTGTGGAACAGCATCGGCAACCTGCGTACCCAGGACGAGCAGGTGCAGTGCTTCCGCAACGCTGCCCGGCACCTGTCGCCGGGTGGTCGCTTCGTCGTCGAGCTGTGGGTGCCGGGCATCCGGCGGTTCCCGCCAGGGCAGGCGGCGGTGCCGTTCGAGGTGACCGACCGGCATGTCGGCATCGACACCTACGACATGGTCACGCAGCAGGGGACCTCGCACCACTACTGGCGGCTGGACGACGGGAGCACGCGCTACGGCTGCAGCAACTTCCGCTACATCTGGCCTGCCGAGTGCGACCTCATGGCGCGGCTGGCCGGCTTGACGCTGGAGCAGCGGGTGGCGGACTGGAACCGGGCTCCCTTCACGTCCGACAGCGAGAGCCACGTGTCGGTCTGGCGCAAGCCACTCGACGCCCTTGATGAGGGCTAGTCGAGCCCATCGGCGACTTCCGCGAGGCGGGAGCGTATCGAATCCAGTGGCCCAGGCGCGGGCGCCGGAGCCAGGTCGCGGCGGCACGTGCGCCGGTAGTTCTCAGTCGGCGGCGATCTGGCGGCCGGAGTGGATCGCCAGGCCGATCGTCGCGGGGGTTGCCGGTGTGGCCGTGCGTGTCGATGGCCGTGTCGGCGAACTTGATCGCGTGGGCGTCGCCGGTACCGGCGGCCAGGGACATCAGCTCGGCAGCCTGCGTCGCCGGCGTCGCCTCCGGAGGGCGTGCCGCGGCGGGGGAGTACGCGGCGGTGACGGCGGCTGCCGCCGCCCACGCAGCTGCCAGGCTCGGCCTCCACAGCGCCGGTGGCAGGGCGGGCAGGGACCGCAGGACCGCGTGGGGAGCGGTCGCCGCGTGTACGAGCATGACGGGGTTGGCGTAGCCGTGGTGCGGTCTGCGCGCCGAGCAGGGCACGGACGGCATGGCCGACCCGGACCACGCCGTGGGTGGCGCCGGCGGCGATGCCGGGAAGCCGGCGGGGCCACCAGCGGGCCAGCAAGCCCGCCGCTCGCTTCGGAGGCCGGAGGTAGGCGGAAGCGGGTCAGCGGTAAGCCGCACCGGTCCACGAGTCGTCGGACGGGCGAGGCTGCGGGACGCGGGCGGGGATCACGGTGAGGGAACGGGGGAGGTCGGCGGTCGCCCGTCCGGTGCCGTCGACGGCGACGGTGACCGCGTGGTTGGCGAGGCGGAGACCGGTGACCGACAGTGCGCCGAGTTCGGGCCCGGCCAGCGGGGCTAGTCGGACCGTGCCGGCCGGGACGTCCGGATAGAGGCCCAGGGCCGCCTGGAGCAGCAGCACCGCGCTCGCCGCCGACCATGCCTGCGGGTGGCAGGCGGCGGGGTAGGGGACCGGGCGGCCGAGCACCGACCGGTCGTCCCCGCCGTACAGCTCCGGTAGCCGGTAGTCGAACGCCTCGGCGGCCCCGAGCAGCCCTTCGGCGAGGCCGCGCGCGGCTTCCGCGAAGCCGGCCCGGGCCAGCCCCGCGAGCACGATCGCCGTGTCGTGGGACCAGACGGACCCGCAGTGGTACGACAGCGGGCTGAACCCGGCGTCGTCGGTGGACATGGTGCGCAGCCCGAACCCGCCGGCCATCGCGTTGCCGGTGAGCAGGCGGGCGACCTGCGCCTCCTCGGCGGCGTCGAGCAGGCCGGTGCCGAGCAGGTGGCCGATGTTGCTGGTCAGCGAGTCGACGGGGCGCTTGTCCCGGTCCAGCGCCAGCGCCGGTCGGGGGCCCTGCGGGCCGCCGTCGACCCAGAAGGCGGCGCGGAAGCGTTCGGCCAGCCGCTGCGCGTGGCCCCGCCAGCGGTCCGCCCCCGGGCGGCCGAAGGCATCCAGCAGGGCCGCCCCGTTGACCGCCGCCTCGTGCGCGTACCCCTGCACCTCGGCCAGCACGATGGGTGCCGTCGCCAGCCGGCCGTCACGGAACCTGACCGCGTCGCCGGAGTCCTTCCAGCCCTGGTTGGACAGCCCGTGACCGGTGCTGTCCACGTATTCGACCAGGCCGTCGCCGTCGGCGTCGGCGTGCTCGCCGAGCCAGCCCAGGGCGGCCTCCAGGTGCGGCAGCAGCGGCTCGATCTGGTCGTCTGCCAGGCCCCAGCGCCAGGCGTCGTGCAGCAGGTTGACCCACAGCAGGGTGGCGTCGACGGTGCCGTAGTACGCCGGCGGCAGCCGCAGCCGGTGGTCGGGCAGGGCGAACTCGTGCCGGCGCAGCTCGTGCAGGATCTTGCCGGGGGCCTCGCCGGTGTCCGGGTCGACCCGGGTGCCCTGCCGACGGGCGAGCACCCGCAGCGTGCCGGCGGCCAGGTCGGTGCCGAGCGGCAGCATCATCCGGGCGGCCCAGAGGCTGTCCCGCCCGAAGAGGGTGAGGAACCAGGGCACCCCGGCGCCGAGGAAGACGTCCTGTGGCGCGCCCGGGTCGGCGAGCCGCAGCCCGCGCAGATCGTCCAGGCTGCGGCGCAGGAGCCGGGTCAGTCGGCGGTCGTCGGCGTGGACGTCGGGCTCGGACCAGTTGGGTTTGCCGGGCGGGCAGACCACCACCGCGCGCGGGTCCTCGACGGTCAGTCGCCAGCGCAGCGTGACGGTGTCGCCGGGAGCCAGTTCGACCGGCCAGGACAGCCGTGGCGCGGTGGCCCGGTCGGCGACGACGTCGGCGCCCTCGCCGACGACCGTCACCACGATGCCGTCCGCCGCCCACGTCAGCTCGCCGGGCCGCCCGGTCCGGGCTGCCAGCGGCTGCGTCGTCTCGCCGGACTTGACCAGCTCGATCGGGGCGAGGTCGCAGCCGAGGTCGATGCTGACGACGGCCTTGACCGCGACCGTGGCGGTCGAGACGACGCGCACCTCCTCGACGAGCCCGCGCGGGTCGAGCCGCCGTGTCCGGTCGAGCCGGACGGTCGGGTCGGGGGTGGGGTCGCCGAGCCAGCGGGCCAGGCCGACGAAGCGGACGCCGTGCGGCTCGACCGCGCCGCGGGCCACCGCCTCCGGCTCGCGGTCGTCGACCCGCAGCTCGGCCCGGGAGAGCACCCGGGCGTCGGCGTGGAAGACACCCTGGACGCCGGCCGGGCGGATCTGCCCGGCCGCGTCCCCCAGCGCGCTGGTGGGAGCGAGGACCACCCCTACCAGATCGTGCAGCAGGGGTTGCAGGTGGCGTTCGATCACGACTCGACTCCAGATCCTTCTCGGACGGACCGATGTCTTGACAGGCGGTCCTCGGGCGGTGCAAAGTGCGAAACATTCCTGGAACTTGAACGATCCAATCTTGCCGTACGGGGCTTGGATCGTTCAAGACGGCGAGAGGCATGAAATGGCCGAAAAAGTGACCATCGCGACCGTGGCCCGGCGCGCCCGGGTCAGCCGGCAGACCGTGTCCAACGTGCTCAACGCCCCGCACATCGTGCGCGAGGAAACCCGACTGCGCGTGCAGGAGGCGATCGCCGCCCTGGGCTACCGGGCCAACCAGGCAGCCCGGCAGATGCGCACCGGCCGGTCCCGGCTGATCGCGGTCCGCATCGAACCCACCCGGGACGGGATCAACGGCTCCGTGCTCGACCGGTTCCTGCACGGCCTCACCGAGACCGCCGAGACCGCCGGCTACCGGATCATGCTCTACACCGCCACCGACGTCGACCGCGAGATCGTCGCCTACGACGACCTGCTCGGCGCGTACGACCTCGACGCCTTCGTGCTGACCGGCACCGACCACGGCGACCCGCGGACGGCCTGGCTCGCCCGACGTGGCGTGCCCTTCGTGACCTTCGGCCGGCCCTGGGACGCTCCCGACGCGCACCCCTGGGTCGACGTCGACGGCGCCGCCGGCACCGCACAGGCCACCGCCTACCTGCTGGCGGCCGGTCACCGGCGGATCGCCTTCGTCGGCTGGCCGACCGGTTCCGGCGTGGGCGACGACCGCCGCGCCGGTTGGCACGCGACCCTGGCCGCCGCGGGGGTCGACCCGAGCGGGCTGGACCGGGAGACCGTGGACGGCATCGCCGAGGGCGGGCAGGTCGCCCGGGAGCTGCTCGGCGGCGCCGCGCCCCCGACCGCCCTGGTCTGTGCCAGCGACTCCCTCGCCCTGGGTGCCCTTCAGGCAGTCCGGGCCGCCGATCCGGCCGTGCCGGTGATCGGCTTCGACGACACCCCGGTCGCCGCCGCGATCGGGCTGAGCAGCGTCAGCCAACCCCTCGGCGAGGCCGCGGCCCGCTGCGTGGACCTGCTCACCGCCGTCCTCGACGGGCCCCACCGGGCCCCCGACCACGTGTTGCTCCAGCCCTCACTGGTCCTGCGACACACCGCCTGACCCCCGTCCCCCACCAGGAGAACCAGATGGCACCTCGATCCCTCACCCGGACGGCTGTGGCCGGCATCGCCGCCGTCACCCTGCTCGCCTCCGCCGCCTGTGGCAGCGGCTTCGACGACTCCTCCGGCGACACCCCACAGTCCAGCGGCCCGGCCAACCTGCAGATCCTGATCGGGTCCTCGGGCGATGCCGAGACCAAGGCCGTCCAGGAGGCCGCGGCGAAGTGGGCGTCGTCGTCGGGCAACCAGGCCACGGTCACCCCGGCCCAGGACCTCACCCAGCAACTCGGCCAGGCCCTCGCCGGCGGCACCCCGCCGGACGTCTTCTACGTCGACGCCGCCCGGTTCGCCGACTACGCCAGCGTCGGGGCGCTGGAGCCGTACGGCGACAAGATCAGCAACCCGGACGACTTCCACGAAAGCCTGCGCACCACCTTCACCTACGACGGCAAGCTCTACTGCGCGCCGAAGGACTTCTCCACCCTCGCCCTCCAGATCAACACCGACCTGTGGGCCAGGGCCGGCCTCACCGACGCGGACGTGCCCACCACCTGGGACCAGCTCACCGCCACCGCCCAGAAGATCAAGGCCAAGGGCCTCGTCCCGCTCGCCCTCGGCGACACGCGGGACCGCATCGGCGCGTTCATGGTGCAGAGCGGCGGCTGGCTGATGAGCAAGGACGGCAAGCAGGCCACCGCCGACACCCCGGAGAACGTGGCCGCCCTCCAGTACGTCAAGAAGATGCTCACCGACGGCCTCGCCCGCTACCCGAAGCAGCTCGACGCCGGCTGGTCAGGCGAGGCGTTCGGCAAGGGCAAGGCCGTCATGACCATCGAGGGCAACTGGATCAAGGGCGCCCTGCAGAACGACTTCCCGAACGTGAAGTACAAGGTCGTCGAGCTGCCGGCCGGCCCGAAGGGCAAGGGGACGCTCTCCTTCACCCAGTGCTGGGGCGTCGCCGCCAAGAGCAAGCACAAGGAGCAGGCGATCAGGTTCGTCGAGGCGATGACCTCCGGCGAGCAGCAGATGTCCTTCGCCAAGGCGTTCGGCGTCATGCCGTCCCGCCAGTCCGTGCGCGACCAGTACACCAGCACCTTCCCGGCGGACAAGCCCTTCATCGACGGCGCCGCGTACGCCCAGGGACCGGTGAACGCCCCCAAGATGGACAGCGTCCTCAGCGACCTCGAAGCCGGCCTCCAGGGCCTGGCCGCCGGGGACCCGAAGGCCGTGCTGGCCAACTTCGACAAGAACGCCAAGGCGGCGCTCGGCGGCAACTGAGGTGCACCGCGGGAGCGCCGCCGGCCGGCGGCGCCCCCGCGGTCACCCACGAGTCGAAGGAGGGGAGATGGCAACCGAAGCACTGGCGGCGCCCGCCGCCGCGACCGCGGGCCCGCCCCGTCGTCCGGGCCGCGGCGTCCGGAGCGGGGAGAATCTCGCCGGCTGGCTCTTCGTGGCGCCGGTCATCGTCATCCTCGGGCTGTTCATGCTGCTGCCGATCCTGATGGCGTTCTGGGTGAGCCTGACCGACTGGAACGGCCAGGGCAGCCCGTTCACCGCCGACGTCCCGTTCGTCGGCACGGAGAACTACACCCGGCTGTTCGCCGAGGACGGGCTCGCCCGCCGGGACCTGATGACCAGCATGCGGAACAACATCTACTACGTGGCGATCGTCGTGCCGGCGCAGACGCTGCTCGCCCTCGGGCTCGCGCTCGTGGTCAACAACCGGATGCTGAAGGGGAAGGCGTTCTTCCGGACCGCGTTCTACTTCCCGTCGGTGACCAGTTCGGTCGCGATCAGCGTGGTCTTCCTGTTCCTGTTCGCCAACTCCGGCGCGGTCAACAACCTGCTGGGCGTCTTCGGCGTCAACGGGCCGCAGTGGTTCGCCGACTCGCGCGGGGTGCTGCACCTGCTCCTCGGCGCGGTCGGCGTGGACGCCGCGCCCGCCGCCCTGACCGGCGGCGGCCCCCTCGGGTTGAGCTGGTGGGAGTGGCTCTCCGGGCCGAGCGTCGCGATGATGTCGATCATCGCGCTGGTGGTCTGGACGACCTCCGGGACCTTCATGCTGATGTTCCTCGCCGCGCTGCAGGGCGTCCCGGTGGCGCTCGACGAGGCGAGCACCCTCGACGGCGCGACCCGCTGGCAGCGGTTCCGGCACGTCACCCTGCCGCTGATCAAGCCCACCACGTTCCTGGTGCTCACCCTCGGCCTGATCGGCTCCTGGCAGGTCTTCGACCAGGTGTACGTGATGAGCCAGGGCGAGCCGGCGAAGACCACGCTCACCCCGGCCTACCTGTCGTACCGGACCGCGTTCCGGGACTTCGAATACGGCTCCGGTGCCGCGATCTCGTTCGTACTGTTCCTGATCATCATCGTGCTCACCCTGGTCCAGCGCCGGGTGATGGCCGACCGGGACGTCGAGGGCCGTCGGCGCGGCTGGCGGCGTCGCCGCGTACCGGAAGGGGGCGGCAGATGACCGCGCTGACCGACCGGCCGCCGGTCGCGGCGGCGCCCGCCCGCCGCGGCGGCCCCGCCGCCCGCACCCTGGCCACCCGCTTCCTGGGGTACGCCGTTCTGGTCTTCTTCGGACTGGTCTTCCTCTACCCGTTCGTAATCCAGATCGGCAACTCGCTCAAGACCGAGCCCGACGCGGCGGCCAACCCGCTCTCGCCGATCCCGGACCCGCTGACGCTGGCCGGCTTCGAGCGGATCTTCGCCGGCACCAACTTTCCGCTCTGGCTCGGCAACTCGCTGCTCGTCACCGTGCTGGTCACCCTCGGCCGGGTCTTCTTCGCCTCGCTCGCCGGCTACGCGCTGGCCCGGCTGCGCTTCCGCGGCCGTCGCGGCCTCTTCGTCGCGATCATCGCCGTGATGGCGGTGCCCCCCGTCGTCCTGCTGATCCCGAAGTTCCTGGTGCTCAACCAACTGGGCATGTACAACAGCTACGCCGGGCTGATCGTGCCGTTGCTCGCCGACGCGGCCGGCGTGTTCATCATGAAGCAGTTCTTCGAGTCCGTCCCCGTCAGCGTGGAGGAGGCGGCCCGCATCGACGGCGCGAGCATCTTCCGGACCTTCTGGTCCGTGGTGCTGCCGATGGCGAAGCCGGCACTGATCACGGTGACGATCCTGTCCTTCCAGGGCTCCTGGAACGAGTTCCCGCACAGCCTGGTCGCGGTGCAGGATCCCGGCCTGTTCACCCTGCCGCGAGGCCTGGCCGACCTGGTCAGCGGCTCGCTCGGCAAGGGCACCCAGTACCCGCTCAAGCTGGGCGCGGCGCTGCTGGCCACCATCCCGGTGGCGATCATCTTCGTCGTCTTCCAGCGCTACTTCGTGCGCGACGCCAACGAGGGGGCCGACAAGGTCTGACGCGGGCGTGGCCACGCGCGTCCGTGGGCGAGGTCGGCGCAGGCGACCTCGCCCACGGACCGACGGCCCGCCCCCTGGGCGCCCCGCCGGTCCACCGACACAGGTCGGCGGACCGACGGGTCGCCGCGACCTGCCTCAGGCGCGGGTGATGCGGACCGCGTCGGCGACGACGTAGCCCGTGCCGCTGGTCCACCGGCTCACGCCGACCTTGTCGCCGTCGCCGGCGGCCAGCGTGAACACGCCGAGCGACACCCACCGGCCGCCGTTGAGGCGCTGGTTGACCCGCACCGACTGGTTGCCGCCGGTGGTGGCCACGATGTACGGGGTCGAGTCGTTGTAGCCGGAGGCGGCGGGGTACCAGACCGAGACCTCGTACGCGCCGGTCTCGGGCAGGTTCGCCTTGTACCAGGCCACGTCGCTGGCGGAGACCGGGTCGGCGAACCGGTAGTCGGGACCCATCCGCTGGCTGGAGTAGGTCGAGGTCCCCCAGTTCGCGCTCGCCGTGAACCGACCCGCGGTGGTGTTGTCGACCGTGACGCTGAACTCCTGCGGCGGCGTGGTCCCGGCCGAGACGTCGAGGTAGTCGCGGTCGATGTAGATCCGCACCCCGCCCCAGGTCTCGTAGCTGTCCCCGGTGTACTGGTGGATCCGCTGACGGTTGGCGTAGTGCCCGTCCGGGCAGTAGCTGCCCGCGTCGGTGTCCGCCACGCCGTTCCACCAGCCGAAGAAGAGGTGGTCGACGCGGGTGTACCGGGGGTCGTCGTAGGCGGCGCACAGGTCTCGGACACCGGAGGAGCCGCTGGAGTACATGCCCGAGAGGTAGCCGAGCGCGTGGAGCCGTTCGGTCCAGCCGGACAGGTACGAGAGCACCGCCGCCTTGCACGACTCGCTCGTCGGGTAGTGCTCGATGTCGTTGTAGATCACGCTTCCGGCGGGGATGCCCAGCGCGCCGGCCGCGTTCACGGCGCTGGCCGCCCGGGTGGCGCCCTGCGACCGGGCGGTGGCCGGGTCGTACGACATCTTCGGCGTGCGGGTGCCGCACGGGGCCTGGTAGTCCAGCTCGATGGGGATCAGGTGCCAGCCCTTGTTGGTCTGGTTGGTCACCCAGGTCGCCGTCAGGTTGGCCTGGGTGCAGGACCGGCTGGCGCCGCTGATGTAGATGCCGACCGCACGGTACGGCGAGCTGTTGCGCCACGCGTCCATGGTCGACTGGGCCGGGGCGGTGCACGTGTCGAAGCCCTTGCCGGTGTAGGTGCCCGGCTGCGGACCGGCCGCCGCCAGCGGTGCCACCGGGGTCGGCCCGGCGGTCGTGCGCGCGGGGTCCAGGGGCACCGGCGTGGCGCCCCGACCGAGGCTGGCGGAGGCCAGGATGCGGCGGACCGACGCCTCGGTGTCCGGCGTGTGGGCGGCCGTGACGAGGACGCCGGCGTCGCGTACCGCGACCTGGATGGTGCCGTCGCGCGACAGTGGGGCGTCCACGGTCGCCCGGCCGCTCGTCGTGACGGCGGTGTCCGCCGTGAGGCGGTCGGCGGTGACGGCGTCGATCGGTTCGATGACGAGTCCCGCCGTGCGCCCGACCAGGCCGGAGGGGCACCAGGGCTCGTCGCCGGGGTGGCCCAGGTAGACGGTGGGCCGGTCGAACCGGACGCAGGCGTGGGGGTCCTCGGCCAGGTCGACGACCTGCCAGCCGGCGGGCACCGCCACCTGGTAGCCGCGGTAGCTGACGGTCCGGTCCTCGGTGGGGGCCGCCCAGGTCGGGGTCACCGCCCCCACCGAACCGACGATGGCGACCGTGAGGCTCGCCATGATCCTTCTTATCGTCATCGAAGCCTCACTGTGGGGGAAGAATTTTGCCGGCAGGTGAACGGCCTTGCAAAATTTCTACCAGTCGCGGGCGGGTATAGCCAGAGACCTGTCTCGATGCTTGACCTTCAACGTGGCGGGGAGAGGACCCGCCACAGCGCCAGCGTCGCCGCGAGCGACGCGCCACCGGCCAGCGCCATCACCGCGCCCGGAAGGAGGACGTCGCTCAGGGCGCCGCCGGCCGCGGCGGCCAGGCCCTGGGCCGCCATCAGGCCGGCGCCGAGCAGCCCGAAGGCCTGACCGCGACGGGCCTCCGGAACGGCGTCGAGGAACCGCTGGGCCAGACCGAGCTGGTAGGCGAAGCCCGCGGTGGCCACCGCGAAGAGGGCCGCCGCCGGCCACAGGCCCGGCCGGGCCGCGAAGACCAGCACGGGTACGCCGAGCAGCAGCGCGAGCCAGGGTGTCCACGCCTCCCGGCGGGCGGGGGCGACGAACCGCCCGACCAGCAGGTTCCCGACGAGCATCCCGGATGCGGCGGCCATCAACAGCACGCCCGCGCTGGCGTCCGGCCCGAGACCGGCGGCGTACGGCACGGCGACGCCCTCCGCCCCGACCAGCAGCGAGCCGGGCAGCCACTGGGCCAGCAGCAGCCCGCGGATCCGCCGGTCGGCGAGCAGCGCCCGGTTGACCCGCCAGGTCTCCCGGACCGCCCCGGAACCGTCCCGCCCCGCCCGGGGCGGTCGCGCCGCGAGCCCGGCGCGGACGAGCAGGGCCGAGACGGCACACGTCGCGGCGGCCACCCACAACGCGCCGTACGGGCCGATCCAGCCGAGCAGGAGCCCGCCGAGGGCGAACCCGGCCACCTGGGTGCCGCCCGCCGCGACGGTGAGCAGGGACCGTCCGAGCACGTACGTGTCGCCCGGCAGCACCTCCGGCAGCAGCGCCGAGCGCGCGGCGCTGCCGACCGGGGCCAGCAGGCCGACGGCCGCGGCCAGGACCAGCATGACTGCCGGGGAGAGCGCGCCGAGGGCGAGGACCACCACCAGGGCGAGCCGGAGCAGGTCGTACCCGACGATCACCGCGCGCGGAGGCCACCGGTCGGCGAGCGCGAGCATGAACAGCCCACCCAGCGCGTGGGGCAGGAACCCGGTCACGTACGCCAGGGCGGCGAGCAGCCCCGAGCCGGTGCGCTCGTAGACGAGCACGGACAGGGCGAGCATCTTCACCGTCTCGCCGATCATGAACACGCCGAAGCTGCCGAGGAGCACCCGGAACTCGGCGACGGCGAAGGCGTCCCGGTAGGCGGCGGGTCGCCCGGCGCCGGCTCTGGTGGAGGTGGTGGTCACCCGGGCATCGTGCGGGCCGTTCCGGTGGCCGGCCTATCCTTTCGCTGTCGGACGAAAGGTGCGGTGTGCGGATCGAGGTGACCCTGGCCGACGTGGCGGCGAGCCGCTACGCCATCTCCCCGCTGGGCGAGGCGGTGGCCGCGCTGCGGCTCTGCGCCGGGCAGAACCCGGCCTCCGTGCTGGCGCCGTGGGTGGCCCGGGCGCGACCGGGATACCAGCGGCTGCGGCGGGAGTTGCCGGCGGTGGGCGCGCTGCTGGCGTTGCTGCGCCGCGGCGGCTACAACGCGGACTTCATCCAGCCACCACCGGACGGCACCGGGCGGGACTTCGCCGACGAACTGGCCGTGGTACGGGCGACCCCGCTCGCGCAGGCCCGCGGCGAACTGGCCCGCAACCTCGCCGGTCCACGCGGCACCCCACCGGCGTACGCGCGCCGGATCTACGACTCGCCCCACGTGGTGGACCTGCTCGCGGACGCGATCGAGGCCGCCTGGGCGACCCTGGTCGAGCCGGACTGGCCCCGCCTGCGCGCAGTCCTCGAACGGGACCTGCTGCACCGGGCCGGCCGGCTCCTCGCGTACGGCTGGGGGGCCGCCGTCGCCGACCTGGACCCCCGGTTGCGGTGGGCGCCCGGCGGGGCCGTCGGGGCGATCGAGGTCGCCGACGGCGACCCGGGCGTCCGCCGACTGGGCGGCCGGGGCCTGCTCTTCGTCCCCACGGTCTTCGGCACCATGATCACCTACGTCGACCCGCCGTGGCCGTTCGCCGTCGTCTACCGAGCCTCGGGGGTGGCGGAACTGCTGGGGCCGCCCGACCCGGCCCGGCCGGAGGACGCGCTGGACCGGCTGGTCGGACAGGGGCGGGCGGCGGTGCTGCGGGCGCTGGCCGCGCCCGCCACCACCAGCCAGCTCGCCGCCCAGCTCGGGGCCAGCCTGGGCGGGGTGGGCGGCCATCTGGCGGTGCTGCGCGACGCCGGGCTGGTCGCCCGTGCCCGCACCGGCCGCACGGTGCTCTACCGGCGCACCCCGCTGGGTGAGGCGCTCGCCGGGCGGGGGTGAACAGGGTTCGGCGCACCTCCGTTGACGCGGCCGGTCAGGCCCGCACCACGGTCACCCCGGCCTGGGTCAGGAGCGCCGCCTGCTCGTCGTCCGCGCCGGTGTCGGTGACCAGCGTGTCGATCTCGCCGAGGGTGCAGATGCGCGCGAACGCGCGACGGCCCAGCTTCGAGCCGTCCGCCACCACGATCGCGCGGGCCGCGGTGGCCAGCATGGTGTGGTTGACGGCCGCCTCGCCGTCGTGGTGCGCGCTCGCCCCGTGCCGGTGGTCGATCGCGTCCACCCCGATCACCGCGACGTCCAACGCCACCCCGTCGAGCATCGTCGCGGCGATGGGACCGACCAGCTCGTACGAGTGGGGCCGGGCCGTCCCTCCCGTGAGGACCACCCGGATGTGCGGGCGGACGATGAGCTCGTTGGCGATGTTGAGCGCGTTGGTGACCACCGTCAGCGCCGGTGTGCGGCCGTCGGTGGCCAGGTCGGCGCGCAGGGCCAGGGCACGGGCGACCTCGGTCGCGGTGGTGCCGCCGTTGATGCCGACGGTGGAGTGCGGGGCGATCAGCGCGGCGGCGGCCTCGCCGATGCGCTGCTTCTCCGGCGCGTGCCGGCCCGCCTTGTAGCGCAGCGGCAGGTCGTAGGTGACGTTGCTCGCGGCGGCGCCACCCCTGGTCCGCGTGACCAGCTGCTGGGCGGCGAGCTCATCGAAGTCGCGGCGCACCGTCGCGCCGCTGACCCGCAGCGCTGCGGCGGTCGTCTCGATGTCCAGCTGGCCCTGCTCGGCCAGCATCTCGAGCAGCCTGTTCCACCGTTCGTAGCGGTTCATCTGTCGCGCACTCCGGTCCCTGGACGCATCCGGCGGGTAACCCTATCGGCTCGCCCGCCGTGCCCGGCCCACCTTGACCGGTGCCACTCGTCGTCGTAGCGTCCTGCAACAAGTTGCAAAATTTCGGCACTTTTATTGCATGAGGTGGCAGTCGATGGCGTACATCACCGAGGAGATCACGTCGCAGCCGGAGTCGTGGTCGCGAGCCGAGAGCCTGGCCCGGTCGTCGGCCGTGACCGCGGCGCTGCCCGCACCCGGTGAGCGGGTCGCCGTCGTCGGGTGCGGCACGTCGCTGTTCATGGCGCAGTGCTTCGCCGCGCTGCGGGAGTCCGCCGGCAGCGAGACCGACGCCTTCGCGGCTTCGCAGTTCCCGCACCACCGCCGCTACGACCGGATCGTCGCCCTGACCCGGTCCGGGACCACCACCGAGGTGCTCCGCCTGCTCGCCGACCTCCCCGCCGGCCAGCGGTCCACCGTCGTCACCGCCGTCCCCGACGAGGCGGCCACGCGGCTCGCCGACCGGTCCGTGGTGCTGGACTTCGCCGACGAGCGGTCGGTCGTGCAGACCCGGTTCGCCACGACGGCGCTCGCGCTGTGGCGCTGCGCCGTCGGTGCCGGACTGGGCACCGCGGTCGACGACGCCCGCGCGGTCCTGGCCGCCCCCGTCGACCCGGCGCTGCTCCACCGCCGGCAGTTCACCTTCCTCGGCACCGGCTGGTCGGTCGGGCTGGCGCACGAGGCGGCCCTGAAGCTGCGCGAGGCCGCGCAGGCGTGGGCGGAGTCGTACCCCGCGATGGAGTACCGGCACGGCCCCATCAGCGTCGCCGACGCCCAGTCGGCGGTGTGGATCCTCGGGCCGACGCCGGACGGCCTGCGGGAGGACGTCGCCGCCACCGGAGCCATGGTGGTCCAGTCCCCGGCGGACCCGATGGCGCAGCTGGTCGCCGCGCAGCGGCTCGCCGTCGCGGTCGCCAACCGCAAGGGCCTCGACCCGGACCGGCCGCGCCACCTCACCCGGTCCGTCGTGCTGCCGGTGACCGCGAGCCGACCGTGATCCTCGCGGTGTGTCCCAACCCGGCGATCGACGTCACCTACACGGTGCCCGAGCTCGTTCCCGGCACCTCGCACCGGGTCACCACGACGCGGTGCCGGGCCGGGGGCAAGGGGGTGAACGTGGCGCGCGTGCTGTCCCTGCTCGGCGCCCCGACCCGACTGCTGGGCCTGGCCGGCGGCACGACCGGCGAGACCATCCGGGAGGAGCTGCGCGACGCCGGCATCCCGGCCGACCTCACCACCGTCGGCGGCGAGTCCCGGCGCACGGTCACCGTGGTGTCCCCGAAAGCGGCGACCGTCCTGAACGAACCGGGCCCCGTCGTCACGGCGGCCGAGTGGGGCGCCTTCACCGAACGCTTCGACGACGCCGTCGCGTCCGCGGCGGTCGTGGTGCTCTCGGGCAGCTGCCCGCCCGGCGTGCCGGTCACCGCGTACCGCGACCTCACCGTCGCGGCCCACTCGGCGGGGGCGGTCGTGCTGGTCGACGCGGCGGGGGCCACGCTGCACCACGCGCTCACCGCACGCCCCGACGTGGTCAAGCCCAACGCGGACGAGATCGCCGACATCGTCGGGGCCGCGCCCCGCACCCGGGCGGAGGCGGTCTCCGCCGCGTACCGGCTGGGCGACCTGGGAGCCGGGGCCTCGGTGGTCTCCCGCGGTGCCCGGGGCTTCGTCGCCGTCGCCGGCGGGACCGCGTACGAGGTGCGCGCGCCGGAGACCGTGCTCGGCAACCCCACCGGCGCGGGCGACGCCCTGGCCGCCGTCCTCGCCCAGGGACTCGCCACCGGGCAGCCGTGGCCGCGGACCCTCGCCCGGGCCGCCGCGATCTCGGCCGCGGCCGTCGTCTCGCCGTACGCCGGGGACTTCGACGCCCCCACGGCGGACCGGCTGCTCACCCACGTCACCGTCGAGGAGGTCACCGATGCCGCTCGCCGCCACCGCTGAACTGGTCGCCGCCGCCCGCGCCGCCGGCACCGGCGTGCTGGCCTTCAACGTCATCACGCTCGAACACGCCCAGGCGATCGCCGCCGGTGCCGCCGCCGCCGACCGCCCGGCGATCCTCCAGATCAGCCAGAACGCGGTGCGCTACCACGCCGGCGTGCTGCCGATCGCCGCCGCGGCGGCCGAGGTCGCGCGCCTCTGCCCGGTCCCGCTCGGCCTGCACCTCGACCACGTGGAGGACGTCACGCTGCTGCGCCAGGCGGCGGACGCCGGATTCAGCTCGGTGATGTTCGACGCCGGCGCGCTGCCGTACGACCACAACGTCGCGGCCACCAGCGCCGCGGCGACCTGGGCCCGCGAGCAGGGCCTGTGGCTGGAGGCGGAGCTGGGCCACGTCGGCGGCAAGCCGGGAGCGCCGGCCAGCGCCCACCTCGCCGGAGTCCGCACCGACCCGGAGGAAGCGGCCCGCTACGTGGCGGAGACGGGCGTCGACGCGCTCGCCGTCGCCGTCGGCAGCTCGCACACGATGACCACCCGGACGGCGACGCTGGACCAGGAGCTGATCGTGGCGCTGCGCGAGGCCGTCCCGGTGCCGCTGGTCCTGCACGGGTCGTCCGGCGTGCCCTTCGGGGAGCTGCGGGCCGGGGTCGGCAACGGCATCGTCAAGGTCAACGTCGGGACGGCCCTCAACGTGGCGTTCACCGGCGCGGTCCGGGCCGCGCTCGCCACGGACGGCTCGGTCGACCCCCGGCGCTACCTGAGCGCCGGCCGGGAGGCCATGACCGCCGCCGTCGCGGAGCTGCTCGCCGTGCTTCCGGAGCCGTCCGGGGCGCCCGCCCTCGGCTGAACCACCGGATCTTCCGACATAGCGGCTCCTCGATCCATTGTGCTATATATGTTTAAAGCCTTGGCCCCTCGTCGTGTCGTCGTCGCCCTTGTCGGCGGGCGCGGCCAGGCCACAGTGGAGCCAGCGCTCCGCGCGCAACCGCCGCGTTGCCAACGCCGAGACGACCAGCCGGGAGTGAGCCCATGCGCCAGCGTCACATCCTCTTCGCCAACGTCCAGGGTCACGGTCACGTCTACCCGTCGCTCGGCCTCGTCAGCGAGCTGGCCCGGCGGGGGCACCGCATCACGTACGTGACGACCCCGTTGTTCGCCGACGAGGTCAAGGCCGCCGGCGCCGAGGTCGCGCTGTACAAGTCCGAGTTCGACACCTTCCACGTGCCCGAGGTCGTCAAGCAGGAGGACGCCGAGACGCAACTGCACCTGGTTTACGTCCGGGAGAACGTGGCCATCCTGCGGGCCGCCGAGGAGGCGATGGGGGACAACCCGCCCGACCTCGTCGTCTACGACGTGTTCCCGTTCATCGCGGGGCGGCTCCTGGCCACCCGGTGGAACCGGCCGGCCGTACGCCTCACCGGCGGCTTCGCCGCGAACGAGCACTACTCGCTGTTCAAGGAGCTGTGGAAGAGCAACGGCCAACGCCACCCGGCCGACGTGGAGGCCGTGCACTCGGTGCTGGTCGACCTGCTCGGGCAGTACGGCGTCGACACCCCGGTCAAGGAGTACTGGGACGAGATCGAGGGCCTCACCATCGTCTTCCTGCCGAAGTCGTTCCAGCCCTTCGCCGAGACCTTCGACGAGCGGTTCGCGTTCGTCGGGCCCACCCTCACCGGCCGTGACGGCCAGCCCGGCTGGCAGCCGCCGCGGCCGGACGCGCCGGTGCTGCTCGTCTCGCTCGGCAACCAGTTCAACGAGCACCCGGAGTTCTTCCGCGCCTGCGCGCAGGCGTTCGCCGACACCCCCTGGCACGTGGTCATGGCGATCGGCGGCTTCCTCGACCCGGCGGTGCTGGGCCCCCTGCCGCCCAACGTCGAGGCGCACCAGTGGATCCCGTTCCACTCCGTGCTCGCGCACGCGACGGCGTGCCTGACGCACGGCACCACCGGAGCCGTGCTGGAGGCCTTCGCCGCGGGCGTCCCCCTGGTGCTCGTGCCGCACTTCGCGACCGAGGCCGCCCCGTCCGCGGAGCGCGTCATCGAGTTGGGCCTGGGCTCCGTGCTGCGGCCGGACCAACTCGAGCCGGCCAGCATCCGCGAGGCCGTGGAACGGCTCGCGGCCGACTCCGCGGTCCGGGAGCGCGTCCGCGAGATGCAGCGCGACATCCTCTCGGCCGGTGGGCCGGCCCGGGCGGCGGACGAGGTCGAGGCGTACCTGGAGCGGGTCGCGCCCTGACCATCCACTTGACATATCGATGCCGATTTCAGTCTCCGTCGTCGTGGTCCTTGTTTCCACTTCAAAACTAGGTAGTATTTCGCCATGGGTCTTCGTGACGTCAGCGTGCTGCTGCTGTACCCGCCGAACCAGACCGCCCCCGGCACGGTGTGCAAGCCGAACGGATCGCTCGCGTACCCGAACCTGGGCGGAGCCCTGCGGGAGCACGGCGTGCACGTCCGCGTCTTCGACGCCTGCGTCGGCGAGGGCGCCGACCCGCTCGACGAGATCTTCGCCAACCCCACGCCGCTGCCCAGCGGGTTCCTCCGCACCGGCGTCAGCGACGAGCGGATCCTCGAGGTGGTGAAGGACCACGACATCGTCGGCATCACCTCGATCTTCACCGACCAGGAGACGATGGTCCTGCACTGCGCGCGGCTCATCCGGGCGGCCTACCCGGAGAAGCTCCTCGTCACCGGCGGGGTCAACGCGCGGTCGCGGCTGCCGCAGTTCTTCGGGGCGGGCTTCGACGTGGTCTGCCTGTCCGAGGCCGAGCACACGATCATCGACATCGTCGAGGCCGTACGACGGTCGGCGCACCCGAGCTTCGCCGACATCCACGGCGTCGCCTTCCTCGACGACGGGCGGATCCGGATGAACCCCGCGCGGGCGCAGGACGTCGTGTGGGACCTGGACACCCTGCCCATGCCGGCCTGGGACCTGCTGCCCAACGAGCGGTACTGGACCATCGCCCGGCCGCACTCCGGCCTCTTCGAGCCCGGCGCCGAGCTGCGGTACGCGACCATGATGACCTCGCTCGGCTGCCCGTTCCACTGCGCGTACTGTCACATCGCCGGTGAGCAGGAGGGGAGTCCCAGCGGCCCGATCGGCAAGTTCCGCGTCAAGTCGGACGACCGGGTGCTGGCGGAGATCGAGACGCTGAAGAACCTGGGCGTCGACAACGTGTTCATCGAGGACGACTCGCTCCTGGGCGACAAGCGGCGTGGCCTCCGGCTGCTCAAGAAGATCCAGGGCGCGGGCGTGACGATCTGCGACCTCAACGGCATTAACCTCATCCACCTGCTCAAGCGCTGGAAGCCCGACCACGAGGTCCTGGAGGCGATGGCCGACGCGGGCTTCACGCAGATCAACATGCCCTTCGAGTCGGGCAACCTGCGGATCATCCGCAAGTACGCGAGCAACAAGCTCAACATCGAGAAGGCCGACCTGCCCGGGCTGATCGTCGCCATGAAGGAGTACGGCTTCCAGATCTACGGCAACTACATGATGGGCTACCCGGACGAGACGCTGGAGGAGATCGAGACGACCATCCAGCTCGCCAAGGAACACGTCTCCTACGGGCTGGACGCCGCGAACTTCTTCCTCGTCGTACCGCTGCCCGGCGCGCCGTTGTTCGACATGGCGATCGCGGGCGGCCACATCAGCCCCGACTTCGACCCGGACACGATGAACATCTACCGGGCCAACATGACGGGCACCCTGGTGCCGGCGGAGGTCCTGGAGGAGTTGCGCCACCGCGCCTGGGACGAGGTCAACTCTCCGACCTGGAAGAACGCCAAGAAGGCGTGGGCGGCGACGGTCAGCTGACCGCCCGTACCGTCCACTCCTCCTGAGCCTTCCGATCACCGGCTACCTGGGCACCGACGACCCGACCTGCGCCACCGCGACGGTGAACGCCTGGGCCGAGCTGACCACCGGTGGCTTCACGCTGGAGACCTTTCCCGGTAGCCACTTCTACCTGGCGTCGGAGCAGGAACGCCGGCTCGCCGCGGTGACCGCGCGGCTGCGCTCACGGTCCGCCCCGCCGGGTCCCGGCCCGATTCCACGACGCCCTCACCTCTGCCGGCGTACTCAGCGCAAGCTCAGAGTCACGCTGCGGTCGTCACGCCTCTAGCGTTGAGGGGACACCTTCCGGTGTGGAGTCTGGAGGATCCATGGCAACCGCTACGAGCAACGCGTCACCCGGCCTGATGGCGTCACTCAACGGCAGGTTCCACCGCACGGCGCTCACCCTGTACATGGCGGTGGTCGTCGCGCACTGGGCGGAGCACCTGGTGCAGGCGTACCAGATCTGGGTGCTCGGTTGGCCGCGGCCGGAGGCGCGCGGCGTGCTGGGGATGCCGTTCCCCTGGCTGGTCAGTTCCGAGTGGATGCACTACGGCTACGCCATCGTGATGCTGATCGGCCTGTTCATGCTGCGGTCCGGGTTCACCGGCCGCTCCCGGGCCTGGTGGATGGTGGCCCTGGCCCTGCAGTTCTGGCACCACATCGAGCACGCGCTGCTGCTCGTGCAGGCCCACAGCACCTTCCGGCTGCCGGGCGCGGCCGAGCCGACCAGCCTGCTCCAGCTGATCGTGCCTCGGGTGGAGCTGCATCTGTTCTACAACTCGGTGGTCTTCCTCCCGATGCTGATCGCCATGTACCTGCACCTGCGTCCGAACGCCGCGGAGCGGGCCGCCGCGACGTGCTCCTGCGTGCACCGGGCCGGTGCGCCGACGTGGCGCCAGCCCGTGGCCGCCACCGACTGACCCCGCCGTCATGTCGAGCACGAGACGGATCTACGCCGGCGCCGCCCTCACCGTGGCGGCGCTGGTGGCCGTCCTCGCCCTCGCCGGCCGGATCGACTCGCCGTCCACCGCCGCGTCGAAGGTCGAGGTGGTCTCGGTCGAGCCGGCCGACGGCGCCGTCCTGTCGGGCGCGCCGACCGCGGTACGGATCCGGGTCGACGGCCGGCCGGACCTCGCCGGATCCCACATCTCCGTCTACGACGCGGACCGGTCCCTGCTCAACCAGGGGGCGCTGACGGCCGTCGGCCGCGACGGCCTGACCCAGGCGGTGCGGGTCACCGGGTCCGGTGAGATCGCCGTCGCGTACCACGTGGTCACCGGCGACGGTCGGGACGCCTCCGGCATCGCCCGGTTCACGGTGGGCGCGGCGGGCGGGGCGGCTGCCCCGCAGCCGGAGCCCCCGGCGCCGGCCCACGCCCACGGGATCGACCCGGTCGGCGCCGCCCTGCTCGCCGTCGACGGTCTCGCGCTCCTCGCCGTGCTCGTGCTGCTCGCCCGGCGCCGCTCCCGCGTCGACCGCGACATCGCCTGATCCCGCGACCCCGTCGCGGCCCGCCCGCCCGGGTGGCCT
Organism: Micromonospora sp. NPDC049139; assembly: GCF_055586845.1. Taxonomy (NCBI): domain Bacteria; kingdom Bacillati; phylum Actinomycetota; class Actinomycetes; order Micromonosporales; family Micromonosporaceae; genus Micromonospora; species Micromonospora sp. NPDC049139. The sequence continues at coordinate 60,916 of NZ_JBVJHK010000015.1, read as the reverse complement.
GCCCGCGCCGGTCAACTCTCCGGGTCCCGCCCGGTGGCACCCGTCTCGGACCACTTCCAGGGCCCGCCCGGCCGCGCCCGCCCACCGCGCGTCCGGTTCGCGTGGCGTCGTCCTTCCCGAGGCCCCCGCCGCCCGGGCCGCCGCCCGGGCCGGCCCTGGCGGTCGCTCGCCGTTCGGGGGCAGCGCATCGTCGATCACCGCCCCGTCGCGCCGCCTTCACCGGATCACCGCCAGGATGCCCCGTCCTTCAGGGCGGGGAGGAATGGCGGACGCAGTGTCAGCCATGACTGTCCCTTCTGGTATGACTGGTCCCTGTGCCGGACGGCGTACAGGTGTCGGGCTTACCCGACGCCGGAGCAGGCGGCGGTGTTGAACCGCACGTTCGGGTGTGTGCGCGTGGTCTGGAATCGCACTCTCGCTGCCCGTCATGCTCGTTGGCACACCGAGCGGAGATCCACTTCCTACGCGGAGACGGATCGGGCGTTGACGGAGATGAAGAAGCAGCCCGATCTGGCGTTTCTGGGTGAGGTGTCGTCGGTGCCGTTGCAGCAGACCCTGCGGCACCAGCACACCGCCATGATGGCGTTTTTCGCCAAGCGGGCCCGGTATCCGCGGTACAAGTCGCGGCACGGCCGCCAGTCCGCCAGTTTCACCAGGTCGGCGTTCCGATTGCGTGGCGGGAACCTGTCGTTGGGGAAGACGCCGGGTGTGCTGCGGTTCGTGTGGTCCTGGCCGGACCTGGACGTGGCGGGGTTGGGTCCGACGATGGTGACGGTGTCGCGTGAGGCGGACGGCCGTTGGTTCGTGACCTTCGCCGTCGACATTGAGGCACCCGCCGCACCCGAACCCCCCGGCGAGGTGGTGGGCGTGGACCTCGGTCTGACCGACTTCGCGGTGTTGTCCACCGGCGAGCGCATCCCCCACCCGAGGCACATGGAGCGTCGGGAGCGTCGGTTGAAGCGCTACCAGCGGATGCTGGCCCGCCGGCAGAGGGGCTCGGCCAACCGCGCAAAGGCCAAGCGGAAAGTCGCGCGGGCGCATTCGCGGGTACGTGACGCGCGCCGGGACTTCCTCCACCAGCAGTCCACCGCCCTGGTGCGCCGGTTCGCGGCCATCGCGGTGGAGGATCTGGCGGTGGCGAACATGGTCCGCAACCGCTGCCTGGCCAAAGCGATCTCGCGTACCGGCTGGGCCGAGTTCCGTACCCTGCTCGCCTACAAGGCGCACCGCGACGGCCGTACCCTCGCCGTGGTGGATCGCTGGTTTCCGTCGTCGAAGACGTGTTCGGCGTGCGGGCACCTGCTCGCCCAGCTTTCCCTCGGCACACGGCATTGGTCGTGTCCGGGTTGCGGCACCCGGCATGACCGGGACGTCAACGCCGCCAAGAACATCGCTGTCGCGGCCGGGCTGGTCGAGACACAAAACGCCTGCGGAGCGGACGTCAGACACGAGGGGGAACCTCCTTTCGTGCGGTCTGCGGTGAACCAGGAACCCCAACTCGTGAGGGTGGGAATCCCCCGCTTTTAGGCGGGGGAGGATGTCAAGTCACCCGCTCGTGTGGTGCGGACGCGCGGCGGGCACAAATCGGACGTTAGGTAAGTCATGGCTGCTAAAGTCCTCGACGTGCGGGCCGGACCGGCTCCGTTGGCACCACGCACCAGCAGGAAGGCCATGTGGCATGAACAAGACGTCCGACGTCGTCAGGGACACCGAGCGCGAGTTGCGCGATCACCCCAGCGGCATGAACGCCCTGGTGGTCCGGCGCAGCTACGACGCCTCACCGGAGGAGCTGTGGGACGCCATCACCGATCCCGAGCGCCTGGTGCGCTGGTTCCTGCCGATCTCCGGCGACCTGCGGGTCGGCGGGCGCTTCCAACTGGAGGGCAACGCCAGCGGCGAGATCCTGCGGTGCGAGCGGCCGAACACGATCGGCCTGACCTGGGAGTCGAGTGACGGCAGCAGCGAGGTCGAGCTGCGGCTCACGCCGGCGGGGGACGCCACCGTCCTGGAGTTGGAGCACGCGCCGGTGCCGGCCGAGATCATCCCCAACGCGGCGCCGGGGGCGTGGGGCATCGGCGCCGGCTGGGAGATGAGCCTGGTCGCGCTGGACGACTACCTCGCCGGCACGCTGCCCGAGGGCCGCGCGGTCGACTGGATCGCCACGGCGGGCCCCGAGGACATGGCGGCCGCGTCCGAGTCGGCCGAGCGGATCAGCCAGGCGTGGACGACGGTGATCGCCCAGCGACGCTGACCCCGGGCGCGGTCCCACCCCGGGCCGCGGGTGCGTCGACTCACCAGGCGACCGGCAGCGCGTACAAGCCGAAGATGTTGCCGTCCTCCTTGAGCGGCAGGTCATCCACGTCCACGGTCAGCCGCAGCCCGGGCAGCCGCCGGACCAGCCGGCGCAGCGCGACGTCCAGTTCCAGCCGGGCCAGGTGCTGGCCGGGGCAGATGTGGCGTCCGTAGCCGAAGGCGAGGTGGTGGCGGGCGTCGCGGTCCGGGTCGAACTCGTCCGGGCGGTCGAACGCTGCCGGGTCCCGGTTCGCGGCCTGGCCCAGCGCCACCACCCCGTCCCCGGCCCGGATGGTCACCCCACCGATCGTCACGTCGGCGGTGGCGGTGCGCGCGGTCGCCGCCTCGACGACGGTGAAGTACCGCAGCAACTCCTCGACGGCGGCGGGGAACCGGCCCGGCTCGGCGCGCAGGCGGGCGAGCCGCTCCGGATGGGTCAACAGGGCCAGCACGCTCAGTGAGATCATGTTCGACGTCGTGACGTGCCCGGCGACGAGCAGCACGAAGGCCATGCTCACCACGGCCTCGTGGTCTAGCTCGCCGGCCGCGCGCTGCGCGGCGAGCAGCCGGCTGAGCACGTCGTCACCGGGGTGCCGCTCCTTGTCGGTCACCACGCCGTCGAGGAGGTCGCGGATCTCGCGGGCGCACCGGGCCCGCTCGTCCGCGGGCGCGCCGCGACTCAGCATCCGGGTGGACCGGCGTTCGAAGAACGCGTGTTCGCCGTACGGCACGCCGAGCATCTCGCAGATCACCCGCGACGGCACCGGATAGCTGAACGACGGCACCAGGTCGGCGCTCGACCGCCCGGCCGTCATGGCGTCGAGGTGCTCGTCCACCACCCGCTCGACCAGCGGCCGCAGCTGGCGCACCCGCCGCGCGGCGAACTCGTCGACGATCTGGCGGCGGGCCGCGGTGTGCTCCGGCGGGTCCATCCAGTTCAGCGGGGGGCGGAAGTTCTCGAACGAGGCCTGCCGCTGGCTCTCCGTGGTCGGCGCGAACCGCGGGAAACCGGCCCGGCGCCGGTCCGCGCTCATCCGTGGGTCGCCGAGCACCTGCTTGACGTCGGCGTACCGGGACACCACCCAGGCCGTGTTGCCGCCGAGCATGGGCAGCCGGGCGACCGGCTGTTCGGTCCGCAGCCGGGCGTACTCGGCCGGCGGGCCGAACGGGCACCGGCGAGGCAGCGGAAACGCATCGATCCCGGCCGCGTTCCCGGCCGGCCCGGCGGCCACAGCCGGCTCGGGCGCCGCCGGCTCGGGCGTGACCGGCGGTCCGGGCGTGACCGCCGGCCCGGGTGGGACCGGCCGGCCGCCGTCGGGCCGGTCGTCGCGCCCGGTCATCGCAGCGCCCGCAGGCAGAGCAGGAGGCTGCGCGCCTCGATGTTGACCTGGTAGCTGAAGGCCGCCACGGCGGTCAGCTGGCGCAGGGTCAGCCAGGTGTAGTCCGGCGGTGTCGCGGTGGGGAAGTCCGGGCCGACCTCCACCACCATGTGCCGGGTCACCGCGTGGTGGAACCGCCCGCCCTCCTCCGACTGCAGCACGTCGTAGTGCACGCGTACCTCGTCGGAGAGGACCAGGTCGAGGTACTCCGGGCGGCCGTCCCAGGCCGGGCCGGTGAAGTTGTCCGGGGTGCACTGCACGGTCGGCCCCAGCTCGACGGTGTCCCGGTAGCCGGGCCGCAGATCGGCGTGGGTGAGCGCGTGCAGCACGCCGTCGATGCGTCGGACGACGAACGCCACCAGACCCGTCCCGCACGGCGCCAGCAACGGCTGGCACCACTGCGCCACCTCCCGGTTGCTGGCCCGCACCCGTCGGCCGACGATGCGGAAGAACCGGCCGGAGCGGTGGCGGATCTCGTCGTCGGTGCGGTACCAGTCCCGCACCTCGCGCAGCGGGACCTGCCGGGTCGTCAGGGTGGGACCGGCCTTGTTGGCGGTCAGCCAGTTGCGGACCTCGAGCAGCGGTTGCCACGCGCCGTCGGTCAGCGAGGACTCCGCCACCGCGGCGCCGATCGTCCCGGCGTCGGCGGCGTCGTCGCGGGCGACGGCGTGTCCCGGCAGGCAGGACAGCACGGTACGGGCGTCCATGTTGACCAGGTTCGGCCGGTGCAGCAGGTCGTGGATCTGGCCGAGGGTCAGCCACACGAAGTCCTCGTGCGGTGCCACCCCGTCGGTGACCTCGACGATGATGTTCCGGTTGCGCTTGCCCCGGAACCAGGAGCCCTGCTCCGACTGGAGCACGTCCACGAGGACCCGGCCGCGCCCCGGTTCCAGGAAGTACTCCACGTAGCGGGACCGGGCGCCGCGGTGCGTGCGCTGGTAGTTGCTCGGGGTGGACTGCACGGTGGGGGAGAACTGGACGCCGTTGACGTTGCCCGGCTCCATCTTGGCCTGCATGAGGAAGTGCAGCACCCCGTCGATCTCCCGGGCCAGGATGCCGAGGATAGCCCGGTCGGGCTGGTGGATGATCGGCTGCCACCACTCGCCGACCGGCCCGCGGTCGGTCCGCACGTGCAGGCCCTCGACGCTGAAGAACCGGCCGCTCTCGTGCACCAGGTCGCCGGAGTCGGGCGCGAAGTGCCAGCCGGTCAGGTCGGCGAACGGCACCTCGGTGACCTCGAACGGGTTCGCCCGCTGTCGCTGCGCGAGCCAGGCCGCCAGCCGGCCGGCCGGGCGGGGGCGGTGCCGGGCCGACCGGGCCAGCCGGCGAGCGAGGTCGTCACGGTCGGCCCGGGGGCCGGGTCGGGCGTCGGTGTGCGGCAGGAGCATGCTTCCTCCCTGACGGGGACGCGCTCGGCGGGACGCCGGTGGCCGGACGCCGGGTCGGGACCGGGCGTCCGACCGGTGGGTCAGCCCCCGGCCAGCGGCGGGACGATGGCGACCGTGCTGTCGGACCGGGCGGTCACCCGGGACCGGTCCGCCTTCTCGACGAGGTCCCCGTCGAGGTAGACGTTGTAGTAGGTCAGCGGCTCGCCCGTGTCGTCGAGCAGCCGGCGGCGGTAGACGGGGTACGTCTCGACGAACTCCCTGATGACGTCCCGCACGGTGCCCTCGCGGCACTCGAAACTCTTCTGCCCCCGGTGGGCCCAGCCGGCCGACAGCAACACCGTGACCATCGCTACCTCCCGTTGTCGTCGACGTCGGGGACCGCCGTGACGTCACGCGCACAACGGAAGCCGAGAGCGAAGTTGGACCATCCGGTCGGGTCCCCGTACAACCGTTCCGCGCACCGCACCTGGTAGCGGAAGTTCATCCAGGAGCCGCCCCGGACCACCCGGAAACGCCCCATCACCAGGTGGATCGTCGGGTCGCACCGGGTGGTGGGCGAGTAGAGGTGCGCCACCGTGGACGTCCACTCGTAGACGTTGCCGGTCATGTCGGCGCACCCGTCGACGCTGTCGCCGCGCGGGGAGAACGCGCCGACCGGCGTGGTCTGCGGCATCGGCCCCTGCGCGGCGTGGATGGCCCTCCACCAGGTCCGCCAGGCGTCCAGGTCGCCGAGCGCCCCGGCCGTGTGCTCGGCGGTGTTGGCGTTCCGGCTGTCCCAGGTGTCGCCCCAGGGCCAGAGCCGGTACGACGGGCCGGTGGCGGCCCGCTCCCACTCCGGCTCGGTGGGCAACCGCCGGCCCACCCAGCGCGCGTACGCCTCGGCGTCGGCGAAGGAGATGTGCACCACGGGGTGGTCGTCGCGGTTGCGGACGCCGCTGCCGTACCCGGCCGGGCGGTGCCAGCAGGCGCCCTCGCGGATCTCCCAGTACTGATCGCCGTAGACCATGCTGCCGCCGGCCCGTTCGGCGGACGTGACGTAGCCGGTGCGGGAGACGAAGGCGGCGAACTGGGCGACGGTCACCTGGTGCCGGTCGATGAGGTAGTCGGGCAGGGTGACCGGCACCTGCGGTGTCTCGTCGGTGAACCAGTCCCGGGGGAACGCCTGGCCCTCGCTCTCCAGCCAGTCCAGCGTCCGCTCGGGCGAGCCCTGGAGGAAGGTCCCGCCGGGGATCCGGACCATGTCCTCGGGGGTCGCCTCCGGCGCGGGCCGGGCGGCGTCGGGGCCGAGGCGGGGGTCGGTCGGCCGCCGGACGCCGTCCAGGTCGGCCAGGCCGTCGCCGATGCGCGCCATCGCCTCAGCTCCCGCCCGGCCCGCCGGCGGGGGTCGGCGCCGCCTCCAGGATGCCGATGACGCTCGGCGCCGGGCAGGGCGTGACGGACTCCAGCCGGAAGCCGGCCGCCCGCAGCAGCTCGCGGAACTCCGCGATGGTGCGCTCGCGGCCGCCGTGACAGACCATCATGTTCAGGTCGTTCATGACCACCTGCGCGACGCTCGGCGCCGTCGTGACGGTCGTCGGCATCAGCGACTCGATGAGCACCACCCGGCTGTCGGGTCGTACCGCCCGGCGGACGGTCCGCAGCACCTCGACGCACTGCTCGTCGTCCCAGTCGTGCAGCACGCTCTTGAGCACGTAGGCGTCCGCGCCCGGCGGCACCGAGACGAAGAAGTCACCGGCCTCCACCCGGCACCGGTCGGCCACGCCCTGCTCGGCGACGGTGCGCGCCGCGTCGGCCACGCCGTCGGGAGTGTCGAAGACCGTGCCGCGCAGGTGCGGGTGCGCCGTGAGCACCCCGGCGAGCAGGGCGCCGCTGCCGCCGCCCACGTCCACCACCGTGCGCAGGTCGCCGAAGTCGTACGCCGACAGCAGCGTGGGCACGAACGCCCGCGAGCCCTCGGCCATGGCCGCGTTGAACGCCGCCTGCCGCTGCGGGTCCGCCATCAGGTGGTCGAAGCAGCTCTGGCCGTGCACGTGGTCCCACGCCACCTCACCGGTGCGTACGCTGTGCTCGAGGTGTCCCCACGCGGCCCAGCTCTCCGGCCCGGACAGCAGCAGCACCAGCTCCCGCATCGACCCGGTCACGTCCGCCCGCAGCACCTCGCCCTGCTCGGTCAGGGCGAAGGTGCCCGGCGCGGGCTCGTCGAGCACCTCCAGGAAGACCAGCGCCCGCAGCAGCCGGCGCAGCGACGGGGCGTCCGCGCCGGTGGCCGCCGCGAGGTCGACGACGTCCCGCGCGCCGTCGGCGAGCAGGTCCGGTATCCGCAGCCGGACCGCCACGTGCAGCGTCTGCGCCGTGAAGAACCCGTAGATCAGCTGTTGCATCCGGTGCCGCAGCCCGGGCCGGGCGTCGGTCGTGGTGAGTTCCATGGGCTCCTCCGGTTCGGCGCGGCCGGGTGGGTCAGCGGGCCACGGCGTCGGCGACGGCCCCGTCCGGCGACGGCGCGGCGATCAGCTCGGCCAGGTGCACCGCGATCGCCGTGACGGTGGGCTGCTGCCAGAACAGCGAGGCCGGCAGCACGCGGCGGTAGGTCTTCTCCAGCCGCCGGCGCACGATGACCGTCATGACCGAGTCCATGCCCTGCTGCACCAGTGGCAGGCGCGGGTCGAGCGCCTCGACGGCCAGCTTCATCTCGGCGGCGACCGCCGCGCGCACCTCCTCGATCAGGCGCTCGCGCAGCTCGTCCGGGTCGAGGTCGGCCAGGGACTGCCGGTCCGGTCCGGTTCCGTCGGTGTCGGCGGCCGGGGCGTCGGGGACCACCGGGTAGTGCAGGCCGCTGAGCCGGGCGGCCACCGTGCCGTCCGACCCGGAGACCGTGACGTCGACGGTGTCCTCCCGCGCGTCGTCCGGGACGACGTCGACGATGGCGACTGCCGGCGCCGTGCCGTTCGTCCAGATCCGCTCGATCGCGTCGACCAGGCGCAGCCGGGGCTCGCCGGGGAACGCGGCCGGCGCGATGGACACCGCGGCGTCGATGACGGCCGCCCAGTCCTCGGCCGGCTCGGGGAAGCGGACCCGGGCCCGCAGCCCGCCGTTGCCGGTGGTGAGGCGGTCGACCGTCCAGGGGAATGCCGTCTCGGGAACGCCCACCCGGGCCAGCCGGTCCCGCACGAGCCCCGGGTCGGCGACCACGCCGCCGGGGCCCCGGGTGCCGGCGGCCGGCGCCGGCGGCGCCGCGGTGTCGTCCGGCGTGACGCGCGCGGTGGCGTGGGTCAGCCACGGCGCGGCGTCCGCGCCGGCCGGGCGGGAGGCGAGCAGCAGCGTTCCGCCGTCGTCCACCACCTGGACCTCCTGGCGTCCGGCCGTGGCCAGCGGCACCCGCATCGACAGGTCGTGCAGGGTCACCGCCGCGCCGTCGCGGGCGCCGGCGGCGAGGAAGGTGGCGGCGAGCACCGCGGCCGGCACGAGTTCCGCGCCCTGCACGGTGTGGCTGCCCGGGTACGGACGGCTCGCGTCGCTGAGCACCGTGTGCCACAGCCGCAGCTCGGTGCCGGCGACGGTGGTCGCCGTGCCGAGCAGGGTGTGCGAGCCGATGTCGTGCCCGCCGGCGGCCACCGGGGGAGTGGGTTCGCGCCACAGCTCCTGGTGCCGCCAGGCGTACCGGGGCAGGTCGGTGAGCCCGCCGTCGGGCCGCAGCCGCGCCCAGTCGACCTCGACGCCGTGGCAGTGCGCCTCGGCGACGGCGGCGAGGGCGGTGCGGTGCCCGGGGACGTGGCGGCGCAGCGTCGTGCCGACGTACCCGTCCTCGATGCCGGCGTGGTCGAGGGTCTCCCGCAGCGAGTGGGCGACCACCGGGTGGGCGGAGATCTCGACGAAGGTGCGGTGCCCGTCGGCCAGGGCCGCGTCGACCGCGTCGACCAGGCGGACCGGCCGGCGCAGGTTCGCCGCCCAGTACGCCCCGTCGCAGGCGGCCGCGGCGCGCGGGTCGTCGAGCACCGTCGAGTACATCGGCACGGTGCCCGCCGCGGTGCGCAGGTCGGCCGCCGCGGCCCGCAGCTCGTCGGCGAGATCGTCCATGTGCGGGCTGTGGAAGGCCACGTCGGACTGGACGCGGCGGACGGCGATCCGCTCCGCCGGCCACTGCTCGATCACGGCGTCCACGGCGGCGATGTCGCCGGAGACCACGGTGGACGCGGGGGCGGAGGCGATCGCCGCGACCAGGTCGGCGCGGCCGGCGAGCCGCTCGGCGACGTCGGCGAACGGCAGGGTGACCATGGCCATCGCGCCCAGGCCGGCGGCCCGCCGCAGCAGGGCCGACCGGCGGCAGATCAGCCGGGCCCCGTCGGTCGGGGTCAGGATGCCCGCGGTCACGGCGGCGGCGACCTCGCCGACGGAGTGCCCGATGACGGCCGCCGGGCGGACCCCGTACGCCCGCCAGACCGCCGCCAGGCCGAGGTGCATGGCGAAGGTCAGCGTCTGGATCCGGTCCACCCCGGCCAGTTCGGGAGCGGCGAGCGCCTGCCGCAGCGAGAAGCCGGCCTCCTCGGCGACGACGGGTTCGATCTCGTCGATGGCCGCGGCGAACGCCGGCTCGTGGACGAGCAGGTCACGGCCCATGCCGGCCCAGTGCGAACCGTGCCCCGAGAAGACCCAGACGGGGTGGGCGGGCCGCCCGGCCGGCGCCACCCCCGACACCGTGTCGGGGTCCGGCTGCCCGGCGGCGAGCCGGCGCAGGGCGGCGACCACCTCGTCGCGGTCCTGCCCGGTGACCACCGCCCGGTGGGTCAGGTGGGCCCGGCGGCGCGCCAGCGTGTGGCCGACGTCGGCCAGGTCCGGACGGTCGTCGCCGTGGAGCCGGTCGGCGAGCCGGGCGGCCTGCTGACGCAGTGCGGCGTCCGACCGGGCCGACAGCGGGAACAGTGGCCGGGCCGCGTCGTCGGTGGCCGGCGCGTCGGCCCCGGCGGGCACGGGCGGCGCCTCCTCCAGGACGAGGTGGGCGATGGTGCCGCCGTAGCCGAAACCGGAGACCGCGGCGCGGCGTGGACCGTCCCGCTCGGGCCAGGGCAGCGTGCCGGTCGCCAGGCGCAGCCCGGTGCCGTCGGCGACGGCGTCGATCGGCTCGCCGCGCAGCGGGGTGCCCGGGATCTGGCCGTGGTGCAGCGCGAGGATGGCCTTCATCAGCCCGGCGACCCCGGCGGCCCCCTCCAGGTGCCCGACGTTGGACTTGATCGAGCCGATGAGGCAGGGCCGGTCCTCGGGGCGGCCGGCGGCGTAGACGGCGGCCAGCGCGGTCGCCTCGACGGGGTCGCCGAGCTGGGTGCCGGTGCCGTGCGCCTCCACGTAGTCCACGCTCGCCGGGGCGACGCCCGCCCGGTCGCAGGCGCGGCGGACGACGTGCTGCTGCGCGGGGCCGGACGGGGCCATGATGCCGTCGGTGTGGCCGTCCTGGTTGACCGCGCTGCCACGGATCACCGCGAGGATCCGGTCGCCGTCGCGTTCGGCGTCGTCGAGCCGCTTGAGCACCAGCACGCCGCACCCCTCGCCGCGGCCGTACCCGTCGGCGTCGCGGTCGAACGACTTGCTCACGCCGTCGGGGGCGAGGGTGCCGGCGGCCTGGAGGGAGGCGTTCTGCCCGGGGGTGAGCACCAGGTTCACGCCGCCGGCCAGGGCCACCGTGCTCTCCCGCAGCAGCAGGCTCTGGCAGGCCAGGTGCACCGCGACCAGCGACGCCGAGCAGGCCGTGTCGACGGCGACGCTCGGCCCGCGCAGGTCCAGCGCGTAGGAGATGCGGTTGGCCAGGGCGCAGGTGGCCGCGCCGATACCGGTGTACGCCTCGACCGTCGGCAGGTCCTCCAGCAGCCGGTCGCCGTAGTCGGTGGTGCTGACCCCGACGAAGACGCCCGTATCGGTGCCGGCCAGCCCGGTGGGCGGCAGGCCGGCGTGCTCCAGGGCCTCCCAGCCGACCTCGAGCAGGATCCGCTGCTGCGGGTCCATCTCGGCCGCCTCCCGGGGCGAGAGGCCGAAGAACTCCGCGTCGAAGCCCGCGACGTCGCGCAGGTAGCTGCCGGCGGTGACGGTGTCGCGCAGCACCGCCTCGTACTCGGGGCCGCGCTCCCGGTAGGAGCGCCAGCGCTGCGCGGGGATCTCACCGGCGGTCTGGCCGCCCTTGAGCAGCAGCTCCCAGAGGGCGTCCGGGGTGTCGACGTCGCCGGGCAGCCGGCAACCGATGCCGATGACGGCCACCTGGTACGGGTTGTCGGCGGGATCGTCCCGGGTCATCGTCGTACCTCCGTTGGTCGGGTCGCGGCGCGGGCGGGGGCGGTCAGCGGTCGACGTAGGGGTTGTCCAGCACGCGCAGGACGGCGGCGGTGAACTCCACGCCGGGGCCCATCGCGAGCCAGAGCACGTGGTCGCCGGCGGTGACCTCGCCGGCCCGCAGCGAGTGGTGCAGGGCGAGCAGGTGGTCGCTGGCCCCGCAGTGCCCGATCATGCGCCCGAAGTCGAAGGTGGACTTCTCCATCCCCAGCCCCAGGGGCGCCATGCAGCGCTGCTCGACCACCTCCCGGGAGTAGTTCATGAAGGAGACCTTGGCCAGGTCGGTCGTGCCGATGCCGGCCTCGGCGAGCGCCTGCTCGGCGACGGTGGTCATCGTCTCCTGCGCCTCGCCGAGCACGGCGAGCACGGGGGTCTGCTCGGTGATGTGGTAGAAGAGCCGGGCGCCGAAGTCGAGCTCCCGGCCGACGGTCATGCCGGGCGGGAACATCGGCTCGCCGCCGCGGTGCACCTCCTCGGCCTCCGGCACGGTGATGGAGCAGACCGACAGCAGCTCGGCGAAGCCGCTCTCGGTGCTCAGCACCACCGCCGATGCGGCGTCGCCGAGGATGAAGCCGAGGTTGGTGCGCCAGCGGTCCAGCAGCGGGGTGCCGTAGTTGTCGGCGGCGACGAGCATCGCGGCCTTGCGTTCCGGCGCGGCCTTGAGGTAGCTGGCCGCGATCTCGAGCATGGTGAACATGCCGTTGCAGCCCTGCCGGATCTCGGTCGCCCGGGGCACCCCGCCGAGGAGGTAGTGCTGGAGGTAGGCGTGCGGCAGCCAGCCCTCGGGGCCCTGGTGCCAGGTGGCCGCGTAGAGCAGCAGGTCGATGTCGCCGCGGCCCAGCTCGCTCTCCTTGAGGGCGTCCTGGGCGGCGCGCAGCGCCATGTCCGGCGCGGGCAGCTCGCCGGCAATCGCGGCGCCGCCCAGCCCGTGCGTCTCGATGTCCTCCTGCGGGTACAGGCCCTGGGCGACGGCGTCCTCGACGGTGACGGTCTCAGGAAGGTAGGCCCCGATCCCACGGATGTACGTTCCGGCGGTGCGCATCGGCTTCTCTCCTCGGCGTTGGATGTGATCGAGGCACTTCGCTTTAAGATTATATAGCGCCCGACGGACGGTCAATGGCCGTCCGAGGGGCGATGTCGAGCGTCTCGTCGCCCCGCGCCAGCCCCGACAGCAGGGAGACGAACGAGATCTTCGGCGGCATCAGCCGGTCCGGGTCCACGATGGTCTGGGCGCGCAGGTGCAGCTCGTCGCGGCCGTGCGCGCCGTCGTAGAAGAACCGGATCAGGTCGATCAGGGCGGCGAGGAAGTCCCGGTAGCGGTCCTCGTACACCTGCATGAGGTGACGCTCCTTCTCCGGCGCGGCCAGCGCCTCGTGCACCGCCCGGGACAGGCTGAGCGCGCCGCGCATCGCCAGCGTCACGCCGGAGGACAGCAGGGGGTCGATGAAGGCGGCCGCGTCACCGACCAGCACCCAGCCCGGCCCGGAGAACTGGGTGCACGCGTACGACCAGTCCCGCGCGGTGCGGTAGGCGTCGACCCGCCGCGCGCCGGCGGTGAGCCAGGAGACCTCGTTCGACTCCGCGATCTGTTTCTCCAGCAACTGCTCCGGGGGCAGGCCGGACTCGACGAACCGGTCCGACGGGGTGACATACCCGATCCCGGTTAGGGTGCGGCTCAGCGGCGCGTACCAGAGCCAGCCGTGGGAACGGCTCTCGACGAGCAGGTCGCCCTCGTGGTCGCCGGGGTAGCGCAGCGCCCCGGCGTAGTAGCTCCACGTCGCCATGTTGCGCAGGTCGTCGTGCCAGGAGACCAGCCCGAAGTGCCGGCCGAGCCAGCGCTGCTGCCCTGACGCGTCGACGACGATCGCGGCGCGGGCGTCGACCGGGTCGGCCTCGCCCCGGAACTGGTAGCTGACGCCCGCGATCCGGTCGCCGTCGGTCAGCGGCCCCCGGACGGTGGCTCCCTCGACCACCACCACGCCCAGTTCCCGCGCCCGGTCCAGCAGCATCGCGTCGAACTCGGCGCGCCGGACCTGCCACGAGTAGTCGAACCGGGCGTCGCGGATCTCCCGGAACCGGAACGACCACGGGGCGGTCTGGTCGGCCCCCCACAGCAGGCTACCGCCGTGTTTGATCTGGAAGCGCAGCTCCGCCATCCGCTCGCGCACGCCGAGCGCGTCCAGGGTGAGGGTGACGCCGCTGATCAGGGACTCGCCGATGTGGTAGCGGGGGAACTTCTCGCGCTCCAGCAGCAGGACCCGGTGGCCCTCCTGGGCGAGCAGACCGGCCGTGCTCGATCCGGCCGGGCCGCCGCCCACGACGATCACGTCGTACTCGGGTTCGGGATGGCTCATGGTCGACGATTCCTCCTGCTCGGACAGGGACGACGCGGCGCTCAACCGCCTGGCGTGAACGCGATCGGCAGGCTGGCCAAACCCCGGAACATGGTGCGCGGCTGATAGGTCAGCCCGTCCGCGGCGCAGCCCAGCCGCAGGCCCGGCAGGCGGGCCAGCGCCGCCACCGCGGCGCGTAGCTGCGTACGGGCGAGGTAGGACCCGAGGCAGTAGCGCATCCCCGCGCCGAAGGACAGCGACGGGACCGGGTCCCGCCGGATGTCGAACTCGTCGGGCCGGTCGTACCGCCGCGGGTCCCGGTTCGCCGCGCCGGCCAGGACGACCACCACGTCGTCGCGGCGCAACCGCCGGCCGTGCAGCTCCACGTCGACGTCGAGCTGCCGGGTGTTGGACTGCACCGACGGGTCGTACCGCAGGCACTCCTCGACGGCCTGGGCCAGCAGGTCCGGCCGACGCCGGAGCAGGTCGAGCTGGTCGGGGTGCGCCAGCAGGCTCAGCACGGCGTTGCCCACCTGGCTGGCCACCGTCTCGTGGCCGGTGAAGATGAACGTGACCACCGTGCTGACGATCTCGTTGCGGCTCATCAGGCCGCGGTCGTGGGCGTCGAGCATCAGCGCCAGCAGGTCCTCGCCGCCCTCGCGCCGCCGCCTCGCGAGGGCCCGCCCCACGTAGTCGGCGAACTCGGCGATCGCCGCGTGGCCGCGATGCATGTCCTCGGCGCTGGCGCCCCGGTCCAGGGTCCGCCCCACGTCGCGCGACCACCGCCCGACCGGCTCCCAGTCGGCGGCGGGCAGGCCGAGCAGGCCGAGGACCGCGCGCAGCGCCAGCGGGTACGCCAACTCGTCGACCACGTCCATCGCGCCCCGGGCCAGGGCGGGCCGCAGCAGCTCGTCGACGGTGTCGGCGATGACCGGTTCCAGCCGGCGCAGCGCGGACGGCGAGAAGGCCGGGCCGACCACCCCGCGCAGCCGGCCGTGGTCGGGCTCGTCCTGGAACAGGATGATGTCGCCGACGATCTCGGCGAGCAGCCCGGGCCCGACGAGGTCGGTCCAGAACCGGCGGATGCCGGTCCGGGCGAAGCGTTCGTCGCCGAGCACGCCGCGCACGTCGGCGAAGCGGGAGACGTACCAGACCCGGTGGGCGCCGAGGTGCACCGGGTCGTGCCGCAGCAGCCAGTGGTAGGACGGGTACGGGTCACGCCGGACGTCGGCGTCGGTGGGATCGAACGCGGTCACGGCATCGACCAGCACGAGGTGCCCCTTCCAGTGGCTCCCTCGCGCCGCCCGCCGCCGACGGTGGCGGCGGCGGGCGGCGCGACCGGCTCAACCCGAGATGCGCTCGACGATGCGCCGCACCGTCTCCGCGGGCGTGGGCAGCGCGACCATCTCCTCGCGTACCTCCCGGGCCGCGGTGCGCAGCGACTCGTCCCCGATCAGCCGGCGCAGCAGGTCCGCGTCGACCTTGTCCGACGTGCTGACCAGGCCGATGCCGCGCCGGCTGACGGCCTCCCGGGCGGTGTGCTGGAACTGGTCGCGCGGGTCCGGGGCGAGCAACTGCGGGATGCCGGCGTCGATGGCGGTCATCACCGTGCCGCCGCCGCCGTGGTGCACCACCGCGGTGCACGTGCGCAGCAGGGTGTGCAGCGGCGTCCAGCCGACCGACCGGACGTTGCGCGGCAGCGTGCCCAGCGGGCTGATGTCGAGGTCGCCGAGGGCGAGCACGAAGTCGGCGTCCACCTCGCCAGCGGCGGCGATGATGGGCTCCACGGCGCCGATGCCGAACGCCTGGAGCTCGATGGTGCCCATGGTGATCGCCACCTCGGGCCGGGCGGGCACCGGCGGCAGCCGGTCGCCGAGGACGGCGCCGCCGCCGTACGGCACCCAGCGCATGAACCAGCCCTCGGGCTCCGCCTCCAGCAGCAGGCTCGGCGGGAACGACTCGATCGTCGCCACCGGCTCCGGCAGGCTGACCTGGTGCTTGTCCATGAGGTCGGTCAGGAAGGAGGCGATCGAGCGGTGCATACCCCGGGTCCGCCAGGCGCTCTGGTTGCGCTGCACGGCCGGCACCCCGGCGCGGTCGGCGGCCAGCAGCCCGACGGTGGCGCCCTGCTCGTAGACCACCAGGTCGGGCCGGAAGTCGTCGGTCAGGGCGATCGTCCCGTCGACCAGCGGGCGGTTCACCGCCGCGATCTGCACCCCCCACTCCTCCAGGTCGACCGCGGGACGCGTGGCGACGGTCTCGGCGAAGCGCGGGTTGTCCTTCGCCACCTGCTCGAAGACCTTGACCGCGCTGAAGTCGGGCGCCACGTCGACCACCTCCAGGCCGGCGGCGGCGGCCCGGTCGGCGTGCTCGGCGACCGCGATCAGCACGTCGTGGCCGGCCGTGCGGAAGCCCCAGGCGAGCTGGATCAGCGGGAAGAGGTGGCCGATCCCGGGGGAGGAGACGAACAGCACGCGCATGTCGGAGCCCTTCTGTTCGGGGTTGCGGCGGGGGTCACCAGCCGGACTTGATCGTTTCGACGACGTGGGACCGGTCGTCCTCGGAGAGCCACCAGCCCACCGGGATGTGGACCACGCGGTCCGCCACCCGGTCCAGCCCGGGCAGGGTGGTGCGGGCCGACGCGACGCAGCTGTGGGCGTCGTTGCGGCGCGACACGACGCTGGTGGCGATGCCGGCGTCGCGCAGCCGGCGCATGAAGGCGGGACGGTCGCGGACCTTCAGCGGGTACATCCAGAAGGCGGGCTCCCGGTCGTCGGCGCGCTCGGTCTGCTCGACGCCGTCGACGCCGGCCAGTTCCTTGTCGTAGAACGCGGCGTTCTCCCGGTGCCGGCGCAGCAGCTCGTCGACCCGTTCCAGGTTGGACAGGCCGATCGCCCCGCCGATCTCGTTGAGGATGAACCGGTAGCCCCACTCGGCGACGTCGTAGTCGCCGGTGATCCGGTCCGACGCCCGCTCGATGCCGAGCCAGCGGCGCAGCCGGAGCCGGTCGTACAGGTCGTCGTCGGGCAGCACGACGAAGCCGCCACTGCCGGTCGTCAGGATCTTGATCGCCCCGGTGCTGTACACGCAGACGTTGCCGTGCGTGCCCAGTGGCGCGCCCCGGTAGGTGGCGCCCCACGCCTGCGCGCAGTCCTCGACGACCAGCGGGCGGCGGTCGTACCCCGCGGTGGCCCGGTCCACGACGGCGCGCAGCCGGTTGAGGTCCACCGGGTAGCCGACCCAGTGGACCACCACGATGGCCCGGGTGGCGGGCGAGATCTTCGCGGCCAGGTCGTCGAGGTCCATGTTGAGGGTGGCCGGGTCGACGTCCACCCACCGGATGCGCAGCCCGTTGGCGAGGATGGGCCAGTTCGTGCCCTCGAAGGTCAGCGGCGTGGTGAGCACCTCGCCCGGGCCGTCGTGCTCCGGCTCGCCGGCCCCCGGCCGCGCGGCGAGGCTCAGGGCCAGGTGGAGCCCCGCCGTCCCGCAGTTGACCGAGACCACCCGGGGGTTGCCGATGCGGCTGCCCACGGCCGCCTCGTACTCGGCGACGGTCGGCCCGTGCTCCAGCCGACCACTGCTCAGGACGGCGGAGACGCGGGTGCCGACGTCCGGAGACATGGCGACCTTGGACAGCGGGATCATGACGCCCCTCTCGCTAGTTGCCACATGATTCTCAAGTCCCTTCGGAGGGCCGTCAAGGGAGCCCTGTCGATATCGCCCGACAGGCGTTCTTCCTGATTGCGGAACTTGCAACCGGCGAGGTGAAGGGGTTGAGAAATGTATATCTTCAACGGGTCGCCGGACGCCGCGTCCGGCACCGGGTGCACGGGAGGTCCGGGGTGTCGTCGCTGCATGTCCGGCTCGGGCGGACCGGCCTGCGGGTGAGCCGGGTCGCGATCGGGACCGTCAACTTCGGCGGCCGGGTCGACGAGGCCGACGCCCACCGGCTGCTCGACCACGCCGTCGCGCAGGGAATCAACCTGGTCGACACCGCCGACATCTACGGCTGGCGGGTGCACCGGGGCTGGACCGAGGAGATGATCGGGCGCTGGCTCGCCAAGGACCCGGCCCGCCGGGACGAGGTGGTCCTCGCGACCAAGGTCGGCAACCCGATGGGGGACGGCCCTAACGCCCGGGGCCTGTCGGCCCGACACGTCGTCGCGGCCTGCGAGGCGTCGCTGCGCCGGCTCCAGACCGACACCATCGACCTCTACCAGATGCACCACGTCGACCGGGAGGTCGGCTGGGACGAGATCTGGCAGGCCATGGAGCAGCTCGTCCGGCAGGGCAAGGTCCGCTACGTCGGCTCCTCGAACTTCGCCGGCTGGGACCTGGTGAGTGCCCAGGAGGCCGCGCGCCGGCACCGGCTGCTCGGCCTGGCCAGCGAGCAGTGCGTCTACAACCTGGTCAGCCGGTACGTCGAGCTGGAGGTGCTCCCGGCCGCCGCCGCCGAGGGCATCGGGGTGCTCGTCTGGTCACCGCTGCACGGCGGGCTGCTCGGCGGCGTGCTGCGGAAGCTGGCCGACGGCACCGCGGTCAAGTCCGCGCAGGGACGGGCCGCCGAGGCGGTCGAGCACCACCGCGCGACCCTCACCGCGTACGAGAAGTTCTGCGCCGAGGCCGGCCGGGACCCGGCGGAGGTCGGCATGGCCTGGGTGCTGCACCGGCCGGCGGTGACCGCCGCGGTCGTCGGGCCGCGTACCCCCGAACACCTGGACGGCGCCCTGCGGGCCCTGCACCGGCCGCTGTCCGCGGCCGAGCTCGCCCGGCTCGACGAGCTGTTCCCGCCGCTCGGCCGGGGCGGCGCCGCCCCGGACGCCTGGATGTCCTGACCCGACCCGCGCCGGCGCGCCCGGGACCCCGACCACGGACGGAGTCGACGATGGCCCACCTCCTGATCGTCAACGTCGCCAGCCACGGCCTGATCCTGCCCACCCTCACCGTGGTCACCGAGCTGGTCCGGCGCGGGCACCGGGTCAGCTACGTCACCGCCGGCGGGTTCGCCGGGCCGGTCCGCGCCGCCGGCGCGACGGTCGTGCCCTACCAGTCCGAGATCATCGACGCGGACGCCGCCGAGGTGTTCGGCTCGGACGACCTCGGCGTCCGCCCCCACCTGATGTACCTGCGCGAGAACGTCTCGGTGCTCCGGGCCACCGCCGCGGCGCTCGACGGCGACGTGCCGGACCTGGTCCTCTACGACGACTTCCCGTTCATCGCCGGGCAGTTGCTGGCCGCCCGCTGGCGGCGGCCCGCCGTCCGGCTCAGCGCGGCGTTCGCGTCGAACGAGCACTACTCGTTCTCCCAGGACATGGTCACCCTGGCCGGCACGATCGACCCGCTCGACCTGCCGGTGTTCCGCGACACCCTGCGGGACCTGCTGGCCGAGCACGGCCTCTCCCGGTCGGTCGTGGAGTGCTGGAACCACGTGGAGGAGCTCAACCTGGTCTTCGTCCCGAAGGCGTTCCAGATCGCCGGCGACACCTTCGACGACCGCTTTGTCTTCGTCGGGCCGTGCTTCGACGACCGGCGGTTCCTCGGCGAGTGGAGCCGCCCGGCCGACGACCTGCCGGTGGTGCTGGTGTCGCTCGGCACCACCTTCAACGACCGGCCCGACTTCTTCCGCGACTGCGCGCGGGCGTTCGACGGCCAGCCGTGGCACGTGGTGATGACGCTGGGCGGCCAGGTCGACCCCGCGGCTCTCGGCGACCTGCCGCCCAACGTCGAGGCGCACCGCTGGGTCCCGCACGTCAAGGTGCTCGAACAGGCGACGGTCTGCGTGACGCACGGCGGCATGGGCACCCTCATGGAGGCGCTGTACTGGGGGCGCCCGCTGGTGGTCGTGCCGCAGTCCTTCGACGTGCGGCCGATGGCCCGGCGCGTCGACCAGCTCGGCCTCGGCGCGGTGCTGCCCGGGGAGAAGGCCGACGGCGACACGCTGCTCGCCGCCGTCGGGGCCGTCGCGGCCGACCCCGCGCTGATCGCCCGGGTCGAGGCCATGCGGGGCCACGTCCGCCGGGCCGGCGGCGCGGTCCGGGCCGCCGACGCGGTGGAGGCACACCTGGCCCGCGCCCGCTGAAACCCCGCCCGCGCATCGACCGGCCGCGCACGGCACCGCCCGGTGGGCGGGGCGGCGGTCGGTGGCGCGGGCGCTCAGCCGGCGGCGGGCACCGGACGCGGGCCCGCGGGGACGGTGCCGTCGCGGAGCTGCGCGGGACGTAGCTGCTCGGTCAGCAGGGTGCGGTACCGCGCGACGAGCGGCTCGCCGGCCGGCCGGGCCGCGAGCCACCCGCCGACCAGCCGGGCCCCCTCGATGTACGTCACCGAGTAGGCCCGCCACAGCGGGTCGGTCAGGAAGGTGGCGATCTGCTCGGCCCGGTCGCGCGGCAGCAGCAGCCACCGGTGCAGGTGCTCCACCGCGTCGTCGATCGACGCCCCCCGGTCGTGCAGCAGGATCGCCGCGTCCTGCCGGGCCGGCATCAGCTCGTTGACGAGCCCCACCATCCGCTCGACGAGTTCGCCCTCGACGGGCACCCCCTCGTCGGCCAGCACCTCGGTGGTCCACCGTCCCCAGCCGGGCCCGAGCAGCGCCGCCGCCGCGTGTTCGGCCGTGCCCTCCGCCACCAGGCACTGCGGGGTGTTGACCAGGGCGATCCGGTGCTCGTCCCAGCCCCGGGCGAGCACCAGGCCGGCCTCCTTGAGGCAGTGCTCGGTGTGGTGGCCCGGGTACGCCTCGTGGGTGGCCATCAGCGGCAGCACGGCGATGGTCCGTCCCGCCGTCTCGTTCAGCGTCACCGTGGAGCGGAAGCCGCCGTGGTACCGGTTGAACGCGTTCCACGGCCGGTCGCGTACCACCTCGATGTCGACCCGCTCGGCGTCGGGCAGGCCGAGCAGCGGCCGGGCGCGGGCGCGCAGCGCGTCGGCGACGGCCCGCACGGCGTGGCCCAGCCGCTCCGGCGGCACCACGTTGCGGGCGTAGAACGCCTCGACCTTGTCCATCAGCGGGCCGGTGCCCGGCAGCAGCGCGTCGATGGCGTCGTGGGCGGCGGCGTACCGGTCCGGGTCGCCCAGCCCCACCTCGACGTCGAAGTAGGTCTCCACCTCGGCCAGGAAGCCGATCTGCTCGCCCGCCGCCCGCCGGGCCGCGCAATCCACCGCGGTCAGTTGCGCGGCGAGGAACCGCCGCCGCTCCGCGTCGAGGTCCGCGTCGCCCAGGCGGCGCAGCAGGTCGCGGGCCTGCCCGGCCAGCTCCGCCGGGACCGGCGCCGGCTCCGCGGCGACCCGCTCGGCGAGAGCCGGGTCACCGAACCAGCAGTCGACGTAGCCCTCGACGAGCCGGCCCATCCGCAGCCCGAGCGCGAGGTAGTCGGCGACCACCGCGTCGGCGGCGGCACCGGTCACCGGTCCACCCCGAGCCGCACGTCGGCGAGGTCGGGCAGGCCGGCGAGCGCCGGCAGGGCGGTCGCGCGCCGCACCCGGGGCCCACGCGGCGCGGCGTCCGTGGCCCGCCGGAACAGCAGGGGCACGACCGCGGCGTCGGCGAGCAGCAGCCGTTCCACCTCCTGCCACCGCGCGACCGCCTCGCGCGGGTCGGCGGCGTCCAGCGCGCGCTCGACCAGCCCGTCGACCCGGGCGTCGCGGTAGCCGCCGGGATTGCCGGGCCCCTCGCCGACCAACGGTTGCAGGAACACCCGGGCGTTGCCGTAGGCCCACGGCGCGGTGAACACGGCCACCGCCAGGTCCCACCGGAGGGCGGGCGCGTCGCCCGTGCCGGCGAGCAGGGCCCGGTGGTTGGCGTCGTCGAGCGCGACCAGGCGTACGTCGATGCCGGCGGCGCCGAGGTCGGCCGCCCACGAGCGGGCCAGCGCCAGGTCCTCGGCCGTGTCGGGATGCACCGCGGTCAGGGTGAGCCCGTCCGGGTGCCCCGCGGCGGCGAGCCGCTCGCGCGGGTCCGCGTCGGCGTCGGGGGTCGGGTCGGCGAGCGGGTCGGGCTGCCGGTGTCCGTCGTTGCCGGGGGGCACGACGGTGTGCGCGGCGCGGACCTCGGACCACGGGTCGGCGGCCCGGGCGATGCGCACCAGCGCCGCCCGGTCGACCGCCCCGGCGACGACCCGGCGCACCGCGACGTCGGCGACGGCCGGGTTGGCGGGGTCGCGCAGGTTGAACACCAGGCAGGGGTCGAGCCGGTGACCGGGCACCGGGCCGCTCGGCACGCCCCACGGCAGGTCGGCGTCGTCGGCGGCGAGCCGGTCGGTCAGTTCGCGTGGCCCGCCCGTGGCGACGCGGAACTCGACGGCGTCGAACCGCTGCCGGCGGATCGGATCCGTCTCCGCGCGCCACGCCGGGTTCGGCTCCAGCCGGATCGTGCCCCCCGGGCGCCACGACGCGACGCGGTACGGGCCGTTGGCGACCAGGTGCTCGTGCAGGTCGACGCTGCCCGGCAGGTGGGCGTCGTACTCCGCCGGCGCCGGGGAGGCACCGCTCAGCGCCAGCATGTCGACGAAGTCCAGCGCCGGGCGGTCCAGCTCGAAGACCACCGTCTCGTCGTCGACGGCGAAGACCCCGGGGATGTCGTGGGCGTCCTGGAAGCCGGCGAGCAGCGCGGCGGTGAGCGGACGGCCGGCGACCGCCGCGGCGTACTCGTCGCAGTACCGGTCCATGCCCCGCAGGGTGCCCCGGAAGTACGCCAGCGCGGGGTGCCGGGTGAGCGGGTTGGCCAGCCGCTTGAAGCCGCGTACGACGTCGTGCGCGGTTACCGGGCGGGGGGTCGGCGTGTCCCAGAGCACCCCGGGGCGCAGGTGCACCACGTAGCTGCGGTGGCTGGCGCCGAGGCCGGCGTTGTAGGTCGACGGGACGTCGGCGGCCAGGTCGGCGACCGGCGCGAGGGCACGCCAGTCGCCCGGGTCGGGCTCCGGGCGGTAGCTGATCAGCTGCCGGGTGCACAGCCGCAGCAACTGGCGCTCGGCCGGCGACCAGGCGGCCGCCGGGTCCGCCTGGTGGACGGCGGCCGGCCCGAGCAGCCGCAGGGTGCCCCACCGCCGGGTGTCGTTCGTCGTCGGTGCACTGCGCGCCTGCGTCACTTTAGGACATCTCCTCGGCGAGGCGGACCATCGTCCGTACGGTGTGGTCGATCTCTTCCCGGTTGTTGAACAGGTGGGTGGTGATGCGCGCCGCGTAGTGCTGGTGCGGTGAGCCGGGCACGTCGAACTCCGTCCAGCGGGTCCAGATCCGGTGCTCGGTCTCCAGGCGCTTGACGAAGCCGATGAACTTCTTGATGTTCCAGGCGTCCTCGGGCCGCCGGAACGGGTTGAACGCGAGCAGCGGCGAGCGCAGCCGCGGGTCGGCGCCGGGGGAGTACATCGCCTCGGCGCCGAAGGCGTCGATGAGCCGGCCGCGGGCGTACTCGGCGAGGTCCATGATGTACGCCTCGATGCGGTCGCGGCCAATGTCGTCCCACAGCTCGAAGGCCCGGGCCAGGGCGGCGCCCCGCGCCAGGTTGGCGCTGCCGGCGCTCTGCAGGAAGTCGCCCATGTTGTAGCTCTCCACGGCGGTGCTGGTCCGCGGCGGTGGGCTGCCCATCATCGGGTACCAGGTCGAGATGAGCGGCCAGAACGTGGGCAGCGGCAGCGGGTTGTGCTCGGGGACGACCTTGTTGCGGACGTAGATTAGGCCGGTGCCCAGCGGGCCGCACTGGAACTTCGACCCGGAGCAGGTGATGAAGTCCGCCCCGGTCGCGCGCAGGTCGATGTCGAGCATGCCGGGGATCAGCGCGCCGTCGATGACGGTGGTCAGCCCGTGCCGGTGGGCCAGCTCGCACAGCTGCCGGATCGGGAACATCGTCCCGGTGAACAGGGTGATCGCGGCGAACGAGAGCACCTTCGTCCGGGGCGTGATCGCGGCCTCGACCAGCTCGACGATCTCCTCCGCGCGCACCTCGTGGCCGGACGGCGGGGTGACGGTCCTGAGCACCACCCCGAACCGGTTGCGCAGCAGGTTGAAGTTGGACAGCACGGAGTAGCACTCGTGCGTGGTCGTCACCACCTCGTCGCCCTCGCGCAGGTCGAGGCCGTGGATGACCCGGGCGACCCCCTCGGTGGCGTTGTGGCAGATCACGATCTCGTCCCCGTCCACGCCGAACGTCCTGGCGATGGCGTCCCGGTACTCGGTGAACATCGCCGGGCGGTAGACGTCGAGCAGGCCGCCGGTCCACTGCCGGGTCACCCGGTCCACGGTGTCCAGCACCTCGTACGGCATCGCGCCGACCGTCCCCGTGTTGAGGTGCACGGTCGTCGGGTCCAGGGCGAACAGCTCGCGGATGCGGGCCCAGGACGCGGTGCGCAGCGGACTCTGCGCCGGTGACGCCGACACGGTGGCCGGGCCAGGGGACTCCACGGTACGGCTCACGGTGATCCCTTCGTAGCCGACGGCGGGCCCGGAGCTCGGCGGCGTTCCGGGCCGGGAACTGCAATCACTTTCTCAAGTGGACATGGTCAGGACTATCGCGCAAGTTGCGCTCCTGGCCCCCACTGCACCTGACAGGCACTTGACTCAGGTATAGCATTCGACACAGTGCAGCGGCAGAGTCCGCCATCACGGGCCGGAGGGGACATGGACAGGTTGCAGTCGGCGCTGGCCCTCTACGAGGAGGCGATGGGCTACACCTACGCGGCAGCCCTGCGGGCCGCCGCCACCATCGGCGTCGCCGACCACCTGGTCGACGGGCCCCGTACGCCCGCCGAGCTGGCCGCCGCGACGGGCACCGACGCGGACGCGCTCCGGCGGGTGCTGCGTCTGCTGGCGGTCCGCGACGTGGTCCGCGAGTCCGACGGCCGGTTCGCGCTCACCGACAAGGGCGCGGCGCTGCGATCGGACTCGCCGGTGCCCGCGCGGGCCGGCATCCTCATGTTCACCGACACGATGTTCTGGACGATGAGCCACCGGGTGGCGAGCGCGCTGGGGCCGGAACGCCCCGCCTTCGCCGACATCTTCGGCAGCTCGCTGGACGCCTACTTCGACGGCGACGCCGAGGTCGAGGCGCTCTACTACGAGGGCATGGAGACGGTCAGCGCGGCGGAACACCTCATCCTCGCCCGCGCCGGCGACTTCCCCGCCACCGGCACCGTGGCGGACGTCGGCGGCGGCCGGGGCGGCTTCCTGCTCACCGTCCTGCGCGAGCACCCCGGCCTGCAGGGCGTGCTGCTGGACCGCGCGGATGTGGTCGCCCGGCACCGGCTGGACGCCCCGGACGTGGCGGGGCGCTGGAAGGTGGTCGAGGGCGACTTCCTCAGCGAGGTGCCCCACGCCGACGTGCACGTGCTCAAGCGCATCCTGCACAACTGGGGCGACGAGGACAGCGTCCGGATCCTGACCAACTGCCGCCGGGTCATGCCCGCGCACGGCCGGGTGCTCGTGATCGACGCGGTCGTCCCCGAGGGCAACGAGGCGCACCAGAGCAAGGAGATGGACTTCATGATGCTCGCCGCGCGCACCGGCCAGGAACGCACCGCCGCCGAGCTGGAGCCGCTGTTCACCGCGGCCGGGCTGCGCCTGGACCGGGTCGTCGGCACCTCGTCGGTGATGTCCGTCGCGGTCGGCGTGCCGGCCTGACCCGGGGAAGGGGCAGCAGACCCGTGCCGGACCACGACCAGCAGCCTCGCCACGGCGGCACGCTGCGCTACTACGGGCCCGGTGGCCTCGACCACCTGGACCCCGCCGCCGCCTACTACGCCTTCTCCCACCAGGTCATCCGGCTCTTCGCCCGGCAGCTGTTCAGCTACCCGACCACCGAGGACGCCGCCGCGCTCGTGCCGGTGCCCGACGTGGCCGCCGAACTGCCCACGGTGGACAACGGCGGGCTCAGCGAGGACGGCCGCACGTGCACGATCCGCCTGCGCGACGGGGTCCGGTGGGACACCACGCCGCCGCGCCCGGTGACCGCCGGGGACTTCGTGCGCGGCTTCAAGCGGATGGCCAACCCGGTCGCCGGGGCCGGCGCCATCGCCTACTACACGAGCACCATCGCCGGCATGGCGGAGTTCGCCGAGGGCTACCGCGCCCGCTTCGCCGGTCGTACGCCCACCGCCGCCGAGCTGGCCGACTACCAGAACAGCCACGAGATCCGCGGCCTGTGGGCCAAGGACGAGCGGACCCTGGTGATCGAGCTGCTGCGCCCCGCCAACGACATGCTCAACCTGCTGGCGATGCCGTTCGCCTCCGCCGCCCCGCGGGAGTTCGACGACCTCGTTCCGGACGGTCCGGACTTCGCGCGGCTGGTCCGCTCGAACGGGCCGTACCGCATCACCAGCTATGCCCGGGGCAGCCACCTGACCATGGACCACAACCCCGCCTGGCGGGCCGACGCCGATCCGATCCGCCGCCGCCACGTGGACCGGATCGAGGTCCGGATGGCGAGGGTGAGCGACGAGCGGGTCCGCGCCGAGATCGAGAGTGGGGCGGCCGACCTCTCCTGGGGCGCCGCCGTGGGCAGGCCCCGCCGGCGTACCGAGGCCGACCGGAACCTCGGCTGGGCGCTGAACCCCTACCTGGCGTTCAACCTGCACAGCCCCCACGAGCGGGGGGCGCTGCGCAGGCGGGGCGTCCGGCTGGCGATCGCGTACGCCGTGGACAAGGCGCGGCTGGTCCGGTTCTTCGACGACATGAACATCGGCACGGTGACCCGCCCCGCGCACACGGCCATCCCGCCGGGCAACTTCGGCCACCGCGAGTACGACCCGTACCCGACGCCGGGGGACCGGGGCGACCGGGCCCGCTGCCGGGAGTTGCTCGCCGAGGCCGGGTACCCCGACGGGCTGCGGCTCACCATGATCTACCGGATCGACGCGGTGCACGGCCAGGTGGCCAAGGCGATCGCCGAGGACCTGGGCGCGGGCGGCGTCGACGTCCGGCTGGTGGAGATCGACCAGACCGACGAGTACTACCGCATCCTCCAGGACCCGGCCCGCGCGGCGGCGGGGGAGTGGGACATCACCCCGGCCGCCTGGATGCCGGACTGGTTCGGCAACAACGGGCGGTCGTACGTCCAGCCCATGTTCCAGTCCAACACCGGCGTCGGCACGGCCAACTACGGCGGATACCACAACCCGGTCGTCGACGACCTGATCGACCGCGCGCTGTCCGCCCGGACGGAGGCCGAGGCGGAGGAGCTGTGGCACCGGGTCGACCGGCAGGTGCTCCAGGACGTGGCGATCGTGCCGATCCTGGCCTGCGAGCCGACCATCGAGCACCTGACCAGCTCCCGGGTGCGAGGGGCGATCCCGCTGCCGCACGTGGACCGCTGGTACGACGCGGCGAACCTCTGGCTGGACCCGCCCGACTGAATTCGGCCCACGGCTAATAGCAGCCTTGACTGATATAAGCGGTTCTTGTAGTTTGACCCCGACGGAATCTCGTGATCCAGCTGCCCGAGTTCGCCTGTGACGCGACAGGAGTGAGCATGACAACCAATCCGGCCTTGGCCATCGAGACCCGTGAGCTGGTGAAGGTCTTCGGCCAGACGCGCGCGGTCGACGGACTGGACCTGGCGGTGCGGGCCGGGACGATCCACGGGGTGCTGGGCCCGAACGGGGCCGGCAAGACGACGGCCATCAAGATGCTCGCCACGCTGATGCGACCCACCTCCGGCACCGCGTCCGTGCTCGGGCACGACGTGGTCCGCGAGGCCGCCGAGGTCCGGCGCCGCATCGGCCTCACCGGCCAGACCATGTCCCTCGACGAGGACATGACCGGCATGCAGAATCTGATCCTCGCCGGCCGCCTGCAGGGTCTCCGGCACGCGTCCGCGGTCGCCCGGGCGGAGCAGCTGATGGAGGCGTTCGACCTCGCCGAGGTCGGCAGCCGACTGGTGAAGACCTTCTCCGGCGGGCAGCGGCGGCGCATCGACGTGGCCGCGAGCATGGTGGTCACCCCCGAGCTGCTGTTCCTCGACGAGCCGACCACCGGCCTCGACCCGCGCAGCCGCAGCGAGGTCTGGGAGATGATCCGGGCACTGGTCCGGGACGGGGGCACCGTCCTGCTGACCACGCAGTACCTCGACGAGGCGGACCACCTCGCCGACGAGCTGACGCTCATCGACCACGGCCGCATCGTGGCGCAGGGCACCCCGCCGGAGCTGAAGGCGAGCCGCGCCGCCGGCGTGCTCGACGTCCGGCTGCGCGACCCCGAGCGCCGGGCCGACGCGGGCACCCTGCTCGCCCGGGCCGTCGGCGCCGCCGCCGACCTCGACTCGGATCCGGCGCGGCTGTCGGTGCGGGTGACCGACCCCGACCGGGCGGCGCTGGCCCTGGGCGAGCTGGCGCGGGCCGGCATCCACGTCGACGACTTCACGCTCGGCCAGCCCTCGCTCGACACGGTGTTCCTCGCCCTCACCGGCCACTCGACGCTCGACGCCAGCGAAGAAGAGGAAGCAGAGGTACGGGCATGACGACACCCAGCACCGAGGCGCGGCCGCTGCCGGCCGAGATCTTCAGCCGGTCGGTGGCTGGCACGGAACGGCCGCCCCGCCCCGGCCCGCTGTTCGCCGTCCGCACCTTCGCCTGGCGAAACCTGATCAAGCTCCGGTACGTGCAGGACCACCTGGGCACGGCGGTGGTCTTCCCGATCATCCTGACGCTGGTCTTCACCTACCTGCTCGGCGGCGCGATCGCCGGCTCGCCCCGGGAGTACCTGCAGTTCTTCCTCCCCGGCGTGATCGTCCTCTCGCTGGTGTCGTCGAGCATGATGAGCGCCCTGACGCTCAACCGGGACATCGCCACCGGCATGTTCGACCGGGTCCGCAGCACGCCCATCTGGCAGCCCGCGGTGCTGGTCGGGGCGATGACCGGCGACGCCGTCCGGTACGCCCTGACCTCGATCGTGCCGCTGTCGCTGGGCCTGCTGCTCGGCTTCCGGCCGGACGGCGGCCTGTCCGGGGTGGTGCTCGCCCTGCTCTACCTGCAACTGTTCACGTTCAGCGTCGCCTGGCTGTGGATGCTGTTCGCGGTGCTGATCCCGCAGCCGACCGCCGCCGCCGGCGTGGTCAACCTCCTGCAGTTCGTGCTGCTCTTCGGCAGCAACATCCTGGCGCCGTCGCAGACGATGCCGGGCTGGCTGGAGGCGGTGGTCAAGCTGAACCCGGTCACCCATGCCGCGACCGCCACCCGCGGGCTGATGCACGGCACGGTGACCTCGGGGGAGATGGGTGCCGGCCTGCTGACCTGTGCCGTGCTCATCGTGCTGCTCGCCCCGCCCACGATCTGGCTCTACAGCCGCAAGCAGCGCTGACACCCCTTACCGACGGCCCCGGTGCCCCCTGCCTCCCCCGGCAGGCGCCCGGGGCCGTCGCGGCGCACCCCGGTGCTGTCCTGCTGACGTGCCTACCGGCCGACGGGGCGCGCATCCTCCCGGCGTGGGGGCGGTGCGGTCCGGGGAGCCGTCGTCACGGCCGGCGAACGGACGACGGCCCCGGACGGACGTGAGTCCGTCCGGGGCCGCGTCGTGGTCGGTCGAGCAGCCGTCGCCCCGGCTACGAACCGGAGTGGACCAGCGCGGCCCAGGCCTCGCCGCGCTCCTGCGAGATCCGCATCATCTCGGGGCTCGGCTCGAACTCCTCGGCCGCGTCCTCCGGGACCGGGCCGCCCGGCAGGTCGCCCCGGACGAACATGCCGAGGAAGTCGAGGGCCATCTCCCAGCCGATGCCGACCTCCACGAGCATCTGCTCCGAGGTCGTCGCGTGCTCGAGCTCCAGCAGGGTGCCGTCGCCCTCCTCGCTGAGTCGCAGCTCCACCTCGCTGTCCGGCTTGCCCTCGTACACCCAGCTGATGGTGAGCCGCCGCGGCGGCTCGCAGCGCAGGATGTCGCCGCTGGCGTTGCCCTGCAGGGCGAAGTTGCCGCCCTCGCGGAGGTCGCCCTTGGGCTCGATGAACCAGCGGTTGATGCGGTTCGGGTCGGTGCAGGCGCTCCAGACCTCGTCGACGGGCGCGTCGTACCGCTGCCGGATGATGATGCTGCGGGCTTCGCCGGCCGGGATGGTGCGCCGGCCGAGGGCCCGCTCCGTCGCCTGACCTGATGCCACCGGGCCGTTCACTTCTTCGCCCCTTCTTCGTCGATCTTGTTCTGGAACGACTGGAGGATCGTCGGCCAGCCCTTGTCCATGCCGTTGCGGACCCGCTTGGCGTGCTTGGTGCCCATCCGGTCGAAGTGGGTGTGCTCGACGTCCACCCGGGTCTTTTTCTGGCCGTCGGCCACGAAGGTCACGGTGAACTCGCTCGCGTTGTCCGGGTCGATCCGGCCGAAGCCGTTGAGCCGCCAGCCGATGACCAGCGTGTCCGGCGAGTCGACCTTCCGGATCAGGCCGAAGGTGTGCTCCTCGCCCTGCTCGTCGATCTCATACCAGCGACCGCCCTTCTTGTCGACGCCCAGTGGGGCCCCGACCTTCGTGGTGCGGAAGTTGTTCGGCCACCACTCGGGGAAGCCTTCGAGGAACACCGTGAAGGCGGTCTTGCGGTCGGCCTTGACAGTGACGCTGTGCCGGACGAACGGGTCGTAGTTCGGGGGCTTCGGCTTCTTCGCGGCGGTGCTCTTGGTGGTCGTGCTCTTCGCGGCCGGTGCGGTCTTCTCCTGAGTCATGTCTCGTCCTCACTGTCGCTGCGCGGCGGATGGGCGGGTCAGACGGGGTCCGCCCATCCTCCTCCATAAGTCGGCACGAACGTAAGTTATAGTTTATACGTAGTCCGGTCAATCGCGCGCGAGCGCCGCGGTTCCCGCCGGGTGTCGCCGTCCCGGGCCCCGCGGCAGGTGCCGCCGGTCAGTCGCCCCACCGCAGGTACGCCGGCGCCGGGCGGCCCGGCAGCAGGCGCAGCGGGGCGTGGTCCAGCCCGAGCACCTCCCGCATCGCGATGTTCTCGCCGGGCCACTTCGGATTGTCGAGCTCGTCGAAGGCGACGATGCTGCCCTTGGTGAGGTAGGGCCGGATCGCCTCCAGCACGGCCTTCGTCGGCTCGTAGAGGTCGAGGTCGAAGTACGCCAGCGCGATGACGGTCTGCGGGTTCTCCGCGAGGTAGCGCGGCACCGTCTCCCGGACGTCCCCCTCGACGAGCACGCTGCGCTGCGTCACGTGCCCGAAGAAGTCGCTGCACTCGTGCGCGTCCAGCACCTCTTTCAGGTACGCCGGATAGCCCCCGGGTACGGCGAAGCGGCCCTCGTACGCCGTCGGGCCGACGCGGTCGACGTCGTTGACGTCGGGGAAGCCGGTGAAGGTGTCGAAGCCGACGATGCGCCGCAGCGGGTTGTAGGGCTCGTAGACACCGCGCAGGGCGGCGAAGGTGGCGAGGTGACGGCCGAACCGGACGCCGAACTCCATGATCACGCCCGGGATGTCGAGGACCTCACGGTAGAGCGCGTCCATGGAGAGCAGGTCGGTCATCTGGTGGCGGCGCAGGAACAGGGGGAGGTTGTTGACCAGTTCCTCCGTCGGGATGGGGGAGTTGGTCAAGAGCTTCGTCAGGCGCTGGGTGGTCTCCGTCTCCTCCGGTGAGTCGTGCACGAACGCACGCAGGTCCTGACCGTCGCCGCTGTCCATCCGCAGCCTCCATTGCGTAGATCACTTGATAGTTTCAAGCGTAGTGGAGGGGTAGGGTCGGCACAATACGGTCGCACCGGCCGTGATCCTCAGGTCGTTGCCCGCGCGTGGGACTTGCGCAAGATGAGCCACTGTAGATCGACTTGCCGGTGTGCTAGATATGAATCAAGTAGACGGGTCGCCCTGCCAACTCCTGGAAAGGCAAGTGATCACCGTGCGTGTGCTGTTCGCCAGTCTCGGAACCCACGGCCACACCTACCCCCTGCTGCCGCTGGCCACGGCCGCCCGTGCGGCGGGCCACGAGGTCACCTTCGCCACCGGCGAGGGCTTCGCGGGCACCCTGCGGAAGCTGGGCTTCGAGCCGGTCGCGACCGGGATGCCGGTCTTCGACGGGTTCCTGGCGGCGCTGCGGATCCGCTTCGACACCGACAGCCCCGAGGGGCTGACCCCCGAGCAGCTCAGCGAGCTGCCGCAGATCGTGTTCGGGCGGGTCATCCCACAGCGCGTCCTCGACGAGCTCCAGCCGGTGATCGAGCGGCTGCGGCCCGACCTCGTGGTGCAGGAGATCAGCAACTACGGCGCCGGGCTGGCCGCCCTCAAGGCCGGCATCCCGACCATCTGCCACGGGGTCGGCCGGGACACGCCGGACGACCTGACCCGGTCCATCGAGGAGGAGGTGCGGGGGCTGGCCCAGCGGCTCGGCCTCGACCTGCCGCCTGGGCGCATCGACGGCTTCGGCAACCCCTTCATCGACATCTTCCCGCCGTCGCTGCAGGAGCCGGAGTTCCGGGCCCGCCCGCGGCGCCACGAGCTGCGCCCGGTGCCCTTCGCCGAGCAGGGCGACCTCCCGGCCTGGGTGTCCTCGCGCGGCACCGCCCGCCCGCTGGTCTACCTGACGCTGGGCACGTCCAGCGGCGGCACCGTCGAGGTGCTGCGGGCGGCGATCGACGGGCTCGCCGGCCTCGACGCCGACGTCCTGGTCGCCAGCGGCCCGTCCCTCGACGTCAGCGGGCTGGGCGAGGTGCCGGCCAACGTGCGGCTGGAGGCATGGGTCCCGCAGGCGGCCCTGCTGCCCCACGTCGACCTGGTGGTGCACCACGGCGGCAGCGGCACGACCCTCGGCGCCCTGGGCGTCGGCGTGCCGCAGCTGTCCTTCCCGTGGGCGGGGGACTCCTTCGCCAACGCGCAGGCGGTGGCGCAGGCCGGCGCCGGCGACCATCTCCTGCCCGACAACATCAGCCCCGACTCGGTGGCGGGCGCCGCGAAGCGCCTGCTGACCGACGAGAGCTACCGGACCGGGGCGCGGGCCGTGGCGGCCGAGATCGCCGCCATGCCGGGCCCCGACGAGGTCGTCCGACTGCTGCCGGACTTCGCCTCCCGCAGCGCGGGCTGACCGGCGGTACGCCGCCGGGGCCGGCCCGTGTCGGCCCCGCCGGCGCCCGTCCACCGGGCGGGGCTGACTGCCCGTGACGCCTGGTCGCGGCTGTCCGTGGTTGCCCGTGGCGCCTGGTCGTGGCCGTCGGCGACTGCCCGTACCACCTAGTCCTGGCCGTCGGCGGACGCCCGGGGGCGCGGCCGGCGCCCCTCGGACCCGCCGGTGCGGCCCTCGCCCTGGCGGGCGCGACCGCGCGCGATCTCGGTGCCCAGGGCGTCGAGGCGCTGGTTCCAGAAGCGCCGGTAGCGCTCCAGCCACCGGTCGAGTTCCTGCAGGGGGGCGGGGTCGACCGCGTAGAGCCGTCGGGTGCCCTGTGGGCGGACGGTGGCGAAGCCGTTCTCCCGCAGCACGCGCAGGTGCTGGGAGACGCCGGGCTGGGAGATGCCGAACTCGCGCTGCACGACCGCACCGACCTCGCCGGCCGACAGTTCACCGTCCGCCAGCAGCTCGATGATGCGCCGGCGGACGGGATCGCCCAGGATGTCGAACGCGTGCACGGGTACGACAATATCAGACCGGGGTTATAGAAGCCGCCGGTTCGGCCGGTCGGGCCCCGGTACCGCCGGGGCGCCGACGGACGGGCGGCCATGCCGCGAGGGGGAGAGATGTTCGGACCGGAGCACGCCGAGGTGTACGAGGCCGCCTACCGCGGCCGCGGCAAGAGCTGGCACGACGAGGCGACGGACGTGGCCGACCGGATCCTGGCCGCCCGCCCCGACGCCGTCCGGCTGCTCGACGTCGGCTGCGGCACGGGTGCGCACCTCGAGACCCTCGCCGCCCGCTTTCCCCACGTGGAGGGGCTCGAACTGGCCCCGGCGATGCTGGCGCTGGCCCGACACCGGCTGCCCGGGGTGCGCCTGCACGCCGGGGACATGCGGGCGTTCGACCTCGGCGTCACGTTCGACGCGGTGACCTGCCTGTTCACCGCGGTCAACTTCCTCGGCACGGTGGCCGAGATGCGGGCCGCCGTGGCGGCGATGTCGGCCCACCTGGCGCCGGCCGGCGTGCTGGTGCTCGAGCCGTGGTGGTTCCCGGAGCGGTTCATCGACGGGTACGTCGGCGGCGACCTGGTGCGCGAGGAGGGCCGCACGGTGGCGCGGGTGTCGCGGTCCACCCGGCAGGGGCGGGTGACGCGGATGGAGGAGCGCTGGCTCGTCGGCGACGCCGCCGGGATCCGGGAGTTCAGCCAGGTCGGCCTGCTCACCATGTTCACCCGCGAGGAGTACGACTCGGCGTTCGCGGCGGCCGGCTGCGAGTCCACGTACGTCGAGGGCTGGTTGACCGGCCGGGGCCTATTCGTGGCGACGCGCACCGGCGGATCCGGCACCCCGTCAAAGGGCTGACCACCCCGGTCGAGCGGCTCGACGACAGTCGATCTTTCCGGGCTCCATATAGCAGGCAGGACGCTAGCTGCGGCATCGCGGCCGGGGCAGTCTGCCGTTCACAACGATCTATCTGTCATTTTGTCGGAAAATGCTGGAACCGGACGGTCGTCGGCGATCTCGTGAACCGTTCACGGATTCGTCGGAATGTGTCCCGGTTCCCTTTTCGTGCCTGGCCGGATCGGCGCGGGTCGACGCACCGGCCCGACCTACCTGACGACCAGTCCGTCGTCGGCCTGGGCGGTCCACCACGGGTTGCGGCGGGCCCACTCGACGGTCCGGCGCAGGCCGGTCACCAGCGGTACGCGGGCCCGCCAGTCCAGCAGCGCGGCGGCCTTGCCGCAGTCCGGCACGCGGCGGGGGATGTCCTGGTAGCGGGAGCCGAGCCCGGCTCCGGTGTCCGCGGTCTGGGCCGCCACCGGCACCCCGGCCACCGTGCCGGCCAGCCGGATCGCCTCGGCGACGGTGGTCTCCACGCTGCTGCCGATGTTGAAACACTCGCCGACGGCGCGCGGGTGGGCGGCGGCCAGCAGGGTCGCCTCGGCCGCCTCGTCGATCCAGGTGAAGCACCGCGTCTGGCGGCCGTCGTCGTACACCACGGGCGGAACGCCCCGCAGCAGGCGGGCGACGGTGCGGCTCAGGACGTAGGCCGGGCGCTGGCGCGGGCCGTAGACGTTGAAGTACCGCAGGACCGTCACCGGCAGGCCCTCCTGCCGGTGGAACGCGAACGCCAGGTGCTCGGCCGCCGCCTTGCTCGTCGAGTACGACCACCGGTCCGTCGCCGTGCTGCCGAGCACCCGGTCGTCGTCCTCCCGCCACGGCACCCGCGGATTGCGCCCGTACACCTCGCTCGTGCTGGACACCA
The DNA here is from genome assembly GCF_055586845.1 of Micromonospora sp. NPDC049139. NCBI lineage: Bacteria > Bacillati > Actinomycetota > Actinomycetes > Micromonosporales > Micromonosporaceae > Micromonospora > Micromonospora sp. NPDC049139. The sequence continues at coordinate 25,955 of NZ_JBVJHK010000015.1, read as the reverse complement.
CGACCCGGGCGCCGGCGCGCAGCGCGGCGCGCAGCGCGTTGCGGGTGCCGTCCACGTTGATCTCGACCACGTCCAGCGGCCGGCTCAGGTACCGGTCGACGCCGACGACCGCCGCGAGGTGGTAGACCTCCTCCGCCCCGGTGGCGGCAGCCGCCAGCCCGTCGGCGTCCCGGACGTCGCCGCGAACGTGCCGGATCGCGCCCGGCGGGTGCTCCAGGTCGGGCGGCGGGTCGGCGAGGTCGAAGACGACGACCTCGTCACCCCGGCGGACCAGCCGTTCGACGACGTGACTGCCGACGAAGCCGAAGCCGCCGGTGACCAGGGATCTGGGCACTGTTCCTCACCTTCCAATGCCGCGGTAGGCGAAGCCGAACCGGTGCAGCTCGCGGATGCGCGCCGGCGAGAGGTGCATGCGGCCGTCGAAGACCAGGCAGGGCTCGTCCACCCGCTCGGCCAGGGCGCCGAAGTCGAGCTCGTGGAACTGGCGGTGCCCGGCGAGGAAGGCCAGGCAGCCCGCCCCGCTCACCGCCTCGTCCAGGCTCGCCGCCGGTGCGGTGCCGAACCGGGCGACGATCTCGGCGGGGTCGGCCAGCGGGTCGAAGATCCGGACCCGGAAGCCGCTGTCGCGCAGCGCCGCCACGACCCCGCGCACCGGAGTGTTGCGGACGTCCCCGGTGTCGTTCTTGAACGCCGCACCGAGCACGGCGATCGTCGTGTCGGACCGGTCCCGCCCCAGCTTGACCAACTCGTCGGCGATGACGGCGGCGGTGTGCCGGGGCATGTCGTCGTTGACCGCGCGCGCGGTCTCGACCGTGCGCAGGGGCACGCCCCGGTCCCGCCCGTCCCGCCACGCCATCCACGGGTCCTTCGTCAGGCAGGAGCCGCCGACACCCACCCCCGGCAGCAGCAGGTTCACCATGCTGCTGCCCTTGGGCAGGGTGTTCGCCGCGCCGATGACGTCGAGGACGTCCACCCCCAGCACCGCGCAGTACCGGGCGAGCTCGTTGGCGATCGCCACGTTCGCGTCGATCCACCAGTTGGTCGCGAGCTTGACCACCTCGGCGGCCTCGGCCGACGGCACCTGCCGGACGTCCACGCCGAGCGCGGACCGCCAGAACCGTTCGGCCGCGGCGGCGCTGCGCGGGCCGCACCCGCCCACCACCACCGGCAGCGTCCGCACCTGCGCCAGCGCCACCCCCTCGGCGAGTCGCTCCGGGCAGAAGGCCAGCCCGAAGTCGCGCTCGTGCACCAGCCCGCCGCTCTCCAGCAGGGGCGCGACGAGGGTCCGGGTGGTGCCGGGGGAGACCGTCGACTTGAGGATCACCAGTTGCCCGGCGCGCAGCCGCTGGGCGATCTGCTCGCACGCCGCCACGAGCTGGTCGGTGACCATCTCGTGGCCGGCGTCGGTCGGCGTGCCGACAGTCACGACCACCACGTCCGCCGCGCCGACCGGGTCGTACGACGTGCTGGCCGTCAGTCGCCCGGTGGCGGCGAGGTCCCGGACGGCGCCGGCCAGGCCGGGTTCGGGCAGCCGGCAGCGGCCGGCCCGCAGGTCCGCGACGGTGCCCGGGTCGCTGTCGACGGCGACCACTTCGGCGCCGCGGCCGGCGAGGGTGACGGCGAGACAGGTGCCGACGTAGCCGGCACCGGCGATGACCACCCTCAGCGGGGACGGTCCGCCCGGGTCGGGAAGGAACGGCATGATGGCCCGGCACCGCCTTCCTGGTCACGACCTCGTGGTCCTGTCGCCGAAACGCGTGCGTGCCCGTGCCGCCGGGTCACGCGATGGCCGCCGCGGCCAGCGCGGTGCGGCCGGCCGGCCAGGCCGGGCCCGACCGGCCCACCGGGCCGGACAGCCGCGTGAACGTCTCGACGAGCCGGCACACCGGGCCGATGGCCAGCGCCGGCGGGTCGGTCGGCCGCGGCGGCGCGGTGGCGACCGGGGTGGCCGCGCAGCCGTCCTGGGGCAGCACCAGCTCGGCGGTGCCGACCAGGTGGCTGGTGGGCTCCTCGTCCACCAGGGCCCGGGTCAGCGTGCTGTCGCCCCGGACCAGCACGACCCGGGCCTGGTACGTGCCCGGGCGCGCCACCACCGGGACCTGCGCGCCGTCGGGCGCCACCGCCCAGGCGGTCGACGCGTCCGCGGCCTCCCCGTCGGCCCGCAGGCCGACCAGCACCAGGTCGCCCGGCTCGCTGTCGGGCACGTGCAGCACCATCCGGGGCCGGGTGACCTCCGTGACGGCGTTGCGCAGCCAGCCCGCCAGGACGTGGCAGGGCCGGCCGGCCAGCAGCCGGGACATCTGCCGGAAGTGCCCCGGCGACGTGCCGACCAGCCGGGAGAACTGGGTGGTGAACGTCCCCGCGCTCGTGTAGCCGACGTGGCCGCTGATCGCGGTCACCGTCAGGCCGGAGTGCAGCAGCATCCGGCGGGCCTCCGCCATCCGCAGCGCGGCGAGGAAGCGGGCCGGGGTCATCGTGGTCACGTCACGGAACAGCCGGTGGAAGTGGAACGGACTGAAGGGAACCACCCGGGCCAGGTCGGCCAGCTGCAGCGGCTCCGACAGATGCCGGCGCATGTAGTCGATCGCCCGCGCCGCAGCCGCCTCCCGGGACTGCTCCATCGTGCTCCGGGCAACGCCAGACGTCGATTTCACATCAGCTCCCTGTGGCAGTGGATCGGGCACCGCAGAGGAGTCTGCGTAGTCCTCCTTGACGATTTCTTGAACGCCTCGGCAACCGGCTGGGGAGCCTTTGGCGGGTCAGCCGAGCAAGTTGGGAGAAGTGGATCCGATGAACGCCGTGAAACATGGGTCCGTAGCGGTACGGCGATCCGCCGGCTCCCGTCGGAGCTGGATTTCGACGAACCATTTCGTCAACCGTCGTCTGATTCAACCGCGTCCCACCTGCGGGAGGAGTGCGCCATGCCCGCCAATTGGCGAACCATTCGTCAATACGTCCTGACGCCGGGGATGGCCCAGACCACCTTCGCGACCCGCGGCTTCCGCGCCCGGGACGAGCCGACCCGTGAGCGGCTGGAGTCGGTCGGCGCCCACTTCCTCACCGGCTACGGGCACGCCGTCGGCGCCCGCGGCCCGGACGAGGCGGCCGTGGCGCTGGAGACCGTCGAGCCGGAGCTGCGCGGGTTCGCGTACGAGGGCGCGGCGATGGGCCTCGCCGTCCTGGACGGGCTGACCGGTGGCCGCCGGGTCGCCCGGTTCCTGGCCGGGCCGGCCGCCCGGCACGTCTACATGGTCCATGTCGGGGTGGGCTGGGCGATGGCCCGCCTGCCCCGCTGGCGTCGGCACGCCATCCAACCCGCCGACCGGCTGCTGGGCTGGCTCGCCCTGGACGGCTACGGATTCCACCAGGCGTACTTCCACACCCGGCGGTACGTGCGGTCGCACCGGCGCGACGAGGTGCTGCCCTGGCCCGGCGACCCGATCGGGCGGTGGACCGGGCGCGTCGTGGACCAGGGCATCGGCCGGGCGCTGTGGTTCGTCGAGGGCGGCGATACCGACCGGATCGCCGACACGGTCGACGGGTTCCCGCCGGACCGGCACGAGGACCTGTACAGCGGGGTGGCGCTGGCCGCCACGTACGCCGGCGGGGCACCGCCCGAGGACCTGCGGCGGCTGCGTGAGCGCAGCGGCGCGTACGCCCCGGCGATGGCCCAGGGCAGCGCCTTCGCGGCGGAGGCCCGGGAGCGCGCCGGACTGACCACCGCGCACACCGCGGTCGCCACCGACGTCTTCTGCGGCGCGCCACCGGCCGAGGCGGCGGCGGTCACCCAGGCCGCGCTGGCCGACCTCGACCGGGACGGGCCGGAGCCGGCCTACCTGGTGTGGCGGCAGCGGATCGCCAAGCAGTTCGTGACGCTGGGGAGGTGCTGACCCTTGTCGGCAATCATCACTATGTTCCGCCGGCAGATCGCCGGACTGGTCGCGCTGGTGCTGCTCACCGGCATGTACGTGCTGGTCCGGCAGCCGGAGGCGAACGCCGACGAGCGGCGCGCCATGGCACAGCCGTACCGGTTCACGCCGATGTCGCTGCCGATGCCGGGCGGGCTGCCGCAGCAGTCGATCCGCCGGGTCAACGGCGCGTACCAGCACCTGGCGGCGTGGATCTCCTCCGTCGGCGCCGGCGTCGCGATGAACGACCTGGACGGCGACGGGCTGGCCAACGACATGTGCGTCACCGACCCGCGCGTCGACCGCGTCGTGGTGACCCCGGCCCCGACCGCCGGCGCCGAGCGTTACCAGCCGTTCGTGCTGGACCCGGCGCCGTTGCCGACGAACCCGTACATCGCCCCGATGGGCTGCCTGCCCGGCGACCTCAACGCCGACGGCCGCACCGACCTGCTCGTGTACTGGTGGGGCCGGACCCCGGTGGTCTTCCTCGCCCGGGCCGACGCGACCGGGCTGTCCCGGGACGCCTACCACCCGGTCGAGCTGGTGCCGGGCGCGGCGACCGGCGGGAGCCGGTACGACGGGCCGAAGTGGAACACGAACGCCGCCACGCTGGCCGACTTCGACGGCGACGGGCAGCTCGACGTCTACATCGGCAACTACTTCCCCGACAGCGCCGTCCTCGACGACACCGTGCACGGCGGGGTGGCGATGAACCGGTCCATGTCCAACGGCCTCAACGGCGGCGAGGACCACGTGTTCCGGTGGACCGGCGCCACCGCCGGCGCCACGCCGAGCGTCTCCTTCGCCGAGGTCCCGGACGTCTTCGACACCAAGGTCTCCCGGGGCTGGACCCTGGCCGTCGCCGCCAACGACCTCGACGGCGACCAGCTGCCCGAGCTGTACGTGGCCAACGACTTCGGGCCGGACCGGCTGCTGCACAACCGGTCGGAGCGGGGGCGGATCGACTTCGCGCTGGTCGAGAGCCCCGGGCTGCCGGGCCTGACCCCCAAGTCCAAGCGGCTCGGCCACGACTCGTTCAAGGGCATGGGCGTGGACTTCGGTGACATCGACGGCGACGGCATGTTCGACCTGTACGTCGGCAACATCACCACCTCGTTCGGCATCCAGGAGAGCAACTTCGCGTTCGTCAACACCGCCGCCGACACCGGTGCGCTGCGCGCCGCGTTGCGGGCCGGCGAGGCACCGTGGCACGACCGGAGCGCCGAGCTGGGCCTGGCCTGGAGCGGGTGGAGCTGGGACGTCAAGTTCGGCGACTTCACCAACCGCGGCGAACCGGCGATCGTGCAGACCGCCGGCTTCGTCAAGGGCGAGGTCAACCGCTGGGCGCAGTTGCAGGAGGCGGCCACCGCCAACGACGACCTGCTGTCCAACCCCCGCTGGTGGCCCAGGGTCGAGCAGGGCGACGACATCGCCGGGGGCCAGCACCTGGCCTTCCACGTCCGGGGCGCCGACGGCCGCTACGAGGACCTCAGCCATGAACTGGGCCTGGCCGACCGGGTGCCCAGCCGGGGCATCGCGACCGGCGACGCCGACGGCGACGGCCGGCTCGACTTCGCCGTCGCCCGGCAGTGGGACGCGCCGGTCTTCTACCGCAACGACAGCCCGGACACCGGGTCCTTCCTCACCCTGCGGCTGCTGCACGAGCAGGCGCCGGCCGCCGGCCCCCTCGCCGGGGCGGGGTCGCCGGTCGTCGGCGCGCAGGTCCGGGTGACCACGCCGGACGGCCGGGTGCTCATCGACCGGGTCGACGGCGGCAGCGGCCACTCGGGCCGGCGCAGCAACGAGGTGTCGCTCGGTCTCGGCGACGTGACCGGCCCGGTGTCGGTCCACCTCACCTGGCGGGATCGGTCCGGCGTCCCGCACGAGCAGGAGCTGTCGCTCACCGCCGGTCGACACACCCTCACCCTCGGTTCGCAGGCTCGGGAGGTCTCGCGATGACGCAGAAGCCGGCGAAGGACCCGCGGATCACCGCGCTGCGCAGGTTCGCCATCTCCATCACCATCCTCAACATCGCCGGCTACACCGTCCTCGGCTTCGAGCAGGCCTGGGCGTGGCCGCTGATCGCGCTCGCCACCGGCTACACCGTCGAGCTCGGGCTGGAGATCATCGGCGCGCGGGCCGAGCAGCGCCCGCCCCGGTTCCGCGGCAACGGCCTGCGCGGCCTGGTCGAGTTCCTCTACCCCGCGCACATCACCGCCCTCGCGGTGAACATGCTGCTGTACGTCAACGACCGCCTGCCGGTGATGATCTTCGCGGTGGCCGTGGCGATCAGCGGGAAGTGGCTGCTGCGGGTGCCGGTCAACGGCCGGCTGCGGCACTTCATGAACCCGTCCAACTTCGGCATCGCCGTGGTGCTGCTGCTCTTCCCGTGGATCTCGATCTCCCCGCCGTACCAGTTCACCGAATACCTGGAGGGCCCCGCGGACTGGATCGTCCCCGCGGTCATCGTCGTCTTCGGCACCATGCTCAACGCGAAGCTCACCGGCCGGATGTGGCTGATCGCCGGCTGGCTGGGCGTCTTCGTGCTCCAGTCGGTGGTGCGGGGGCTCGTGCTGGACACCTCCATCCCGTCGGCGCTGGCCACCATGACCGGGGTGGCGTTCGTCCTGTTCACCAACTACATGATCACCGACCCGGGAACGACCCCGTCGCGGCCGCTGTCCCAGTTCGCCTTCGGCGGCGGGGTGGCCCTGGTGTACGGCGTCCTCACCGGCGCGTCCATCGTCTACGGCCTCTTCTTCGCCACCGCCATCGTCTGCCTGATCCGGGGCGGCTTCCTCTGGTCGCTGCACGCGGTGCGCGTCGCCGCCCGCGACGGCAGGGGCACGACGCCCGCCGCCCCGGGGGCCGTCGACGGCACAGTGCCACCCGTGGCCCGCGAGATGGTGCGGGCATGAGCAGGATCGCCGTCGTCGGCCTGGCCTGCCGCTTCCCGGACGCCGCCGGCCCCGGGCAGCTGTGGGAGAACGCCCTCGCCGGGCGGCGCGCGTTCCGCCGCCTGCCCGACGAGCGGATGCGGGCCGCCGACTACTGGTCCCCGGACCCGGCCGCCCCCGACCGCTACTACGCCGGCAACGCGGCCGTCATCGAGGGCTACGAGTTCGACCGGGTCGGGTTCAAGGTCAGCGGGAGCACGTACCGGTCCACCGACCTCACCCACTGGCTGGCCCTCGACATGGCCGCGCAGGCACTCGCCGACGCCGGGTACCCCGAGGGCGACGGGCTGCCGCGGGAGCGGACGGCGGTGGTCGTCGGCAACACCCTCACCGGCGAGTTCACCCGGGCCGGCATGATGCGCCTGCGCTGGCCGTACGTCCGGCGCGTGGTGGGCGCCGCCCTCGGCGAGCAGGGCTGGGACGACGACCGGGTGGCGGCCTTCCTCGCCGACCTGGAGCGCTCCTACAAGGCGCCGTTCGCCGAGATCACCGAGGACAGCCTCGCGGGTGGCCTGTCCAACACCATCGCCGGGCGGATCTGCAACCACTTCGACCTGCACGGCGGCGGGTACACGGTGGACGGGGCCTGCGCCTCCTCGCTGCTGTCGGTGGTCACGGCCTGCCGCAGCCTGACCGACCTCGACGTCGACGTGGCGGTGGCCGGCGGCGTGGACCTCTCCATCGACCCCTTCGAGATGGTCGGCTTCGCCAAGACCGGCGCGCTCGCCGGCGACGAGATGCGCGTCTACGACCGCCGGTCCAACGGGTTCTGGCCGGGCGAGGGCTGCGGCATGGTGGTGCTCATGCGGGAGCGGGACGCGCTCGCGCAGGGCCGGCGCATCTACGCCTCGGTGGCCGGGTGGGGCGTCTCCTCGGACGGCCGGGGCGGCATCACCCGGCCGGAGGCGGCCGGCTACCGGCTGGCCCTGCGGCGCGCGTACCAGCGGGCCGGTTTCGGGGTGGACACCGTGCCGCTGTTCGAGGGGCACGGCACCGGCACGGCCGTCGGCGACGGCACCGAGCTGCGGGCCCTGAGCGAGGAACGCCGGGCGGCCGATCCGGACGCCGACGCCGCCGCGATCGGATCCATCAAGGGGATGATCGGTCACACCAAGGCCGCGGCCGGGGTGGCCGGCCTGATCAAGGCCGTGCTGGCCGTGCACCACCAGGTCGTCCCGCCGACCGTCGGGTGCGTCGAGCCGCACCCGGAACTCACCGCGGACCGGCCCGCGCTGCGCGCCGTACGGCGGGCCGAGCCGTGGCCGGCCGGCGCCGCGCAGCGGGCCGGCGTCAGCGCGATGGGCTTCGGCGGCATCAACACCCACCTCGTCGTCGACGGCCCCACCCGCCCCCGCCGCCGGTCCCTGGACCGGCGGACGCAGCAGCTCGCCCGGTCCGTGCAGGACGCCGAGCTGCTCCTGGTCGACGCGGACACCCGCGACGAGCTGCACGACCGGCTGGACGACCTGCGGATGGTCGTGGCCGGGCTGGCCTTCGCCGAGTTGGGCGACCTCGCCACGACCCTGCACCGGGGCCAGCGCGGCCGCGCGTACCGGGCGGCGGTCGTGGCCCGGTCCCCGGAGGAGGCCGACCACGGCCTCGGACTGGCGGCCCGGGCCCTGGCGCCCGGGGGCGCCGGGACGCTGGTCGACCCGGCGCGGGGCGTCTTCGCCGGCCGGGTCACCCGGCCGGTCCGGGTCGGCTTCCTGTTCCCCGGCCAGGGCTCCGGCCGGGGCTGGGGCGGCGGGGCGCTGCGCCGGCGGTTCACCGAGGTGGACGACGTCTACCGCGCGGCCGGGGAACCGCCCAGGGACGAGGCGGCCGGGTCGACCGCGTTCGCCCAACCCCGGATCGTCACGGGCTCGCTGGCCGGGCTGCGCGCCCTCGCCGCGCTCGACATCGACGCGACCGTCGTCGTCGGCCACAGCCTCGGCGAGCTCACCACGCTGCACTGGGCGGGCTGCCTCGACGAGGACGAGCTGCGGGAACTCGTCACGCTCCGGGGCGAGGCCATGGCCAGGCACGCCGCGCCGGGGGCGATGCTGGGCGTCACCGCCGGGCCGGAGGAGACCGTCGCCCTGCTGGCCGGCACCAGCGCGGTGATCGCGGGCTACAACGGGCCCCGGCAGACGGTCGTCGCCGGCGGCGACGCCGTCGTGGCCGAGGTGGCCCGGCGGGCCGCGACGGCGGGGGTGAGCTGCACCCGGCTGCCCGTCCCGCACGCCTTCCACTCGCCGCTGATGACACCGGCGGCCACCGCCTTCGCCGAGTGCCTGCGGTCCCGCCGGTTCGGGCCGCTGCTGCGCCGGGTGGCCTCGACGGTGACCGGCGCCGTCCTCCCGTCGGACACCGACCTGCCGCAGCACCTGCACCGGCAGATCGAGGCTCCGGTGCGCTTCGCCGCCGCGCTGGCACGCGCCGCCGCCGAGGTCGACCTGTTCCTCGAGGTCGGCCCCGGCAAGGTGCTCACCGGGCTGGCCCGCGAGCAGGCGCCGGACGTGCCGGCGCTGGCGGTCGACACCGACGCCGAGTCGCTGTCCGGCCTGCTCGCCGCAGTCGGCGCGGTGTACGTGCTCGGCGGCCCGACCGCGTACCCGGCCCTGTTCGAGGACCGGCTGACCCGACCGTTCGACCCGCACCGCGCCCGCACCTTCTTCGCGAGCCCGTGCGAGGCGGCACCCGAGCTGGCCGGGCCGGCGCCGGCCGCGGTCGAACCGGTCCCGGCTCCGGCCCGGGCCGACGAAACCCCGCTGCCGGCCGCCACCGGCGCGCTGGAGCTGGTGCGGCACCTCGTGGCGCAGCGCGCCGAGCTACCGGTGGAGGTGCTCCGGGACGACAGCCGGTTCCTCGACGACCTGCACATGAGCTCGATCACCGTCGGCCAGCTCGTCAACGAGGCCGCCCGCGCGATGGGGCTCTCCGCGGTGGCGATACCGACCAACTTCGCCACCGCCACCGTCCGGGAGATGGCCGAGGCGCTGGAGGCCCGGGAGCGCGAGGCCCCGCACGAGCGCGCGGACCTCGTCGCCGGCGTCGCGCCGTGGGTGCGTACCTTCGTCGTCGACCTGGTCGACGAGCCGCTGCCGGTGACGGACCCGACGGAGCCGTGCGGTCGCTGGCAGGTGTTCGCCGACCCCGACCACCCGCTCGCGGACGCGTTGCGCCGGGCTCTGGAGGCGGGCGGCGTCGGCGACGGCGTGCTGGTCTGCCTGCCGGACGAACCCGACGAGGAGCACCTGGCCGTCGCGGTGCGCGGGGCCCAGGCGGCGCTGCGCCGACCGCCCGGCGGGCGGCTCGTGGTGGTGCAGCCGGCGGCGCGGGCGGGGGCGGTGGCCAAGACCGCCCGGCTGGAGGGCGACCGGCTGCGGACCACTGTCGTGACCACCCCCCTCGAACCGGCCGCGGTCGACCGGGTGGTCGCCGACGTGGCCGCCACGGAGGACTTCACCGAGGTGGTGTACGACCCGGGCGGCGGCCGCCGGGTGCCCGTGCTGCGCCCGCTGCCCGCGTCCGGCGCCGAGCCGGACGCGCTGCCGCTGGGTCCGGCGGACGTGCTGCTGGTGACCGGCGGCGGCAAAGGCATCACCGCCGAGTCCGCGTTGATGCTGGCCCGGGAGAGCGGCGCCCGGTTGGCCGTCCTCGGCCGGTCCGACCCCGCCGCCGACGAGGCCCTGGCCGGCAATCTGATGCGGCTCGCGGACGCCGCGTCCGACCTGCGCTACCTGCGTGTCGACGTCACCGACGCCGACGCGGTGGCCGCCGCGGTCGCCGCGGTGACCGCCGACTGGGGCCCGGTGACCGCCGTGCTGCACGGCGCCGGGCAGAACACCCCGGCCGCGCTCGTCGACCTGGACGAGGCGGCCCTGCGGGGCGTGTTCGCCGCCAAGGTCGACGGCCTGCGGGCGGTCCTCGCCGCGGTCGACCCCGCACACCTGCGCCTGCTGGTCACGTTCGGCAGCATCATCGGGCGGGCCGGACTGCACGGCGAGGCGCACTACGCCGCGGCGAACGAGGCGCTGGCCGAGCTGACCCGGGAGGTGGCCGCGACGCGGCCGGGGTGCCGCGCCGTCTGCCTGGAGTGGTCGGTGTGGTCCGGGGTCGGCATGGGGGAGCGGCTGTCGGTGGTCGAGTCGTTGAGCGGCTCCGGCGTCACCCCGATCAGCCCCGACGACGGCCTGCGGGTCCTGCGCGAGGTGGTCGCCGACGACACGCTGCCTCCGGTGGTGGTGGTCACCGGGCGCACCGGCGGCGTGGAGACCCTCCGCTACCACCGCTCGGAGCTGCCGCTGCTGCGCTTCACCGAACGGCCGCTGGTGCGCTACGACTGCATCGAGCTGGTCTGCGAGGTCGACCTGGCCCGCACCACGGATCCGTACCTCGAGGACCACCGGCTCGACGGCGACCTGCTGTTCCCGGCGGTGCTCGGGTTGGAGGCCATGGCCCAGGTGGCCACCGCCCTGGCCCGGCACCCGGGGGTGCCCGTGATCGAGGAGGTCCGGTTCGACCGCCCGGTGGTCGTCGACCCGGACACCGGCACGACCGTACGCATCGCCGCGCTGGTCCGGTCGGAGCAGGTCATCGACGTCGTCCTGCGCAGCGCGGCGACCGGTTTCGCGGCCGACCACTTCCGCGCCCGGCTCCGGTTCGCGCCGGACGAGACCTACCCGGCGTACACCGCGGCGCCGGCGCCGGTGGAGCTGCCGGCCGTACCGCTCGACCCGGCCCGCGACCTCTACGGCGACGTGTTGTTCCAGGCCGGTCGGTTCCGCCGGATCAAGGGCTACCGGCAGGTCGCGGCGCGCGTCGCCGAGGCCGAGGTCGTCACCAGCGACGCCGCCTCCTGGTTCAGCGCCTTCCTGCCGGGCCGGCTGGTGCTCGGCGACCCGGGCGCCCGGGACGCGTTCATGCACGGGATCCAGGTGTGCGTGCCGGACGCGACGCTGCTGCCGGAGGGCATCGACCGGATCTGGTCGGCGGGCCCCAAGCTGTCGGCCACCGAGGCCGTGACGATGACCGCGCGGGAACGCGAGCAGCACGGCACCGCCTACGTGTACGACGTCGTCGTCCGGGACGCCACCGGCGCGGTGATCGAGCACTGGATGGGCCTGCGGCTGCGCGCCGTGCGTCCGCACGCGCCACGCGGGTCCTGGCCGCCCGTGCTGCTGGGGCCGCTGCTGCAACGACGGCTCGCCGAGGTGTTTCCCGGCGACATTGCCGTCGCCGCCGCGCCCGGCGGCGGGCCCCGCGACTCCGGCGCGCTGCTCTCCCGCGCGCTGGGCCAGCCCGTGGTGGTGCGGCACCGGCCTGACGGACGGCCGGAGGTCGACCTGCCGTACACCGTCTCCGTGGCGCACTCGGCGCCGCTCGACCTCGCCGTCGCCGGGGACGGGACGCTCGCCTGCGACGCCGAGCCGGTGGCCGCCCGCCCGGCGGACGTGCGGCACGACCTGGTGGGTCGGCACGGCGCCGTGGCGGCGCTGCTCGTCGCGGAGGTCGGCGACCCGCCGGACGTGGCCGCCACCCGGGTCTGGTGCGCGGAGGAGTGCCTGCAGAAGGCCGGCCGCCCCGAGGGCCGGCTCACCCTGCTGCCCGGGGCGCTCCCCGACGGCTGGGTGGTGCTGGACGCCGGCGACGTCCGGATCGCCACCCGGGTCGTCGCGGTGGCGGGAGCATCGGCGCCGACCGTGGTCGCCGTGCTCGGCGGGGCGGGGCGGTGAGCATGCCGCGCTACTACGAGTACCGGCACGTCGTCGGCTTCGAGGAGACGAACCTCGTCGGCAACGTGTACTACGTGAACTACCTGCGCTGGCAGGGTCGGTGCCGGGAGATGTTCCTGCACGAGCACGCGCCGGAGATCCTCGACGAGCTGCGCGCCGACCTGAAACTGTTCACCCTCAAGGCCGAGTGCGAGTTCTTCGCCGAACTGGCGCCGTTCGACCGCCTCGCGGTCCGGATGCGGCTGGTCGAGCTCAGCCAGACCCAGATGGAGCTGGGCTTCGACTACCTGCGGCTCGGCGGCGACGACCTGCTGGTCGCCCGGGGGCGCCAGCGGATCGCGTGCATGCGCGGGCCGAACGGGCGCACCGAGCCGGTCCGGGTGCCGGCCGGGCTGGTCCGGGCGTTCGCCCCGTTCCGGGCGGCCACGGTGGGGCAGGGGTGAGCGGCATGCGCTTCGACACCCGACTGGTGCACGGCGGCCGCCGGCCGCCGGCGGGCACCGGGGACGTCGTCCCCCCGATCCACGTCTCCACCACCTACGAGCGCCGGGCGCAGGACGAGCCCCGCTACTTCTACGGCCGGGGCGAGAACCCCACCCGGGAGGAGCTGGAGGAGTGCCTCGCCGGGCTGGAACGGGCCCCGTTCGCCACCGTCTTCTCCTCCGGCCAGGCCGCTGCCGCGACCCTGCTGTCGCTGGTGCGGCCCGGGCAGTGCGTGGTGAGTACCGACGACGTGTACGCCGGCACCGACGGCCTGTTCGACCTGGCCGCGCGGCAGGGCGTGCGGGTGCGGTACGCCGACCTGACCACCCCGGAGGGGATCACGGCGGCCCTGGCGGAGCCGGACCTCGCCCTGGTCTGGATCGAGACGCCGACCAACCCGCTGCTCACCGTGGTGGACGTCGCCGAGGTCAGCCGGCGGGCGCACGAGCGGGGGGCCCGCGTGGTGGTCGACAACACCTTCGCCAGCCCGGTGCTCCAGCAGCCGCTGGCGCTCGGCGCCGACGTCTCGCTGTACAGCACCACCAAGTCCATCGCCGGCCACGCGGACGTGCTGGGCGGCGCCCTCGTCTACCGCGACGCGGACCTGCACGCCGCGGTCCGGGCGTACCGGACGACGGCCGGGAACGTGCCGGGGGCGCTGGACTGCTTCCTGGTCCGCCGGGGGTTGCACACCCTGTCGCTGCGGGTGCACCGGCAGGTCGCCACCGCGCGCGTCCTGGTGGAGCGGCTGCGGGCGAGCCCCGCGGTCGGCGCCGTCCACTATCCGGGGCTGCCCGAGCACCCGCAGCACGCGGTCGTCAAGGCCCAGATGAGCGCGCCCGGCGCGATCGTCTCCTTCGACTACCTCGGCGGCCCCGCCGAGCGACTGCTGGACCGGTTCACGCTCTTCACCTGCGGTGTCAGCCTCGGGGGCGTGCACTCCCTCGTGGAGTGCCCGGCCCTGATGACGCACCGTCCGCTGTCGGCCGAGGCCCGCGCGCGGCGGGGCATCGGCGACTCGCTGATCCGCCTGTCGGTCGGCATCGAGGATCCGCACGACCTCGCCGAGGACCTGTCCCGGGCGCTGGCGGGCGGGCCCTGAGCCGGCCGTCCGCCCGCGTCCCGCCGTCCACCCGCCTGCCACGAAAGGGGCCGTCCATGGCCATCCGCGAGATCGACACGACGTTGCCGGTCGTCCGGTCGCTGCCCGCGCCCGGGCGCTACCTGTGCGGCCTGACCTTCGACGGCGAGTTCTTCTGGCACTCGGACCAGGAGGCCGGCGAGATCTACGCCCTCGCCCCGGACACCGGCGCCGTCGTGCGGACCCTGTCCTGCCCCCGGGCGCGGGCCGACCTCACCGTGGGCGGCGGCGCGCTCTGCCAGGTCGGCGGCCGTCCGAAGCGGATCCTGCTGATCGACCCGCTCACCGGCGAGGCACTCGGCGAGAAGGAGGTGGCCCCGCCCAGCGGCCGGCTCTGCGGGGTGGAGACCACCGGCGTGGCGATGTGGATGGGGCTGCGCGGGCCGTCGGTGGTGCAGCTCCGCGACGTCGCCACGATGACCGTCCAGCGTGAGTTCCCGGTGCCCGGCGTGCCGTCCGGGCTGACGGTGGCCGGTGACCTCGTGGTCTACGCCGATTTCGAGGGGGCGATGCTGCGGGCGGTCGACGCCCGGCACGGCACGCTGCGCGGACAGGCACAGGTGGCCGGCCGTCCGGTCGGCCTGACCTGGGACGGCGCGCTGCTCTGGTACGCCGACTTCGCCGGCCGCCGGCTGGCGGCGGTGCGGCTGCCCGACCTGCTCGCCACCGGGTCGTGACCCGGCGGCGAGCATCCGCCGCCGGGCGGGGCCGGAACGGTGTCGTGCCGGCCCGGGCCAGCCGCCGGGCCGGACGCGCGATCGTGCCGGCCCGGGGAGGCCGCCGGGCCGGTCCGAGGGCGGACCGTCAGGCCGGTGCGGGGGACGTCGCCGGGCCGGGGACGTAGTCGTTGCCGGCGTACCAGTCGCCGCGGCCCTGGGGCAGCAGGTCGAGGACGTTCCAGACCGGGCTGAGCAGGTCGATGCCGCGTTCGCCGCCGTCGGGGAAGCTCGCGGGGGCGGAGTAGAGGTGCCGCACCCGGTTGCCCTCGGCGCGCAGCACGCTGACCATCGGTCGTTGCGTGCCGTCCGGGTGCTCCGCGCGCAGGTCCGCGTTGAAGGACGTGCCGTGGCTGGACAGGATCCGCAGGCCGGTCCAGCCCCGCCGCCGGGCCCAGGCCCGCAGCCGGGGCAGCGGCGCCTTCGCCACCACCGCCACGGCGGTGTGCCGGCGCAGGTGCGGAAGCACCCCGTGGAAGCCGTCCACCCACAGCGAGCACATCGGACAGGCCTCGGCGGCGTCCGGCGCGAACATCAGGTGGTAGACGAAGAGGGTCTCGTGCTCTTCGAACAGGTCGCGCAGCCGGACGCTTCGGGCCGGCCCTGGCCGGGCCAGGTCGGCCGGCCCCTCGGCGAGCCGGTAGTCCGCCAGCAACGGGCCGGGCGGCAGCCGCCGCCGCGCCGCGGCCACGCGTTCGAGCTGGTCGCGCAGGTCCTGCTCGGCCGACGCGAGTGCCCGCCGCGCGGCCACGTACGCGCCGTCGGCGCCGACGGGCCAGCTCGGCAGCGCGGTCTCCTGGTCGACGTCGGTCATTGCCGCTCCCTCCGCGACGGTCGGGTCACCCCGGGCAGGCTACCCCGCCCGGCACCCGACGTGATGTTTTCACCACGCGCAGGCGCCATGCGCTACGCTTTAAAAATGCGTGGTGTTTTGCTCGCTGGTGGCACCGGCTCGCGGATGTGGCCGGTGACCCGGGCGGTCTCCAAGCAACTGATGCCGGTCTACGACAAGCCAATGATCTTCTATCCGCTGAGCACCCTCGTGACGGCCGGTGTGCGGGAGATCCTCATCATCACGCGCCCCGACGAGCAGCCGCTGTTCCGGCGCCTGCTCGGCGACGGCGGCCAGTGGGGGCTCGACCTGCGGTACGCCGTGCAGGAGCGCCCGGACGGCATCGCGCACGCGCTCCTGCTCGCCGCGGACTTCCTCGCCGGCGGCCCGGCCATGCTCGTCCTCGGCGACAACATCATCCACTCCGCCGAGCTGGACCGGCAGCTCGCCGAGCTGACCGGGGTGGACGGTGGGCTGGTGTTCGGGCTCCCGGTGGCGGACCCGCGGCCGTACGGGGTGCTCGACCTCGACGAGTGCGGCGCGGTGCGCGACATCGTGGAGAAGCCCTTGGTCCCGCCGTCCCGGTACGCCGTGCCCGGTCTCTACGTGTACGGCGCGGACGTCGTCGCCATCGCCGCGGAGCTGACGCCGAGCGCCCGGGGCGAGTTGGAGATCACCGACGTCAACCGGGAGTACCTGCGCCAGGGCCGGCTGGAGGTGCGGCTGCTCGGGCGACGCACCGCGTGGCTGGACACCGGCCGGTTCGGCGACCTGATGAAGGCGGCCGAGTACGTGCGGGTGATCGAGGAACGGCACGGCGTCAAGGTCGGCTGCGTCGAGGAGGCGGCCTGGCGGGCCGGGCTGCTCGACGACGCGGCGATGCGCCGCCTGGCGGTGCCGCTGCGTGCCAGCGGGTACGGCGACTACCTGCTGCAACTGCTCGACGGCGAGCGTCCGGCGCGCCCGGCCGCCGTCCGGTGAGGGCCCGGGGGTCGGCGGCGGGCAGGTGATGGCAAGCGCGCGCCGTTGCCCGACCAACTTGTCAATCATATAGTGAGCTGAGGCCGAGTCCGCCTGCGAGGAGAGCGACATGACCGCCGTCCGGTTCGACTCCGTGGCCTTCAAGGCCGAGCAACGTGACACCTGGAACGCGGTCAGCGCCGGGTGGGACTTCTGGCAGGACCGCTACGAGCGGGCCGCGGCGCCGGTGACCGACTGGCTGCTGCGCGCCGCCGGGCTCCGCCCCGGCCACCGGGTGCTCGACGTCGGCTGCGGCACCGGCGAGCCGTCGGTCAGCGCCGGCCGGCTGGTCGCCCCCACCGGCCGGGTGCTCGGCATCGACCTCGCACCGGAGATGGTCGACCGGGCCCGCCGCTGCGCCGCCGGCCTCAACCACCCGATCGAGTTCGCCGAGTCCGACGTGGAGGCCCTCGACCTGCCGGCGCACTCCTTCGACGCGGTGCTCAGCCGGTGGGGGCTGATGTTCGCGGTGGACCGGCAGCGCACCCTCGCGGGCCTGCACCGCCTCCTGGCTCCCGGCGGCGTGCTGGCCGCCGCCGTCTGGGGGCCGCCGGAGGCGAACCCGATGACCTCGCTGGGCTTCCGGACGCTGGCCGCGGGCCTGCCGGTCCCCCCGCCGGGCCGTCCCGGCCCGTTCAGCATGTCCGACGCCGAACGCACCCGCGCCGACCTGCTCGCCGCGGGCTTCACGGACGTCGGCACCGAGTCCGTCGGGATCGCGATGCGCTTCGCGTCCGTCGACGAGTACCTCGCGTACACCCGCGACGTGACTCCGCCCGGTGTGCTCGCCACGGTGCGGCGGCAGCTCGGCGCCGACGCGGAGCGGGCGGGCTGGGAGCGGCTCGCCGAGGCCGCCGCCGCCTTCGCCGACGCGGACGGCGTGCTCACCCTGCCCGGCTCGGCGCTCTGCCTGCGCGCGCGCCGTCCCGCCGGCGCGTCGGCCGACGCCGGCCGGGCCGAGGCGGCCGGATCCGGCCCGCCGGGGGCCGGGCCGGGGAGGGCCGGATGACCGCGGCCTGCCCGAGCGCGCCCCGCCCGGCCCGTCCGTCGGCCGGCCACCCCGGCCTGCTCGCGCTGGCCCAGTCGTACGTCGACGACGCCGCCGCCCGCGGTGAGCTGCCGCGCCGGGACCTGGGTGGGTTGCCCGGCACCCGGGTGCGCGTCGACCCGGAGTTCTGCCGCACGGTGGCCCGGCACTTCGACCGGGCGCCCCGGCGGGACCTCGGGCCGGACCTGGCGGCCCGCTACCGCCGGTTCACGGAGGAGAACCTGCGCCACTTCGCCCTGCTGGCCGGGGCGGGGATCCGCGTCGAGCCGTGGCGGGGCCCCGGGCAGCCGTACCGGGGCGCGGCGGACCTGGTCGACCGCCTCGCCCGCACCGGCGTGCTGCACGTCTACCTGACCCGGGACGGCCACGGCCCCGACGGGCCCGCGCCGGACCATCCGCTCTGCGCCCCGTCGGGTGTCACGGTCGGCGGCGTACCGCTGCTGCACAACGACATCTTCCGGGCCGTGCACGACGTCTTCGGTCACGTCATGCTCGGCGCCTCGATGGGGGTGGCGGGCGAGTTCCTGGCCGCGTACGGGCACATGGCGATGTACTCGCCCGAGGTGCATCCCGTCGTCTTCACCGAGCAGGTCAGCCAGATCTGCTGGTTCTTCCACGGCCCGCACCTGGCGGACCGGGCCGGGCGGTGGCCCCGGCGCGGCGAGCCGGGGTGGATCCCCCCGTCCGAGCGGCCCTACCCGGAGCAGAAGCTCTTCCCCTGCCCGCCGGGTTTCCTCGACCGCTTCACCGCAAGCTTCACGGAGGAAGCACGATGACCGACACGGCTGCCCGTCCCCTGTCCGCGGTGCGGGCCGAGTTCCCGTTCCTCGACGTGGCCGGGCACGGCCCGCCGCTGGCCTACCTCGACAACGCCGCGACGACGCAGAAGCCCCGGTCGGTCCTCGACGCGGTGGTCGACTTCTACACCACGGCGAACAGCAACGTCGGGCGCGGCTTCTACGAGCTCAGCCGCCAGGCCACCGGCCGTTACGAGGACGCCCGGGAGGTGGTCCGGCGGTTCGTGAACGCCGCCCACGCCGACGAGATCGTCTTCACCCGGGGCACGACGGACGCGGTGAACCTGCTCGCCGACACCTTCGCCCAGCGGATCGTCGGCGCCGGCGACGACATCGTGGTCACCGGCATGGAGCACAACTCCAACCTGCTGCCGTGGCGCCGGCTCTGCGAACGGAGCGGGGCGAGGCTGCGGGTCGTGCCGTCGCCGGCCGGCGGGCCGGTCCGGTCGGAGGATCTGGCCGCCGTCCTGGGCCGGCGGACCCGCCTCGTCGCGGTTAGCCACGTCTCCAACGTGCTCGGCACCGTCAACCCCGTGCGGGAGCTGGTCCGGGTGGCGCACGACCGGGGCGTGCCCGTGGTCGTCGACGGCGCGCAGGCGGTCGCGCACCTGCCGGTCGACGTGCGGGAGATCGGCGCTGACTTCTACTGCTTCTCCGGCCACAAGGTGTACGCCCCGATGGGCTCCGGGGTGCTCTACGGCCGGCGGGAACTGCTCGCCGACCTGCCGCCCTACCAGGTGGGCGGTGGGACGGTCAAGGGGGTCTCGCACGACGCCCCAGTGTCCTACGTGCCGGTTCCGGCGCGGCTGGAGGCCGGCACCCCGGACATCGGCGCCGCGGTCGGTCTCGCCACCGCGTTGACCTGGCTGGACGGGCTCGACCGGGACGCGGTGCGGGCACACGACGCGGACCTGGTCCGGTACGCCGTCGACGTCCTGCGCGACGTCGACCGGGTGCGGGTCGTCGGCGACCCGGCCGCGGACCCGGCCGGCATCGTCTCCATCGCCGTGGACGGCCTGCACCCGTACGACGTGGGCGGGCACCTCGACGCGCACGGCATCGCCGTGCGGTCCGGCGTGCACTGCGCCAGCGCGTTCCTCGACGACCTGGGGCTGCTCGGCACGGTGCGGCTCTCCTTCGCGGTCTACAGCACCCGCGGCGAGGTCGACCGGGTCGCCGAGGCGCTGCGTACCGTGCGGGCGGGGGAGTGGACCACCCAGTACCCCGACATCCGGTTCCGGTGACCGCCGGGCCCGCCCCGGCCGTCGCCACGGAACCGGGATTCGACACGCTGCCGGCCGGGGAGCTGGCCCTGGCCGCGCTGGAACGGGCCCGCCGGCTAGGCGCCTCGTACGCCGACGTGCGGCTGCGGCGGGTGCGGGCGCTGCGCGAGCGGGTCCGCGACGCGCAGCCGGAGGGCACCCAGGAGAGCGTCGAGACCGGGGTCGGCGTGCGGGTCCTCGTGGACGGCACCTGGGGTTTCGCCTCGGGGGTGGACCTCTCCCCGCCGGGGGTCACCGAGCTGGCCGCCCGGGCCTGCGAGCTGGCCCGGATGCTGCGCCCGCTGCGCGGCGCACCGCCCCGGCTGGCGCCCGAGCCGGTCCACGGGCCGGCGGTGTGGGAGTCGCCGTGCGAGGTGGACCCCTTCGCGGTGCCCGCCGCCGAGCGCACCGCCCTGCTGGCCCGCTGGTGCGCGATCCTGCGCGACGGCGGCGCCGACCTGGCGGAGGCGTACCTGCAGGTGTTCCGCGAGTCCACCGTGTACCACGACAGCGAGGGCCGGCGCATCCGGCAGCGGCGGACGTGGCTGCACCCGATGGTGGTCGGGTTCCGGATCGACGCGGACAACGGCACCTTCGAGACCATGCGCACCCTCGGGCCGCCGGCCGCCCGCGGCTGGGAGTACCTGACCGGGACCGGCTGGGACTGGGCGGGCGAGCTGGCCCGCCTGCCGGGGCTGCTGGCCGAGAAGCTCGCCGCCCCGTCGGTCGAGCCGGGGGAGTACGACCTCGTCATCGACCCGACCAACCTCTGGCTGACGATCCACGAGACCGTCGGGCACGCCACCGAGCTGGACCGGATCCTCGGCCGGGAGGCGGCCTTCGCCGGCACCTCGTTCGTCACCCCCGACGACATCGGGTCGCTCCGCTACGGCTCGCCGGCGATGAACGTGGTCGCCGACCGCACCACCCCGCACGGGCTCGCCACGATCGGCTACGACGACGACGGCGTGGCCGCCCGGTCGTGGCCGCTCGTCCGCGACGGCGTGCTGGTCGGCACGCAGCACGATCGGCAGACCGCCGGCGCCGCCGGGCTGGACCGCTCCACCGGCTGCGCGTACGCCGAGTCGTACCGGCACCTGCCCGTGCAGCGGATGCCGAACGTCTCGCTCCGCCCCGCGCCGGACGGGCCGGACACCCGCGAGTTGATCGGCCGGGTGCGGGACGGGCTGTACGTCGTCGGCGACAACAGCTTCTCGATCGACATGGCACGGGTGAACTTCCAGTTCACCGGGCAGCGCTTCTACCGGATCCGGGACGGCCGCCTGGCCGGCCAGGTGCGGGACGCCGCGTACACGGGGACGACGCTGGAGTTCTGGCGGTCGCTGGAGGCGGTGGGCGGCCCGCAGACCTGGCTGCTGTCCGGTGCGGGGCAGTGCGGCAAGGCGCAGCCGCTGCAACTCGCCGCCGCCGGGCACGGGTGCCCCTCGGCGCTGTTCCGAGGCGTACGCGTGACCAACACCCGGACGGAGGCGCCCGCGTGAGGACCCCGAGCCCGCAGGAGACGGTGGAGATCGCCCTCGGCGCGGCGGGCGGCGACGACTGCGTGGCGATCGTGGAACAGGGCGCCGACGTGCACCTGCGGTGGGCGGACAACGCGCTGACCGGCAACGGGAGCGGCGACGAACGCCGGGTGTCGGTGGTGGCCGTCGCAGGCGGCCGGGTGGGTGCGGTGTCGCTGTGCGGGCCGGCCGACCGGGCCGAGGTGGTCGCGCTGGTCGAGGCGGCGCGGGCGGCCGCCCGCCAGGCGCCGCCGGCGCCGGACGCGCGGCCCCTGCCGGCCTCCGGTACCGGGTCGCCGCACTGGGAGGACCCGGTCCCGGCGGCGCCGCCGACGGTGTTGACCGGGCTGGTCGACCAGTTGGCCGCCGGGTTCGGCCGGGCGCGGCGCGGCGGCCGGGTGCTGCACGGGTACGCCGAGCACCGGATGCGCAGCACATTCCTCGGCACCTCCACGGGTGTGCGGCTGCGCCACGACGAGCCCGCCGGGCACCTGGAGCTGACCGCGCGTGACCGGGACGGCTTCCCGGTCTGGACGAACGCCGTGACCACCGACTTCGGCGACGTCTCGGTGGCCGCGCTGCAGGACGAGCTGGACCGGCGCCTGCACTGGGGCCGGCGGCGGTTCGAGGTGCCGCCCGGCCGCTACGAGTGCCTGCTGCCGCCGACCGCCGTCGCCGACCTGATGAACTACGCCTACACCACGGCGGGAGCCCGGGCGGCGGCGCAGGGGCGGACGGTCTACAGCGGACCGGGGGGCCGGACCCGGATCGGGGAGCAACTCGCCGGCGTGCCGCTGACCCTGCGCAGCGACCCGGCGGCCGACGGGCTGCGCTGCGCCCCGTTCCTGGTGGCGCCCGCGTCGACGCCGACGAGGTCGGTGTTCGACAACGGCCTTCCGCTGGGCGCGACCCGCTGGTGGGACCAGGGTCGGCTGCGGTCGCTGGTGCACACCCGCGACAGCGCGGACGAGTTGGGCATGCCGCTCACGCCCGCGGTGGACAACCTCATCCTGGAGGGGCCGGGTGGTGTGTCGGCCGCCGACCTGATCGCGACGACCCGGCGTGGCCTGCTGGTGACGAGCCTCTGGTACATCCGTGAGGTGGACCTCGCCACCATGGCCCTCACCGGGCTGACCCGGGACGGCGTCTACCTGGTGCGCGACGGCGAGGTCGTCGGGGCGGTCAACAACTTCCGCTTCAATGACAGCCCCCTGGCGATGGCGGCCCGGGTCACCGAGGTGGGCCGGACCGTGCCGACCCGGGCCCGCGACTGGGGCGACGCGGTGGCACGTACGGCCATGCCGATGCTGCGCGTCCAGGACTTCCGGCTCACCGCGGCGACCCACGCGGTCTGACCGCCGGATCCGACCGGCGCGCCGCTGACATTGGCTGCCCGCCGGCACGCCCCTACTTGGCGCCGGCGGCCCGTCGCGGACGAGGCGCGGCCCTACCCGAGCCTGTGGGGGCGCTCCGACCGTGTGCCGAAGCGGTATACGAACAAATAGCGTCGGTGGGATATGTGCTTACGAGGATTCAACCCTCCCCGTTGGATGATCCCCTTGAACCATCAGTGAAACCGGACATTATTTCGCAAACGATCACTGCGGCCCCGTTGACAGTCACTTTAGAAAACAATAGCGTTCGGGTCAGTGGTCCTCCCGGGTTGAGCAGAGCGTCACAGAGGGCGTCAGGGCATCCGGGGCAAACAGGGAGGTGGAGCCGTGACTGACACGGCGAGAGAGACCTACGAGTCGCTCAACATCGAGCCGAAGCCGCTGCGGCCGCACATCCTGGCTGCGGCGACGGTCGTCTTCGGTGACGACTACTACGGCGGCCGTCGGGAGACGATCAACCTGTCGGGCTTCGTGCAGATGAACAAGTGGCCGATGCCGGGGTTCAAGCACACCGTCGACGAGGACGGCACGGCGAGCTTCAACCTGGAGCTCATCAGCGCCCCCGAGGTCGGCATCAAGGGGTTCAGCTACACGCTGAACGACCGGATCCAGATCCTGTCGAACCCGTACCTGCCGAACACCGGTCACATCAAGCAGATCGTGCCCGGCAAGAACTTCCCCGCGGAGTTCTACATCCGGCGGTTCGGCATCCTGGAGACCAGCACCATGCGGCTGGCCCACCGGGGTGTCATCGACGTCAAGGGGATCGTGGACGGCCTTCCGCCGTACAAGACCCCGCTCACCTCGCCGTTCCTCGGCCGCCCGTACGGCGACCAGGGTGAGGTCATGCCGGCGCACAACGTGGTCCGGGGCACCAACCTCCCGGCCGCGTGGTACCCGTCGAACGACGAGAACGAGGCCGTCGGCAACACGCCGAGCGCCTTCTTCGCGTCGAGCATCGGCCCGTGCGTCTCGATGCTGGTCGACCCGTCGATCATCATCCAGGCCTCGACCGAGGCGAAGATCAAGGTCGAGGTCAACGGCCGCACCGAGGAGATCGAGCTCGCCGGCGACTACCCGCTCGCCGCGGGCGCCGAGATCCTCCTCTTCGGGCCGGAGAAGCACGACCAGGGCTCCGGGGTGCTGGCCCAGCTCGCCCGCGTGGCGCTGGTGGGCAACAGCCCGGCTCTCGGCGGCAAGGTCATGCTGCGGGCCAGCTTCTTCACCGTCTCGGGCGGCCAGCTCGGCGACGGCAACGAGGAGAGCTTGAGCCGGCTGCGCTACCCGGGTGAGCTGCACTTCGACGCTCACTTCGAGCTGGTGACCCCGTCTGCCACGCTCTACGCGGCGGCCCCGGTGCACCTGAGCGGCCAGCTCAAGGACATCGAGCCGACCGGCACGCTGCTGACCGCCGAGCACGCCGACGCCGCGCTGCGGACGAAGGACGGCGAGTCCCGGGCGCGCCTGACCGGTGTGTCGATGAAGCTGGGTGACGCGCTGGTGGGCTCGGAAGCCTACGTCAGCGCGTGACGACCAACCGCCGTTGGTAGTCCCGAAAGACGTCGTCCCGGGTGGCCTCCTGTCACCCGGGACGGCGTCACTCTCCAGGGGTGGCAGACATGTTCGAGCGGTTCACCGACCGAGCGCGACGGGTTGTCGTCCTGGCCCAGGAAGAGGCCCGGATGCTCAACCACAACTACATCGGTACGGAGCACATCCTGCTGGGCCTGATCCATGAGGGTGAGGGTGTCGCGGCAAAGGCCCTGGAGAGCCTCGGTATCTCTCTGGAGGGCGTGCGG
Organism: Micromonospora sp. NPDC049139; assembly: GCF_055586845.1. Taxonomy (NCBI): domain Bacteria; kingdom Bacillati; phylum Actinomycetota; class Actinomycetes; order Micromonosporales; family Micromonosporaceae; genus Micromonospora; species Micromonospora sp. NPDC049139. The sequence continues at coordinate 1,361 of NZ_JBVJHK010000015.1, read as the reverse complement.
CAGCAGGTTGAGGAGATCATTGGTCAGGGTCAGCAGGCGCCGAGCGGGCATATTCCGTTCACGCCGCGGGCCAAGAAGGTGTTGGAGCTGTCGCTGCGTGAGGCGTTGCAGCTCGGGCACAACTACATCGGCACGGAGCACATCCTGCTGGGTCTGATCCGTGAGGGTGAGGGCGTCGCCGCTCAGGTCCTGGTGAAGCTGGGCGCGGATCTGAACCGGGTCCGTCAGCAGGTGATCCAGCTGCTCTCCGGCTATCAGGGTAAGGAGCCGGCTGCGGCGGGTACGGCGCCGGGTGAGGCCGCGCCGTCGACCAGCCTGGTGCTGGACCAGTTCGGCCGGAACCTGACCCAGGCCGCCCGCGAGGGCAAGCTCGACCCGGTCATCGGGCGCGAGAAGGAAATCGAGCGGGTCATGCAGGTGCTGTCCCGCCGGACGAAGAACAACCCGGTCCTGATCGGTGAGCCCGGCGTCGGTAAGACGGCTGTGGTGGAGGGGCTGTCCCAGAAGATCATCAAGGGTGAGGTGCCGGAGACGCTGAAGGACAAGCAGCTCTACACCCTCGACCTCGGTGCCCTGGTCGCCGGTTCCCGCTATCGGGGTGATTTCGAGGAGCGCCTGAAGAAGGTCCTCAAGGAGATCCGCACCCGGGGTGACATCATCCTGTTCATCGACGAGATCCACACCCTGGTGGGTGCGGGTGCCGCCGAAGGCGCGATCGACGCCGCGAGCATCCTCAAGCCGATGCTGGCCCGCGGCGAGCTGCAGACCATCGGCGCCACGACCCTCGATGAGTACCGCAAGCACCTGGAGAAGGACGCCGCGCTCGAGCGCCGCTTCCAGCCGATCCAGGTGGGTGAGCCCTCGCTGGCGCACACCATCGAGATCCTCAAGGGGCTGCGGGACCGGTACGAGGCGCACCACCGTGTCTCGATCACGGACGCCGCGCTGGTGGCTGCCGCCACCCTGGCCGACCGGTACATCTCCGATCGGTTCCTGCCGGACAAGGCGATCGACCTGATCGACGAGGCTGGTGCGCGGATGCGGATCCGTCGGATGACCGCGCCGCCGGACCTGCGGGACTTCGACGAGCGCATCGCGCAGGTGCGTCGGGACAAGGAGTCCGCGATCGACGCGCAGGACTTCGAGCGGGCCGCGCAGCTGCGGGACAAGGAGAAGCAGCTGCTGGGTCAGAAGGCGCAGCGGGAGAAGGAGTGGAAGGCCGGTGACCTGGACGTCGTCAGTGAGGTTGACGACGAGCAGATCGCTGAGGTGCTCGGTAACTGGACCGGTATCCCGGTGTACAAGCTGACCGAGGAGGAGACCTCGCGTCTGCTGCGCATGGAGGACGAGCTGCACAAGCG
>NZ_JBVJHK010000014.1:0-214336 GCF_055586845.1 Micromonospora sp. NPDC049139 | reverse complement strand
GCGGCGGGGGTGGTCTTGCTCGGCCGTACGCAGGGTGTAACGACCCCGGCCCGGCCACGATTCCGCCCCCACGATGCCCCCGGTCACACCCCGAAACCGGACCCACTGGACGTCGCGGCCCGGCCCGTGTCGGGCTGCCTCCACAGGTGGGGCACACGGTGCCGCCGCGGACAACGACCGAGCCTGCGGTGACACGTGGTCTCCCAGACGGGGCAGCTCGACGCCAACCGGACATCCAGGCGCGGACGGCGCGCGACCGCCCACGGGGTGTGGCCCGCCGTGCCCGGCGCAGGGATCGAGCCTGACCGCCCGGAGCCGGGCACGGCGGGCCACACCCGCCATGACGCACAGCAAGCACACGCCACAGAAGATGCCGGGGCCACGGCACCGCGAGAGCCACAACCGCACGTGACCGCCGGCACATCAGATACGAACCGGTTCCGTATCGAAACCTCACCCCCTAAGCTGACCCCCAATACGAGTCTGACCCGTATCGAAAACGGGGCCGGGGGGAGAACCAGAGATGCAACCGCACGAGAACACCGGACATCCGAGGAGGTGGGCGATCCTCGGGGTGCTCGTGATCAGCCTGCTCGTCGTCGTCCTGGACAACACCATCCTCAACGTCGCGCTGCGTACGCTCGCCGACCCGGTGCACGGCCTCGGCGCGAGCCAGGGCGAGCTGGAGTGGTCGATCAACTCCTACACCCTGGTCTTCGCCGGCCTGCTGTTCACCTTCGGCGTGCTCGGCGACCGCGCCGGGCGCAAGCGTTTCCTGCTGGTCGGCCTGGTGCTCTTCGGGCTGGCGTCGCTGCTGTCGGCGTACGCGCAGAGCCCGGCGCAACTCGTCGCGGCCCGCGCGCTGATGGGCGTGGGCGGCGCGGCCATCATGCCGGTCACGCTCTCGATCATCTCCAACGTCTTCGACCCACGGGAGCGGGGCCGGGCGATCGGCGTCTGGGCCGGCGCGGTCGGCCTGGCGGTGGCGATCGGCCCGATCCTCGGCGGCGCGCTGCTGGAGCACTACTGGTGGGGCTCCGTCTTCCTGATCAACGTGCCGGTGGTCGCGCTCGGGGTGGTGCTGGTGGCGATCCTGGTGCCCGAGTCGCGGGACCCGAACCCGGGACGCGTCGACGTCGTCGGCGTGCTGCTGTCGGTGGTCGGCCTGGTCGCCCTGACGTACGGCATCATCGACGGCGGCGAGCACGGCTTCGGCCGCCCGGTGGTCTGGGCCGCGATCCTCGGCGGCCTGGCGGTGCTGGCCTGGTTCGTCGCGTACGAGCGGCGCAGCGACCACCCGTCGCTGGACGTGCGGCTGTTCCGGGTGCCCCGCTTCGCCGCCCCGGTGGCGATCGTCGGGCTGATCTTCTTCGCCGCGATGGGCGTGATGTTCTTCAGCTCGTTCTACCTGCAACTGGTGCGCGGCTACAGCCCGCTGGAGACCGGCCTGCTCTTCCTGCCCTTCGCGGTGGCCCAGCTCGTCTTCGCCCCGCGCAGCGCGGCGATGGTCCGCCGGTACGGCGGCAAGGCGGTCGCCGTGGTCGGGCTGGCGCTGACCGTGGTGGCGCTCGGCGCGTTCGCCTTCGTCGGCGAGAGCACCCCGATCTGGGTGGTGCTCGTCTTCTTCTTCCTCCAGGGCGCCGGAATGGCCAACATCATGCCCCCGGCCACGGAGTCGATCATGTCGGCGCTGCCGCGGGAGAAGGCCGGGGTCGGCTCGGCGGTCAGCAACACCGTCCGGCAGGTGGCCGGCGCTCTCGGCGTGGCGGTGCTCGGGTCGGTGCTCTCCGCGGTCTACCGTGCCGACGTCGACTCCGCGCTGCGGGACCTGCCCGCCGGGGCACGCGAAGCGGCCGGCGAGTCGATCTCCGGCGCGTACGCCGCGGCGGGTCAGCTCGGGCCGGCGGCGCCGCAGCTGATCGCGGTGGCCGACGACGCCTTCGTGGCCGCGATGCACTGGGCGGCGGGCCTCGCCGCCGCGGTCGCCGCGGTCGGCATCCTCGTGGTGCTGCGCTGGATGCCCGGCCGCGCCGCGGCCCCGGTGGCGGCGCCGGCACCGGCGGGTGAACCCGAGTTGGCCGGGACCGCCTAGGTTCGGGGACAATGTCCGACATGACTTCCACCGCCGATGCTCCGCGGTCGCCCGGGCGACCGCGGAGCATCCGCGCGGACGAGGCGATCCTCGAGGCCACCCTCGACCTGCTCGCCGAGGGCAGCACGATCGAGGCTCTCTCGATCGAGTCGATCGCCGCCCGGGCCGGCGTGGGCAAGGCCACCATCTACCGGCGCTGGCCCGGCAAGGACGCGTTGCTGACCGACGCGCTGCGCCGGCTCAAGGGCCAACCGCCGGCGCCGCCCGGCCGGTCGGTCCGCGACGACCTGGTGGTGCTGGTCGGCGCGGTCGGGCACAACATCGACCCGCGGGCGGCGCGGATCATGCCCTGCCTGGTGCCGCGGGTGAACCGCAGCCCGGACGAGTACCAGCTCTACCAGAGCATCATCGAGCCGCGCCGGGCGCTGATGCGGGAGGTGCTGCGCCGGGGGATCCGCACCGGCGAGCTGCGCGCCGACATCGACGTCGAGGTCACCATGGCGATGCTGACCGGCCCGATGCTGATCCAGCGGGTGCTGCGCTGGCACCCCGACCTCGACGAGGCGTCCCTGCCGGAGAAGGTCGTCGACGGCGTCCTGGACGGCATCCGCGCCCGCTGACCCCGGCCACCGCCCCGGTCCCGCACGCCGGTACGGCCACCCGGTCCCGCACGCGACACGGCCGGCGGGACCGTCAGCCGGCCGGCCGGTCGGACCGTCAGCCGGCCGGCGTACGCAGGCGGTGCAGGCGCAGGGCGAGCTGGACCTCCAGCGCCCGCTCCGGCTTCTGCCAGTCCGCGCCGAGCAGCTGCCCGACCCGCTCCAGCCGCTGGGTCACCGTGTTGACGTGCACGTGCAGCAGCTCCGCGGCCCGGGCCAGGCTGCCGCCCACCCCGAAGTACGCCTCCAGCGTCTTCACCAGCGCGGTGCCCCGGCGGGCGTCGTAGTCGACCACCGGCCCGATGGTGGCCGTCAGGAACCGGTCCACGTCCTTGTCGCCGCCGTCGCCGACCGCACCCAGCAGCAGCCCGACGAAACCCAGCTCGGCGGTGCTCGCGCCCTGCCCCGACCGGCCCAGCGCGCCCAGCGCGGTGAGGCAACGGTCGGCCTCGGCGAACGAGGTGGCCAGCGACGCCGGCCCCGTCGACGGGCCGCTCGCCCCGGCGGTCACCGGCCGGCCGGTCACCCGGGACAGGTCCCGGGCCACCGCCCGGGCGTTGCCGCCCGCGTCCCGGCCCGGCAGCATCAGCACCACCCGCCCGTCGCGGGCCGCCGCCAGCCCACCCCGCGTCGAGGCGTACGTGGTGGCCCACGACAGCACCCGCTGCCGGGCCGAACCCGTCGCGGCGATCGCGTCGTCGCCGACCGCCACCAGCACGTGCGGCGCGTCCAGGTCCACCCCGAGCCGGCGGGCCCGGCTGCGCAGCGCGTCGGTGTCCCGCAGCGGCCGGGCGATCAGGTCGTCGAGCAGCTCGCCCCGGACCCGCCCCTCCGCCTCGGCGACGGTGCGCCGGAACAGCAGCAGCAGCGCGGTCACCAGCGACGCCCGCTCCAGGATCCGCTGGTCGGCGTCGACCAGTTCGTCGTCGGGGCGCAGCACCAGCGCGCCCATGTTCTCCGCGCCGGCCACCACCGCGGCGTACCAGAGCGGCCCCCGGCGCACGCTGCGGCCCTCCGTACGCGACGCGGCCACCGCCTCCACCATGTCCGCCCGGTCCGGCTCGTCGATCTCGCCGACCCGGGCCAGCAGCCGGCCCTCCGCGTCCAGCGCCAGCAGCGCCCCGCCGAGCACGTCGGTGACCGCCGCGGCCACGTCCTCCACGCCGCCGCCGCGCAACACCAGCGCGGTCATCCGGTCGTGCGCCGCCGCGGCCCGCTCCACCGAGCTGCTGTGGGCCCGGATGGTGGTGTTCGCCGCCGACAGCTCCTCCAGCGCCGCCCTGGTCTCGGCGAGCAGCCGCGCGGTGTCGATCGCCACCGCCGCGTGCGCGGCGAGGGACACCAGCAGCGCCACCTCCTCCCGGACGAACGGCCGGGCCGACCGGTTGGCCGCGTAGAGCACGCCGATCGAGGTCGAGCCGAGCCGCAGCGGCACGCCCAGGATGGCCACCAGGCCCTCCTCGCCCACCCCGGCGTCGATCTCGCCGGTGTGGTGGAAGCGGTCGTCCTCCGGGTAGTTCGCCGTGACGTACGGGGCGCCGGACTGGGCCACCAGGCCGCCGAGACCGGCGCCCATCGGCAGCCGCAGCCGCTGGAAGCGGGCGGAGACCGAGCCGTCGGTGACCCGCATGTAGGTGTCGCCGCGCTCGTCGTCGTTGAGCGTCATGTAGGCGACGTCCGCGCCGAGCAGGTTGCGTGCCCGGTGCACGATCGCGCGCAGCACGTCGTCGAGGTCGCGCAGCCCGGCCAGGTCGCTGACCGTGTCGTACAGGCCGGAGAGCTCGACCTCCCGGCGGCGGCGGCGTTCCAGCAGCGCGCGGACCCGCAGCGCCACCGTCTTGGCCTGCTCCAGCTCGGCGAGCCGGTCGGGCGGCAGCCCGGCGGCGCGCGCGGCGACGAGCGGCCCCTCGAACTCCACCGCGGCGGCCTCGCGGGCGAGCAGTTCCAGGAACTCCACCGGTGACGACATGACCGACATTGTGCGGCTCGCCACTAGTTCGCCGTCCAGCCCCCGTCGAGCGCGATGGACGCGCCCGTGATGAACGCCGCCGGCGGGGAGCAGAGGTACGCCACCAGCTCCGACACCTCCTCCGGCTCGATCAGCCGCTTGATCGCCGCCCGGGCCAGCATGATCTTCTCGACCACCTCCGCCTCCGGGATGCCGTGGCTGGCCGCCTGGTCGGCGATCTGGCTCTCCACCAGTGCGGTCCGCACGTACGCCGGATTGATGCAGTTGGCGGTCACGCCGTGCGCGGCGCCCTCCAGCGCCACCACCTTCGACAGCCCCTCCAGGGCGTGCTTCGCCGAGACGTACGCCGACTTGTACGGCGAGGCGCGCAGCCCGTGCACCGAGGAGATGTTGACGATCCGCCCCCAGCCCTTGGCGTACATGTGCGGCAGCGCCCGGCGGATGATCAGGAACGGCGCCTCCACCATCACCCGGTGCAGGTAGGCGAAGCGCTCCGCGGAGAACTCCTGCACCGGCGCCACGTGCTGGAGGCCCGCGTTGTTCACCACGATGTCCACGTCCGCGTCGAGCCGGTCCACCGCCTCGGCGTCCGCCAGGTCCACCCCCTCGGCCCGGCCGCCGGCCTCCGCCGCCACCGCCTTGGCCGCCTCGATGTTGCGGTCCACCACCAGGACCTTGGCGCCGGCGGCCCCGAGCCGCAGGGCACAGGCGCGGCCGATGCCGCTGCCGCCCCCGGTCACCAGGGCGGTACGACCAGCGAGGTCGACGTGTACGACGTGGGGCACCGCCACGGGTTCTGCCGTCATGGCGCATGAAGTTACGAGCTGTGTGTCCGGGCGCACATGGGGCGGCGGCACATACTCGACGGCCGGAGTGTGTGGTCCACGCGGCACATCGGCGGCGTGTCGGCGCGCCCGGCGTGTCCCCGGCACCGGGCCGTCGTCCGGCTCGGTAGGGTGTCGAACACACGTACTGCTGACGGCTGGGGGAGGAGGCGGCGTGCGGGTGCTCGGCGTCGACCCGGGGCTGACCCGGTGCGGGGTCGGCGTGGTCGAGGGCGTGCCGGGGCGGCCCTGCACGTTGGTCGCCTACTACGTCGTCTACACCGACCCCGGCGACGAGCTGCCGCTGCGTCTGCTGCACCTGGACCGCTCGCTCACCGACCTGGTCGCCGAGCACCGGCCGGACAGTGTCGCCGTCGAGCGGGTGTTCAGCCAGCACAACGTCCGCACGGTGATGGGCACCGCCCAGGCCAGCGGGATCGCCGTGCTCGCCGGCGCCCGCGCCGGGCTGCCCGTGCAGACCTACACGCCCAGCGAGGTGAAGGCGGCCGTGACCGGTTCCGGTCAGGCCGACAAGGCCCAGATGACGGCCATGGTCACCCGGCTGCTGCGGCTGCCCGAGCCGCCGAAGCCGGCGGACGCCGCCGACGCCCTCGCCCTGGCCATCTGTCACGTGTGGCGCGGCGGGACGCGCTCCAAGCTGGCCGCCGCGGCCGACCGGGTACGACGAGGAGGAGCCAGATGATCGCCAGCGTGCGCGGGGTGGTGACCGCGACCGGTCCGGACCACGCGGTCGTGGAGGTCGGCGGGGTGGGCCTGGCGGTGCAGTGCGCCCCCGGCACCCTCGCCGAGCTGCGGGTCGGCCAGCCCGCCCGGCTGGCCACCAGCCTGGTCGTCCGGGAGGATTCGCTCACCCTCTACGGCTTCGCCGACGACGACGCCAAGCAGCTCTTCGAGCTGCTGCAGACCGCCAGCGGGGTCGGCCCCCGGCTGGCCCAGGCCGTGCTCGCCGTGCACACCCCCGACGCGGTACGCAAGGCGATCGCCAACGCCGACACCGCCGCGCTGACCCGGGTGCCCGGCATCGGCAAGAAGGGCGCCGAGCGCCTGGTCCTGGAGCTGCGCGACCGGGTCGGCCCGGTCCCGGTCGGCGCCGACGGGGCGGCCGGGGTGACCGGCGGGGCGTGGCCCGAGCAGGTGCGGCAGGCGCTGGTCGGGCTGGGCTGGACGGCCGGGCAGGCCGACCAGGCGGTCGCCGCGGTGGCGGAGACCGTCGACGGTGACGTGCCGCCCGTGCCGGTGCTGCTCAAGCAGGCCATCCGACTGCTGGGCCGCACCCGGTGACCGGTCCCGACGGCAACCTGGTCTCCGCCTACGTCAACGACGCGGAACTGGACGCGGAGGCCAGCGTCCGGCCGAAGCGGCTGGAGGAGTTCATCGCCCAGCACCGCGTGCGCGACCAGCTCGACCTGCTGCTCCAGGGCGCGATGCGGCGCGGCTCCCCGCCGGACCACATCCTCCTCTCGGGCCCGCCTGGCCTCGGGAAGACGACGTTGGCCAACATCGTCGCCGCCGAGCTGGGCTCGGGCATCCGGGTGACCAGCGGCCCGGCGATCGAGCGTTCGGGCGACCTGGCGGCCATCCTGACCAGCCTCGCCGAGGGCGACGTGCTCTTCATCGACGAGATCCACCGGATCGCCAAGCCGGCCGAGGAGCTGCTCTACAGCGCGATGGAGGACTTCCGGGTCGACGTGGTGGTCGGCAAGGGCCCGGGCGCAACCGCCATCCCGCTGGACGTCGAGCCGTTCACCCTGGTCGGCGCGACCACCCGCTCGGGCCTGCTGACCGGGCCGATGCGGGACCGCTTCGGCTTCGTCGCGCATCTCGACTTCTACTCCCCGGCCGACCTGGAGGTGCTGCTGCGCCGCTCGGCCCGGATCCTCGGCGTGCCGATCACCGACGAGGGCGCCGCGGAGGTCGCCGGCCGTTCCCGGGGCACCCCCCGGATCGCCAACCGCCTGCTGCGCCGGGTCCGCGACTTCGCCGAGGTCCGCGCCGACGGCGTGGTCACCCTGGAGACCGCCCGGGCGGCCCTGAAGGTGTACGACGTCGACGCGCTCGGTCTGGACCGGCTGGACCGGGCGGTGCTGACCGCGCTGGTCGACTCGTTCCGGGGCGGCCCCGTCGGCCTGTCCACCCTCGCCGTGGCGGTGGGGGAGCAGCCGGACACGGTCGAGGAGGTGTGTGAGCCGTTCCTGGTCCGGGCCGGCCTGCTGGCCCGTACGCCGCGCGGCCGGGTCGCCACCGAGGCTGCCTGGCGGCACCTGGGGCGTACGCCCCCGAATGGTACATTTGGCACGGATGCCCCTGTCGCGCCCGATCTGTTCTCTGCGGACGCCGATCAGCCGTGATGCGAACGTGATCTGTGCCGCATTCGGCGTTCCCAGGTGCAGGGATTAGACTCGCGCCGGTCTGTACAGGACGTGAGAATCCGCCTCCGCTCCGGCACACCCGTGCCGGGTCGGCGGCCAATGGGAAGGTCTTTCACCGTGCTTTACGCAGCAGAGGGCGGCGGGGGTGCCGGCAGCCTGACGCCGATCCTCATGATCGCTCTGCTCTTCGGCGTCATGTACTTCATGATGATCCGCCCCCAGCAGAAGCGCCGCCGCGAGGCGGCGGACATGCAGTCCGCCCTCGCCCCCGGCGACGAGGTGGTCACGATCGGCGGGCTCTACGGCACGGTCACCGGGGTGGACGACGACACCGTCCTGCTGGAGGTCGCGCCCGGTGTGCAGACCCGGTACGCCCGCCCGGCGATCGCCCGGGTGGTCAGCCAGGCGGAGCGTCCCGCCGAGCCGGCCGCCGAGGACGCGGACGCCGTCAAGGAGTGAGGCGTCGCTCCCGCCCCGGGGCGGCGGTCGCCGGCTCGCGGTGACCGCCGTGCCGGAAGGGGCAGCGGAGACGACGTGAAAACTGGATAGTTGGGCCCGACGGCGGGAGCCGGCACGTCCACGCTCCGCTCGGCGCCCCCGCGCCGCGACGTCGGGGCCCGCGCGCCGGCCTCCGACGCCGGCCCGTCAGGACCGCCGGCCGCACCGGCCGACACCCGCCGCACCAGCGGCGCGACCGTACAGGGAGACAGGACAGCCGTGGCACCACCTCAGGGACAGATGCGCCCCGGACGGCAACTGGCCGTGCTCGGGCTCATCTTCGTCGTCCTCTATCTTTTGGTGTTCTTCGCGGGCGGCGCCAGCGGCGGCCTGAAGGACCGGCTGGAGCCCAAGCTCGGCCTGGACCTCGTCGGTGGCACCCGGCTGACGCTGGAGGCGACCAACACCGTCGACGGCCGGGCCCCGACGGCGGAGAACCTCGAGGAGGCCCGCCAGATCATCGAGAGCCGCGTCAACGCCTTCGGCGTCGCTGAGGCCGAGGTGGTCACCGAGGGCAACCGCAACATCGTGATCTCCCTCCCCGGTGAGAACCGCGACATCACCGAGGTCGGCAGCGCCGCCGAGCTGCGCTTCCGCAAGCTGCTCAAGGCCGCCGACGGCAGCGGCGCGGCCGCCGCCCCGGCGCCGACCGCCACCCCGGCGCCGTCCGGCAGCGCGACCCCGGCCCCGTCGGGCAGCACGAAGCCCTCGGGCAGCGCCTCCCCGTCCGGCACCGCCGGGCCGAAGGTGACCCCGTCGGCGAGCGGCGGCCAGGGCGGCATGGCGCCGGCGCCGAGCGCCAGCCCGTCGGCGTCGGCTCCGGCCTCGCCGAGCGCCGCGGCGCCCTCGCCCAGTGCGAGCAGCCAGCCGGTGCCGCAGAGCGTCGAGGAGCAGCGCAAGGCCGTCGAGCAGAAGGTCGGCGCCGCCGCCTGGGCCGCCGCGAGCGGCCTCCAGGCACCGGCCGACCTGACCGCCGACCCGTCGCTGGCGGAGAAGCTCAAGCCGTTCGCCGCCCTCGACCCGCGCGAGGTCGCGGTGCTGCCGGCGCAGATGCAGTTCAACGTGCCGCAGATCAGCTGCGCCCAGCTCGACAAGCGGCCGCCGGCGTCGATCTCCGCCCCCGACCAGCAGGTGGTCGCCTGCGAGGACGGCGCCGCGAAGTACCTGCTCGACCAGGCGAAGGTGCTCGGCACCGACGTCGACGACGCCAACGCGGTGCTCGACCAGACCAGCCAGTGGGTGGTCAGCCTGGACTTCTCCGGCCCAGGCCAGGACAAGTGGACCAACCTGACCCGCGAGGCGTTCAACAACGAGGGCCAGGCCTGCGACGCCACCGCGCTCGGCCAGGACGGCAAGTGCCGCGTCGCCGTCGTGCTGGACAACGAGATCGTCTCCTCGCCCGAGATCCAGGGCGTGCTGACCGGCAACTCGCAGATCACCGGCAACTTCACCCAGAAGGACGCCAGCACCCTCGCCGGCCAGCTCCGCTACGGCGCGCTGCCGGTCACCTTCGAGGAGCAGGAGTCGCAGAACGTCACCGCCACCCTGGGCGCCAGCCACCTGCGGGCCGGTCTCCTCGCGGCGGGCATCGGCATGCTGCTGGTCATCATCTACTCGTTCTTCTACTACCGCCTGCTCGGCTCGGTGATCTTCCTGAGCCTGATCCTGTCGGCGCTGCTGGTCTTCGGCGCGCTGGTGGTGCTCGGCCGGCAGATCGGCTTCACCCTCACCCTCGCCGGCATCGCCGGCATGATCGTCTCGCTCGGTGTGGCGGCGGACTCGTTCGTCATCTACTTCGAGCGGCTCAAGGACGAGATCCGGGAGGGGCGCAGCCCCCGCAGCGCCGTGCCGCGGGCCTGGATCCGGGCCCGCCGGACGATCATCTCGGCCAACGCGATCACGCTGATGTCGGCGGTGGTGCTCTACGTGGTCTCGGTCGGCGCGGTGAAGGGCTTCGCCTTCGCCCTCGGCCTGGCGACCGTGCTGGACCTGGTCGTGGTCTTCCTCTTCCGGCACCCGATCATGACGATGTTCGCCCGCACCCGGGCGTTCCTGTCCCCGCGGGTCAGTGGTCTCGGGCGGGCGCTTCCGGCCCGGACGGCCGACGAGGCCAAGCCCCGCAACCCGCGCGTGAAGGAGGCCTGAGATGGCAAAGAGTGGTCTCGCGAGCCGCCTCTACCGCGGCGAGGCCGGCCTCGACATCATCGGCCGGCGCAAGCTCTGGTTCGCCGTCGCCGGCACGCTGATCCTGCTGGCGCTCCTCAGCTTCGGGCTGCGCGGGTTCCACCTCGGCATCGAGTTCGCCGGCGGCAACTCGTTCCAGGTCCCGGCCAGCGTCGGCACCATGGAGCAGACCGAGGCGAAGGTCAAGACGGCCCTCGCCACGGCCGGCGACGGCGCCAACGTGGTCACCACGCAGAAGGTCGGCGGCACCGGCGGCGACTTCTACGAGGTGCGCACCACGCAGCTCAGCGCCGAGCAGGCCAACGCCGTCAAGGTCGAGATCGCCGAGGAGTTCGGCATCGACCCCACCACCATCAGCGGCAACCAGGTCAGCGAGGCGTGGGGCAGCCAGGTCACCTCCCGGGCGATGCTCGGTCTGGTCATCTTCATCGCGCTGGTGATGGTCTACCTGATCCTGCGGTTCGAGTGGCGGATGGCGGTCGCCGCCGTCTCCTCGCTGATCATGAACCTGATCCTCACCGCCGGCGTCTACTCGCTGGTCGGCTTCGAGGTCACCCCGTCGACGGTCATCGGCTTCCTCACGATCCTGGGCTTCGCGCTCTACGACGTGGTGGTGGTCTTCGACAAGGTGCAGGAGAACACCCGCGGCATCACCGCGAACAACAACCAGACGTACGGCGAGGCGGCCAACCTGGCGATCAACCAGAGCCTCATGCGGTCGCTGAACACCTCGGTGGTGGCGCTGCTGCCGGTCGGTGGTCTGCTCTTCATCGGTGCCGGCCTGCTCGGCGCGGGCACCCTGAAGGACCTCGGCCTGGTGCTCTTCGTCGGTATGGCGGTGGCGTTCCTGACCTCGATCCTGCTGGCCACGCCGCTGCTGGTGCTGCTCAAGAACTACGAGCCGCGGATCCAGGCGCACAACAAGCGGGTGCTGGCCCGCCGGGGCGCGATCGCCCGCGGCGAGGTCACCCCGAAGGGTGCGCCCCGCACCGGGGAGGCCGCGGACGAGCCGGTCGACCCGGAATCGGCGGCGCTGGCCGGCGCCGCGCCGAAGGTGGGCGCGCGGCCGGCGGGGAAGCGGTCGACCGGCGTCCGGGGCGGGCGTCCGGCCGGCGGCGGCAACCGGCCGGGCGGCGGAAAGCGGCGCTGACCTGGGCCGGAGACACCCGGTAGGAATCGAACCGGCGGCGTCCTTCATGCTGTGCGAGCAGCAGGGAGGACGCCGTCGTCGTGGAAGGGGAGCGGACTGCCGTGACGGAGACCCACAGCACCGGGGTACGGGGAGACAGCGGCCCGGAGGCCGCGAAGCTGGTGGCCAGCCGGGTGCTCGACGTGCCCGACTTCCCCAAGCCCGGTGTCATGTTCAAGGACCTGATGCCGCTGTTCGCCGACGGTGAGGCGTTCCGCCAGGTGGTCGACGAGATCGTCGCGTACCACGGGCGGGACTCGTTCGACGCCGTCGTCGGCATGGAGGCGCGCGGGTTCGTGGTCGCGGCAGCCGTCGCGTACGCGACCGGGGTCGGCGTGGTGCCGGTGCGCAAGGCCGGGAAGCTGCCCCGCCCGGCGTACTCGGCCTCCTACGACCTGGAGTACGGCCAGGCCACCCTGGAGGTGCACCAGGACGCGTTCACGGCCGGGCACCGGGTGCTGGTGGTCGACGACGTGCTGGCCACCGGCGGCACCGCCGAGGCGACGCTGGACCTGGTGGAGCGGGCCGGGGGCACCGTGGCCGGCTTCACCGTGCTGCTGGAACTCGGCTTCCTCGGCGCGCGGGAGCGGTTGTCGCCGCGCCCGGTGCATGCCCTGCTGACCGTTTGAGCACCCCGACCGTCGGGCGGACCCGGTGCGGTCCGTCCGGCGGAGCGGCGGCGCACCGTGCGTGCGGGTAGCATTGCCCTTTGCTGACCGGGCGGGGGCCCGTCCGGACGGCGCGAGACCAGGCCGACCGGCGCACGGTCGGTGTATTCCCGGCGAGCGGTGAGGAGGCCGGTGTCCCACGATGTCGCCCCTCCGGTGGAGGGCACGGTGCACCCGACAGGCGACGCGGACGGCTCGGTGACCGCACGGAACGGTGACGCGCCGACCCGGGGCGCGGGCTCCGGCAACGGCTCCGGCGTGACCGGTCCGGCCGACACCGCGCGGTCCGGCGCGACGGCCGGCCCGGCCGGTGGCGCGGGCGCGGCGACCGAGGGGGTCGTGCTCCCGTTCCCCGCCGACGGTGATCCCCTGCCCAGCGCCGGCTTCGCGCTCTCCACCGCGCCCACCGGCCGCCGCGTCCGGGCCAGGCTGGCGCGGTTCAACGCGCCGTGGCAGTCCTCGCAGGTCAGCGAGGTGCTCGAGCCGCTGATCTCGACCCATCGGGACGCCCACCCCAAGGCCGACGCGCGGCTGCTCCAGCGTGCCTTCGACACCGCGGCCCGCTGGCACTCGGGGCAGTACCGCAAGTCCGGCGACCCCTACATCACCCATCCGCTCGCGGTGGCCACCATCCTGGCCAACCTCGGGATGGACACCACCACCCTGGTCGCCGCGCTGCTGCACGACACCATCGAGGACACGGAATACACGCTCGACCAGATGCGCGCCGACTTCGGCGGCGAGGTCGCGCTGCTCGTCGACGGGGTCACCAAGCTCGACAAGGTCAAGCTGGGCGACGCGGCCAAGGCCGAGACGATCCGCAAGATGGTCGTCGCGATGGCCAAGGACCCGCGGGTGCTGGTGATCAAGCTGGCCGACCGGCTGCACAACATGCGTACCCTCACCTTCCTGCCCCGTCCGAAGCAGGAGCAGAAGGCGAAGGAGACGCTGGAGATCCTGGCCCCGCTGGCTCACCGGCTGGGTATGAACACCATCAAGTGGGAGCTGGAGGACCTCGCCTTCGGGACGCTCTTCCCGAAGCGGTTCGAGGAGATCAACCGGCTGATCGGGGAGCACCAGCCGCAGCGCGAGGCGCTGCTGCGTCAGGTGACCCAGAAGGTGCAGACCGACCTGAAGGCCGCCAAGATCAAGGCGGAGACCACCGGGCGGCCGAAGCACCTCTACTCGATCTACCAGAAGATGATCGTGCGGGGTCGCGACTTCAACGACATCTACGATCTGGTCGGGGTGCGGATCCTGGTCGACACGGTGCGGGACTGCTACGCGGCGCTGGGCGTGATCCACGCCAACTGGCAGCCGGTGCCGGGCCGGTTCAAGGACTACATCGCGATGCCCAAGTTCAACATGTACCAGTCGTTGCACACGACGGTCATCGGGCCCACCGGCAAGCCGGTGGAGATGCAGATCCGCACGTACGCGATGCACCGCACCGCCGAGTTCGGCATCGCCGCGCACTGGAAGTACAAGGAGCACAAGGGCACCCAGATCGTCGGCCCGCCGGCGCACATCGACGAGATGACCTGGCTGCGCCAGCTGCTGGACTGGCAGCGGGAGGCGGCCGACCCGAGCGAGTTCCTCGACGCGCTGCGCTTCGACCTGTCCAGCCAGGAGGTCTACGTCTTCACCCCGAAGGGTGACGTCATCCCGCTGCCGACCGGGTCGACGCCGGTGGACTTCGCGTACGCGGTGCACACCGAGGTCGGGCACAAGTGCATCGGGGCGCGGGTCAACGGCAAGCTGGTGCCGTTGGAGTCGACGCTGTCCAACGGCGACGTGATCGAGATCTTCACGTCGAAGTCCGAGACGGCCGGGCCGACGCAGGACTGGCTGGGCTTCGTCAAGAGCCCTCGGGCGCGCACGAAGATCCGTCAGTACTTCAACAAGGAGCGGCGCGAGGAGGCGATCGAGGCCGGCAAGGACGCGATCGTCAAGGCGATGCGCAAGCAGGGCATGCCGTTGCAGCGGATGCTCACCTCGGACGCGCTGATGTCGATCGCCCGGGACCTGCACCTGGCCGACGTCGCCTCGCTCTATGCCGCGGTCGGCGACAGCCAGGTCTCCGCCCAGTCGGTGGTGCAGAAGCTGATGGCCGCGTACGGCGGCGAGGAGGGCGCGGCGGAGGACATCGCCGAGACCGCCGTCGCCACCCGGCCGCCGCGCAGCCGGCAGAGCAGCGCGGACCCGGGCGTCGTGGTCCGCGGGGTCAGCGACGTGTGGATCAAGCTGGCGCGCTGCTGCACCCCCGTCCCGCCGGACTCGGTCTTCGGCTTCGTGACCCGCTCCGGCGGGGTGAGCGTGCACCGCGACGACTGCGCCAACGCCGAGGACCTGCGGGCGCAGAACGAGCGGGTGGTCGAGGTGAGCTGGAAGCTCACGTCCGCGTCGACGTTCCTGGTCGCCATCCAGGTCGAGGCGCTGGACCGGCACAAGCTCCTCGCCGACGTCACCCGGGTGCTCTCCGACGAGCGGGTCAACATCCTCTCCGCGACGGTCACCACCACCCGCGACCGGGTGGCGGTGAGCCGGTTCAGCTTCGAGATGGCCGACCCGAAGCACCTGGGCCACCTGCTGGCCGCGGTCCGCAAGGTCGACGGCGTCTTCGACGCCTACCGCGTCACCTCCGGCGCCTGACCCACCCACCCCAACCCCACCCCACCCCCACCCCCAACCCCACCCCACCCTGCCCCGCTACGCACCCGCGCCCCCTCGCCGCGGCGATCTTGCACTTTCGGCCCTCGATATGCGTAGGTCACCCCTTTTGTCGGGGCGCAAAGTGCAAGATCGCGAGGATGGGGGCGGGGGCGGGGCATGGGGGAGGGGAGGGGGTGGGATAGCGAAGCGCCCGCCGGCGGGGCCGGCGGGCGCTCGTCGTACGGGTGGGCGGTCAGCCCTGGGGGGCGCTCATGGTGAGCTTCTTGATGGCGATCTCCTTCTTCGGGTGACCACCGCCGGCCTGCTGCGCGAACGCCTTGTCGTCGCCCGCCGCCGCGACCTGCTTCACGATGTCCATGCCACCGGTGATGGTGCCCAGGACGGTGTAGTTCGGGTCCAGCGGCGAGTCGCCGTAGACGATGAAGAACTGGCTGCCCGTGCTGGCCGGGCCGGCGTTGGCCATCGCGATCACGCCCTCCGGGTACGGCGGGCGCTTGTCGGTGGGCAGGTTCTCCTCGGCGAGTCGGTAGCTCGGGCCGCCGGTGCCGTCGGTCTCGCGCCAGCCCTTGCCGGTCGCGCTCGGGTCGCCGCACTGGAGCACCTTGATGCCCTCGGTCACCAGCCGGTGGCACTTGCTGTTGTCGAAGAAGTTCTTCTCCGCCAGGTGCGTGAAGCTGCCCGCGGTGCAGGGCACCGCCGCCCGGTCGACCTTGGCGGTGATCGGACCGAGGTTGGTGTCGATCGTCATCGTCTGGGTGCCGGTGTTCGACTGCTGCGCGGCCGGTAGCCCGACGTCCTTGATCTGCTTGGTCCGCTGGTCGGCGGGCAGCTCGGTCCACGCGCACTGCACGTTGTCGGCCGCCGGCCCGGCGGTGTCGGCCTTGTCGTCGTCGCCGCCGAGCGTGGTGGCGAGCCACACGGTGCCGGCGATGACGAGCACCAGGACCGACGCGGCTCCCACGATCGCCTGGGTCTGCCGGCGCTTGCGGGCCCTGGCCGCGCGCTCGGCCATCTCCTTCTCGAGCCGGGCGCGGGCCGCCGCGCGCTGCCGCTCTCTGGTGGACGTCACGCCTGGATCCTCCTGGGCTGTCTCGGGCGCGGTCGGTGCCGCTGAGGTTGGTGGGGCGGCCGGGTCAGCCGGCGCTGGGGCTGGCCGCCGGGGCGCCGGACGGCGTCGCCGCCGGGGTCGACGCCCCCTGCGCCACGGGCTCACCGACGGTCAGGCTCTGGATGACCACGTCGTCGTCCTTGGGCTTGACCTTGGCCCCCGTCCCATTGTCCACGGTCGGCTTGGCACCGATCTTCTCCACCACGTCGATCCCGCCGGTGACCCGACCGATGACCGGGTACTTCGGGTCGGCCGTGGTGAAGTCCTCGAAGAAGATCAGGAACTGGCTCGCGTTGGCGCCCGGCGGGTTCGCGATCATCGCGACCGTGCCCTTCGGGTACGTCGCGGGCTGGCCGGGCGCGGGGCTCGCCGACGGCGACGGCGCGGGGGTGGGGACGTTCTCGTCGTAGAACGAGTACGTCGGGCCGCCCAGCCCGGTGCCGCTCGGGTCGCCGCAGCGCACCGCGCCCTCGGCGGTGATCTCGTGGCACTTGGTGTTGTCGTAGAACGACCGGCTGGCCAGATGGGCGATGCTCGCCGCGGCGCACGGGGCGGCGGCGAGGTCCAGCTCGACGGTGACCGGGGCACCCTGGTTGGTGGTGACCGTCATCGGGCGCACGCCGGACGTGGGCAGCCCCTGGGTCGCCGGGGTGCCGACGTCCTTGAGGTTGGTGTTCGCGGTGGCGTCCTGCGGGGTCCAGAGGCACACGTCTTCGGCGGCCGTGTTCTCCTTCGGGTCGTCGTCGAAGGCGCCCAGCCCCCAGGCCGAGCCGACCACGATCAGCGCGAGGACGACGGTGACGCCGACACCGGCCTGGATCTGCCGGCGACGCTTGGCGGCGGCGGCCCGGCGGGCGAGCTGCCGGTCGAGCTTGGCACGCGCCAGTTTGCGCTGCCGGTCCCTGCTGGAAGCCACCCGTGCTCCCCTTCCTCTACCCTGGTCGTCACCGGTGGTCGGGCGTCCTGCGCCCGTTCGGCGGCAGGTGCGCCACGCCACACGCCCGCCAGAGTGTACGGCTACCGGCTGGGAAAGTGGTGTACGAGGTCCGAGGCTGCGTCTATCGGGACGCGTCACTGTGGCGAACGGGGCCTCCGGGGCGGATGCGGCGAACCCGGTCGCGTCGCCGGTTAGGCTGCTGGCAGGACCCGACAGCTCGACGGAAGGGGAGCGGACGTGCTCGTGGCCGGCTTTCCCGCGGACGCCTTCGGCACCAACTGCTACGTGGTCGCCGCCGCGCCGGGGGAGCAGTGCGTGGTGGTCGACCCCGGCATCGGGGTGCTCGACCGGCTCGACGCGCTGCTGGCCGAGCATCGGCTGCACCCGGCCGCGGTGCTGCTCACCCACGGCCACCTCGACCACACGTTCTCGGTCGCGCCGGTCTGCGGCGCCCGTGGGATCACCGCGTACGTGCACCCGGGCGACCGGGAGATGCTCGCCGACCCGGCCAAGGGGCTGTCCGCGGACCTCACCTCGCTCTTCGGCGGGCGGCTGCCGTACACGGAGCCGGAGGACGTCGCGGAGCTGACCGACGGCGCCACGCTCGCCCTCGCCGGGCTGGAGATCACCGTCGACCACGCCCCGGGCCATACCGGCGGGTCGGTGCTCTTCCGGCTGCCGGCCGCGGGCTCGCCCTGGGAGGCGGAGCAGCTCTGCCTCTCCGGCGACGTCCTCTTCGCCGGCTCCATCGGCCGCACCGACCTGCCGGGCGGCAGCATGCCGACGATGATCAGCAGCCTGCGGGACAAGATCCTCCCGCTGGCGGACGACACCGTCGTGCTGCCCGGCCACGGCCCGGCGACCACCATCGGCCGCGAACGCGCGACCAACCCGTACCTCATCGAGGTGGCGGGTGGCGACGGCGCGCGACCGGCGGCCCCCGCCCGCGGCCTGTAGCCGGCCGCACCGAGCCTTCGCCCCGCGGCCGCCGGCGGCCGCACCAGCCTTCGCCCGCGCGGACCGCGCGGGTCTGCGAACGGAGCATCATGAGCAAGCCCACGCCCATCTCCGGCTTCCCGGAGTGGACCCCCGCCCAGCGGATGATCGAGCAGTACGTCCTCGACCGGATCCGGGACACCTTCGAGCTGTACGGCTTCGCGCCGCTGGAGACCCGCGCGGTGGAGCCGCTGGACCAGTTGCTGCGCAAGGGGGAGACCTCGAAGGAGGTCTACCTGATCCGGCGGTTGCAGGCCGACGCCGACGGCCCGACCGGGGACGACGCGCTCGGCCTGCACTTCGACCTGACCGTGCCGTTCGCCCGGTACGTGCTGGAGAACGCCGGCAAGCTGCAGTTCCCTTTCCGCCGCTACCAGATCCAGAAGGTGTGGCGGGGTGAGCGGCCGCAGGAGGGGCGCTACCGCGAGTTCCTCCAGGCGGACATCGACATCGTCGACCGGGACACCCTGGCCGCCCACCACGAGGCGGAGATGCCGTTGGTGATCGGCGACGCGCTGCGCTCGCTGCCGATCCCGCCGGTACGGATCCAGGTCAACAACCGCAAGATCTGCGAGGGCTTCTACCGGGGCATCGGCCTGATCGACCCGGAGGCGGCGCTGCGCGCGGTGGACAAGCTCGACAAGATCGGCCCGGCGAAGGTGGCCGAGCTGCTCGCCGAGACCGCCGGGGCGAGCGAGTCGCAGGCCAAGGCATGCCTGGCGCTGGCGGAGATCTCCGCCCCGGACGCCTCCTTCGCCGACGCCGTCCGTGCCCTCGGCGTCACCGACCCGCTGCTGGACGAGGGGATCGAGGAGCTGGTCCGGGTGGTGGAGACCGCCGCCGAGCACTCCCCGGGGCTGTGCGTGGCCGACCTGCGCATCGCGCGCGGCCTGGACTACTACACCGGCACCGTCTACGAGACGCAGCTCGTCGGCTACGAGCGGTTCGGCTCGATCTGCTCCGGCGGCCGCTACGACAACCTGGCCAGCTCCGGCGCCGCCCGGTTCCCGGGGGTGGGCATCTCGATCGGGGTGACCCGGCTGCTCGGGCTGCTCTTCGGCGCCGGCGCGCTGTCGGTGTCGCGGGACGTGCCGACCTGCGTCCTGGTCGCGGTGACCAGCGAGGAGCAGCGGCCGGCCAGCAACCGGGTGGCCGAGGCGCTGCGTCGGCGGGGCGTGCCGACGGAGGTGTCGCCGAGCGCGGCGAAGTTCGGCAAGCAGATCCGCTACGCCGAGCGGCGGGGCATTCCGTACGTCTGGTTCCCGGGGGCGGACGGGGCCGCCGACGAGGTGAAGGACATCCGTTCGGGTGAGCAGGTCGCGGCGGCGGCGGGGGAGTGGACGCCGCCCCGGGGGGACCTCAAGCCGCTGGTCAGCTGAGTCGCTACTGGCGCGTACGGACGATCGGACCTACGGTAGCGTAAGTTACGCCACCGTAGGGAGATCGTCGTGACCGTGCTCAGCCAGACCGCTCTGCTCCTCGAACTGGAGTCCGTCGTCGAGAAGAACCTCGACCGGCACCTGTCCATGGCGAAGGAATGGTTTCCGCACGAGTACGTCCCGTGGAGCGAGGGGCGCACCTTCGACGGGCCGCTCGGCGGCGAGGCGTGGGCGGAGACCGACTCGACCATCCCCGACGTGGCCCGCACCGCGCTCATCGTCAACCTGCTGACCGAGGACAACCTGCCCTCGTACCACCACGAGATCGCCACCCTCTTCGGCCGGGACGGCGCCTGGGGGACCTGGGTGCACCGGTGGACCGCCGAGGAGGGGCGGCACGGCACCGCCATCCGCGACTACCTGACCGTCACCCGGGCGGTCGACCCGGTGGCCCTGGAGCGGGCCCGGATGACGCACATGTCCGCCGGCTACCAGAACGCCCACGACGACGAGGTGCTGCACTCGCTGGCGTACGTCTCGTTCCAGGAACTGGCGACCCGGATCTCGCACCGCAACACCGGCCGCGTCACCGGCGACCCGGCCTGCGAGGCGCTGCTCGCCCGGGTCGCGGCCGACGAGAACCTGCACATGGTGTTCTACCGCAACCTGCTGGCGGCGGCCTTCGAGCTGGCGCCCGGCCAGGCGATGCGGGCGGTCGCCGACGTGGTGGCCGACTTCCAGATGCCGGGCAACGGCATCGAGGGCTTCGCCCGCAAGTCCGTGGCGATCGCCCTCGCCGGCATCTACGACCTGCGCCAGCATCGCGACGAGGTGGTCGTCCCGGTGCTGCGCCAGTGGGACGTCTTCAACGTGACCGGCCTGGACGCCGACGGCGAGGCCGCCCGCGACCAGATCGCCGCCCACCTCGACGACCTGGAGCGCGCCGCATCCCGCTTCGAGGAGAAGCGCGCGGCCCGCGCCGCCCGCCTCGCCGCCCGCTGACCCGCTGACCGTCCCGGCCGCCGGGTCCCCGGACGTGGCCGTCGCTGGCTCTCTCGACGACGACCACGCCCGAAGCGTCTCTCCCGCCCGCCCCCGCCCCCCCACTCCCGCGATCTTGCACTTTGTGCCCGGGCGAAAGCCGCAATTGCGGCGTATCGCGGGCCGAAAGTGCAAGATCGGCGGGTCGAGGGGGTGTGGGGGTGGGGTGGGGTGGTCAGGCGGGTTGGTCCAGGGGGTAGAGGAGGCAGGTGGAGGTGGCGTGGGCGGCGAGGCGGGACTGGGCGTCGAGCAGTCTCGCCTCGGCCAGCGCCGTGCGGCGGCCACGCTGTAGCACGGTGCCCTCGCAGCGCAGGGTGCCGCTCGCGACGGTGACGGGGCGCAGGAACTTCACGTTCAGGTCCAGCGAGGTGTAGCCGACCCCGGCCGGCAGCGTGGTGTGCACCGCGCAGGCCGCCGCCGTGTCGAGCAGGGTGGAGAGGACCCCGCCGTGCACGGTGCCGAGCGGGTTGTAGTGGAACTCCTGGGGGACCAGCTCGACGGCCACCCGGCCCTCGTCGGCCTCCATCCGGGACATGTCGACCAGATGCATGATCGGCGGCGCCGCGAGCTCCCCGGCGATCATCGCGCGGAGCAGCTCCAGGCCGCTGCGCCGGCCGAGGTGCGCGACGTTGATGCCCGGGTCGGACCAGGAGAAGGTACGGCTGCGCGCCGGGTCCTGCGTCTGTGTCATGGACCCAGCCTGGCAGCGCGTTGCTGAGTCTGTCAATCAGACCTAGCCTGGAGCGCATGAGGCCCGCGGCACTGGACTGGTCGATCGAGAACTGCACGATCGCCCGCGCGATGGAGGTCCTCGGCGAGCGGTGGACGCTCGTCGTCCTGCGCGAGGTCTTCAACGGCATCCGCCGCTTCGACGACATGCGCGTCCGCACCGGCATCCCCCGGCAGGTGCTCACCAACCGGCTGGCGATGCTGGTGGAGCGGGGCGTGCTGCGGCGCGAGCCCTACCGCGAGCCGGGCAGCCGGGTGCGTCACGAGTACCGGCTGACCGACATGGGACTCGACCTGTGGCCGGTGCTGGTCGCCGTCCTCGGCTGGGGCGACCGCTACCTGGCCGACCCGGCCGGCTCGCCGTTGACCGTCGCGCACCGCGACTGCGGCGCCGAGGTGGCCGTCGAGCTGCGCTGCGAGCGCGGCCACGAGGTGGCCCGGCCCCGCGACGTGGTGCCGCGCCCGGGGCCTGGGGCGCGCCGCCGCGTGGGGTGAGCGCGCGGCGACGCGCGGACGGTGGCCGCCGCCCGCGCGTCAGCTCCGGCGCGCTACCAGCCGAATCCGGCGGCGTACGAGACGCTCGCGAGGACCTGCTGCCCGCTGGTGTTCGGGTGGAAGTAGTCCCAGCTGGAGAGTTGGTTGAGGGTGAACGGGTAGCCGAACACGGCGTTGTCGTCGAAGTCGCAGTTCGGGCCGTACGCCGTGCATGCCTGGGCGAGCTGGGTGTTGTAGTCGACCACCCGCTGGCGTACCCGGTTGCGCCGGTCGACGTCCGCCTGGGCGGTGGAGGTCGGGTTGGCGAGCATCGACTGGCAGATGCCGAACAGGGACCAGGCGCTGCGGGCGCTGCCGCTGTCCTTGCCGACGGACCAGAGCCGGTGGATGTCCGGCACGCTGATCACCTGCACCCGGGCGTTGGGTAGCCCCGTCTTGAGGCGGTTGAGCGCGGCGTCGATGTTGGCCCGGTAGGTGGCCACCGAGGTCATCCCCGCCTCCGTGCTCGTGCAGGCGTCGTTGGCGCCGATCAGCATCGTGACGTAGTCGACGCCCTGGCTGACGGCGGTGCCGGCCTGGCCGTACATGTCGGCGGACTTTGCGCCGCTGCGGGCGTCGTTGTGGTTGCGACCGTTGATGGCCGCGTTGGTCGCGCGGATGCGCAGGTAGTGACTGTTCACCGTGGAGTAGTCGCCGGTGCTGAAGGACCGGGAGGTGCAGTCGCTGTACCAGCCGCACGCGTTGAAGCCGCGGGTGATCGAGTCGCCGAGGCTGGCCATCGAGTTCGGGGGCGGGCCGGGGTCGGCGGCGGCCGGAGTGCCGGCCAGCAGGACGAGGGTGGTGAGCGCGGCGAGGGGGACGAGCAGCCGTCGGATGGACTTCATGATGGCCTCCGGGTCGCGGGTGCCGAGGGTGATGGTGCGGTGAACAGAGCGTATAGACAGACGTCTGTGTCCACAATGTTTCGGAATGGTGACGGCCGCAGCCGGGGCGAAAAGGACAAAGTCGGGTCTTGCCTACGATCTTAAATATGTGAATACTTCAGTCAGTTCGGCCGGTTTCCCCAGATCGGCCGGCATGGTCCCGGCCCCCTCACCCCGAAGGGGGCCAGTCGTCCCCTCCCTGGAGGTTGTTGCATGCGACCCACGAGGTCCTCGCTCCGTCGCGCCGCCACCCTCGCCGCGGCCGGAGCCCTGGTCGCCGGCTCGCTGATCGGCGCGCCCGCCCAGGCCGCACCCGCGTTCGCCTCTCCAGACGCCGCCGCCGGCCTGGCCGAGCGTCTCGGCGACCGGTCCGCCGGCACGTACGCCGACGCCAGCGGCAAGATGGTCGTCACCGTGACCGACGCGCTCGCCGCCCGGCAGGTCGCCGCCGCCGGCGCGACCCCGAAGATCGTCAAGCGCGGCGCCGGCGAGCTGGCCCGGGCCACCGCGGAGCTGGACCGCTCCGCGAAGATCCCCGGCACCGCCTGGTGGACCGACCCGGCCACCAACCAGGTCGTCGTCTCGGTCGACAGCACCGTGACCGGCGCCAAGCTGGAGCGCGTCAAGGCCGCCGCCGCGCGGATGGACGGCGCGATCCGGATCGAGGCCGAGGCCGGCGTGCTGAGCACCCGGATCTCCGGCGGTCAGGCCATCTACGCCGGTGGCGGCGGTCGCTGCTCGCTGGGCTTCAACGTCCGCAGCGGCAGCACCTACTACTTCCTGACCGCCGGGCACTGCACCAACATCGCCTCCAGCTGGTACAGCAACTCCGCCCAGACCAGCCTGCTGGGCACCCGCACCGGCACCAGCTTCCCGGGCAACGACTACGGCATCGTGCGGCACAGCAACTCCGCCAACGCGGCCGGCAACGTCTACCTCTACAACGGCAGCTACCGCGACATCACCGCCGCCGGCAACGCGTACGTCGGCCAGTCGGTGCAGCGCTCCGGCAGCACCACCGGCCTGCGCGGCGGCTCGGTGACCGCGCTCAACGCCACGGTGAACTACGCCGAGGGCTCGGTCTCCGGCCTGATCCGCACCAACGTCTGCGCCGAGCCGGGCGACAGCGGCGGCTCGCTGTTCAGCGGCTCCACCGCCCTGGGCCTGACCTCCGGCGGCAGCGGCAACTGCAGCTGGGGCGGCACGACCTACTTCCAGCCGGTCACCGAGGCGCTGAGCCGCTACGGCGTCAGCATCTTCTGACCGATCGCACGTCAGCGGGCCGCCGGGTGATCCGGCGGCCCGCTCGCGTGCCCCGGCCCGGTTCGCCGGACTGGACCAGGCCGGCCGGGGTACGTTCCGGTCGGTGAACGCCCCCGCGACCTCGCCCGCCGACGTGGCCTCCTCCGCCTGGGCCCCGCTGCGGCTCGCCGCGTTCCGGAGCCTCTGGCTGGCGGTGCTGGCCAGCAACGTGGGCACCTGGATGCAGACGGTCGGCGCCCAGTGGCTGCTCGTCGACGAGGCCAACGCCTCGACGCTGGTGTCGCTCGTGCAGACCGCCAGCATGCTGCCCGTGCTGCTGCTCGCCCTGCCCGCCGGCGCGCTGGCCGACACCCTCGACCGTCGCCGCCTGCTGATCGGGGTGCAGTGCTTCCTGGCGGCCGTCGGCGTCCTGCTGACCGGACTCACCGCCGCCGACCGGATGCCGCCGGCGCTGCTGCTCACCCTGACCTTCGCGCTCGGCGTCGGCCAGGCGCTGACCCTGCCGGCCTGGCAGGCGGTCATCCCCGAACTGGTGCCCCGGTCGCAGCTCGTCTCGGCCTCGGCGCTCGGGTCGATCAGCGTGAACCTGGCGCGCTCGGTCGGGCCGGCGGTGGCCGGCGTGCTGGTGGCCCGGGCCGGCGTCGCCACCGTCTTCGCCGTGAACGCGGTGTCGTTCGCCGTCTTCGCGCTGGCCCTGCTGCGCTGGCGGCCGGCACGGCCCGAGGGCGACGACATGCCGGAGCGGTTCGCGGCGGCGCTGCGTGCCGGCGGCCGGTACGTGCGGCACTCGCCGGTGGTCCGCCGGATCCTGCTGCGGGCGGCGCTGTTCGTGGTTCCCGGCAGTGCCCTGTGGGCGCTGCTGCCCCTGGTCGCCAGCCGCCGCCTGCACCTCGGCGCGGGCGGGTACGGCGTGCTGCTGGCCGCCCTCGGCGTCGGCGCGGTGGCCGGTGCCCTCGTGCTGCCCCGGATCCGGCAGTCGCTCACCACCAGCCGGTTGCTGCTGCTGGCCGGGCTGGTCTACGCCGCCGTCCTGGCGGTGCTCGCCCTGGCACCGGGGCCGGTGCCGGTCACCCTGGCCCTGGTGCCCGCCGGGATGGCCTGGATGACCGTGCTGTCCAGCGTCAACGCGGCGATGCAGCTCTTCCTGCCCGGCTGGGTACGCGCCCGCGGGCTCTCGGTCTACCAGATGGTCTTCGCCGGCGGGCAGGCGCTCGGGGCGGTCGCCTGGGGCGCGCTCGGCGAGGTGACCGACCTCGTGGTCGCGCTCGCCGTGGCCGCCGGGATGATGGCGGCCGGCGCGGCGACCGTGCCGCTCTGGCCGCTGCGCGACACCCGGGGCGTCGACCGCGACCCGGCGGTGTGGTGGCCGGAGCCGCACCTGACGCTGCCCGCCGATCCGCGTAGCGGGCCGGTGCTGGTGACCGTCTCCTACACGGTGCCGCCCGAGCGGCAGGCGGAGTTCGTCGAGGCGATGCGGCTGGTGGGGCGTTCGCGGCGGCGTACCGGGGCGATGCGCTGGGGGTTGTACCGCACGGGGGAGCGGGAGCACGGTTTCGTCGAGGTCTACCAGGTGCCGTCCTGGGAGGAGCACCTGCGCCAGCACGGCGGGCGGCTCACCGGCGCCGACCGCGGGGTGGAGGAACGCGCCCGGGCGCTCACCGTCGGGGAGATCGTGGTGAACCACCTGCTCCCCGCCGACCCGCGCGACTGACCGGTCGCGGGACCAGCCGGCCCGCCGCTTCCGTCAGCGGATGAGGCCGGCGTCGGCGAGGACGGCGACGCCCCCGCCGAAGTCGCACTCCACGGTCAGCGTCAGCAGGTCGCCCCCCTCCACGGAGAAGGACAGCGGCTGCGCCGGTCGGGACATCGTCGTCGTCCGGCCCGGCCGGGGCTGTCGGGTCAGGGTGTCGTCGGGTTCCCGGACGGTCACCACGGCGCTGATCCGCACGGCCGACTCCGGGTCCTCAGCCGGCGGGTACCAGGCCCGGAAACTGGCGGAGAAGTCCAGGTAGCGACGCTTGAGCGGGTAGCTGACCGACCGGCTCCGGTCCTCGCCGTCGTTGGTCGGGCAGGAGAGCACGACCGGATGCGGCAGGTCGGAGCGGCCGGCCAGCGCGCGCGGCAACGGTTGCAGGTACGGCCCGCCGGTCTCGGGCGTCAGCGTGTCGAGGTATGTCCGGCCGGCGGCACCGGTGGGGGCCGCGGAGGTGGTGGCGGCGGGTGGCGCGGCGGTGGCACCGGTCGTGGCCCGGCTGGGGGTGGGCGGTGGCGTGGCCGGCGGCGACTGGTCCTGCCGGGGCCACTGCCAGGCGAGCACGGCGACGAGCAGGCTGGCCAGACCGATCGCGGCGCCGGTCTTCTCGCCGGGGGTCAACCCCCGCCGGCGGCGGGCGGAATCCGTGCCGGTCACCGGCTCGGTCATGGGGGTCTCACCTGCACAAGATCGATGGGGGTGGTTCATTATCCCGGCTGGTCCGTGACGAGGCGGTCCCGTTGGGTGACGGGTTGCTGACAGCGATCTTGACAACTATCTGCGATAAATGCGCCCCGTGTCCGGCCGACGGCCGTCCCGACGTGAGGAGCCACGACATGACCGCCGACCAGCAGGGCGCCCCGGTGCCGCCGTCCTCCGGCCCGGGCGGTCCGGGAGCGCCGAAGTCGAGCGGCGGCGGCCGCTGGCCCCTGGTCGCGGCCGGCGCGGCCGTGCTGGCCCTCGTCCTGGGGCTGCTGGCCACGGCGCTGTCGCTACGGGCACTCGACCAGGCCAACGACGCCCGGGACATCGCCCGGGCGGCCGGCGCGGGGCGACCCGAAGGCCCGTCGGCGGGCACCGGCGAGCCGACGAACGAGCCGACCACGCCGGCTCCGGAACAGACGGGGGCGGAGTCGCCGTCCGGGCCGACGCCCGCCGGGAGCGGCGAACCGCCACTCGACAAGCAGACCCGCTACACCGACAAGTACGTCGGGGAGGAACTCACCCTCCGGGCGGGCTGCGACAGCTACGTGGACATCGACCTCGACAAGCCCGAGGTGCGGGTCAGCGACGGCGAGGAGATCCGGTTCACCGCCCGCTGCGGGGGCAACTCGTCGTACTTCAACCTGACCAGGGGTACGAAGGGCAGTCAGGTCGACAGCGCTTCGCTCGGCGCCGCCGACTGCAACGACCGGATCGACAAGGGCCCCATCGGCCCGGACATCAACGTCCCCGCCCGCAAGGGCGTGGCGATCTGCATCAAGACCTCCCTGGTTGACGCGAAGGAGCGCGGCGACACCTGGAAGATGGCACTGTTGCAGGTCACCGACGTCGGCGACGACGGCACGGTGGTGGTGACCGTGCGGGCCTGGAACATCCCGCTGTAGGGCGGGAACGCGTCCGCGTCGGCGGTGGCCGTCCCCGCCTTCCTCACCCCGCAACGGTGCTCCGGGGAAGGCTGACAGAATGCCAGGGGTAACGGTGTACCGCAGATGAGGAGACGCGAGTCGTGATCCGTACCCATGACGCCGGCAGCCTGCGCGCGACGGACGCCGGCACCACGGTGACGCTCGCCGGCTGGGTCGCCCGCCGGCGCGACCACGGCGGCGTGATCTTCGTGGACCTGCGCGACGGCTCCGGCGTGGTCCAGGTGGTGTTCCGCGAGGAGGACGCGCACGCGCTGCGCAACGAGTTCTGCGTCCGGGTCACCGGCGAGGTGACCCGCCGGCCCGAGGGCAACGAGAACCCGGAGCTGCCGACCGGCGAGATCGAGGTGACCGCCGCCGAGCTGGAGGTGCTCTCCGAGGCGGCGCCGCTGCCGCTGCCGGTGGACGACCAGGTGGAGGCCGGCGACGACATCCGGCTGCGTTACCGCTACCTCGACCTGCGCCGCAGCGGCCCGGCGAAGGCGATGCGGCTGCGCTCGCGCGCCAACCAGCTCGCCCGCTCGGTGCTGCACGAGCGGGACTTCCTGGAGATCGAGACCCCGACGCTGACCCGGTCCACCCCGGAGGGTGCCCGCGACTTCCTGGTGCCGGTGCGACTGCAGCCGGGCAGCTGGTACGCGCTGCCGCAGTCGCCGCAGCTGTTCAAGCAGCTGCTGATGGTCGGCGGCATGGAGCGGTACTACCAGATCGCCCGCTGCTACCGGGACGAGGACTTCCGCGCCGACCGGCAGCCGGAGTTCACCCAGCTCGACATCGAGATGTCGTTCGTCACCGAGGACGACGTGATCGACCTCGGCGAGGCGATCGTCTCGGCGCTCTGGAAGGACCTGGCCGGCCACGAGATCTCCCGGCCGATCCCGCGCATCACCTGGCACGACGCGATGGCCCGGTACGGCTCCGACAAGCCGGACCTGCGCTACGGCGTCGAGCTGACCGAGCTGACCGACTACCTGCGCGGCACCGAGTTCCGGGTCTTCGCCGGCGCGATCGACGCCGGCGGCTACGTCGGCGCGGTCGTCATGCCGGGCGGCGCGTCGCAGAGCCGCAAGGAACTGGACGGCTGGCAGGACTGGGCCAAGGCGCGTGGCGCGCGGGGCCTCGCGTACGTGGTGCTCGACGCGGAGACCGGCGAGGCGCGCGGGCCGGTGGCGAAGAACCTCTCCGCCGAGCACCTGGGCGGGCTGGCCGACGCGGTCGGCGCCAAGCCGGGCGACGCGGTGTTCTTCGCCGCCAGCGCCAACACCCGCGAGGCGCAGGAGCTGCTCGGCGCGGCCCGGATCGAGATCGCCAAGCGGGCCGGCCTGGTCGACGAGAGCGCCTGGGCGTTCTGCTGGGTGGTCGACGCGCCGATGTTCGAGCGTACGGACGAGGGCGGCTGGACGGCCGTGCACCACCCGTTCACCTCGCCGAACGCGGAGTGGGTCGACCGGTTCGAGGAGGCGCCGGACCGGGCGCTGGCCTACGCGTACGACATCGTCTGCAACGGCAACGAGATCGGCGGCGGCTCGATCCGTATCCACCGGGGCGACGTGCAGCAGCGCGTCTTCGACCTGCTCGGCATCACCCCCGAGGAGGCGCAGGACAAGTTCGGCTTCCTGCTGGAGGCGTTCAAGTACGGCGCCCCGCCGCACGGCGGCATCGCCTTCGGCTGGGACCGGGTCTGCATGCTGCTCGCCGGCGCGGACTCGATCCGCGAGGTGATCGCCTTCCCGAAGACCCGGGGCGGCTTCGACCCGCTGACCGGCGCGCCGACGCCGATCACCGCGCAGCAGCGCACCGAGGCCGGCATCGACGCCAAGCCGAAGCCCCCGGCGGCGGCGCACACCGGCACGGCCGGCCCGGCCGCCCCGGTCGCCGACCCGACCTGATCGCTTCTCGTCGATCAGGAGGTTCGCGTCGTCGGCCTCGACGCGGACCTCCTGATCACCGACTGAAGGGGGCGGCGTGACGCTGCTCGTGGTGGGGGCCAGCGGGTACCTCGGCGGTGAGGTCTGCCGGCAGGCGGTCGCGGCGGGGGAGCGGGTGGTCGGGACGTACCACTCGGGCGGGGTCGAGGTGCCCGGCGTCGAGGCGCGCCGCCTGGACGTGACGGACCGGTCCGCCGTGCGCGAGCTGGTCGCCCGGGTCCGCCCCGACGCCGTGGTCAGCACCCCCTACCGGTACGCCGAGTGGACGGTGACCGCCGACGGGGCGGCGCACGTCGCGTACGCGGTCGCCGAGGTGGGAGCGCGGCTGGTGCACCTGTCCAGCGACGCGCTGCACGCCGGCCGCCCCGAGCCGTACGCCGACGACGAGCCGCCCAGCCCGGTCTTCCCGTACGGGGCGGCGAAGGCGGCGGCCGAGACCGCCGTGCGGGCGATCGACCCGGGTGCGGCGTTGGTGCGTACCTCCCTGATCGTCGGCGACGAGCGGAGCAAGCAGATCCGGCTCTGCCTCGACGCCCTCGCCGGGCGGGCCGCCCTGTTCACCGACGAGGTCCGCTGCCCGGTCGACGTGGCCGACCTGGCCGCCGCCGTGCTCGACCTGGTCGACAGCCGGTACGCGGGCCCGCTCAACGTGGCCGGCCCGGACGCGGTCAGCCGGGCGGAGATGGGCCTGCTGGTGGCGGCGCGGTTCGGCCTCGACCCGGCCGGGCTGAAGACCACGACCAGCGCCTCCTCGGGCCTCGTCCGCCCCGCCGAGGTGCGCCTCGACTCGTCCCGCGCCGCCGCCCTGCTGCCGACCCGGCTGCGCGGCATCCGCGAAATCCTCGCCCCCTGAGCCCTCGGGCCCGCCCTGTCGGATGATGCACACTTTCTATGCACAAGTCTTGTGCATAGAAAGTGTGCACAGATATCGTGCAGCCATGGGAGACGACGGGAAGTCGGCGCCGCGCAGCGTGCGCCTCGACCACCGGCAGGTGCGCGTGCTGGCGCACCCGCTGCGACTGCGCCTGCTCGGGGCGCTGCGGGTGAACGGGCCGGCGACGGCGACCACCCTCGCCGAGCTGCTGAACACGAACACCGGTGCCACCAGCTACCACCTGCGCCAGCTCGCCGAGGTCGGGCTCGTTGTCGAGGACCCGGACCGGGGGACGGGCCGGCAGCGTTGGTGGCGGGCCGCGCACGACGTCACCAACTGGGAGACCAGCGACTTCGACGACGACCCGGACGCCCGCGCCGCGATCGAGTGGATCCAGGGCGACCAGGTGCGCCTCCTGGCCGAGCACGCCGAGCAGTGGTTCGCCACCCAGCACGAGTGGTCGCCGGCCTGGCGGGACGCCCTCGGCATGGGCGACGTCTTCATGACCATCCCGCCCGACCGGCTCAAGGCGCTCGAGGCCGACCTGTGGCAGGTCCTCGAACGCTACCGGCACGAAGCCGACGCCGAGCCGGCCGCGCCCGACGCCGAGTCGGTGCAGATCTTTCTCGCCGCGTACCCGCTGCTCCGGGAGATGCGATGACCGCGCTGTCCGTACGCCAGGTCCGGTTCCGCTACCTCACCCTCTACGGCCTGCGCTGGCTGCCCGGCGGCCTGCTCATCCCCGTCATGATCCTGCTGATGCAGGAGCGCGGCCTGTCGCTGTCCCAGATCGGCCTGGTGGCCACCGCCCAGGGGCTGGTGGTGCTGGCGCTGGAGCTGCCGACCGGTGGCCTCGCCGACGCCCTCGGCCGCAAGCCGGTGCTCGTCGCCGCCTGGGCGACCTGCCTGGTCTCGCTGGCCGTCTTCGCGGTGGCCGACTCGTTCTGGCTCTTCTTCGTCTCGTGGGCGTTGCAGGGCGTCTACCGGGCGCTGGACAGCGGCCCCCTGGAGTCCTGGTACGTCGATGCCACCCTGGCCGCCGACCCGGACGCCGAGTACGAGCGCGGCCTCGGCCTCGCCGGCACCGTCATCGGCCTCGCCATCGGCGCCGGCGCGCTGCTCAGCGGCGGGCTGGTCGCGCTCGGCCCGGTCGGGCCGGTCAGCGCGCTGACCCTGCCGGTGCTCGTCGCCATCGTGCTGCAGGCGATCGCCCTGGTCGCCATGCTGGTGCTGATGGTCGAGACCCGGCCGGCCCGCGGCGCCCGGGCGCTGCGCGCCTCGGTCGTCGAGGCACCGCGGATGGTCGGGCAGGCGTTCGGGTTGCTGCGCCGCTCCCGGGTGCTGCTCGCCCTGGTCGCGGTCGAGCTGTTCTGGGGCTTCGGCATGGTCACCTTCGAGTCACTGCTGCCCATCCGGCTCGCCGAGGTCGTCGGCGACGCCGACCGGGCCGCCGCGCTGCTCGGCCCGGCCAGCTCTGTGGCCTGGCTGGCGAACGCGGCCGGTGCCGCGCTGACCCCGCTGCTGCTGCGCTGGCTGGGCGCCGCACCCGCCGCCGGGCTGCTGAGGATCCTCCAGGGCGTGACGGTGGTCGGCATGGGTCTGTTCGCCGGCCCGGTTGGCGTGCTCGTCGCCTACCTCGCCTGCTATGCCGTTCACGGCGCGTCGAACCCGCTGCACATGGGGCTGCTGCATCGTCAGGTCGACGGCCCGTACCGGACCAGCGTGCTCTCGCTGAACTCGATGATGGCCCAGCCGGCGGGGGCGCTCGGCGGGGTGGTGCTCATGATGCTGGCCGAGGCCACCAGCATCAGCACCGCCATGCTCGTCGGCGCCGTGGTGCTGGCCGTCGCCGCCCCGCTCTACCTGCCCGCCTGGCGCGCCGGCCGCCGCACCCCGGCCGGCCCCGACCCCGTGCCCGCGTCGGAGGCCGTTCCCGCGTCCGGCCCGCTCCCGGCTCCGGAGGCCGTTGCCGCCCCCGGCCCGGTCCCCGCTCCGGGTGCCGGATTCGCGTCGGGGACGGGTCCCACCGCGCGTGTGAGCGGGTGGTCGGAGGTGGACGCAGCGCCCGCTCCGGCGCAGGGCGGCTGAGCGACCGGCGCGCCGGCGGGCCCGGGAGAGGGGCCCGCCGGCGCGCTCAGGCCAGGTGCACCGAGCTGCGGGCCAGGGTGGCGGTGAAGCCGAGCCGCCGGTAGAGGCGGATCGCGCCGACGTTGACGGTGTAGACGCCGAGCGCCACGGTGTCGTGGCGGGCGAACAGCGCCCGGGTCATCCCGGCGGTCAGCGCCGCGCCCAGCCCCCGGCCGCGCCGGTCGGGGGCGACGGTCAGGCCGGCGAGGAAGCCGACGTCGCCCCGGCTGCGGTCCGCTCCGCAGGCGACGATCCGGTCGCCGTCGCGGATGCCGTACCAGGCGACGACCCGGGGGTCGTCCGGGCGCGAGGTGGTGGTCGGGAACGACTCGTCGATCAGCGCCGTCAGCGCCGGGCGGTCGGCCTCGGTGAGCCGGACCACCCGCTCCTCCTCGGCTTGGCGCGGGGGCGCGGCGACGGTCCAGAGGAAGTCCCACTCGTCGTGCCGGGCCACGGCCAGCCGGCCGGCCAGCGCCGCCGGGTCGAGCCGCGGCAGGTGCAGCCACTGGCCGGGCCGGAGCACGCCCCGCGCGACGAGGTCGGCGAAGACGTCGACCGCCGGCCCGGGCGCGCCGATCGCGCCGCCGGCCGGGCCGTGCTCCGCCGGGAGCAGCCAACCCACCGCGTCGTCGCGCCGCCAGCCGCGCGGCTGCTCGCCGAGCCAGAGCGAGTGCCGGGCGTACGGGTGGTGGTCGGCAGCCGCCAGGATGGCGTCCCGCCCCTCCAGGACCTGGTCGGCGACGATCATGTCGCCAGCCTAGAACGCCCGCCGTGCTCCCGTCGGCGGACCCGCTCCCGTCGGCGGAACCCGGACGGCACCCAGAACCGGGGTGGTCCACCGTGGAGATTGGCGAGCGGACCGATTGGGTACATCCCGCGCAGACCTACTGGGAACCCCCACCGGAGGAACGACATGCTCGCCATTCTCGCGGCGATCGTTTTCGGCTTCGCCCTGCTGCTCGACCTCTTCGACACCAACCTCGGTGCGCCGGACCTGCTGAACCCGTCCACCCTGCTGATGCTGGGCCTGCTGCTGCTCTCCCTCTACCTTGCCGGGGTTGGCAGCGCCCCGCGCGGCGGGGGCGGCGGCCGGTGGTACCGGGGTCGGCGCCCGGGCCGGGGCTGACCGTAATCGATCACCAGTGGTCCCGCCGGACGGCGCGCTTCCGGCGTCGTCGGGCGGGACCGGTACTGTTCTCGTGATGGAGTCCGACGCCCTCTTCTCCCTCGGTGAGCCCGCCGCAGCGCCCCCCGCGCCCGCGGGTTCCGTCGGTGTGGACGGCTTCACGGCGGTGGGGGAGGATTCGCCCCTGCCGGTCCGGATGCGCCCGCGCAGCATCGACGAGCTCGTCGGGCAGGACCACCTGCTCGCGCCGGGCGCCCCGCTGCGCCAGCTGGTCTCCGCCAGCGCGCCGATGTCGGTCATCCTGTGGGGGCCGCCGGGCAGCGGCAAGACGACCATCGCGCACCTGGTGGCCCGGGCCACCGACCGCCGCTTCGTCGCCATGTCGGCGCTCACCGCCGGGGTGAAGGACGTGCGCGCGGTGATCGAGACCGCCCGCCGGCAGCGCCGCTCCGGCGGCCCGCAGACCGTGCTCTTCATCGACGAGGTGCACCGGTTCAGCAAGACCCAGCAGGATTCGTTGCTCGCCGCCGTCGAGGACCGCACCGTCACCCTGCTGGCGGCGACCACCGAGAACCCGTACTTCTCCGTGATCTCACCCCTGCTGTCGCGGTGCGTGCTGCTCACCCTCCAGCCGTTGGACGACGCGGCGGTGCGCGGCCTGCTGCGCCGCGCGGTCGCCGACGAGCGCGGGCTCGGCGGCGCGCTGATCCTGGAGACCGAGGCCGAGGACCACCTCGTCCGCCTCGCGGCCGGTGACGTGCGCAAGGCGCTCACGGCGCTGGAGGCGGCGGCGGCCTCCGCCACGGCGCTCGGCGCCGGGCGGATCGACCTGGCCACCGCCGAGCAGGCGGTCGACGTGGCGGCGGTGCGCTACGACCGCGCCGGCGACGCCCACTACGACGTGACCAGCGCCTTCATCAAGAGCATGCGCGGCTCGGACGTGGACGCGGCGCTGCACTGGCTGGCCCGGATGCTGGTCGCCGGCGAGGACGCCCGGTTCATCGCCCGCCGCCTGGTCATCTTCGCCAGCGAGGACGTCGGCATGGCCGACCCGACCGCGCTGAGTGTCGCCACCGCCACCGCCCACGCGGTGGAGTACGTCGGCCTGCCCGAGGCGCAGCTCAACCTCGCCCAGGCGGTGATCCACCTGGCCACCGCCCCGAAGTCGAACTCGGCCACCGCCGCGATCGGCGCGGCGATCGCCGACGTGCGGGCCGGCCGAGGCGGGCCGGTGCCCCGCGGGCTGCGCGACGCGCACTACGCCGGCGCCAAGGGGCTGGGCCACGGCACCGGCTACCGCTACCCGCACGACGACCAGCGTGGCGTGGTCACCCAGCAGTACGTCCCCGACGACCTGGTCGGTGCCGACTACTACCGGCCGAGCCAGCACGGCGCGGAGCGGGCCGTGGCCACCCGGCTGCCGCTGCTGCGCCGCATCGTACGGGGGCTGCCGGCCCCGGCCGCGCCCCCGGAGGCACCGGTGGGCGTGGCGAGCGGATCGGCGGGCAACGGCCGCCCATCGGCGGACACGGGCGGCGCCGGCGCGGCGCGAGAGGGCGGCAGTGACGCCGCCGGAGAGGGTCAGCAGTGAGATCGCGTGGTTCGGAGCGACCGGAGGACGGCCCGGACGAGCGGCGCGACTCCCGCGCCAAGGGTCGCCGCTGGGGGCGGGGCAAGGCCGAGGCCGAGCCCGAGGAGCCCATCAGCGGCGAGGAGTTCGGCTGGATCGACGACCTGCGCTCGGCCAAGCAGCAGCGCACCGAGCTGGGGCCGGGCGGGGCGGAGCCGACCCCGCCCCCGGGCGCCCCGACGCCTCCCGACCCTTCCGGGTCGCCCCACCGTGGCCCCGGCCCGGCCGCCGCGCCTCCGGTGCGCCGCGCCGGGGCGGAGTCCCCGCGCCCCCGGCCGGCGGACGGTCCCTGGCCCGGTGCGGCGGAGCCCCGGCCGGCCGGCCCGGCGGCCCCCGCCTCCGGTCCCGCCACCGCACCGGAGTCCGCGCGCCGGGCCCCGGCGGCCGGGCGGCCGCAGCCCGGGCCGGACGGGCCCGACCGACGCCCGCGACCCGACTCGGGCCCCTCGACCGGCCCGCAGGGCGGCCCGGCCACGGGCCGTCAGGGCGGTGCGCCGGGCGGCCCGCGTCGGCCTGTCGGCCCGTCGGTCGACGTGCCCCCCGGCCAGCGCCCACCGGTCGGCCCGTCGGTCGACATGCCCCCCGGCTCGCGTCCGCCCGTCGGCCCGCCGGACGGTGCGCCCCTCGGCCCGCCGGCCGTGCCCGCCGGTCCGTCGGCGCACCCGCCCTCCGGTCCGCCGGTCCGTCCGCACCCGGGGCCGGCCGGGGCCCCGCGATCCGGGCCGCCCGCAGGTGCGCCGGTGGGCGCTCCGGGCGCTCCGCCCGCCGTGACGCCGGTGGAACCGCCGTCGCCGGGCAGGCGTTCCGGTCGGGCCCCCGCGCCGGGTGCCGCGCCGGCGCCGGGCGCCTCCGGCCGCCCGGGAGGTCCCGTCGGCGCCGCCCGGGTCGCCGTCCCGCCACCCGGTGCCGCCCAGCCGTCCCTCGGCCCGCCGACCGGCGAGCTGCGCGGCGCCCCGGCCGACGAGCGTGACCCCCGTGCCGGTCGGCTGCGGCGCGGCCCGGTCGACGCCGGCGGCCCCCAGCCGACCGAGGCGACCGGGCAGGCGCCGATGGCCGCCCCGCCGACCGCCGCCCCCGGCGACGCGCCGGGCGTGGACGCGATCGACCACCGCCGTCCCGGCCCGGCCGGTCGACGCCGCGCCGCCGAGCCGGACGAGCCGGTGGTGCCCCGTTCCGGCAATGCCCCGCCGGTGCCCGGCGCGCCCCCCGCGCCGCCCGGCGCCGGGTCGGTGCCCGCGCAGGGCGGTCCCGCCTCCGCGCCCACCCGCCGTGCGGACGGCGGCCCCGCGGCACCGCCCACCGGTCGTGCGGACGGCGGCCCCGCGGCGCCGCCCACCGGTCGTGCGGAGGCCCCGGCCGGCCGTGTCCGGGGGCACCGGACGAGCCCGGACGAGGAAGAGAACGCCGGGCCGGGGCGCCGTGTGGCACCCGGCGAGGGGGAACCGGGCCGGCGGCGGCCCGCCCCCGGCGAGCCCCGGGGCGGCCGGCCGGAGCGCCCGGCCGACTGGCTCCGGCAGGCCGGCCGCACCCACCACACCGACCCCGCCCTGCCGACCGTCAAGCCACCGGCGGCGCCGCCCGTCCCGGGCGACCCGCCGGTGGCACCCGATTCGGAGCAGCGCGGCGCCGGGACCGGCCGCGCCCCCGCCGGCCGGGCCCGCCCCGGCGCGCGACCGCCGGTCCCCGGCGACGACACCGGACAGGTGACGGGCCGGGCCCGGCCCGGTTCCGAACCACCCCGGCCGGCCGACGGCGCACCCTCCGGTCCGCCGCCGGCGCGGGGCGCCGCGCGACCGGCGCCGGCTGGACCGCTCGAAGGCAAGGCGCGCCCGGGTGGCCGGGCCCGTCCCGACGTGACCCAGGGCGGGCCGGTCCGGGGCGCCGCGCGACCCGACGCCGCGCCGGGTCGGGCCGCCGTGCCGCCGCCCGGGGCCCCCGACGCCGGCGGGATGCCGCCCGGGACCACCCACGCCGGCGGGACGCCGGCCCCCACGACTTTGCCCGGCACCGCCGGCCCGGGCACCGTGGGACCTGGCACCGCCGGCCCGGGCAGCGCCGGACCTGGCGCGCCGGCCGGGCCGACCGGCGTGGCCCGCGCCGCCGCCCCGGCGCCCCGGCCCGGACCGGAGGACCGCGCCACCGGGCGCGCCCTGCCGCCGCCCCGTGACCCCGGGCGACCGGAGCCGGCGGGCGTTCCGTCGGGACCGGCCGGCGGGCCGCCGGTGGCCCGGGCCGCCGTCTCGGTCGTACCGTCCGCCGATCCGTCCGCCGTCGGGCCGGGGCCGGCGGACGGGCCGGCGCTGCGGCAGGCCGCGGAGCCGGAGTCGCCCGACGACGACGCCCCCGCCTCCGGCGGGCTGCGCGGCGCGCGGTCCGAACTGCGGCGGCAGATGCGCGAGCGGCGGCGGCTGCGGATGGGCGTCCTGGCCCTGGTCAGCGTGGTGCTCCTCGGCGCGATCCCGCTCTTCTTCGGCATCCGCACGCTCAGCCGCGACCCGGTCTTCGACACCCTCGACGAGCTGGACGTGCCGGGCTGGGCGGCGGCGAAGACGGTCGACGACGTCAGCGGCAGCCGGTGGTGCCTGCTCGACTGCCGGCTGCGCGAACGCACCATCACCTCCGAACGGGCCCCGGAGGAGACCGCGCAGGTCTACGAGCGGGCGCTGACCGAGGACGGCTGGCGGCCCTGGCAGGTGACCCGCTGCCCCGAGCAGTCGCCGAAGGGGAGCTACACCTGCTGGCGCCGGGACGAGCTGACCCTCGACCTCTGGGTGCGCGAGCCGACCTGTGCGCCGC
Source organism: Micromonospora sp. NPDC049139 (assembly GCF_055586845.1). Taxonomy (NCBI): domain Bacteria; kingdom Bacillati; phylum Actinomycetota; class Actinomycetes; order Micromonosporales; family Micromonosporaceae; genus Micromonospora; species Micromonospora sp. NPDC049139. Next base: position 176,439 of record NZ_JBVJHK010000014.1, on the reverse strand, counting down.
CGCCGGTGGACGGGGCACCGGCCGTGGAGCCGTCGCCCGATCCGTCGGCCGCTGCCCAGCAGTGCGCCGGATCGTTGGTGTCGGTGAAGGTCCGCAACGCGATCGACGACGAGCGGACCCGGCCGCAGCCGAGCATCGACCCCTCGCTCACGGGCGAGGATCCCTTCCCGACGTTCAGCGAGGATCCGCTCGGCGAACCGACACCCTCACCGTCCTGAGCCGGTTTCCATCACGGACGGTAGGGTCTGGGGCTGGCGGATCCGCCAGCCCCCGCTGGCCCCTGCGGGTCGCCGGGCGGCGGTGTGGGCACAACGGTCGCGCGTTCCGGGGACGTCCGGTCCCCGGGACCCCTGCTTGAGGAGGACAGGCGTGGACTTTGGAGAGGTCGCGGCGCTGATCGCGGCGATCGCGTTCGCGATGCTGGTGTTGATCCTGACGCTGCCCATCCTGCGGCTGCGGCACACCGTGGACGCGACCACCCGCATGATCAACGACCTCAACGACCGCACCGCGCCGCTGCTGGGCGACGTCAACACCACGGTGAAGAACGTGAACACGACCCTGGAACAGGTGCAGACCTCCCTGGACGGGGTGAACCTGCAGCTCGCCAAGGTCGACACCATGACCAGCCACGCGCAGAACGTCACCGCCAACGTCGCGAACCTGGCCACCGTCGTCTCCGCCGCCGCCGCCAACCCGTTGGTCAAGGTGGCCGCCTTCGGCTACGGCGTGCGCAAGGCCGCCGCCGCCCGCCGGCACGCCGAGACCGAGCGCGAGGTACGCGACACCATCAAGCAGCAGCGGCGGGCCGCCAAGCGCGGCAACCGCTGACGGCACGACCAGGAGGGCTGGGGAATGAGGCGCTTGTTCTGGCTCGGCATCGGGTTGGCCGTCGGCGTGGTCGTGGTCCGCAAGGCGACCCGCACCGCGCAGTCGTACACCCCGGCCGGCATCGCCAGCACGTTGTCCGAATCCGCTGGCGGGCTGGCGGAGTCGCTGCGTAGCTTCGTGGAGGACGTCCGGATCGGGATGGCCGAGCGCGAGCAGGAGATCCACGAGGCGTTCGCCCAGGGCGAGGCGTTCGACGACCAGTTCGCCGAGTTGCGGGAGGACCCGCGCGTCGGCGACCGAGAAATCTTTCCGGAGGAACACCAGCGATGAAGACGGCGGAGATCAAGCGGCGGTACCTCGCCCACTTCGAGGCGAACGGCCATGCCGTGGTGCCGTCCGCTCCGCTGCCCGCCATCAGCGACCCGAACCTGCTGTTCGTCAACGCCGGCATGGTGCAGTTCGTCCCCTACTTCCTGGGGCAGCAGACCCCGCCGTACCGGCGGGCCGTCAGCGTGCAGAAGTGCATCCGCACGCCCGACATCGACGAGGTCGGCAAGACCAGCCGGCACGGCACGTTCTTCCAGATGAACGGCAACTTCTCCTTCGGTGACTACTTCAAGGACGGGGCGATCCCGCTCGCCTGGGACCTGGTCACCAAGTCGCAGGAGCAGGGCGGGTTCGGCCTCGACCCGGAGCGGATCTGGCCGACGGTCTACCTGGACGACGACGAGGCGTACGACATCTGGCGCTCCGTGGGCGTGCCCGCCCAGCGGATCGTGCGTCGGGGCAAGGCGGACAACTTCTGGTCGATGGGCATCCCCGGCCCGTGCGGCCCGTGCTCCGAGCTGTTCTACGACCGCGGCCCCGAGTACGGCCGCGAGGGCGGCCCGGCGGTCGACGAGGACCGCTACATGGAGTTCTGGAACCTCGTCTTCATGCAGTTCGAGCGGGGCCCGGGCACCGGCAAGGAGGACTACCCGATCCTCGGCGACCTGCCGGCGAAGAACATCGACACGGGCATGGGCCTGGAGCGGATGGCATCCATCCTCCAGGGCGTCGACAACCTCTACGAGATCGACGAGGTCCGGCCGATCCTCGACAAGGCCGCCGAGCTGACCGGCAAGCGCTACGGCGCCCGCTCCGGCCACGTCGCCAGCGAGTCGCACCCGGACGACGTCCGGCTGCGGGTGATCGCCGACCACGTGCGTACCGCGCTGATGCTGATCGGCGACGGGGTCACCCCGAGCAACGAGGGGCGCGGCTACGTGCTGCGGCGCATCATGCGGCGGGCGATCCGGGCCGTGCGGCTGCTCGGCTGGCAGGAGCGGGCGCTGCCCGAGCTGCTGCCGGTCGCCCGGGACTGCATGTCCCCGTCGTACCCGGAGCTGGCCGCCGACTTCGACCGGATCGCCGACTACGCGTACGCGGAGGAGGACGCGTTCCTGTCCACCCTGCGCGCCGGCACGACGATCCTGGACACGGCGATCGCCGAAACCCGGACGGCCGGCAAGCAGGCGCTCTCCGGTGAGAAGGCGTTCCAGCTGCACGACACGTACGGCTTCCCGATCGACCTGACCCTGGAGATCGCGGCCGAGCAGGGGCTCCAGGTCGACGCCGAGGGCTTCCGCCGGCTGATGGCCGACCAGCGGGCCCGGGCCAAGGCCGACGCCCAGGCGCGCAAGACCGGGCACACCGACCTGTCGGCGTACCGGTCGGTGCTCGACTCGGGCGGGCCGGTGACGTTCACCGGCTACAGCGAGGTGTCCCGGGAGTCGACGGTGCGGGCGGTGCTCGGCGTCGACGGCCCCCGCCAGGCGGCGGTCGAGGGCGACACGGTCGAGCTGGTGCTCGACGCCACCCCGTTCTACGCCGAGGGCGGCGGGCAGCAGCCCGACCTGGGCATGATCACGGTCGGCGGCGGCCAGGTCGAGGTGCTCGACGTGCAGCAGCCGGTGCCCGGCCTGATCGTGCACCGCGCCCGGGTGGTCCGGGGCGAGGTGCGGGCGGGGGAGACCGGCTACGCGGAGATCGACACCACCCGCCGGCGGGCCATCTCCCGGTCGCACACCGCGACCCACCTGGTGCACCAGACCATGCGCAACTTCCTCGGCGAGTCCGCGACCCAGGCCGGTTCGCTGAACGCCCCCGGGCGGCTGCGCTTCGACTTCAACACCCCCACCGGGGTGGCGCCGAGCGTGCTGCGCGACGTCGAGCAGCAGGTCAACGAGGTGCTCCTCGCCGACCTGGAGGTGCACGCCTTCGTCACCTCCCTGGAGGAGGCACGGCGGATCGGCGCGATGGCGCTGTTCGGCGAGAAGTACGGCGAGGAGGTGCGGGTCGTCGAGGTCGGCGACTACGCCCGGGAGCTGTGCGGCGGCACCCACGTTGCCCGCTCGGGCCAGCTCGGCCTGGTCAAGATCCTCTCCGAGTCGTCGATCGGCTCCGGGGTGCGCCGGGTCGAGGCGCTGGTCGGCATGGACGCCTTCCACTTCCTGGCCCGCGAGCACCTGCTGGTGTCCCGCCTCGCCGAGCTGTACCGGGTGCCCAACGACCAGGTCGCCGACCGGGTCGAGCAGACCGTGACGCAGCTGCGCGACGCCGAGAAGGAGCTGGAGAAGCTGCGCGCCCAGCTCGTGCTCGGCGGCGCGGCGGCGCTGGCGGCGCAGGCGAAGGACGTGCGCGGGGTCGCGTACGTGGGCACCGAGGCGCCGGAGGGCGCGGCCGGCAACGACGTGCGGACGCTCGCCCAGGAGATCCGGGGCAAGATCGACCCGGCGCGGCCGGCGGTCGTCGCGGTGGCGGCCCGGGCCAACGGCAAGGCGTCCCTGGTGGTCGCGGTGAACCCGGCCGCCCGCAGCCGGGGCCTGTCCGCCTCCGACCTGGTCAAGGCGGCCTTCTCCGGGCGTGGGGGCGGCAGCCCCGACCTGGCCCAGGGCGGCGGCCTGCCGGCGGCGGAAGCGCCCAACCTGCTGCTCACGGTCGAGAAGGCGATCGCCGAGGCGTGATGCGAGACCGCAGCGACCAGGGCGGACCGGAATGGTCCGTCCTGGTTCGCCGTTTCTGGGGGAGTTACCGACGGTGAGCGAGTTGTCCCACGGCGTCCGGCTCGGCGTGGACGTCGGGCAGGTCCGGGTGGGGGTGTCACGCTCCGACCCGCACGGGGTGCTGGCCACCCCGCTGGTCACCCTCGCCCGCGACCTCACGGCGGGCCCGGACGCGGTGCCGAGCGACATCGCCGAGCTCGCCGCGCTGGTGGCCGAGCACGAGGCGGTCGAGGTCGTCGTCGGCCTTCCGGTCAATCTCGCCGGCAAGCACGGTCCGGCGGCCGTCCACGCGAAGGCGTACGCTGACCGACTGGCCGATGTAATAGCGCCCGTTCCGGTGGCGCTCACCGACGAGAGGATGTCCACGGTCGTGGCGTCTCGTAGGCTTGCCGAGCGTGGTGTCCGGGGGAAACGGCAACGGGCGGTGGTCGACCAGGCTGCCGCGGTGGAGATTCTGCAGAGCTGGCTGGACGCGCAGCGGAGGCGGACGCGATGATCGACGATCTGGACCTCGGGTTCGACGAGCAGGAGCGGGGGGAGAAGGGCAAACACCGGCGCAGCGCCATGCGTAAGCGCGACGGGCGCTCCGGCGGCGGGCGGGGCAAGACCGTCCTGGCGCTGCTGCTCGCCCTGGTCCTGCTGGGCGGGATCGGGGGCGGCGCCTTCTACGGCTTCGACCGGATCCAGGGCTACTTCGTCACGCCCGACTACGACGGCGCGGGCACCGGCGAGGTGACCGTCGAGATCAAGCAGGGCGCGCTGATCGCCGACATGGCCGACGCGCTGGTCGCCGCCGACGTGGTGAAGAGCGCCAAGGCGTTCATCGAGGCCGCCGAGGCCAACTCGCGCAGCAAGAACATCCAGCCGGGCACCTACAAGCTGCGCAAGCAGATGAGCGGCGAGAGCGCGGTCACCGCGATGCTCGACCTGAAGAACCGGATCGTCAACGGGGTCACCATCCCGGAGGGCCGGACGGCGAAGAACGTCTACCAGTTGCTCTCCAAGGAGACCAAGATCCCGGTGAAGGACTTCGAGGCGGCGGCGAAGGACCCGCTCGCGCTCGGCGTGCCGGACTGGTGGTTCAAGCGCACCGACGGCAAGAAGGTCAAGCCGTCGATCGAGGGCTTCCTCTACCCCGACACCTACGAGATCCCGCCGAAGGCAACCGCCGAGACCATCTTGAAGCTGATGGTCGAGAACTTCCTCGCCGTCACCGGGGAGATGCAGTTCGCCGACCGGGTGCAGAAGGAGCGCGGCGGCATCAGCCCGTACGAGGCGCTGATCGTCGCGTCGCTGGCCCAGGCCGAGGCCGGCAACAAGGACGACCTGGGCAAGGTCGCCCGGGTGGCGTACAACCGGGTGTTCGGCGAGTTTCCCTGCAACTGCCTGGAGATGGACGTCACGGTCAACTACTACCTGGAGTCGATCGGAAGGGCGACGAAGCGCTCCGCCGACATGACTGCCGCCGAGCTCGACGACCCGAAGAACCCGTACAACCGCAAGCTGAAGGGCCTGGTGCCGACCCCGATCAACAACCCCGGCAAGCAGGCCATGGAGGGCGCGATGGACCCTCCGGACGGCAAGTGGCTCTTCTTCGTGGCGATCGACAAGGCGGGTCACTCCGAGTTCGCCGAGACCTACGCGGAGCACGAGAAGAACATGGCGAAGGCTCGGGAGGCCGGGGTCATCTGATGGCGGTCGTACGGCGGGCGGGGGTGCTCGGGAAGCCCATCGCGCACTCTCTCTCCCCGGTGATCCACAACGCCGGCTATGCGGCGGCGGGGCTGGCCGGATGGTCGTACACCCGGATCGAGTGCGCGGCGGCGGAGCTGCCGGACGTGGTCGCCGGCCTGGGCCCGGAGTGGGCCGGGCTGTCGGTGACGATGCCGGGCAAGGAGGCGGCGCTCGCGGTGGCCGACGAGGTCTCGCCGGTCGCCGCCGCCGTCGGCGCCGCCAACACGCTGGTACGCCGCCCGGACGGCTCCTGGTACGCCGACAACACGGACGTCGTCGGCATGGTCGAGGTGCTCACCGACGCCGGGGTGCGCCCCGGCGCGACGGTGACGGTGCTGGGCGCGGGCGGCACGGCGCGGGCGGCGGTGGCGGCGGCGGGGCGGCTCGGCGCCCGTGCGGTGACCGTGGTGGCCCGCCGGCCCGAGGCGGTCGAGGAGCTGCGCCCGGTGGCGCGCGCGGTCGACGTGGAGCTGGCCGGCGGGTCCTGGGCCGACGCGGCCGACCGGTGCCGCGCCGACGTGGTGGTCTCGACCGTGCCGAAGGGCGTCGCCGACCCGCTCGCGGAGACCGTCGCCTGGCGGCCGGAGACGGTGCTCTTCGACGCGCTCTACGACCCGTGGCCGACACCCCTCGCCGCGTCCGCCCAGGCCGCCGGCTGTCGGATCGTCTCCGGGCTCGACCTCCTCCTGGCCCAGGCGGTCGGCCAGTTCGAGCACTTCACGGGCGTCGCCGCGCCCCGGGCGGCGATGGCCGCCGCGCTGGCCGCCGCCCGCGCCGCCTGACCGTCCCCGCCGGCGGGGACCGTCCCCTGTGGTTCTCCAGGGCATCCTTAGGCGACGGTTAAGACGCGCTTACGTCCCGCTGTCCTGCCCACGTCACGTGGCGGTCGTGGATACGCTGCTGAGCGTCACCGCCCGAGACACAGGGAGTGTTCCTTGAGCAGGCACGGACTGCACCGCCGCGCCCGGCACCACGGCCCACGGCGCAAGGCCGTGCTGCTCGGCGTCGTCGGCGCCACCGTGGTCGCCGGCATCGCCGCCACCACGGTGCCGCTGCTGGCGGCCGACGACGTGTCGATCCGGGCGACGGCGGACACCACGGCGACGACGGTGCCGCAGGACGGCGACAACGGCGCGAAGACCACGCTGGCGACCTGCGCCGCCCGCTGCGACGGCAACCCGCGCGGGGCCCGGGAGGCGGTCATCCGGTTCGCGGTGACCAGCCTGCCGGCGTCCGCCGTCAACATCAGGGCCACGCTGCGGGTGCACGCCTGGCGGAAGTTCCCCGCGACGGTGACCGCGCACGCGTCCACCGCCGACGCCGGCGCGGCGCGCCCGGCGCCGACGCCGCCGGGCCCGGCCCTGGACGCCGTGTCCCCGGTGGCGGCGGGCTTCAACGAGTGGGACGTCTCGGCCCTGGTCAGGGGGAACGGCACCTGGACGGTCTCGCTGGCCCAGACCGGCCTGGAAACGCGGATCTACTGGGCGTCGACGGAGAACAGCAACCCCGACCTGCGCCCGCGCCTGGAGATCCGCTACGACGTCGGCACTTCGCCCACGCCGGCGGTCACCAGCGCCGCGCCCTCGCCGAGCCGGACGGTGGCGCCCACGCTCGCGCCACGGCCGACCCCCAGCGCCAGCCCGACCCGTGCCACGCCCCGCCCGTCGGCGAGCCCGTCCGGCGGCACCGGGCGGTGCGGCGAGGTGTCGGACAGGCTGGTCCCCTCGTGCGGCGCCTGGTGGGGGATGTACTCCCCGGCCGGCGCGGCCGACGGGTGGGACCACGGGGCGGCGGTCGCCGAAGTGGAGGCGCAGGTCGGGCGGAAGTTCGACATCGTGCACCGCTATCACGACTTCTCCGGCACCGGCAGCAACGGCGCGTTCCCGGACGCCTACCAGCGACAGCAGATGCGCGAGGGCCGGCTGATGTTCTTCGCCTGGGAGTCCCGCGTCTTCTCCTCCGGCACCGTGTTGACCTGGCGAGACGTCTACAGTGGCCGGTACGACGCCACCATCGACGCGGTCGCCGGGCGGATCCGCGACACCGGCGTGCCGGTCTTCATGGGCTTCGACCACGAGCCGGAGGACGAGCCGGCGAAGGGCAGCGACGCCGACTTCGTCCGCGCCTGGCGGCACGTGCACGACCGGTTCGCCGCGGCGGGCGCCCACAACGCCGTCTGGGTGTGGACGATGATGGGCTGGTCCGGCCACTACGACCGGTACGCCGCCCTCTATCCCGGCGACCGGTACGTCGACTGGGTGGGCTACGACCCGTACAACTTCCACGTCTGCAACGGCAGCACGGTGTGGAAGAGCCCCGCCACCACCATCGGCGGCTTCTACCGCTGGCTGGACGAGCACCGCCTCGGCGTCGGCAAGCCGCGGATGCTCGCCGAGTTCGGCACCAACTTCAACGCGGCCGACCCGGACGCCAAGCGGCGCTGGTTCGAGGAGTTCCCGGCGGCGCTCAGGGCGCACCCGAAGATCAAGGCCGCGATCTACTTCAACTCCGCCGGGATGACCCGCCGGACGAGCACGTGCGACATGACGATGAACCACGACGCCTCGGCGGTGGCTGGGTTCACCCGCGCCGGTCGCGACAGCTACCTGCGGCAGCCCACCGGAGGGAGCCGCTGACCGTCGGCACAGGCCGGCGGACGACCGGATGAGTCGGACATCCGACAGAACACACGGTCTGTCGCTTGCGGAGGCACTGACCGCCCAATCGGCGGATATCGCCGAGCGGGGTGGGCGAGGCACGCTACGCGGGTCTTCTTCCACCTTGGAGGCGTAGCGTGCCCGAAATCCCGCGCTTCCGGCGATCCGCCGGATTCCGCACCCGGGCGGGGGTGGTCGCGCTGGTGACCGTCGCCGCCGTGCTGGCCGTCCCCACCGGGACCTCCGCCGCCGTGGTGCCGGCCCCCGAACCGGCGACCCTGGTCTCGGCGAACCCCGCCGACGCCACCCCCCACGCCAGGGACGGCGAGACCCGCGCCTTCGCGCAGGTCGGCTCCATGGTGTACGTCGGCGGCAGCTTCACCCAGATCCGGCAGACCGCCAGCGCGGCGTGGACGACACAGCGCTACCTCTTCGCGTACGACCGGGCCACCGGGACGATCTCGACCGCCTTCCTGCCGGTGCTCGACGGCGCGGTCAACACGCTCGTCGCCGGGCCCAACGGGACGCTGATCGTCGGCGGCGCGTTCAAGACCGTCAACGGCGTCTCGCGTAAGAACCTGGTGGCGCTCGACCCGGCCACCGGCGCGATCGTCGACAGCTGGGTCGGCCGCTCCGACGGCGGCACCGTCCGCGACCTGGCCCTGCACGGCAACCACCTCTACGTGGCCGGCGCGTTCAACTGGCTCAACGGCACCGCGCACGCCGGCCTGGGTCGGCTCGACGCCACCACCGGCGCGATCGACCCGACCTTCAACGTCAACGCCACCGTCGGGCGCCACGACACCACCCCGTACGTCTGGACCATCGACGTCGCCCCCGACGGCGCCACCCTGGCCGTCGGCGGCAACTTCATGTACGTCAACGGCCTGCCGCGCAACCAGATGGCGCTGGTCGACCTCTCCGGCACGCCGACCCTGCTCGACTGGAGCACCGAGAAGTTCGTGCCGCCGTGCGCGGCGCCGGCGACCTTCGTGCACTACGTGCAGGACGTCAAGTTCGGCGCCGACAGCAGCTGGTTCGTCGTCGGCACCAACGGCGGCGCGGGCTGGCCGGCCGCGTACTGCGACGCGTTGGTGCGGTTCGAGACCGCCGCCCGGGGCACCGGCCAGCTCGGCACCTGGGTCGACTACACCGGCAACGACACCATCACCTCCGTCGAGGTCGCCGACAACGTCATCTACCTCGGCGGGCACTTCCGCTGGCTGAACAACCCGAACGCCAGCGACCGGGCCGGCGACGGCGCGATCGACCGGCTCGGCATCGCCGCCGTCACCCCGGCCACCGGCATGCCGGTGAACTGGAACCCCCGCCGCAGCGGCAGCGCGTCGATGCCGGCCGGCACCAGCAACTGGGGCTCCTCGGTGCCGGTGCTCTGGCGCGGCAGCGACGGCCTCTACTTCGGCCACAACTCCGACGGCATGGGCAACGAGTACCACGGCCGGCTCGGCATGTTCCCGCTGGCCGGCGGGCGCACCATCACCCCGAAGAACGCGCCGACCGCGACCGCCGGCAACCTCTACGTCGGCACCGGGCCCGGCGAGCTGGCGAAGGTCCCGTTCGACGGCACCGCCGTCGGCGCCCCGACCACGGTCAGCCAGCCGAACTACACGGCGGCCGGCGCCACCTGGCGGGTCGCCGACCGGATCTACTGGTCGCACACGGTCGCCGGCACCCCCACCGGCAGCCGGATCGACATCTCGATGTTCAACGGCGGCGCGATCGGCGTGCCGTGGGAGGCGTCCGGCTACAACGACTGGTTCAACCCGGCGGCGATGACCGGCGCGTTCTATCTCGACGGTCGCCTGTACTACACCCGGTCGGGCGCCAGCGGCCTCTACTACCGCTACTTCGAGATCGACGGCAACTACCTCGGCGCCACGGAGTTCACCCTGCCGACCACCGGGGTCACCTGGTCGATCGTGCGCGGCATGGCCTGGGTCGCCGGCAGGATCGTGTACGGCGCCACCGACGGGACGCTGCGCAGCGTGCCGTTCGACCCGACGGCCGCCCCGGCGGTCGACGGGACGGCGGCGACCGTCGTCGCTCCGGCGGCGGCCGGTGTGAGCTGGTCCACCCCGTCGACGTTCTTCTCCGTGCAGTGAGGGTCAACAGTTCGTAACGGACATCGGTAGATTGTTCACGTTGGGCCGGCGACGGATCAGCCGTCGCCGGCCCCGCGACGTGGGGAGGGTCGTTGGTCGGCGCGGGTGGCATCCGCCGAGGGCTCCCGGTGCGGGTCGTCTTCGCGGTCAAGCGCGGCTGGTACCGGCTGCGCTACCCCCGGTTGACCCTCGGCCGGGGCGTGGAGATCCGCGGCCGGATCCGGCTGCGCCGGGGCGTGCGGGTGAGCATCGGCGACCGCACCCGGGTGAACAAGCTGGTCCGCTTCGCCGGCCCCGGCGAGGTGACGGTCGGCGCCGACTGCCTGCTGAACGCCACCTGGATCGGCACCTGGACGTCGGTCACGATCGGCGACCGGTGCCTGCTCTCGGACTGCGAGCTGCTGGACAACGACTTCCACAACCTGCCGCCCGAGCAGCGGCACGACCCACCCGTCCCGGCCACCCGCGCCCCGATCACGATCGAGGACAACGTGTGGATCGGAGCGCACGCCCTGGTGATGAAGGGCGTGCGGATCGGCCGGGACAGTGTCGTGGGCGCCGCCACGGTGGTCCGCACGGACGTGCCGCCGCGGGTCGTGGTCGCCGGAAATCCACAACAGACGGTGAAGAAGTTCCATGACTGATGTTCCTCCCGCCTCCTGGTCCGCCGGCGTCCCCACCGGTGGCGGGGCGGGCCGCACCGTCACGCTGACCGACCTGCTCCGCGTACCGCTGCACCGGATCCGGCTGGTGGCGGCCGTCGCCGCGGTCGGCCTGGCCGCCGCGCTCGGCTACGTGCTCCTCGTCCCCGCCGCGGTGACCGCCAGCGCGGTCGTGGCGGTCCGCCCCGTCGTCACGGATGCGTTCACGCCCAGCGGGGCCAACGCCGAGCGGGCGGTGAACATGAACGTGGAGAGCGGCATCGCCACCGGCACCGAGGTGGTGCAGCGGCTCGCCGACGCCGGCGGGCTGGACCCGCGCGAGGTGCGCGACGCCCTGGAGGTGGAGGTGCCCACCGGCGGGCAGATCCTGCGCTTCGTCTACTCGGCCCCCACGGCCGAGCAGGCGGTGGAGAGTGTCAACCTGGCCGCCCGGGCCTACCTGGATGTGCGCCGGGCGATGTACGAGAAGCAGCGGGCGGAGATGCTGCGCTCGTACGACGAGAGCATCAACAAGGTGGCCGCCCAGCAGGCCGCCCTGCAGAAGCGGGTCAACAACGCCCGGGAGGGCGCCGTCGACGCGGCGGTGACCGAGCTGGCCGGCATCAACAACCAGCTCACCCAGCTCAACGCGGCGCGTACGGAGATCGCCGCCGTCGACGTCAGCCCCGGCTGGGTCACCCAGACCGCCGAGCGGGCCCTGGCCTCCTCCGCCGGGAACCGCCCGCTCTACGTGCTCGCCGGCCTGCTCGGCGGGACGCTGCTCGGCGTGGTGCTGGCGTACGCCTGGGAGTCCGTCGACCGGCGGATCCGGTCGGTGGACGACGGGCGCGACGCCACCGGCCTGCCGCTGCTCGGCACGGTGCGCAGCCGCGGGTGGCGCGGTCGCAAGGAGGCGGTCGACGCCGACATCCGGTACGTGGCGATGGCCATCGCCGAGCGGGTGCGCCAGCCCGCCCGGGTGTCGCTGCTGACCTCCCGCGAGGAGGACGCGACGGCCATCACCGCCGGCCTGGCGGTGGCGCTGGCGGCGGTCGGCCGGGAGGTCTTCGTCGCCGACGACAGCGGCCGCGCCGACCGGCTGCGCGACACGGTGCTCGCCGACCGGGAGCGGCTGCCCGCCGCGGCCGACCCGTCCCGTCCCGCCGTCCCCAAGCCCCGCCCGGCGGGCTCGGCGGACGCGGCAGCCGGCGACGCGTCCCCGCCGGCGGCCCGCCGCCCGTCGCCGCACCCGCCCGGCGCGCGCCCGTCCACCGACCCGGACGCCACGCTCACCCTGCCCCGGGTCGCCTCCTCGGCGAGCGGAGTGAACAGCCGGGTGACGGGCGCCGACCCGGTGACCGTGGGCGCGGGCAGCGTCCGGTTCGGCACCTGGCGGCAGGGCGCCGACCACAGCCTCGTGCTGTTCAACGCCCCGCCGGCCGAGTCCGACGAGCGCGGTGTCGCCGTCGCCCGGCAGGGCACGGCCGTGGTGGTGGTCGAGCGCGACCGCACCCGGCAGAACGACCTGCGCCGGCTCGTGGAGCGGCTGCGCGCCGCCGGGGTCACCCCGCTCGGCTTCGTGCTGACCCGCAGCGGCCGGGGCTGACCCGTGCCCGTCACCCGCGCGCCGGCCACGAGCGAGCCGGCCGGCGGCCCGGACGGCGCCGCCCCGCCGCCGCAGCCGCCGGCTCCGCCCCGGCTGCCGCTGTGGCCGCTGGCGGCGATGTTCGGCCTGGTGCCGCTCTGGTGGCTGACCGGCGCGTTCTATCTCGGCTGGCCGTTGCTCGGCGCGCTGCTGTTCGCGCTGCTGGTGATCCGGGGGCGGGTGCCGCTGCCCCCGGCCGCCGGGATCTGGCTGCTGTTCCTGGCCGTCGTCCTGGTCAGCGCCACCCAGCTCCAGTCGCCGGCCTCGGTGCTGACCTTCGGCCTGCGGCTCGCCTTCTACGTCACCGCGCTCGTGGTCGGCGTCTACGTCTACGCGGTCGCCCGGGAACGCGCCGACCTTGTCCCGGTGCTCGTGCCGCTCTGCGCGTTCTGGTTCGCGCTGGTCGCGCTCGGCTGGCTGGGCGTGCTGGCGCCCCGGTTCGCGCTGACCACCCCGGTGGAGGTGCTGCTCCCGGGCGGCGTGGCCGGTAACCCGTTCATCCGGGACATGGTCCACCTGAGCACCGCCGAGTACAGCGAGCGGTCACTGAACCCGATCTACCGGCCGGCCGCGCCGTTCGCGTACACGAACAACTTCGGCAGCGCGTACGCGATGACCCTGCCCTGCGTGGTCGCCTTCACCATGCTGCGCCGGCGCGGCGCGCTGCGCTGGGCGCTGTTGGCGTCGCTGCCGCTGTCGCTGGTCCCGGCCTTCCTCACGCTCAACCGGGCGATGTTCCTCAGCATCGGCGCCGGCCTCGCGGTGCTCGGCGTCCGGGCCGCCCTGCGCGGCAACGTCCGGGTGGCCGCGTCGATCGTCGGCGTGGTGGTCATCGGCGGCGTCGCCACCCTGTTCATCCCGATCGCCGAGCTGATCGGCAACCGCGTCGAGTCCAGCGACACGAACACCGACCGGCTCTCGCTCTACGTCGAGGTGATCCGCCGGGTGAAGGAGTCGCCGTGGCTCGGCTACGGCGCGCCGGTCAACGTGGACACCGTCACGGCCCAGGCGCCCATCGGCACCCAGGGGCAGCTGTGGATGGTGCTGTTCAGCCACGGCGTCCCCGCGCTGCTGTGCTTTCTCGCCTGGTTCGTCGTCGCCGCGTTGAGCTGTGCCCGCGCCACCTCGGCCGCCGGGCAGTGGCTGTCCGTGGTGCCGGTGATCTGCCTGGTGCAGATCCCGTTCTACGGCATGGCCAACCAGAACCTCGCGGTCGCCTTCTTCGCCGTCGCCTTCGCGATGGTGCTCACCGAGCGGGAGGCGTCCGCCCGACCGCACCACCTCCGCCCGGTCGGCCCGAAGGCGGTGCCGGCATGACCGCCGCCACCCGCCCGCCGGCCGGCGCCGTGGCCTCCGCCGGCGCGCCGGCCGACGACACGGAGACCCGGCGCAGCGCCCGCAGCGGGGCCGCCGGGCTGGTCGGCGCGGCCACCAGTGGCCTCTTCGGCTTCCTGCTCGCGGTCGTCATCACCCGCGGCTACGGCACGGTCGGCTCCGGCGCGTTCTTCGCCGCGATCGGCGTGGTCACCGTCGCCACCGCCGTCTGCACCCTCGGCGCCGAGACCGGGCTGATGTGGGCGCTGCCCCGCCGCCGTTCCGGCGCCGGCGGCGACGCCGCCCGGGTGCTGCCGGTGGCGCTGTTGCCGCCGCTGCTGGCCGCGGTCCTCGTCGCCGTGGCCGGGGTGCTCGCCGCGGACGCGCTCGCCCCGCGCCTGCTCGACGGATCCGACGCCGACGGTGCGGCCCTGCTGGCGGTCAGTTTCGCCGCGGTGCCGGTGGTGGTGGCGATGACGCTGCTGCTCGCCGCGCTGCGCTGCGTCCGCCCCATCCGGGCGTACGTCGGGGTGCAGTTCTTCCTGCTGCCGGTGGCGCGGCCGGTGCTGGTCGGCGCGGCGGTGCTCGCCGGCGGCGGCCTGCTCGCCGGCATGACCGGCTGGCTGGTGCCGGCGGCGCTCGCCCTGCTGGCCTGCCTGACGCTGGTCGCGGGCCCACTCGGCGTCGGCCGGGGCGCGGTGCTGCGGCCGCAGCGCGCCGACTGGTCGGCCTTCTGGCGGTTCGCCCTGCCCCGCGCCGCCTCCGCGGCGATCGACGCCGGCAACATGTGGGTGGGCGTGCTGCTCACCTCGGTGCTGGCCGGCCCGGCCGACGCCGGCGTGTTCGGCGCCGTCGGCCGCTACATTCTCGCCGGTCAACTGGCCATGCAGGGGCTGCGGGTGGCGGTGTCGCCGCAGCTGTCCCGGCTGCTCGGGCGGGGGGAGCGGGGCGCGGCGGCCGCCGTGCACCGGCAGTTGACCACCTGGGGGCTGGTGCTGTCCTGGCCGGTCTACCTGCTGCTCGCCGTCTTCGGCCTGGCGTTCCTCCAGCTCTTCGGGCCGGAGTTCACCGCCGGCGCCCACGCGATGACCGTGCTCGCGCTGGCCATGCTGGTCAACACCGGGGTCGGCAACGTGCAGAGCCTGCTGCTCATGGGCGGTCGCAGCGGCCTGCACCTGGCCGCCACGCTGGCCGGGCTGCTGGTCACCGTCTCCCTCGGCCTGTGGCTGATCCCGGCGCACGGCGCGACCGGCGCGGCCCTGGCCTGGGCGCTCGGCATCGCCACCGAGAACCTCACCGCGGCATGCTGCGCCCGGGTCGTGGTCGGCCAGCCACTGGTCGACGCGGCGATGCTGCGGGCCGGGGCGGCCACCGTCGCCGGGGTCGGGTTCGCGGCGACGGTCGGGGTGCTGGCCGGCGGGCGGGGGATCGGCGGGCTGGCGGTGGCGGTGGGGGTGCTGGCCGCCGGCTGCGTCGGCTTGCTGACGTTGCCCCGGGTGCGACGCGGCATCCGGGTGACCATGGTGCAGATCCGTGGGCGGCGGGAGGCGGCCCCGGCCGCCGCCGGGCCCGCCCCGGAGGAGTCGAAGGGCAGGTGAGGTCCGTCGTGCCGTCCATCCGTGACCGGGTGAAGCAGCTCGTCCCGACGCAGGTGACGAACCGGGTGAAGGAGTCCCTCGTCGACTACGGGGTGCGCACCAGCGACCGGCGGCCGCTGCCGGACTTCCTCATCATCGGCACCAAGCGGGGCGGCACGACGTCGCTGTGGAACTACCTCATCCAGCATCCGCTGGTGCCCCGGCTCTTCCCGGCCTGGAACACGAAGTCCGCGCACTACTTCGAGGAGCACTGGCGGCGCGGCGAGGCCTGGTATCGGTCGCACTTCCCGACGCAGCGGCAGCGGGAGGCGCTGGCGAGGCGGCACGGCGGGCCGGTCCGGGTCGGCGAGGCGGCGCCCTTGTACATGTTCCACCCCCTCGCCGCCCAGCGGGTCGCCGCGCTGATGCCGTCGGTGCGGCTGATCGTGCTGCTGCGCGACCCGGTGGAGCGGGCGTACTCGCACTGGAAGGAACGGCGGACGCACGGCATCGAGCCGCTCGACTTCGCCGCCGCGCTCGCCGCCGAGGAGGAGCGCACGGCGGGGGAGCGGGAGCGGCTGATCGCGGAGCCGGAGTACTTCAGCGAGCCGTACGACTGGTACACCTACCGCGCCCGGGGCCGCTACCTGGAGCACCTGGAGCCGTGGCTGGACCGGTTCGACCGGGAGCAGATCCTCTTCCTGCCCAGCGAGGACCTCTACCGCGACGCCCGGTCCACCTACCGCCGGACGCTGGACTTCCTCGGCCTGCCCCCGCACGACCTGCCCGACTTCAAGGTCTACAACGACCGCCGCTCGGCGCCCCTGGAGCCGGTGGTGCGCGCCGAGCTGACCGAGTACTACCGCCCGTACAACGACGCGTTGCGGCAGCGGCTGGGGCTGGACCTCGACTGGGCGGACCGGGCCGCGTGACGGCGCGGGTCGCCGCGCCGGCCGATCCCCGTTCCCGGACGGACGGGCTGGGCTGGGTCACCCGGGCGGTGTTCGGCGACGAGCGGCTCGCCCTGACCGTGGGCGGCCCCCCGCCGCCCGGCCACCGCGCCGTCGCCCGGTACGCGGTCGTCCCGTCGGTCGCCCGGGCCCGGTTCCTGCTGCCGCTCGGCGCGCCCCGGGCCACGGCCGCCTCGCTGCTGGCGTACAACGCGTTGCGCCCGTCGAAGGTGCGGGCGGTGCGGGCCGCGCTCGGCGGGTTCGCCCGGGTCGGCGCGGTCGACCTGGCCCCGTTCCCGCGGCTCACCGTGTCGCTGCCCGACGGGCTCGCCGCCGACGAGGTGCTGCTGGCGCGGCGGCTGGCCGGCGCGCTCGGCGGCCCGTCGGTGTACGCGGCCTGCGGCGTCCGCCCGCCGGACCCGAACCACAAGCCCACCCTGCAACTGTTCGACCCGGCCGGCCGGCCCCTCGGCTACGCCAAGATCGGCTGGAACGGCGCCACCCGGGCGTTGGTGACCGCCGAGGCGGCGGCCCTGCGCGAGCTGCCGGTGGTGGCCGGGACGCCCGACCACCCGGCGGCGCCCCGGCTGCTGGCCGAGGTGACCGCGGCCGGGCAGGTCATCGCGCTGGTCGAGCCGCTGCCGCCGGAGGTGCGGGGGGTGCCGGCCGGCGATCCGCCGCGGCTGGCGGCGCTGCTCGCGGTGGCCCGCCGGGGCCGCCCGCCGGCCTCGCCGCGCCCGTTGGCCGGGTCGGCCTTCCTGGCCCGGCTCGCCGCCGAGGCGCAGCGCGCCGCCGCCGGCACGCCCGACGGGGCCCGGGCGGTCGCCGCCGTGGCCGCGCTGGCCCGCCGGCACGGGGACACGGCCGTCGAGTTCGGGCACTGGCACGGCGACTGGGTGCCGTGGAACCTGGGCGTGCACGCCGGCCGGCTGGTCGCCTGGGACTGGGAGCACAGCGGGCCGGACGTGCCGCTGGGTTTCGACCTGGCGCACGACGCGTTCCAGCGCGCCCTGGTGCTGCGGGGCGAGTCGGCGGCGACGGCGGCGCGGGCCGTCGACGCGCACCTCGACCACCACGGCGGCGGGCTGGGGCTCGGGCCGGCGGCGCGCCGGCTGGTGGCCGACGGCTACCTGCTGGAGATGTGGCTGCGCACGTGGCGGCTCGCCGATGCCGGCGCGGGCTGGAACGCCGCGCTGCATCCCGCCCTGCTGGACGTCGTCGACAAACGACAGTCGCCCGGTCGTCCTATTTGACCGGCGGAAGACCTGTGATCTGCTGGCGGAGCGCCGACCGAAACTCCAAGCGAACTTTGTGGGGAGTCGCGTGGAAACGACAATCGAGGACGCCGGCGATCCCGGAGTCCTGCTCCTGGTGGGCTCCAGCGGCGGCCATCTGGCCCAACTGCTCGCCCTGCGCCCGTGGTACGAACGCTGGCGCCGCTGCTGGGTCACCTTCGACACGCCCGAGGCGGTCTCGCTGCTCGCCGGCGAGGACCTGGTCCCGGCGCACCACCCGACCACCCGCAACGTGCCGAACCTGCTGCGCAACGCCGTCCTCGCCTGGCGGGTGCTGCGGTCGCGCCGGGTCGCCGCCGTGGTGACCACCGGCGCCGGGGTCGCCGTGCCGTTCGTGGTGCTGGCCCGGCTGCGCCGCATCCCGACCGTCTACATCGAGGTGTACGACCGGATCGACACCCCGACCCTGACCGCCCGGCTCTGCCGCCCGTTCCTGTCCGCGATGCTCGTGCAGTGGGACGAGCAGCGCCGCCAGTACCCGGAGGCCACCGTCGTGGGGACCCTGCTGTGACCGCCGAGAGCACCGGAACCGCCCCCGCGCACCGGGTCGCCCCCGGCCGTCCCCGGCCGTCGCAGGCGGGCCGGGTGCCTCGACCCCGTGACCACGACGACGTCGCCCGCGCCCGGCTGCTGGTCGCTGTCGGCACCGACAAGCACCCGTTCGGCCGGCTGGTCGGCTGGCTGGAGGAGTGGCATCCCGGCGTCGCCGAGGACGTCGGCCTGACCGTCCAGCACGGACACACCCGGGCGCCCGGCGTGCCCGGGGCGGTGCCGTTCCTCGGCCACGACGAGCTCCAGACCGCCATGGCCGAGGCCGACCTGGTGGTCTGCCACGGCGGGCCGGCCACCATCCTGGAGGCCCGCCGGCACGGTCACCTGCCGATCGTGGTGCCCCGGGACCCGACGCGGGGCGAGCACGTCGACGACCACCAGCAGCTCTTCGCCCGCCGTTTGGGCGCGGCCGGCATGGTGGCGTTGGCCGAGACCCGGGAGGCGCTGTTCGCGGCGCTCACCGCGGGGCTGGCGGACCCCTCCCGGTTCGCCGTCGCGGCCGACCCGGCCGCGTCCGAGGCGCGCCGCGCCGCGGTGGAGCAGGTGGGGCGGATCGTGGAGGAACTGGTGGCCGCGTCGACCGGACGACGGCAGCGGGCGAGGTGGCGGCCGTGGGCACGGCCGGACCGGAACGGAGAACGGCGATGACCGGACACCCGAGCGTCAGCGTGGTGGTGCCGACCCGGGACCGGCCGGAGCTGCTCCGGGCCGCGGTGCGGGCGGTCCTCGACCAGGACCACCCCGGCCCGGTCGAGGTGGTGGTCGTGTACGACCGGTCCGAGCCGGACGGCTCACTGGCCGAGCTGTCCCGCCCGGACCGCCTGGTGCGGGTGATCCGCAACGAGCGCACCCCCGGCCTGGCCGGTGCCCGCAACTCGGGAATCCTGGCGGCCACCGGGGAGCTGGTCGCGTTCTGCGACGACGACGACGAGTGGCTGCCCGGCAAGCTGCGGGCCCAGGTCGAGGCGCTCGCCGCCGCCCCCGACGCGGAGTTCGTCAGCTGCGGCATCCGGGTCAGCTACGACGGGCACACCGTCGACCGGGCGCTGCCGAAGGACTCGGTCACCCTGGCCGACCTGCTGCGCGACCGGATGACCGAGCTGCACCCGTCCACCTTCCTGATCCGCGCCGCCGCGCTGCGGGACGGGTTCGGGCTGGTCGACGAGGAGATCCCGGGCAGCTACGCGGAGGACTACGAGTTCCTGCTCCGGGCCGCCCGCAGCGCGCCGCTGGTCAACCTGCGCACGCCGTACGTGCTGGTGCGCTGGCACAAGCGGTCCTACTTCGCGCAGCGCTGGGACACCATCTCCGAGGCGTTGCAGTGGCTGCTGGAGCGCTACCCGGAGTTCGGCACGCAGCCGGCCGGCGAGGCGCGGGTCGCCGGGCAGATCGCCTTCGCCCGGGCCGCCTCCGGCGACCGGCGGGGCGCGATGCGGTGGGCCCGGCACACCATCCGGCGCAACCCGCGCGAGCCGCGGGCGTACCTCGCCCTCGCCGTGGCCGGGCGGGTGGTCCGCGCCGACGCGGTGCTGCGGACCCTGCACAAGCGCGGCCGGGGCATCTGAGCCGGCGGACCGGCGACGCCGGCCCGCGCCCCGGGTCATCCAGGGTCCCGCGTCGGTGTCCCCGCCCGAGCGCCCTGTCCCGGCTTCGGGCGCCGGCCGCTCGTCGGACGGCGGCGTCCGCAGGGCGGGACGCGGCGGGCACCGTACGGCGGCGGCCACCGGGCGTGACAGACTGACCGCTGTGTTGCGCTGGTTGACTGCAGGGGAATCGCACGGTCCCGCCCTCGTCGCGTTGCTGGAGGGCGTGCCCGCCGGCGTCGAGGTGACCACCGGGGACATCGCCGGTGAGCTGGCCCGGCGCCGGCTCGGCTACGGCCGGGGCGCCCGGATGTCGTTCGAGCAGGACGAGGTCGAGATCATCGGCGGGCTCCGGCACGGCGTGACCCTCGGCAGCCCGGTCGCGATCCGGGTCGGCAACTCCGAGTGGCCCAAGTGGCGCACCGTGATGGCCGCCGACCCGGTCGACCCGGCGGAGCTGGCCAGCCAGGCCCGCAACGCGCCGCTCACCCGCCCCCGGCCGGGCCACGCCGACCTGGCCGGCATGCAGAAGTACGGCCACACCGACGCCCGGCCGATCCTGGAGCGGGCCAGCGCCCGGGAGACCGCCGCCCGGGTCGCCGTCGGCACGGTCGCCAAGGCGCTGGTCCGGCAGGCGCTCGGCATCGAGATCGTCTCCCACGTGGTCGAGCTGGGCCCGGTCGCCGTCAAGCCCGGGCTGCGCCCGGTGCCCGAGGACGCCGCCCGCATCGACGCCGACCCGCTGCGTTGCCTCGATCCCGAGGCCAGCGCCCGGATGGTCGCCGAGGTCGACGCCGCGAAGAAGGCCGCCGACACCCTGGGCGGCGTCGTCGAGGTGCTGGCGTACGGGGTGCCGCCGGGTCTGGGCAGCCACGTGCAGTGGGACCGCAAGCTCGACGCCCGGCTCGCCACCGCGCTGATGTCCATCCAGGCGATCAAGGGCGTCGAGATCGGGGACGGCTGGCAGCAGGCGCGTTCCCGCGGCTCCGAGGCGCACGACGAGATCGTGCCCACCGCCACCGGCGTACGCCGGGTCACCGACCGGGCCGGCGGGCTGGAGGGCGGCATCACCACCGGCGAGCCGCTGCGGGTGAAGGCCGCGATGAAGCCGATCTCGTCGCTGAACCGGGCCCTGGCGACGGTGGACGTCACCACCGGCGAGCCGGCCACCGCCATCAACCAGCGCTCGGACGTCTGCGCGGTGCCCGCCGCCGCGGTCGTCGCCGAGGCGATGGTGGCGTTGGTGCTCGCCGAGGCGGCCACCGAGAAGTTCGGCGGCGACTCCGTCGCCGAGATCCGCCGCAACCTGGCCGGCTACCTCGACGCGTTGGTGATCCGGTGAGCGCGGGCGGGTCGGCCGGGCGCGGGGGCGCCGGGCGGTGCCGCTGATGGCGCCGGTCTGCGTGCTGGTCGGGGCGCCGGGCTCCGGCAAGACCACGATCGGGCAGGCGCTCGCGGAGCTGCTCGGGGTCGAGTTCCGCGACACGGACGTGGACATCGAGCGGCTCGCCGGCAAGCCGATCCCGGAGATCTTCATCGACGAGGGCGAGGCCCACTTCCGTGCCCTCGAACGGGCGGCGGTGGCGGCGGCGCTGGCCTCCTGCGAGGGGGTGCTGGCCCTCGGCGGCGGCGCGGTCCTCGCGGAGGAGAACCGCGCCGCCCTGGTCGGGCACCCCGTGGTGCACCTGTCCGTGGAACTGCCCGACGCCGTCAAGCGGGTCGGGCTGGGGGCGGGCCGGCCGCTGCTGGCGATCAACCCGAGGGCGACGCTGAAGCACCTGCTGGACCAGCGCCGCCCGCTCTACGCCGAGGTGGCCACCGCGACCGTGGTCACCGACGGGCGGGCCCCGGAGGAGATCGCCGCCGAGGTCGCGGCGCTGCTGAAGCACTGAGCGGCCGGCCGGCCGCGGCGCAACGTCAGGAGTGCGCCGCGACCGGATCCGGCGGGCGGGACCGCCGCCGCGCGGGGTGCGCCGTCCGCCCGGGCCGGGTGCCACCGTCACGGTGTGGCCGCTCAGGCTGTCGTCAGCTCCCGGCGATCCGGTCGAGCACGTCCGCCAGGCCCTTCGGCTCGCTGAGCATCGGCCAGTGCCCGGTGGGCAGCGCGTGCAACTGGCCACCGGCCAGCCCCGCGAAGAACGGGTGCCCCTGCGCGATCAGGCCCT
Organism: Micromonospora sp. NPDC049139; assembly: GCF_055586845.1. Classification (NCBI taxonomy): domain Bacteria; kingdom Bacillati; phylum Actinomycetota; class Actinomycetes; order Micromonosporales; family Micromonosporaceae; genus Micromonospora; species Micromonospora sp. NPDC049139. Next base: position 154,328 of record NZ_JBVJHK010000014.1, on the reverse strand, counting down.
CCACCACCTCCAGCGGGAAGGTGCTGGCCACCAGCGCGGTCGGCACCGCGCGCCCACCGGTGCGGCGCACCGGGTCGGTGGCGGCGCGCAGCGGATGGGGGGTGGCGCGTCGCCGCAGCAGCGCGAGCGCGGCGGCGTCCAGGCCGGCCAGGTTCGCCGGGTCCTCGGCCGGGTCCCACGCGGGCGGGGGCAGCAGGTGGCCGTCGCCGATCCGGGCGCGCAGCCGCTCCTGCTCCTCCGGCGGGTTGGCGTCGAACTGCGCCATGCCGTCCGGCATCGGCCCGCTCTCCACATAGACCACCCGGGCGATCCGGTCCGGGACGCGCTCCGCCGCCTGGGTCACCGGCAGCCCGCCACCCGAGTGCCCCACCAGCACCACGTCGTGCAGGTCCTCCACCTCGATCAGCCGGACGACGTCGGTGGTGTGCGTCTCCAGGCCCACCTCGGGGCCGGCCAGGTGGGCGCGCTCGGCCAACCCGGTCAGCGTCACCGGGTACACCTCGTGGCCCTGCTCGCGCAGCGCCGCGGTCACCTCCCGCCATGCCCAACCACCCAGCCAGAAGCCCGGAACCAGCACGAACGTCGTCATCTGCCTTCTCCCTCTGTCGTCGCTCCGGGAGACCGTACGATCGAATCCGGACGCTTTCCGCCCTGATTGAAGGAGTGGCTCGTGTCACATCCCGCCGCCAGGGTGCTCGGCATGCTCGAGCTGCTCCAGAGCCACCACCGGCTCACCGGGGCCGAGCTGGCCCGCCGGCTGTCGGTGGACGAGCGCACCGTGCGGCGCTACGCCGCGACGCTGGCCGAGCTGGGCATCCCGGTGGCCGCCGAGCGCGGCCGCCACGGCGGCTACCGGCTGCGCCCCGGCTACAAGCTGCCGCCGCTGATGCTCACCGACGACGAGGCGGTGGCCGTGCTGCTCGGGCTGGTCGCCGCCGAGCGGCTCGGGCTGGGCACCGAGGAACCGGCGACCGCCACCGCGCTGGCCAAGATCCGCCGGGTGCTCCCGTTCGCGCTGGGCGACCGGCTAGCCGCGGTGCAGGAGCACCTCGGCTTCACGCTGCGGCGCCCCACGGCGGAGGCCCGCCCGGCGACCGGGACGTTGCTCACCCTCGGCGCGGCCGCCCGGCACCGGCGCCGGGTGCGGTTGGACTACCGCTCCTGGTCCGGCGCAGCCTCCCGGCGGCAGCTCGACCCGTACGGCCTGGTCTTCCACGCCGGCCGGTGGTACGTGACGGGGCACGACCACCTGCGCGGGGAGGTGCGCACGTTCCGCCTGGACCGCATCGGCGAGGTGGAGACGGGGACCGAGACCTTCGTCGTGCCCGACGGCTTCGACCCGGTGGCCGAGGTGACCCGCTCGCTGGCCGGCGTGCCCTACGCCCACGACGTCGAGGTGCTGCTCGAGACCGACCTGGCGACCGCCCGACGGCGGGTCCCGCCGAGCGTGGCCGAGCTGGCGGAAAGCGCCGACGGGGTGCTGTTGCGCACCCGCGCGGAGAACCTCGACGGGATGGCCCAACTGCTCGCCGGGCTGGGCTGGCCGTTCACCGTGCTGAGCCCGGACGCCCTGCGTACCGCGGTGACCGAGCACGCCCGCCGGCTCGCCGGTTGGGCCGGACGGACGCCGGGTTGACCCGGCCGCCGGCGGCCCGGTCGCCTCGGTGCCGGCGGCCCGGTCGCCTCGTGCCGGCGGTTCCGACGGGCCGGGGTGGCCACCACGTGGACAGTCCCGGTCCGGGACCGGACGGCTGGACTAGGCTGCCGGCGATGGACGAAATGACCCGGATCCCCGTCGGCGGCGAGCGCCCGTACGACGTGCTGGTGGGACGCGACCTGCTCGACGCGCTGCCCGGCCTGCTGCCGGGCGCGACCCGGGTGGCGGTGCTGCACGCGCCCCCGCTCAAGGAGTTGGCCGACGCGATCGGCGACCGGCTGCGCGCGGCCGGCGTCGCGCCGCTGCCGATCGAGGTGCCGGACGCCGAGGCGGGAAAGCACATCCACGTCGCCGCGGCCTGCTGGGACAGGCTGGGCGAGGCCGGGTTCACCCGCAGCGACGCGGTGGTCGGGGTGGGCGGCGGCGCCGTCACCGACCTGGCCGGCTTCGTGGCGGCGTCCTGGCTGCGCGGCGTGCGCTGGGTGCCGGTGGCGACCTCACTGCTGGGCATGGTCGACGCCGCGGTGGGCGGCAAGACCGGGATCAACACCTCGGCCGGGAAGAACCTGGTGGGTGCGTTCCACCCGCCGGTCGGGGTCCTCGCCGACCTGGCGACCCTGGACAGCCTGCCCCCGGCCGACCTCGCCGCCGGCCTCGCCGAGGTGGTCAAGTGCGGGTTCATCGCCGACCCGGTGATCCTCGACCTGGTGGAACGGGACCCGGCGGCGGCCACCGACCCGACCGGCCCCGTGACGCGGGAGCTGATCGAGCGGGCGATCCGGGTCAAGGCCGACGTGGTCTCCGGCGACCTGCGCGAGTCGGGGGTGCGGGAGGTGCTCAACTACGGTCACACCCTCGCCCACGCCATCGAGAAGGAGGAGGGCTACCGCTGGCGGCACGGGCACGCGGTGGCCGTCGGCATGGTCTACGCCGGTGAGCTGGCGCGGCTCGCCGGCCGCCTGGACGCCGCCACGGCGGAGCGGCACCGCACGGCGATGGCGGCGTTGGGCCTGCCCACCAGCTACCCGGCCGACGCCTGGCCCCGGCTGCTGGCCACGATGCGGGTGGACAAGAAGGCCCGGGGCAGCCAACTGCGCTTCGTGGTGCTGGACGGGCTGGCCCGCCCCGCCATCCTCGAGGGCCCGGCGGACGACCTGCTGGAGGCGGCCTACCGCGAGGTCGCGGCGTGAGGGTCCACGTGCTCAACGGCCCCAACCTCGGCCGGCTCGGCACCCGTCAGCCGGACGTCTACGGCGCGACCAGCTACGCAGACCTCGTGGCGCTCTGTGAGGCGACTGGGCGTGAGCTCGGCCTGGACGTGACCGTCCGGCAGACCGACGCCGAGCACGAACTGCTGGGCTGGCTGCACGCCGCCGCCGACGAGGGCGCCGCGGTGGTGCTCAACCCGGCGGCCTGGTCGCACTACTCGTACGCGGTCCGGGACGCCTGCGCGATGCTGCGCGGGCCGCTGGTCGAGGTGCACATCTCCAACATCCACGCCCGGGAGGAGTTCCGGCACCACTCCGTGGTCTCGGCGGTCGCGACCGGGGTGATCTGCGGGCTCGGCGTCGACGGCTACCGCCTGGCCCTGCACCACCTGGCCCACCTGGCCCGCCTGGCCCACGGAAACCGAAACCGCTGACGGCGCGACCGCCGAACAAGCGGGGATCCGCCAGCCGGGGTCGGAATCCGGTTACTCGTCGCGCGGAGTGACGCTCGACGCTCGTCACTCCGCGTCACTGCTTTCCTCGCGTCCGTGAAACGCCTCGCGGACGCTTTGCTCTGCACCCACATGCGCACCGGCGGCCTGAGCTGGGAGTCTTCGGCCGGCCGCGAGAGGCCGCTGCGCGACGAATGTCACACAGGGTGAACGGTGCGTCCGTGGGTGCAGAGCAAAGGGCGCGCGAGGTGGGTGTCCGACGGGCGAGCGGCATGTGCGAAGCGTCACGGGCGTGGAGCGGGGGAGACGGCCGGTGGTGCGGGCGGGGCGGGGGCGGACGCGGCGGGCGCCGGTAGACGGCGGGCAGCGGCGCGCGGCGCAACTAGTAGACTTGCCAGGTCTGTCCGCCAATTGATGATCAAGGCAGGAAATGGCCACCACCAACGACCTGAAGAACGGCCTGGTACTCAACCTCGACGGAGAGCTCTGGGCCGTCGTCGAGTTCCAGCACGTCAAGCCCGGTAAGGGTGGTGCGTTCGTGCGTACCACGCTGAAGAACGTGCTGTCCGGCAAGGTGGTCGACAAGACCTTCAACGCGGGCACCAAGGTCGAGACCGCGACCGTGGACAAGCGCACGATGCAGTATCTGTACGCCGACGGCGAGGACTACGTCTTCATGGATCTGGAGACGTTCGACCAGATCACCGTCCCCGGCGGCACCGTCGGCGAGGCGGCGAACTACCTGCTGCCCGAGGCCGAGGCGACCGTCGCCACCCACGAGAGCGTCCCGCTCTACATCGAGCTGCCGACCAGCGTCGTGCTGGAGGTCACCTACACCGAGCCGGGTCTGCAGGGCGACCGGTCGACCGGCGGCAACAAGCCGGCCACCGTCGAGACCGGCGCGACCGTGCAGGTCCCGCTCTTCATCACCACCGGCGAGAAGATCAAGGTCGACACCCGCGACGGCCGTTACCTCGGCCGCGCCTGATGGCCGAGGGTCCCAAGCAGCAGATGCCGGCGCGCCGCAAGGCGCGCAAGCGGGCGCTGGACGTACTCTTCGAGGCCGACCTGCGGGACCGCCCGCCGGTCGAGGTGCTCGCCGGCTACATCGAGCGGATCGAGAAGCCCCGGCCCGAGCACCTGGGATACGCGGTGAGCCTGGTCGAGGGGGTGGCCGCGCACCTCGACCGGATCGACGAGGTGATCGCCAGCTACGCCGAGGGCTGGACGCTCGACCGGATGCCCGTGGTCGACCGCAACCTGGCCCGCATCGCGGTCTACGAGCTGCTCTACGTCGACGAGATCGACGACGCGGTGGCGATCAGCGAGGCCGTCGAGCTGGCCCGGCAGATGTCGACCGACGACTCCCCGCGCTTCCTCAACGGGATCCTCGGCCGCATCGCCGAGTACGCCACCCGCTGAGGCGGCCCGCAGCATTCCCGGCATTCGCGGCGTCCTCGCCGCCGGCGGCCGTGTGACACGTACGACAGAAGGGGCCCGTGCCGGACGGCACGGGCCCCTTCTCGTGGTCGGGCTCAGGAGGCGAAGAACGCCCGCGGGTCGGCGACCAGCACACCGTGCTCGGTGAGCCGCTCGATCAGGCCGGACGGCGAGGCGTCGTAGACGATCGCGAGCGCGCGCAGGTCGTCGGCGCGGATCGAGAGCACGCGCCCGTTGTAGTCACCGCGCTGCTGCTGGATGGCGCGCGCGTAGCGGGCGACGTAGGCCAGGTCCTCGGAGGCCTCGTCGTACAGCCGCTCCAGGTCCAGGACGATCTTGCTGGTGGGCTCGTGGCGCACCCCGCTGCCGTCGGGCAGCAGCTCCGAGACGGGAACGCGGTAGAAGTCGGCCAGCTCGGCCAGGCGCGACACCGTGACGGCGCGGTCGCCGCGCTCGTACGAACCGACCACCACCGCCTTCCACCGCCCGTTCGACTTCTCCTCCACGCCCTGCAGGGACAGGCCCTGCTGCTGGCGGATGGAGCGCAGGCGGGCGCCCAGAGACTTGGCGTATTCAGAGGGCATTCGGACACTCCCAGTGCTGCTCGGGGTTCTCCCAGCGATCGCTACGGAGCGTGACGGTACGGGGATTGCGACACGTGGTCAAGTGGTCGTGACCCTACCGTTGGGGACCGTCGGGAGAGTTGTCCCGTTTCGTCGGCTGATTAGAGGGTCAGTGGCCGGCGGCGGTTGGCGCGGTGACCACTGGTAACGTGGCGTGAAGCCCCGGTCCGGGCCGCTCGCGGTCCGGCACCGGCATCCGACGTCCTTTAACGACCCGTCCCGTGAGGCGGGGAAGGAGGTCCGCCGTGGCCTACCCACCGGCTGCCCAGTCGTCGCCGCCGCGACAACCCTCGGTGAAGGTGATCCTCGCCAGCGCCGACGTCCAGCGCGTGGTCGACCGCATCGCCCACCAGATCCTGGAAAAGACCCAGGGCGCCGAGAACACCGTCCTGCTCGGCATCCCCACCCGGGGCGCCCCGCTGGCGAAGCGGCTCGCCGCCCGGATCAGCACCTTCGAGGACGTGGCCGTCCCGGTCGGCGTGCTCGACATCACCCTCTACCGCGACGACCTGCGCCGGCACGCCACCCGCGCGGTCGGGCCGACCCAGGTGCCGCCCGGCGGCATCGACGGCAAGCGCGTCATCCTCGTCGACGACGTGCTCTTCTCCGGCCGTACGGTGCGGGCCGCGCTCGACGCGCTCAACGACGTGGGGCGCCCGGCGTCCGTCCAGCTCGCCGTCCTGGTCGACCGCGGGCACCGCGAGCTGCCGATCCGCGCCGACTACGTCGGCAAGAACATCCCGACCTCCCTCGCGGAGAGCGTGAAGGTCACCCTCGCGGAGACCGACGGCACCGACGAGGTCAAGCTGTACGGGGGGACCCCCTCATGATCAGGCACCTGCTCTCCGGCGCCGACCTCGACGCCGCCACGGCCACCCAGATCCTGGACACCGCCGCCGAGATGGCCACCGTCGCCGGCCGGGAGGTCAAGAAGCTGCCCGCCCTGCGGGGTCGCACCGTGGTGAACCTCTTCTACGAGGACTCCACCCGGACCCGGATCTCGTTCGAGGCGGCGGCGAAGCGGCTCAGCGCCGACGTGATCAACTTCTCGGCCAAGGGCTCCAGCGTGGCGAAGGGCGAGAGCCTGAAGGACACCGCGCTGACCCTCCAGGCGATGGGCGCCGACGCGGTGGTCGTCCGGCACCCCGCCTCCGGCGCCCCGCACCGGCTCGCCGACTGGGTCGACGGCTCGGTGGTCAACGCCGGCGACGGCACCCACGAGCACCCCACCCAGGCGCTGCTCGACGCGTACACGATGCGCTCCCGGCTGGGGCGGCTGGCCGGCCTGTCGGTCGCGGTGGTCGGGGACGTGCTGCACAGCCGGGTGGCCCGCTCCAACGTGCTGCTGCTGTCCACCCTCGGCGCCAAGGTGACCCTGGTCGGGCCGCCGACACTGATCCCCGTCCACATCGCGCAGGCGCTCGCGCCCGGCACCGACGTCTCCTACGACCTCGACGCGGTGCTGCCGCAGTCGGACGTGGTGATGATGCTGCGGGTGCAGCGGGAGCGGATGAACGACTCCTACTTCCCGTCCGCCCGCGAGTACGCCCGCCGCTACGGCCTGGACGGCCCGCGGATGCGCCGGCTGCCCGAGCACGCGATCGTCATGCACCCCGGCCCGATGAACCGGGGCATGGAGATCACGCCCGAGGTCGCCGACTCGCCCCGCTCCACCATCGTTGAACAGGTCGCCAACGGCGTCTCCGTCCGGATGGCCGTCCTCTACCTGCTGCTCGGGGGGAACAACCGGTGAGCTCGTACCTCATCTCCAACGTGAGCGTCGTCGGCGCCGCGCCGACCGACCTGCTGATCCGCGACGGCGTCGTCGCGGCCGTCGGCGCCGGGCTGGACGCGCCGGACGCCACCGTCGTCGACGGCACCGGGCTGGTCGCCCTGCCCGGCCTGGTCGACCTGCACACCCACCTGCGCGAGCCCGGCCGGGAGGACGCCGAGACCGTCGAGTCCGGTTCCCGGGCGGCGGCGCTCGGCGGCTACACCGCCGTCTGCGCGATGGCCAACACCTCGCCGGTCGCCGACACCGCCGGCGTGGTCGAGCAGGTCTGGCGGCTCGGCCGGGAGGCCGGGCTGGTCGACGTGCAGCCCATCGGTGCGGTCACCGTCGGTCTGGCCGGCGAGCAGCTCGCCGAGCTGGGCGCGATGGCCGACTCGGCGGCCCGGGTGCGGATCTTCTCCGACGACGGGCACTGCGTCGCCGACCCGAAGCTGATGCGCCGCGCCCTGGAGTACGTGAAGGCGTTCGACGGGATCATCGCCCAGCACGCCGAGGAGCCCAGGCTCACCGAGGGCGCGCAGATGCACGAGGGCGAGGTGTCGACCCGGCTCGGGCTGACCGGCTGGCCGGCGGTCGCCGAGGAGGCGATCATCGCGCGGGACGTGCTGCTCGCCGAGCACGTCGGCAGCCGGCTGCACGTCTGCCACGTCTCCACCGCCGGCAGCGTCGAGGTGCTGCGCCAGGCCAAGGCCCGGGGCATCCGGGTCACCGCCGAGGTGACCCCGCACCACCTGCTGCTCACCGACGAGGTCGTGAGCGGGAGGAGTGAGCTTGCGAGCCCCGCACTGGCGAACAACTGGAGCCCAGCCGGAGCCTACGACCCGGTCTACAAGGTCAACCCGCCGCTGCGCACCGCGACCGACATCGCCGCGCTGCGGGCCGCCCTGGTCGAGGGCGTGATCGACATCGTCGCCACCGACCACGCCCCGCACGCGGTGGAGGACAAGGAGTGCGAGTGGGCGTACGCCCGGCCGGGCATGCTCGGCCTGGAGACGGCGCTGTCCATCGCCCTCGACGTGCTCGGCCCCGAGTGGGACCTGATCGCCGAGCGGATGTCGCGCACCCCGGCCCGGATCGCCGGCCTGGAGGGGCACGGCCTCGACCCGGCGCCCGGCGTGCCCGCCAACCTGACCCTGGTCGACCCGGCCGCCCGCCGCACCATCGAGCCGGCGGAGCTGGCCAGTCGCAGCCGCAACACCCCGTACGCCCGCATGACGCTGCCGGGTCGCATCGTGGCGACCTTCCTGCGCGGCGAGCCGACGGTCCTGGACGGAAAGGCCATCAAGTGACCCGCAGACAACCGGCGATCCTCGTCCTCGAGGACGGGCGCACGTTCCACGGCGAGGCGTACGGCAGCGTCGGGGAGACCTTCGGCGAGGCGGTCTTCAACACCGGCATGACCGGCTACCAGGAGACCCTGACCGACCCCTCCTACCACCGGCAGGTGGTCGTGCAGACCGCCCCGCACATCGGCAACACCGGCGTCAACGGCGAGGACGACGAGTCCGGCCGGATCTGGGTCGCCGGCTACGTGGTCCGCGACCCGGCCCGGATCGGCTCGAACTGGCGGGCCACCGGCGGGCTGGAGGACCGGCTGGCCGCCGAGGGCGTGGTCGGCATCAGCGGCGTCGACACCCGGGCGCTGACCCGGCACCTGCGCGAGCGCGGCGCGATGCGGGTCGGCATCTCCAGCGTCGAGACCGATCCCCGCGCGCTGCTGGCCCGGGTGCGGCAGTCCCCGGAGATGGTGGGCGCGGACCTCTCGGCCGAGGTGACCACCGCGAAGCCGTACGTGGTGGCGGCCGAGGGCGAGCACCGGTTCACGGTGGCCGCGCTGGACCTGGGCATCAAGCGCAACGTGCCGCGCCGGCTGGCCGCGCGCGGCGTCACCACCCACGTGCTGCCCGCCACGTCCACCATCGACGACCTGCTCGCCACCGGCGCGGACGCCGTCTTCTTCTCGCCCGGCCCCGGCGACCCGGCCACCGCGGACGCGCCGGTGGCGCTGGCCCGCGAGGTGCTGCGCCGGAAGGTGCCGCTGTTCGGCATCTGCTTCGGCAGCCAGATCCTCGGCCGGGCGCTCGGCTTCGGCACGTACAAGCTGGGCTACGGCCACCGGGGGATCAACCAGCCGGTGCTCGACCGGGTCACCGGCAAGGTCGAGGTGACCAGCCACAACCACGGCTTCGCGGTCGAGGTCCCGGGCGCACGGCAGGGCGCCGTCGTACCCGATCAGGTGATCGAGACCGAGTTCGGTGGCGTCCAGGTCAGTCACGTCTGCCTCAATGACAACGTCGTCGAGGGGCTGCGGGCCAAGGACGTGCCCGCCTTCACCGTCCAGTACCACCCGGAGGCGGCAGCCGGTCCGCACGACGCGGACTACCTCTTCGACCGCTTCGCCGAGCTGATCGAGGGCCGGACCCAGAACGAGGGGCGCACACATGCCTAAGCGGACCGATCTCAAGCACATCCTGGTGATCGGCTCCGGGCCGATCGTGATCGGGCAGGCCTGCGAGTTCGACTACTCCGGCACCCAGGCCTGCCGGGTGCTGCGCAGCGAGGGGATCCGGGTCAGCCTGGTCAACTCGAACCCGGCGACGATCATGACGGACCCGGAGTTCGCCGACGCCACCTACGTCGAGCCGATCACCCCGGAGTTCGTCGAGCTGGTCATCGCCAAGGAACGCCCGGACGCGATCCTGCCCACCCTGGGCGGGCAGACCGCGCTGAACACCGCGGTCGCCCTGCACGAGGCGGGCGTGCTGGACAAGTACGGCGTCGAGCTGATCGGCGCCAACATCGAGGCGATCAACCGGGGCGAGGACCGCCAGCTGTTCAAGGACATCGTCGCCAAGGCCGGCGTACGCCTGGGCCTGGCCGACCCGTCCGGCCTGGTGCCCCGGTCCCGGGTCTGCCACTCGATGGCCGAGGTCGAGGCCACGGTCGCCGAGCTGGGCCTGCCGGTGGTGATCCGGCCGTCGTTCACGATGGGCGGCCTCGGCTCCGGCATGGCGCACACCCCGGAGGAACTGGCCCGCATCGCCGGCGACGGGCTCACCGCCAGCCCGGTGCACGAGGTGCTCATCGAGGAGAGCGTGCTCGGCTGGAAGGAGTACGAGCTCGAACTCATGCGCGACCGGCACGACAACGTGGTGGTCGTCTGCTCGATCGAGAACGTCGACCCGATGGGTGTGCACACCGGCGACAGCGTCACCGTGGCCCCGGCCATGACGCTGACCGACCGGGAGTACCAGCAGTTGCGCGACCTGGGAATCGCGGTGCTGCGCGAGGTCGGCGTGGACACCGGCGGCTGCAACATCCAGTTCGCGGTGAACCCGGCCGACGGCCGGATCGTCGTGATCGAGATGAACCCCCGGGTGTCCCGGTCGTCGGCCCTGGCCTCCAAGGCCACCGGCTTCCCGATCGCGAAGATCGCCGCGAAGCTGGCCATCGGCTACACCCTGGACGAGATCCCCAACGACATCACGCTGAAGACCCCGGCGGCGTTCGAGCCGACCCTGGACTACGTGGTGGTGAAGATCCCGCGGTTCGCGTTCGAGAAGTTCCCCGGCGCGGACCCGGAGCTGACCACCACGATGAAGTCCGTCGGCGAGGCGATGAGCCTGGGCCGCAACTTCAGCGAGGCGCTGAACAAGGCGATGCGCTCGCTGGAGACCAAGGCGGGCGGCTTCTGGACGCTGCCCGACCCGGCCGGCGCGACGAAGGAGAACACCCTCGCCGCGCTGCGGATGCCGCACGACGGCCGGCTCTACACGGTGGAGCGGGCGCTGCGGCTGGGCGCCTCGATCGCCGAGGTGGCCGCCGCGTCCGGCGGGATCGACCCGTGGTTCCTGGACCAGATCGCCGCCCTGGTCGAGCTGCGCGCGGAGATCGTCGCCGCGCCGGTGCTCGACGCCGACCTGTTGCGCCTGGCCAAGCGGGCCGGGTTGTCCGACCGGCAGCTCGCCGCGCTGCGCCCGGAGCTGGCGGCCGAGGACGGCGTACGCACGCTGCGGCACCGCCTGGGCGTCCGCCCGGTCTACAAGACCGTGGACACCTGCGCCGCCGAGTTCGAGGCGACCACGCCCTACCACTACTCCTCCTACGACTCGGAGACGGAGGTCGTCGGGTCGGACCGGCCGAAGGTGCTGATCCTCGGCTCCGGGCCGAACCGGATCGGGCAGGGCATCGAGTTCGACTACTCCTGCGTGCACGCGGTTCAGGCGCTGCGCAGCGCGCCGGTCGGCACAGCCGCTGCGTCCGCTTCGGGCGCCGCGGGCGCCGCTGCGTCCGCTTCGGGCGCCGCGGGCGCCGCTACGTCCGCTTCGGGCGCCGCTGCGTCCGCTTCGGGCGCCGCCGGCGCCGGTTTCGAGACCGTGATGGTCAACTGCAACCCGGAGACGGTCTCCACCGACTACGACACGGCCGACCGGCTCTACTTCGAGCCGCTCACCTTCGAGGACGTGCTGGAGGTCTGGCACGCGGAGGACTCCTCCGGCAGGGCGGCCGGCGGGCCGGGCGTGGTCGGGGTGATCGTGCAGCTCGGCGGGCAGACCCCGCTGGGCCTGGCGCAGCGGCTCAAGGACGCGGGCGTGCCGGTCGTCGGCACCTCCCCGGAGTCGATCCACCTGGCCGAGGAGCGGGGCGCGTTCGGGGCGGTGCTGGCCCGGGCGGGGCTGCGCGCCCCGGCGCACGGCATGGCCACCTCGTACGACGAGGCGAAGGCGATCGCCGACGAGATCGGCTACCCGGTGCTGGTCCGGCCGTCGTACGTGCTGGGCGGGCGCGGCATGGAGATCGTCTACGACGACGCGACGCTGCGCGACTACATCGGGCGGGCCACCGACATCTCCCCGGACCACCCGGTGCTCGTGGACCGGTTCCTCGACGACGCCATCGAGATCGACGTGGACGCGCTCTGCGACGCCGACGGCGAGGTCTACCTCGGCGGGGTGATGGAGCACATCGAGGAGGCGGGCATCCACTCCGGCGACTCGTCCTGCTCGCTGCCGCCGATCACCCTGGCCGGCTCGCACGTCGCGCAGGTCCGCCGGTACACGGAGGCGATCGCCCGGGGCATCGGCGTGCGCGGCCTGCTCAACGTGCAGTACGCGCTGAAGGACGACGTGCTCTACGTGCTGGAGGCGAACCCCCGCGCGTCCCGGACGGTCCCGTTCGTCTCCAAGGCCACGGCGGTGCCGCTGGCGAAGGCGGCGGCCCGGATCGCGCTCGGCGCCACCATCGCCGAGCTGCGTGCCGAGGGGCTGCTCCCGGCCACCGGGGACGGCGGCTCGCTGCCGGCCGGCGCCCCGATCGCGGTCAAGGAGGCGGTGCTGCCGTTCAAGCGGTTCCGCACCCCGACGGGCAAGGGCATGGACTCGCTGCTCGGGCCGGAGATGAAGTCGACCGGCGAGGTGATGGGCATCGACACGGCCTTCGGGAACGCCTTCGCCAAGTCCCAGTCGGCCGCGTACGGCTCGCTGCCGACCGCCGGGAAGATCTTCGTGTCGGTCGCCAACCGGGACAAGCGCGGCATGATCTTCCCGGTGAAGCGCCTGGCCGACCTGGGCTTCGAGATCGTCGCCACCACCGGCACCGCCGAGGTGTTGCGCCGGCACGGCATCGCCTGCGAGCAGATCCGCAAGCACTACGAGTCCGGCGCGGGCGAGGACGCGGTGTCGCTGATCCTCGGCGGCGACGTCGCCCTGGTCATCAACACCCCGCAGGGCTCGGGTGCCAGCGCCCGCTCGGACGGCTACGAGATCCGCAGCGCCGCCGTCACGGCGGACATCCCGTGCATCACCACCGTGCCGGGCGCGGCGGCGGCCGTGATGGGCATCGAGGCGCGCATCCGGGGCGACATGCAGGTCCGCCCCCTCCAGGAGCTGCACGCCGCCCTGCGGGCCGCCGAGTGACCCGCCCCCAGCCGGTTGATCATGAGGTTGTTGTCGTGACACGCCGGTGCGACGGGCAACAACCTCATGATCAACGGGGGCCAGGAGGGTGGGCGCGGTGATCTTTGAGCGGGTGGTGCGGCCGGGGCTGTTCCGGATCGGGGCGGGGGACGCCGAGGTGGCGCACGAGTGGACGCTGCGCCGGCTGGCGGGACTGTCCCGCCGGCCGGCGGCGCTGGCCGCCCTGCGCGCCCGGTACGCCGTCCGGGCGCCGCGCACGGTGTTCGGCGTCGAGTTCCCCAATCCGGTGGGGCTCGCCGCCGGGATGGACAAGGACGGCGCGGCGCTGCCGGCGTGGCCGGCGCTGGGCTTCGGCTTCGTCGAGGTCGGCACGGTCACCGCGCACCCGCAGCCGGGCAATCCGCGGCCCCGGCTGTTCCGGCTGCCCGACAGCGAGGCCGTGGTCAACCGGATGGGCTTCAACAACGCCGGCGCCGAGGCCCTCGCGGCCCGGCTGGCGGCGCTGCCCCGCCCGCTCGGGGTGCCGCTGGGCATCTCGCTCGGCAAGTCCAAGGTGACCCCGCTGGACGGGGCCGTGGAGGACTACCTCGCCTCCTACCGGGCGCTGCGCGGGCACGGCGACTACTTCGCGGTCAACGTCTCCTCGCCGAACACCCCGGGCCTGCGCGCGTTGCAGGACCGGTCGCACCTGGACGCCCTGCTCGCCGCGCTGGTGGGGGAGAAGCCGGTGCTGGTGAAGATCGCCCCCGACCTCACCGAGCCGGCGATCGCCGAGCTGTTGGAGGTCTGCCTGGCGCGGGGCGCGGCGGGGGTGATCGCCACCAACACGACCCTGGCGCGCGACGGCCTCGCCCCGGCCGACCGGGAGCGCGGCGCGCAGGCGGGCGGCCTGTCCGGCCGGCCGCTGGCCGACCGGGCCCGCGAGGTGGTGTCGTTCGTGCACCGGGAGACCGGCGGGCGGCTGCCGGTGGTCGGCGTCGGCGGCATCCTCGACCCCGACGACGCCGCCCGGATGTTCGACGCGGGCGCCGCCCTGGTCCAGCTCTACACGGGCTTCATCTACCGCGGCCCGGCCCTGCCCCGGGCCGTCGCCCGCGCCACGGCCGCCGCCCCGGCACCGGCCCGGTGACCGCAGTACCCGTGATCTTGCACTTTCCGCCCCGGCCAATGCCTCATACCGGACGAGAAGGGGGCCACAAGTGCAAGATCGCGGGGGCGACGACGAAGGAGCGCGCGTGACACCCGAGGAGATCCTGGCGGCCGACCGCCGGCACGTCTGGCACCCGTACGCGGCCCTGCCGCCGGCCAGCCCGCCCTACGTGGTGGAGGGCGCACAGGGCGTACGACTGCGGCTGGCCGACGGCCGGGAGCTGGTCGACGGGATGTCGTCGTGGTGGGCGGCGATCCACGGCTACCGGCACCCCGTGCTCGACGCGGCGGTCACCGACCAGCTCGGCCGGATGAGCCACGTGATGTTCGGGGGGCTCACCCACGAGCCCGCGGTCCGCCTGGCGGCCACCCTCGTCGAGTTGGCCCCGGACGGGCTGGAGCACGTCTTCCTGGCCGACTCCGGCTCGGTCGCCGTCGAGGTCGCCGTGAAGATGTGCCTGCAGTACCAACGCGCCACCGGCCGGCCGGAACGCCGCCGGCTGGGCACCTGGCGGGGCGGCTACCACGGCGACACGTTCCACCCGATGAGCGTCTGCGACCCCGAGGGCGGGATGCACCACCTCTGGGGCGACGTGCTGCCCCGCCAGGTCTTCGCCCCCGTCCCGCCCGGCGGCTTCGACACCCCGCCCGACGCCGCCTACGAGGCGGCCCTGGTCGAGGCGGTCGAGCGGCACGCCCACGAGCTGGCGGCGGTCATCGTGGAGCCGGTCGTCCAGGGCGCCGGGGGCATGCGCTTCCACCACCCGCACTACCTGCGGGTGCTGCGCGAGGTCACCCGGGCGCACGGGGTGCTGCTGGTCTTCGACGAGATCGCCACCGGCTTCGGCCGGACGGGCGCCATGTTCGCCGCCGAGCACGCCGGGGTGGTGCCCGACGTGATGTGCGTGGGCAAGGCGCTCACCGGCGGCTACCTGACGCTGGCCGCCGCGCTCTGCACGGCGGAGGTCGCCCGGGGCATCTCCGCCGGCGGGGTGCTGGCGCACGGCCCGACGTTCATGGGCAACCCGCTGGCCTGCGCGGTCGCCAACGCGTCCCTGGGCCTGCTGCGGGCCGGGGACTGGGCGGGGCAGGTGTCGAGGGTGCGGGCGGGCCTGCGGGCCGGCCTGGAGCCGTTGCGGGGCGCGCCGGGGGTGCGCGACGTGCGGGTGCTCGGCGCGATCGGCGTGGTGCAGCTCGACCACGAGGTGGACCTCGCCGCCGCCACCGCCGCCGCAGTCGCCGAGGGCGTCTGGCTGCGGCCGTTCCGCGACCTGGTCTACACCATGCCGCCGTACGTCACCGACGACGCCGACCTGGCCCGGATCGCCGCCGGGGTGGCCGCCGCCGTGCGGGCCGGCTGAGCCGCCGGTCACGGTCCGGCGGGAGTACGCGGGCGGCGCGCCGCCCGCAGACGAGCGTGCCCCGGGCGGCGGACGCCCGGGCGAGGAGAGGGAGAGAACCGGATGGAGAGCTTCGGCGCCCGCCTGCACCGGGCCGTCAACGAGCGTGGGCCGCTCTGCGTCGGCATCGACCCGCACCCGGGGCTGCTGGCCCGCTGGGGGCTCGACGACGACGTCCGGGGGCTTGACCGGTTCGCCCGGACGGTCGCGGAAGCCCTCGGTGACCGGGTCGCGGTGGTCAAGCCCCAGTCGGCCTTTTTCGAACGGTTCGGCTCGCGCGGAGTGGCGATCCTAGAGTCAACTATCCGACAGTTACGCGAGGCCGGCTCGCTCGTTCTCCTCGACGCCAAGCGCGGCGACATCGGCTCGACCGTCGCCGCGTACGCCTCGGCGTACCTTGACCCATCCAGTCCGGTCCATGTCGACGCGGTGACGGCCAGCCCGTACCTCGGCGTCGGCTCGCTCGCCCCGATGTTCGATCTGGCTGCCGAGCACGGCGGCGGGGTCTTCGTGCTGGCGCTCACCAGCAACCCCGAGGGCGCCGCCGTGCAGCGCGCCCGCACCGCCGACGGGCGGACCGTGGCGCAGACCGTCATCGACGAGATCTCCCAGCTCAACGCGGGTGCGGAGCCGCTCGGCAGCTTCGGCCTGGTGGTCGGCGCGACCATCGGCGACACCGGCCACGACCTGTCCCGGGCCAACGGCCCGCTGCTCGCCCCGGGCCTCGGGGCGCAGGGCGCCACCGCGGCGGATCTGCGCGTCGTCTTCGGCTCCAGTCTGCCCGCCGTGCTGCCCTCGTACTCCCGCGAGGTGCTGAACGCGGGCCCGGACCCGGCCGCGCTGCGGGCCGCCGCTGACCGGGCCCTGACCGACTGCCGGGCTGCCCTGACCGCCGGCTGACTGACTGACGGCTCGGTCACTTTGCGATGATCATCGCGCGTCCACGTTGCCGAAACCGTCGTTGGCCGCTAGTTTTCCCGGCGCTGGGAACCATGGACCCCTTGGTTCACAGCGACACCACGTTTCACAGATGCGGCGTGGCGTCCCGCCCGTCGCGATAGGGACCTGAGGAGAACTGGTGCCGCTCCCGTCACTGACCCCGGAACAGCGCGCTGCCGCGCTGGAGAAGGCCGCGGAGATTCGCAAGGCCCGTGCTGAGCTGAAGGAGCAGCTCAAGCAGGGCAAGACCACCCTCGGAGCCGTCCTCGAGCGCGCCGAGTCCGACGACGTCGTCGGCAAGCTCAAGGTCTCCGCCGTGTTGCAGGCGATGCCGGGTATCGGCAAGATCCGGGCCACCCAGATCATGGAGAAGCTCAAGATCGCCGACAGCCGTCGCCTGCGTGGCCTCGGCGAGCAGCAGCGCAAGGCACTGCTTGGGGAGTTCGCCGCCAACTGAGGCTGGCAGCGTGTAGAAACAAGCAGTGAGCACGGATGACGAGGCGCGCCCGGCGGCTCGGCTCACTGTCCTGGCCGGACCTGAGGGTTCGGGCACGGAGAGTGTCGTCGAGTGCGTCCGGGCGCGTTCTCCGTCCGTGTGGGTCCCGGTGCCGGCCACCACGCGCCCCCGTCGGGAGGGCGAGCTGGACGGGGTGGACCGCCTCTTCCTGACCCCGCCGGAGTTCGACCGCATGGTCGCGGCGGGGGAGCTGCTGGAGTGGAGCCGGGCCGGACCCCACCGGCGCGGCACGCCGGGCGGGCCGGTGCGGGCCCGGCTGGCCGTCGGGCAGCCGGTGTTGCTCGGCCTCGACCTCGCCGGCGCGCTGCTGGTCCGGGCGGCGCTGCCCGACGCCCGGCTGGTGCTGCTGCACCCGCCCGGCATCGTCCCCCCGGCGGGCACCCTCGCCGCGTTCGACCACACCGTCCCGCACGGCCTCACCGATCGGGTCGTCGAGGAGCTGGTAGGCTTGTCCGGTTCTTCTTTCCTGGCTCCGGCGCGACCGCATCTGCGCGGTTGAGCGCCAGCACCGCTGTCCGCGGTGCGATAGACGCAGAGGTTAATTCGTGGGATCCATCGCAAGCCCCGAAGGCATCACCAACCCGCCGATCGACGAGCTCCTCGAGAAGACGACGTCGAAGTACGCGCTGGTCATCTTCGCCGCCAAGCGCGCGCGCCAGGTCAACGCCTACTACAGCCAGCTCGGTGAGGGCCTGCTGGAGTACGTCGGCCCGCTGGTCGAGACCACCCCGCAGGAGAAGCCGCTCTCCATCGCCATGCGCGAGATCAACGCGGGCCTGCTCACCGCCGAGCCGACCGACCAGCCGTAACCCGCCCCGCGCCGATGTCCCCCCGGATCGTCCTCGGGGTCGGCGGCGGCATCGCCGCCTACAAGGCGTGCGAGCTGCTGCGACTCTTCACCGAGTCGGGTCACCGGGTCCGGGTCGTGCCGACCGCGTCGGCGCTCCGCTTCGTCGGGGCGCCGACCTGGGCGGCGCTCTCCGGCCAGCCGGTCGCCGACGACGTCTGGTCCGACGTGCACGAGGTGCCGCACGTCCGGCTCGGCCAGCAGGCCGACCTCGTCGTGGTCGCGCCGGCCACCGCCGACCTGCTCGCGAAGGCCGCCCACGGCCTCGCCGACGACCTGCTGACCAACACGTTGCTCACCGCCCGCTGCCCGGTCGTGCTGGCCCCGGCCATGCACACCGAGATGTGGGAGCACCCCGCCACCGTCGCCAACGTCGCGACGCTGCGCTCCCGCGGCGTCCGGGTGGTCGAGCCCGCCGTCGGCCGGCTCACCGGGGCCGACACCGGCAAGGGTCGGCTGCCCGACCCGGCGGAGATCTTCGCGGTCGCCCGCCGGGCCCTGGCCCGAGGCCTCGCCGCCCCCGCCGACCTGGCCGGGCGGCACGTGGTGGTGACCGCCGGCGGCACCCGCGAGCCCCTCGACCCGGTCCGTTTCCTGGGCAACCGCTCCTCCGGCAAGCAGGGCTACGCCTTTGCCCGCTGCGCCGTCGCCCGCGGGGCCCGGGTCACCCTGATCTCGGCCAACGTCTCGCTGCCCGACCCGGCGGGCGTCGACCTGGTCCGGGTCGGCACCACCGCCGAGCTGCGCGAGGCCACGCTCGCGGCGGCCGCCGGGGCCGACGTGGTGGTGATGGCGGCGGCTCCGGCCGATTTCCGCCCGGCGACCTACGCGCCTGGCAAAATCAAGAAGTCGGACGACGGCGACGCACCCACCATCGCGCTCGTCACCAACCCGGACATCGCCGCCGAGCTGGGCCAGCGCCGTCGCCCGGAGCAGGTGCTGGTGGTGTTCGCCGCGGAGACCGGCGACGCCGAGGCCAACGGCCGGGCCAAGCTCGCCCGCAAGCGGGCGGACCTCATCGTCATCAACGAGGTCGGCACCGACAAGGTCTTCGGCGCCGACACCAACGCGGCGACCGTCATCGGCGCGGACGGGTCGGTCAGCCGGCTGCCCGAACAGTCCAAGGAGGACCTCGCCGACGCCGTCTGGGATCTCGCGGCGGCCCGGTTGCCCGACCGTTCCTGACGGCTGGAACCGAGCATGACCGAAGGCCCCCGGCGCGCGCGCGGATGACTAGACTTCCGCGGAACGACTTATCCACAAGCTAGGAGTGCCGTGACACGCCGCCTCTTCACTTCCGAATCGGTCACGGAAGGCCACCCGGACAAGATCGCCGACCAGATCAGCGACGGCATTCTCGATGCCCTGCTCGCCGAGGACCCGCGCAGCCGGGTCGCGGTCGAGACCTTGATCACCACCGGCCAGGTGCACATCGCCGGCGAGGTGACCACCAAGGCGTACGCCGACATCCCGACCATTGTCCGTCGGACCATCCTCGACATCGGCTACGACTCGTCGAAGAAGGGCTTCGACGGCGCTTCCTGTGGCGTCAACGTCTCCATCGGTGCCCAGTCGGCGGACATCGCCCAGGGCGTCGACAACGCCTTCGAGCTGCGTACCGGGGCCTCGGAGAGCGCGCTGGACGCCCAGGGCGCCGGCGACCAGGGCATGATGTTCGGGTTCGCCTGCTCGGAGACGCCCGAGCTGATGCCGCTGCCGATCGCGCTGGCGCACCGGCTGGCCCGCCGGCTGTCGCAGGTGCGCAAGGACGGCACCATCCCCTACCTGCGCCCGGACGGCAAGACCCAGGTCACCATCGAGTACGAGGGGCTGCGCCCGGTCCGGCTCAACACGGTGGTCGTCTCCAGCCAGCACGCCGCGGACATCTCGCTGGAATCGCTGCTCACCCCCGACGTGCGCGAGCACGTCATCGCCCCGGAGCTGGAGAGCCTCGGCCTGGACACCGAGGGCTACCGGCTGCTGGTCAACCCGACCGGCCGGTTCGAGATCGGCGGGCCGATGGGCGACGCCGGCCTGACCGGACGCAAGATCATCGTCGACACCTACGGCGGGTACGCCCGGCACGGCGGTGGCGCGTTCTCCGGCAAGGACCCGTCGAAGGTCGACCGCTCGGCGGCGTACGCGACCCGCTGGGTGGCCAAGAACGTGGTCGCCGCCGGCCTGGCCGAGCGGTGCGAGGTGCAGGTCGCCTACGCGATCGGCAAGGCCCACCCGGTCAGCCTCTTCGTCGAGACGTTCGGCACCGAGACCGTGCCGGTCGCCTCGATCGAGCAGGCCGTCACCGAGGTCTTCGACCTGCGGCCGGCCGCCATCATCCGCGACCTCAACCTGCTCCGCCCGATCTACCAGCAGACCGCCGCGTACGGCCACTTCGGCCGTGAGCTGCCGGACCTGACCTGGGAGAGCACCGACCGGGCCGCCGACCTCAAGTCGGCCGCGGGAGCCTGACCGGCACCAGGCGCAGCGACCGGCGACCCGCTGCGGGGTCGCCGGTCGCTCGCGTCTGCGTCGACCTGCCCCTGGCCCACCTGGACCGCCCGTTCGACTACCTCGTCCCCGCCGAGCTGGACGCCGACGCCGTTCCCGGCACGCGGGTGAAGGTCCGCTTCGCGGGGCAGCTCGTCGACGGCTGGCTGCTGGAGCGGGCTGACGACTCGGGGCACACCGGCCGACTGGCGTACCTGGAGAAGGTCGTGTCGCCGGAGCCGGTGCTCGCCCCGGAGGTCGCCCGGCTGGCCCGGGCGGTCGCCGACCGCTACGCCGGCAGCCTCGCCGACGTGCTCCGCCTCGCCGTACCGCCCCGGCACGCCCGGGTGGAAAAGGACGTCCGCGCCCGCGACGCGCCCGCGCCGGCCGGGGACGCGCCCGCGCCGGCCGGGGACGCGCCCGCGCCGGCCGGGGACGCGGCGGTGTCCGCCAGAGGCGCCGACGTGTCCGGCGGAGACGCCGCGGCGCCGGAGGGCGGCCGCACGGCGTCCGGCGGAGGCTCCGGCGTGCCGGACGACGGTCCCGCCGAGGTCGCCGTGCCCGAGGTCGCGGTGCCGGTGGACGCCCCGGCGGGCGCCGGGCCGGTGGTCGGGCCCGGTCCGGACGCCTGGCGGGACTACCCGGCCGGGCCGGCCCTGCTCCGGGCGCTGGCCGACGGGCGGGCACCCCGCGCGGTCTGGTCGGCGCTGCCCGGGGAGGACTGGCCCGCCCGGTACGCCGAGGCCGTCGCCGCGACCGTCGCCGGCGGCCGGGGCGCGGTGGTGGTGGTCGCCGACAACCGCGACCTGGATCGCCTCGACGTCGCCCTGCACGCCGCCCTGGGCCCGGGGCGGCACGTCTGCCTCTCCGCCGCCCTCGGCCCCGCCCGGCGCTACCGGGCGTTCCTCGCCGCCCGGCGCGGCGACGTGCCCGTGGTGGTCGGCACCCGCGCCGCGATGTTCGCCCCGGTCGCCCGCCTCGGCCTGGTGGCGATCTGGGACGACGGCGACGACCTGCACGCCGAGCCCCGGGCCCCCTACCCGCACGCCCGGGAGGTGCTGCTCACCCGCGCCCAGCTCGGCGACGCCGCCGCCCTGGTCGGCGGGTTCGCCCGCACGGCCGAGGCGCAGCTGCTGGTGGAGACGGGGTGGGCCCGCGAGGTGGTGGCCGACCGGGCCACCCTGCGGGCCCGGATGCCGGCGATCGCGCCCACTGGCGACGAC
The DNA here is from genome assembly GCF_055586845.1 of Micromonospora sp. NPDC049139. NCBI lineage: Bacteria > Bacillati > Actinomycetota > Actinomycetes > Micromonosporales > Micromonosporaceae > Micromonospora > Micromonospora sp. NPDC049139. The sequence goes on along the minus strand of NZ_JBVJHK010000014.1, from coordinate 132,679 downwards.
CCGCAGCTGGCCCGGGACCCCGGGGCGGCCACCGCCCGGCTGCCCAGCCTGGCCTGGACCACCGCCCGCGAGGCGATCCGGGCCGACCTGCCGGTGCTGGTCCAGGTGCCCCGCCGCGGCTACCTGCCCTCGGTGGCCTGCGCCGAGTGCCGGACCCCGGCCCGGTGCCCGCACTGCGCCGGGCCGCTCGCGCTGCCCTCGGCCGAGGGCACCCCGGCCTGCCGGTGGTGCGGGCGGGTCGCCGCCGCGTACGCCTGCCCGGAGTGCGGCGGGCGGCGGCTGCGCGCCTCCGTCACCGGCGCCCGGCGCACGGCCGAGGAGCTGGGGCGGGCCTTCCCCGGCGTGCCGGTGCGCACCTCCGGCCGTGAGGAGGTGCTCGCCACCGTGCCGGGCGGCGCCGGCCTGGTCATCGCCACCCCCGGCGCCGAGCCGGTCGCCGAGGGCGGCTTCGGCGCGGTGCTGCTGCTGGACTCCTGGGCCCTGCTCACCCGGGCCGACCTGCGGGCGGGGGAGGAGGCGCTGCGCCGCTGGCTGGCCGCCGCCGCGCTGGCCCGCCCCGCGGCCGGCGGCGGCCGGGTGGTGGTGGTCGCCGACGGCGCCCTCGCCCCGGTGCAGGCGCTGCTGCGCTGGGACGCCGCCTGGTTCGCCGCCCGGGAGCTGGCCGAGCGGCGGGAGCTGGGCTTCCCGCCGGCGGTGCGGATGGCCAGCGTGACCGGCCCGCCGGCGGCGGTGGCCGACCTGCTGGCCGAGGCCCGGCTCCCGGCCGAGGCCGAGCTGCTCGGGCCGGTGCCGGCCGACGGGGAGCGGGAGCGGATGTTGGTCCGGGTGCCCCGGGCCCGGGCGGTCGCGCTGGCCGGTGCGCTGCACTCGGCGGCCGGGGTGCGCACGGCGCGCAAGGCCGTCGACCCGGTCCGTCTCCAGGTGGACCCACTCAGCCTCTTCTGACCGGGACGACACCCGCGCCGCCCGCGACCACGGCCGGGCCGCCGGCGGTCCGTCGCCACGGCCGGTCCGCCGGCGGTCCGTCGCCACGGCCGGGCCGCCGGTGATCCGCCGCCCTGCCCGGGCCGCCGGCGGTCCGTCGCCACGACCGCGATCCCTCGCCACGGCCCTGCCGCCCGTGATGGGCCGCCCGTGATCCGCCGCACGGTCCCGCCGTTCCGGGCGCCCGACCGGCCCGCCGTCGCACGCCGGGTACGGCGGGCGGCCCGCGATCGGGTGATAGCATCGCCCGTCATGCCGGGGCGTACGACGGCTCCAGGTCGGGGCGCGGCGTCAGACGCGCCGAGCTGGAGTTGTCGCAGGATCGCGCGACGATGGCGGGAGCGCGTCGGTTCGGCGCGATGTCGATGATGTCAATCAGCCGGTGATCAGGGGTGGACCAGTCGTGACCGTTCGTCAGTCGATCGTCTTCAATGGTGACCTCGGCAGCGGCAAGAGCACCGTCTCGGTGGAGATCGCGAAGCGGCTCGGCCTGCGCCGGGTCAGCGTCGGTGACCTCTACCGGCAGATGGCGCAGGAGCGGCAGATGACCGCGCTTCAGCTCAACCTGCACGCCGAGCTGGACCAGGCCGTCGACGGCTACGTCGACCAGCTCCAGCGGGACATCGCCGCCTCGGGCGAGCGGCTGGTCATGGATTCCCGGCTGGCCTGGCACTTCTTCACCGACGCGCTCAAGGTGCACATGATCACCGAGCCGGGCGAGGCGGCCCGCCGGGTGCTCGCCCGCCCCTCCGGCCCGGCCGAGAGCTACACGTCGCTGGAGGAAGCCACGGCCAAGCTGCGGGAGCGCAGCGAGAGCGAGCGGGGCCGGTTCATCGTCCGCTACGGGGTGGACAAGGCACGGCTGCGCAACTACGACCTGATCTGCGACACCACCCGCGCCTCGGCGGACGAGGTCATCGAGCACATCGTCGACGCGTACGAGGGCCGGCTGTGCGCGGACGTGCTGCGCGACGCCCCGCCGCTGCTGCTGCTCGACCCCGCCCGGGTCTACCCGACCGAGGACATCGCCGCCCTGCGCGACCTGTGGGACTCGGAGTTCGTCGGCGACGTCGCCGCGGCCGGCGACGAGGCGCTGGAGCCGCTGCGGATCGGCTACACGGGGGAGTACTTCTTCGTCGTCGACGGGCACCGCCGGCTCAGCGCCGCCCTGCAGAACGGCTTCCGCCTGGTGCCGGCCCAACTCGTTGCCGAGGTCGACGAGCAGGTGGTCGGCGGGATGAGCGCGGTGGACTACTTCGCCGCCCAGGCCCGGCCGACCCTGATCCACGACTGGGAGGCCGCCCACAAGATCGAGCTGCCGCTGCCGGAGCACGCCCTGCTCGGCGGGGGCACGGTGCTGGCCGGGGAGCCGGGCGCCGGCGCCTGAGCCGCCCGGTCGGCCACACCTCAGGACCGGCAGCTGTTCCGCGGGCGCCCGCGGGCCGACCGGACGTACGACCGGCTGCGTGGTGATCATCGACACGGAACCGGCGGCGGCGCAACGCGGTACGCCGCCCGGGACGGCTCCCGGCACTCCGTAGACTGGTACGGCACCACGTCGTCCAGCCGAAGGAGCCACGCCGAGTGACCGTCCAGCCCATCCGTCTGTTCGGGGATCCGGTGCTGCGCACGCCGGCCGATCCGGTGGTCGACTTCGACGTCGAGCTGCGCAAGCTCATCGCGGACCTGACCGACACGATGCGCGAGCAGAACGGCGCCGGCCTCGCCGCGCCGCAGCTCGGTGTGGGCCTGCGGGTGTTCACCTTCGACGTCGACGACGTGCTGGGCCACCTGGTCAACCCGGTGCTGGAGTTTCCCGACGCCGAGGAGCAGGACGGGCCGGAGGGCTGCCTGTCCATTCCGGGCCTCTACTTCGACACCAAGCGCCGGCAGAACGTGATCGCCAAGGGCTTCAACGGCTACGGCGACCCGCTGCAGATCGTCGGTACCGGCCTGATGGCGCGCTGCGTGCAGCACGAGACGGACCACCTCGACGGGGTGCTCTTCGTGGACCGGCTGGACCCGGCCGGCCGCAAGGAGGCGATGAAGGCGATCCGCCAGGCGGAGTGGTACGACCCGGCCGCCCCGCCGACGGTGAAGCTCAACCCGCACACCGCCAGCAGCCCCTTCGGCCTGGGTCGGTGAGCCGCCCGTGCGCGTGATCTTCGCCGGCACCCCGGCCGTCGCCGTACCCGCCCTGGCCGCCGTGGCGGCCTCCCGCCACGAGCTGCTCGCCGTGGTCACCCGCCCCGACGCGCCCGCCGGGCGGGGGCGCGGGCTGTCCCGGTCCCCCGTCGGGGCGTGGGCCGACGAGCACGGGATCGAGGTGCTCACCCCGGCCCGCCCGCGCGAGCCGGAGTTCCTGGACCGGCTGCGCGAGCTGGCCCCGGACTGCGTCCCCGTGGTGGCCTACGGCGCGCTGGTGCCGCCGGCCGCCCTGGAGATCCCCCGGCACGGGTGGATCAACCTGCACTTCTCCCTGCTGCCCGCGTGGCGCGGGGCCGCGCCCGTCCAGCACGCCGTGCTGCACGGCGACGAGCTGACCGGGGCCAGCGTCTTCCAGCTGGAGGAGGGCCTCGACACGGGGCCGGTCTACGGCACGCTCACCGACGAGATCCGCCCGGCCGACACCTCCGGCGACCTGCTGGAGCGGCTCGCCCACTCCGGCGCGGGCCTGCTGGTGGCCGTCCTCGACGCGATCGCCGACGGCACCGCCCGGGCCGAGCCGCAGCCCGCCGACGGGGTGTCGCTGGCGCCGAAGCTGACCGTGGAGGACGCCCGGGTGCGCTGGGCCGACCCGGCGTTCGCGGTGGACCGGCGGATCCGGGCCTGCACGCCGGCGCCCGGGCCGTGGACGACCTTCCGGGGCGAGCGGGTCAAGCTCGGCCCGGTCGCCCCGGTGACCGACGGCCCCGAGCTGAAGCCGGGTGAGCTGCTGGTGGAGAAGTCCCGGGTGCTGGCCGGCACGGCCACCGTCCCGGTGCGGCTCGGCGAGGTGCGGGCCGCGGGCAAGCGGGCGATGGCGGCGACCGACTGGGCGCGCGGCGCCCGGGTGGCCGCGGGGGAGGAGCTCGCGTGACGGGCCCCGAGCGGTCCTCCGGCGACCGTTTCCCGGCGGAGCGACGCGGTGAGCGGCCCGGTGGCCCCGGGCGCGCCGATCGCCCGGCGGGCGATCGCCGCGGCGACCGGCCGGCGGGGGGCGGCCGGTGGGGCGCCCGCCCCGGCGGCGACCGGCGCGACGGCGGCCGGCGCCCGGCCCGCCCGGCGGTGGACCTGCCGCGGCAGGTCGCGTACGAGGCCGTCGCGGCGGTGCACCGGGACGACGCGTACGCCAACCTGGTGCTCCCGTCGCTGCTGCGTGACACCGGGCTGACCGGCCGGGACGCGGCCTTCGCCACCGAGCTGACCTACGGCACGCTGCGCCACCTCGGCACCCTCGACGCGATCCTCACCGACGCGGCCGGGCGGGACGTGCAGCGCATCGACCCGCCGGTACGCGACGCGCTGCGGCTCGGGGCGTACCAGCTCCTGCACACCCGGGTGCCGGCGCACGCCGCGGTCTCCTCGACCGTCGACCTGGTCCGCGCGGTCGGCCCCGGCGCGACGGGCTTCGCCAACGCGGTGCTGCGCGAGGTCGCCGGCCGGGACGCGGACGCCTGGGTGGCCAAGCTCGCCCCGCCGATGGAGACCGACCCGATCGGGCACCTCGCGCTGGCGTACAGCCATCCGCAGTGGATCGTGCGGGCCTTCGCCGAGGCGCTCGGCGGCGACCTCGGCGAGACCGCCCGGCTGCTCATCGAGGACAACGAGCGCCCGCCGGTGCACCTGTGCGCCCGGCCCGGGCTGGCCGACCCGGTCGCGCTGGCCGACGAGGTCGGCGGGGCCCCGGGGGCCTTCTCCCCGTACGCCGTCTATCTCTCGGGCGGGGCGCCCGGCGACCTGCCGGCGCTGGCCGAGGGGCGGGCCCACGTGCAGGACGAGGGCTCCCAGCTGGTGGCCAACGCCCTGGCGGTGGCCCCGCTGGACGGCCCGGACGGGCGCTGGCTCGACCTGTGCGCCGGCCCGGGCGGCAAGTCCGGCCTGCTCGGCGCCCTCGCCGCGCAGCGGGACGCGCGGCTGACCGCCGTCGAGGTCTCCGAGCACCGGGCGCGGCTGGTCGCCCAGGCCACCCGGGGCCTGCCGGTGACCGTGCTGCACACCGACGGCCGCACGGTCGGCGCCGACCCGAAACTGCCGGAGGCGCACTTCGACCGGGTGCTGGTCGACGCTCCCTGCACCGGCCTGGGGTCGCTGCGCCGCCGGCCGGAGTCCCGCTGGCGGCGCGAGCCGTCGGACCTGCCGCCGCTGACCCGGTTGCAGCGGGAGCTGCTCGCCGCGGCGCTGCGGGCCGTCCGTCCGGGCGGCCTGGTCGCCTACGTGACGTGCTCCCCGCACACCGTGGAGACGCACGTGACGGTGACCGAGGCGGCCCGCCGCTCGGGAGTGCCGGTCGACTTCGTCGACGCCCGGCCGCTGCTGCCGGCGGGGATGCCCGGCCTCGGCGACGGGCCGACGGTGCAGCTGTGGCCGCACCGGCACGGCACCGACGCGATGTTCCTCGCGGTGCTGCGCCGCACCTGACAACGGACGCCCGACGGGGCGGTCACCCTCGGGTGGCCGCCCCGTCGCGGGTCGGTCCGGTGCCGGTCCGGGCGCTCAGGTGACCGGCAGACCCTTCGTGCCGGCGCCCTTCACGGAGCGGGTCAGGTTGCGGTCGCTGACCCAGAGGAAGCACTGCACGCCCCGGTTGCCGTTGCGCCACTCCTGCTCGAGGGGGTGGTAGAAGATCGAGCCCGCCCGGTACTTCAGGTCGCCGTTGTTCGGCACCTTGACGTACTTCGCGATCAACGCGCGGCAGGCCCGGTGCACCCCGAGGCTGTCCCGGGTGAAGGCGTCGTAGCTGGTGTCCGGGGCCCGCCAGACGCCGACGAACTCGGCGTGGTGCTTGCTGGTGCAGGCCACCGCCACCATCTCCCGCACCTCGTCGTTGCTCAGCTTGGGGTTGAAGCAGCGGTGGGCGAGCGGGGCGGCGCCGGCCAGGGCGCCCTTCAGGCTTCCCGTCCGGGACTTCGCGCTCGGCTCGTCGAGGCTGGTCTGCTCGCTCAGGTCGCAGCGGAACCAGCGGGCGCCGCCGCCCCACGCCTGCGGCGACGGCAGCACGACGCCCAGCCCGAGCCGGCCGGAGCGCCAGTCCCCGCCGACCACCTCGTTGACCTTCGTGTCGCACTCGGCCCGGGCGGCGCGCATGCCGGCCGAGCCGGCCGGCGGAGGAGTGCTGCGCTCGGTCGCCGCCCCGGTGAGCGTGCCGACGTGCACGGTCTCCACGCGGTGCGACTCGGCGCAGTCGACCGGGTTGTAGGCGGTGAGGTAGCCGACGTCCTGGATGTCCCGGTGGCAGACGCCGTTGGCGGGGACGAACGCCTGCGGTGCCGCGGGCGCCGGCCAGTCGTCGGTCAGGTCCCCGTCGGTGCCGGCCGGGGTGCCGCAGCCGGCGAGCACCAGGGCCGCCACCGCGCCGGCCGCGGCCGCCGTCCACCACCGTCGCATCGCCCCGACCTCCCGCCGATCGTGGTCCGGGCGGCGCGAGGCGGCCGGACACGTCACGGTGCGGCAGCATACGGCACCGCGCTCACATCGCGGGGAGTCCCTGCGGGCCGGCGCCCCGCATCGAGCGGGTCGGCTTCCGGTCGTCGCTCCACAGGAAACACCGCACCCCGGTCGATCATCACCAGTGGTCACCGCCGGGTCACCCGGTGTCGGTGGGTGGCGCGCTGCGGGCGGCCGATCACCGCGTTCGTACACTGGCCCCGTGACCGTACCGCCGCCGATCGTCGCGCCCAGCATCCTCGCCGCCGATTTCGCCCGCCTCGCCGAAGAGGTCCGTGCCGTCGAGAACGCCGCGGACTGGTTGCACGTGGACGTCATGGACAACCACTTCGTACCCAACCTGACCATCGGGCTGCCCGTGGTGCAGAGCCTGCGGGCCGCCACCAAGCTGCCCTTCGACGTGCACCTGATGATCGAGGACCCGCGCCGGTGGGCCCCCGGCTACGCCGACGCCGGGGCGTACAACGTCACGTTCCACGCCGAGGCGTGCGACGACCCGGTGGCGCTGGCCAAGGACCTCCGCTCGGCCGGCGCGAAGGCCGGGCTGGCGATCGACCGGGACACGCCCATCGAGCCGTACCTGGAGCTGCTGCCGAGCTTCGACACGCTGCTGATCATGACGATCAAGGCGGGCTTCGGCGGGCAGCGTTTCATCCCGCAACTGCTGGACAAGGTGCGCGCCGCCCGCCGGCACGTCGACAGCGGCCACCTCGAACTGCGCATCGAGGTCGACGGGGGGATCGCCGCCGACACCATCGCGCAGGCGGCCGAGGCGGGCGCGGACGCCTTCGTCGCCGGCACCGCCGTCTACGGCGCCGACGACCCCGCCGAGGCCGTCCGGAAGCTGCGGGCACTCGCGGAACGCGCCGCCCCCGGGGCCTGACGTGGAGCCCGCCGGCGACCGCAAGGACATCATCCTCGTCGTCGACGACGACGAGGACATCGCGCGCTTCGTCGAGTTCAACCTGCGGCTGCACGGCTTCGAGGTGATCCACGCCGGCGACGGGCAGGAGGCGCTCGAGGTGATCGAGCGACAGCGGCCCGACCTGGCCGTGGTCGACCTGATGATGCCGCGCATCGACGGGCTGGAGCTGACCCGGCGGCTGCGGGCCGACCCGATGACCTCGGCGCTGCCGGTGATCATGCTGACCGCCAAGGGCATGACGGTGGACAAGGTGCACGGGCTCAGCGCCGGCGCCGACGACTACCTGGTCAAGCCCTTCGACACGGCGGAGCTGGTGGCCCGGGTCAGCTCGACGCTGCGGCGCAACAAGGAGTTCCGCGAGGTCTCCCCGCTGACCGGGCTGCCCGGCAACAGCCGGATCCGCCGGGAGATCTCCGACCGGGTCCGCAGCGGCGTCGACTACGCCGTCGGCTACATCGACATCGACCGGTTCAAGAGCGTCAACGACCGGTACGGCTTCGTGCGCGGCGACGACTTCATCTCGGCCCTGGCGCGCAGCCTGCACCGGGCGGTGGTCTCGGTGGGGCTGCCGCCGGCCTTCCTCGGCCACGTCGGCGGCGACGACTTCGTCATCGTCTGCACGCCGGAGCAGGTGCGTCCGCTCACCTCGCGGGTGTCCGCCGACTTCGAGAAGGCCGCCGACTCGCTCTACGACCCCGCCGACGCCGCCCGCGGCTACGTGGAGCTGAAGGACCGGCGGGGCAACATCCGGCGCGCCGCCCTGGTCACCCTCTCCATCGGCGTCTCCATCTCCGACGCCAACAAGCGGTTCACCGACCCCCTCGAGGCGATCGCGGTCGCCTCCGAGATGAAGACGGTGGCCAAGAGCCAGCCCGGCTCGTACGTGGCGGTGGACCGGCGACGCGGGGTGACGTGACCGCGTATTCCCGCTGTGAAGTAGCTCGCCTCGGTGGCGCCACCCCCCGTCGGGCGTGTAAGACTGCCGGTGTACCCACCACGCGCTGGCGGGACTCGGTGTAATTCCGAACCGGCGGTGATCCACGGCGTGACCGTGGTAAGCCCGCGACCCGGTCGGCCTCGTGCCGCCCGGTGGACCTGGTGAGAATCCGGGGCCGACGGTTGGGGGCGGGAAACCGCGCCCAGACAGTCCGGATGGGAGACAGCGCGCGGGACGGACGGGCCCTGCCCGGCCGCTGACCTCAGCGTGCCGTGCGCGCCCCCCGGGTCGGCTCCGCCGTACCCGGACCTCCGCCGCCGCACGCCCGCGGCCCGTGCCGTTGCCTCCCGTGACCCGCCCGCGCGCCGACCGGCGAATGAGAGGGCAGGGCAATGGGGGGCGTCTCCGTCGACGAGGCGATGCGTCGCGCGGTCGAACTCGCCGCGCGCGGTCTCGGCACGACCAGCCCCAACCCCGTGGTCGGCTGCGTGCTGCTGGACGTCGACGGCCAGGTCGTCGGCGAGGGGTTCCACGCCTACGCCGGCGGGCCGCACGCCGAGATCGTCGCGCTCGCCCAGGCGGGGGAGCGCGCCCGCGGCGGCACCGCCGTGGTCACCCTCGAACCCTGCGACCACACCGGCCGCACCGGTCCCTGCAGCACCGCGCTGGTCCAGGCCGGCGTCGCCCGGGTGGTCATCGCCGTGCCCGACCCCAATCCGGTCGCCTCCGGCGGGGCCGCCACGCTGCGCGCCGCCGGGGTCCAGGTGGACCTGGGGGTACGCGAGGTGGAGGCCGAGGCCGGCAACATCGCCTGGCTCACCTCGATGCGCCGCGGCTGGCCGTACGTGATCTGGAAGTTCGCCGCCACGCTGGACGGCCGGTCGGCGGCGGCCGACGGCACCAGCATGTGGATCACCTCCGAGGCGGCCCGGATGGACGTGCACGCGCTGCGCGGCACCGTCGACGCGGTGATCGCCGGGGTGGGCACGGTGCTCACCGACGATCCCCGGCTCACCGCCCGCAACCTGCGCGACGGCACCCTCAGCATCCGGCAGCCGCTGCGCGTGGTGGTGGACTCGGCGGGGCGTACGCCGGTCGACGCCCGGGTCCGCGACGGCGCGGCCCGGACGTGGGTCGCCACCGCCGCGGAGGTCGGCGTCGGGCCCGACGGTCGGGTCGACCTGCCGGCGCTGCTCGCCGCGCTGCACGGGCGCGGGGTCCGGGCGGCGCTGCTGGAGGGGGGCCCCACGCTGGCCGGCGCCTTCCTCGCCGCCGGCCTGGTCGACAAGATCGTCGGCTACGTCGCGCCCCGGCTGCTCGGCGCCGGCCCGACCGCCCTGGTGGACGCCGGTGTGACCACCATCGCCGAGGCCATCGACCTGGAGTACGTCGACGTCACGCAGGTCGGACCGGACCTGCGGATCACCGCGCTGCCCCGGAAGAGGGAGGGCTGACATGTTCACCGGCATCGTCGAGGAGTTGGGTGAGGTCGTCCGGATCACTCCGACGGCGGGTGACTCGGCGCTGGTCGCGGTCCGCGGCCCGCTGGTCACCTCCGACGCCCGGCACGGCGACTCGATCGCGGTCAACGGCGTCTGCCTGACCGTGGTGGACGCCGTCGACGGGGTCTTCACGGCGGACGTGATGGGGGAGACGCTGCGCCGCTCCGCGCTGGGCGGGCTGCGGGCCGGCGACCCGGTCAACCTGGAGCGGGCCGCCGCGCTCGGCAGCCGCCTCGGCGGGCACCTGGTGCAGGGCCACGTCGACGGCGTCGGCGAGGTGCTCGCCCGGGAGCCGGCCGCGCAGTGGGAGACCGTCCGGTTCCGCCTGCCCGCCGCCCTGGCCCGGTACGTGGTGGAGAAGGGCTCGATCACCGTCGACGGCGTCTCGTTGACCGTGGCCGACGTCGGCCCGGACTGGTTCGCCGTCGGGCTGATCCCGACCACGCTGAAGCTGACCACCCTCGGCGCGCGGGGCGTCGGCGACCCGGTCAACCTCGAGGTGGACGTCCTCGCCAAGTACGTCGAGCGGCTGCTCGGCGCCCGGCTGGCCGACCCCGGCCGCCCCGAGGCCGGCCCGCCCGGCGGGCTCCCGGGCACGGGCGCCCCGGTCGCCGGCCTGCCGGACGCCGCCGCGGCGGGCGGGGCGGCCTGATGGGCCCGCTCGGGTGGCTGCTCGACGCGCAGCTGAGCATCGGCGGCTCGCCGGTGCTGGTCCGGGAGATCGTCGGCAACGGCTTCGGGCTGGCCTCGGCCCTGTTCGGCCTGCGCCGGGTGGTCTGGGCCTGGCCCGTCGGCATGATCGGCAACGCGCTGCTGTTCACCGTGTTCCTGGGCGGGGTCTTCGCCACGCCGCAGGCGCACGACCTCTACGGGCAGGCCGGCCGGCAGGTCTTCTTCTTCGCGGTCAGCCTCTACGGCTGGTGGCGCTGGTCGCGCAACCGCCGCCACGGCGGCGACGACGACCAGGCCGCCGTGGCGCCCCGCTGGGCCACCGGCCGGGAGCGGCTGGGCCTGCTGGCCGCCGCCGTCCTCGGCACCGCCGCGTTCTACCCGGTGCTCGCCGCGCTGGGCTCCTGGGGCCCGCTGCCGGACGCCTGGATCCTCACCGGCAGCCTGCTGGCCACCTACGGCATGGCCCGCGGCTGGGTGGACTTCTGGCTGGTCTGGATCGCCGTCGACGCCGTCGGCGTGCCGCTGCTGCTACGCGGTGGGTTCTACCCCTCGGCGGCCATGTACCTCGTCTACGGCGCCTTCTGCGCCTGGGGCGTCGTCGCCTGGTGGCGCACCTCGCGGGTCGCCCGCCCGGCGCCCGCCCCGATCCCGCAGACCTACTCGGAGGCCGTGGCATGACCACCTTTGGGAGCATCGAGCAGGCGGTGGCGGACATCGCCGCCGGCCGGCCCGTCGTCGTGGTCGACGACGCCGACCGGGAGAACGAGGGCGACCTGATCTTCGCCGCCGAGTTGGCGACGCCGGAGCTGCTCGCGTTCATGGTGCGGTGGACGTCCGGCTACATCTGCGTGCCGCTGACCGAGAGCGAGTGCGACCGGCTGGACCTTCCGCCGATGCACCACACCAACCAGGACCGGCGGGGCACCGCCTACACGGTGACCGTGGACGCCCGGGAGGGGGTCAGCACCGGCATCTCCGCCGCCGACCGGTCGCACACCATCCGGCTGCTCGCCGACCCCGGCACCGGCCCGACCGACCTGGCCCGCCCCGGGCACGTGGTGCCGCTGCGCGCCCGGGAGGGCGGCGTGCTGCGCCGGCCCGGGCACACCGAGGCCGCCGTCGACCTGACCCGGCTGGCCGGGCTGCGCCCCGCCGGCGTGCTCTGCGAGCTGGTCAACGACGACGGCACCATGATGCGGCTGCCGGACCTGGAGAAGTTCTGCGCCGAGCACGCGCTGACCCTGGTCACCATCGCCGACCTGGTCGCGTACCGGCGGCGCACCGAGAAGCAGGTCGAGCTGGTCGCCGAGGCCCGGATGCCGACCCGGCACGGGGTGTTCCGGGCGCTGGGCTACCGCAGCGAGCACGACTCGGCCGAGCACGTCGCCCTGGTCATGGGCGAGATCGGCGACGGGCGGGACGTGCTGGTGCGGGTGCACTCCGAGTGCCTCACCGGCGACGTCTTCGGCTCGGTGCGCTGCGACTGCGGCCCCCAGCTCGACGCGGCCCTGGACCGGGTCGCCGAGGAGGGGCGCGGCGTGGTGCTCTACGTGCGCGGCCACGAGGGGCGCGGCATCGGCCTGCTGCACAAGCTCCAGGCGTACCAGCTCCAGGACCAGGGCCGGGACACCGTGGACGCCAACCTCGACCTGGGCCTGCCGGCCGACGCCCGGGACTACGGCACCGGCGCGCAGGTCCTCTACGACATCGGGGTGCGCTCGATGCGGCTGCTCACCAACAACCCGGCCAAGCGGGCCGGCCTGGAGGGCTACGGGCTGACCGTCACCGGCCGCGAGGGGCTGCCGGTGCGGCCGCACCCGGAGAACGTGCGCTACCTGCGCACCAAGCGGGACCGGATGGGGCACCTGCTGGACGAGCTGGACGAGGTCACCGAGGCCCCGATGGGCCGGCCGGTCCCCGGCGACGAGATCGGAGCGTAGACATGGCAGGTTTCGGGGAGCCGGGCGTGACGGCGGTGGACGCCGCCGGAATGACGGTCGGCGTGGTTGCCGCGCGGTGGCACGGGGAGCTGACCGACCACATGCTCGACCGGGCGGTCGCCGCCGCCGAGGCGTGCGGGGCCCGCGCGGTGACCGCCCGGGTGGCCGGCTCGGTCGAGCTGCCCGTGGTGGCCCAGGCCCTCGCGCGCCGTTGCGACGTGGTGGTCGCGCTCGGCGTGGTGGTCCGGGGCACCACCGCCCACTTCGACTACGTCTGCCGCTCGGTGACCGACGGGCTGACCCGGGTCGCGCTGGACGAGGGCAAGCCGGTGGCGCACGGCGTCCTCACCGTGGACACGATCGAGCAGGCCCGGGACCGGGCGGGGCTGCCCGGCTCGGCGGAGGACAAGGGCTGGGCGGCCACGGTCGCCGCGCTCGACGCCGCCCTCGCCATCCGGGGCATTGCCACCAGCGGCCACCGGGTCGGCTTCGGCGGCTGAGCGCCGGGGCCGGCGGTGGGGCGGCCGGGTCGATCGACCGGCGTGGGCCGTCCCACCCCTCGGGAGGATGCGGTGGGGAAGACGACGCGGCCGGACCCGGAGCACGAGACCTCGGCGGGCGGCTGGAAGAATCGCGGCGTGAAGACGTTCGAGGAGTTGTTCGCCGAGCTGCAGGCCAAGGCCGCCGCCGGCACCCCTGGCTCGGGCACGGTCGCCGCGCTCGAGAAGGGCGTGCACTTCATCGGCAAGAAGGTCGTCGAGGAGGCGGCCGAGTCGTGGATGGCCGCCGAGCACGAGGGGCCGGAGCGGACCGCCGAGGAGATCTCCCAGCTGCTCTACCAGGTCCAGGTGCTGATGCTGGCCAGCGGCCTCGACCTGAAGGACGTCTACCGACATCTGTGAGTGCGCCCCGACGTTGATCAGATCCGATCGAAGGAGCACTCCGTCATGCTGCGTGTCGCCGTACCCAACAAGGGCGCCCTGGCCGAGAAGGCCGCCCAGATGCTGCGCGAGGCGGGCTACCGCCAGCGCACCGACCCCAAGGACCTCGTCTGCCGGGACGAGGCCAACGACATCGAGTTCTTCTACCTGCGGCCCAAGGACATCGCCACCTACGTCGGCTCCGGCGACCTCGACGTCGGGATCACCGGCCGCGACCTGCTGATCGACTCCGGCGCGCCGGCCGAGGAGGTGGTGGACCTCGACTTCGGCCGGGCCACCTTCCGCTTCGCCGCCCGCCCCGAGGACGTCGACGACGTACGGGAGCTGGGCGGGCACCGGATCGCCACCGCGTACCCGGGGCTGGTCGAGCGGCACCTGGCCGAGCTGGGCGTGAAGGCCGACGTGATCCGCCTGGACGGGGCGGTGGAGAACGCCATCCGGCTCGGCGTCGCCGACGTGGTCGCCGACGTGGTGGAGACCGGCACCACGCTGCGCCAGGCCGGCCTGGTGGTCTTCGGCGAGCCGCTGCTGCGCTCCTCGGCGGTGCTCGTCCGCCGCACCGGCGCGCCGGCGCACCCGCAGTCGGAGCAGCTGCTGCGCCGCCTGCACGGCGTCCTGGTGGCCCGCCGCTACGTGATGCTCGCGTACGACGTGCCGGCCGGCCTGCTGGACCGGGCCAGCTCGCTGACCCCGGGCATCGAGTCGCCGACCGTCTCCCCGCTGCACCGCGAGGGCTGGGTGGCCGTGCAGGCGATGGTGCTCAGCGACGACGTGCACCGGATCATGGACGAGCTCTACGAGCTCGGTGCCCGCGCGATCCTCGTCACCAACATCCACGCCTGCCGGCTGTGAGCGGCCCACCCGCGGCGGCGGGCATCCCGGCCCGGCCGGTGCCGCGCGTCCTGCCGCCGTGGGCGGCCATGGTGGTGGTCACCCTCGCCGGGTTCGCCTCGGCGGCGCAGGGCGTGGCCAACGCCGAGCTGGGCGAGCGGGCCGGCAACGCCACCCTGGGCGCGGTGGTCAACAACCTCGGCGGGACGCTGCTGATCGGCGTCGGGGTGCTGGCACTGCCCTCGGCACGCGCCGGCCTGGTCGCGTTGCGCCGGGCCCGGCTGCCCTGGTGGGCGTACCTGGGCGGGCTCGGCGGGGCGGCCATCGTGCTGCTCGGCGCGTACATCGTCCCGGTGCTCGGGGTGGCGGTCTTCACCATCGCGCAGGTGGCCGGCGGCAGCCTCGGCGGGCTGGCCGTGGACCGGGCGGGGCTGGCGCCGGTCGGGCGACTGGCGCTCACCCCGGCGCGGGTGGCCGGCGCCCTGCTGGGCGTGACCGCCGTGGCGCTGGCCCAGCTCGGCCGGCCCGTCGGCGACCTCGCCCTCGGGCTGGTGCTGCTGGCCGTGGCCGGCGGGGTGGCCGTCGCGCTCCAGTCCGCGCTGAACGCACGGGTCTCCGCCGCCGGCTCGGCCGTCGCCGGGGTCGCGGTCAACTTCGCCACCGCCACGCCGGTGGTGCTGCTCGTCGCGGCGCTGGCCGGCGTCCTGACCGGCCCGGCCCCGACCTGGCCGGACGCCTGGTACCTCTACACCGGCGGCCTGCTCGGCGTGGTCATCGTGGCGAGCCTGGTGGTCGGGGTGCCCGCGATCGGGGTGCTGCGTACCGGCCTGGCGTTGGTCGCCGGGCAACTGGGCGGCGCCCTGCTGCTGGACGCGCTGGTGCCGGGCGGGCCGGGCGTCCGGCTGCCGGTGCTCGCCGGCGCGCTGCTGACCCTGCTGGCCGCGCTGATCGCCGGTTGGGGCTCCGCCCGGTCGCGTACCCGCGCCGAGGTGCCGTCCGCCCGTGTGGCGGCGGACGAGCGGCCCGGAGCGGGTGGCAGACTGGTGGGGTGAGTGAAACCGAGACGATCCGCCTCCGCCCGCGCCGCATCCGGGTGGTCTGCTGGACCTCGGCGGCCGTGCTCCTCGTGGTGTTCAGCCTGGTGGCCACCTCGCTGACCGGGGCAACCGGCAACGGCTACGGCAGCTTCCAACGCGGCGACCAGGTCGCGATGGTCGGTCTCGGCGTGTTCGGTGCCCTCGGCTTCCTGCTCTTCACCCGGCCCCGGGTGGAGGCGGACGGGCGCGGTGTGCGCGTGCGCAACGTCCTCGGCTCGTACGAGCTGCCGTGGGAGGTCGTCCGCGGGGTCCGCTTCGACCGGGGCGCGCCCTGGGCGAGCCTGGAGCTGCACGACGACGATCTGCTGCCGATGGTCGCCCTGCAGGCCGCCGACAAGGAGCTGGCCGTCGAGGGGGTCCGCGCGCTGCGCCGGCTGCACCAGGCGCACCAGGCCCGCCTCGCCGAGGGCGCGACCGGCCGCTGAGCCGCCGCCGGCGAGGCCGCTGGCCCGCCCCCGGGGGTGCCCGGTTTGGGGGCGCTCGGGCGAGGGTGTAGTGTTGTCGAGTCGACCAGGCTGTCTCCGCGTGCGAGCAAGTCGCCCGTGACCAGACAGCCATGAAAGAGGAGCGCCTGCTCCCACCCGAGTCGCCGCCACGGTGGCCGGGTCCGGTCACCGGTTCCGGGCACGTCCCGGCGCCGGATGCGCGATCATGTGATTGTGCCGACCGGTCGAGCGGGCCCTGGCATGCGCCGGGGCCTTCTGCTTTCCGGGTCGGCTCCCATCCGGGAGCCGCGGGGTCGGCCACGCAGGAGACTTTGACTCGAGGAGGCCCCATCAGCGTCGAACCACGCGTGAACGAGCAGATCCGGGCACGTGAGGTCCGACTGGTCGGCCCCGAGGGTGAGCAGGTGGGCATCGTCCCGCTGGAGCGCGCCCTTCAGCTGGCCGCGGACGTAGACCTGGACCTGGTCGAGGTTGCGCCGATGGCGCGCCCTCCGGTGTGCAAGCTCATGGACTTCGGCAAGTTCAAGTACGAGAGCGCACTGAAGGCGCGCGAAGCGCGGCGTAACCAGCAGCAGACCGTCATCAAGGAGATGAAGCTCCGGCCGAAGATCGACCCGCACGACTACGAGACCAAGAAGGGTCACGTGGTGCGGTTCCTCAAGGCCGGCGACAAGGTCAAGGTGACGATCATGTTCCGCGGTCGCGAGCAGAGCCGCCCGGAGCTGGGTTACCGGCTCCTGCGCCGGCTCGAGTCGGAGATCTCGGAGCTGGGGTACGTCGAGGCCGCGCCGAAGCAGGACGGCCGAAACATGATCATGGTGCTTGCGCCGCACCGCGCCACGAAGGCCGCCGCAGTCGCCGCGACGGCCGCCCGGGGCGGGCCGCGGGAGCGGGAAGCCGAGGGCGCCGCCCCGGCCGGCGAGACCGCAGCGGCCGGTGACACCGGCACAGTCGCCGAAACCAGCGGCGAGTAACAGGGGAGAGACGTTCCACATGCCGAAGATGAAGAGCCACACGGGGATGGGCAAGCGGGTCAAGGTGACCGGCAAGGGCAAGATCGTTGCCCAGCAGGCCGGCCTCCGGCACAACCTGGAGAAGAAGCCCTCCACCCAGACCCGTCGGCTGACCGGCACCGTCGTGCTGGCCAAGGCCGATGTCAAGCGCATCAAGAAGCTGCTCGGCCGCTGACGCGCGCCACCTGACGTAAGAAGGAGTTGAGATGGCACGCGTCAAGCGGGCTGTGAACGCCCAGAAGAAGCGCCGTACCCTGCTGGAGACCGCGAGCGGCTACCGCGGTCAGCGCTCCCGCCTCTACCGCAAGGCCAAGGAGCAGGTGCTGCACTCGATGCAGTACGCCTACCGGGACCGTCGCGACCGCAAGGGCGACTTCCGGCAGCTGTGGATCCAGCGGATCAACGCGGGCGCCCGCGCCAACGGGATGACCTACAACCGCCTGATCCAGGGCCTGCGCCTGGCCGGCATCGAGGTCGACCGCAAGATCCTGGCCGACCTGGCCGTCAACGACGCCGCCGCGTTCGCGGCGATCGTCGAGCTGGCCCGGGCCGCGGTCACGGCCGAGGGCACCGGCGGCGCGGCGGCCCAGGCCGCCTGATCCCCGCGCACCAGCAGATCGAGGCGTCTCCCATGCAGTCACCATCGCGCGGGAGACGCCTCGACGCTGTCTCCGGCCCCTTCACCCCGCGTACCCCCAGGGTGGTCGCCGCCCGCCGGCTCCAGCGCCGCCGGGACCGCGAGGCCACCGGCCGGTTCCTCGCCGAGGGGCCGCAGGCGGTCCGCGAGGCCCTGGCCCGCCCGGGGGTGGTCACCGAACTCTTCGGTACGCCCACCGCCCTCGACCGGCACGCCGACCTGGCCGCCGGCGCCGCCCGCGCCGACGTGCCGGTCTCCGAGGTGACCGACGAGGCCCTGGCCGCCCTCGCCGAGACCGTCGCCCCGCAGGGCCTGGTCGCCGTCTGCCGGCACCTCGACGTGCCCCTGGAGCGGGCCCTGGCCGGCGGGCCCCGCCTCGTCGCGGTGCTCGCCGAGATCCGCGACCCGGGCAACGCCGGCACCGTGCTGCGCACCGCCGACGCCGCCGGAGCCGGCGCGGTCGTCTTCGCCGGCGACGCCGTCGATCCGTACAACGGCAAGTGCGTCCGGGCCTCGGCCGGCAGCCTCTTCCACGTCGACGTGGTCCGCGCGCCCGACCCGCTGGACGTGGTCGCCGCGCTGCGCGCCGCCGGCCTCACCGTGCTCGCCACCACCGGCTACGGCGAGGACGACCTCGACGACCTCGCCGACGCCGGCCGGCTCGCCGCCCCCACCGCCTGGCTGTTCGGCTCCGAGGCGCACGGCCTGCCGGAGGCGCTCACCGGCGCCGCCGACGCTCGCGTCCGGGTGCCGCTGCACGGGCGCGCCGAGAGCCTGAACCTGGCTGCGGCCGCCGCCGTCTGCCTGTACGCTTCAGCGAGAGCGCAGCGGTGACCGGACACCGGTCCCGCGAGGCACCCAGCAGAGGAGAGCATCCGCCCGTGAACGCGCCACGGCGTTCGTTTAGCCAGCCCGCCGGTGTCGGCGGGCGGCGGGCCTGACCTGCTTTCCGCGCAACTCCCACCGGCGGGCTGCGGCACAGCCGCGCGTCCGTAGACTCGCTTCGCCGCCCCCGTGAGGGCTGGCGCCGCCGTGAGGGAGTGCCCGTACGCCATGAGCTACCGCAACGATCCGTACGACCCGAAGCAGGTCGCCCTGCTCGACCCGGCCGCCCTGGCCGAGGCTGTCGCCGCCGCCGAGAAGGCGTTCGCCGAGGCCGGTGACCCGGACGCGCTGACCGCGCTGCGCCCGGCGCACCTCGGCGACCGGTCCCCGGTGTCGCTGGCACGCCGGGAGATCGGCGCGCTGCCGCCGGCCGCGAAGTCCGACGCCGGCAAGCGGGTCAACGAGGCCCGCCGCGCCGTCGAGGCCGCCTACGCCGCCCGCCAGGAGGTCCTGGAGCGGGAACAGGCGGAGCGGGTGCTGGTGGAGGAGCGCGTCGACGTGACGCTGCCCCACGACCGGCGGCCCCGGGGTGCCCGGCACCCGATCAGCACCCTGATGGAGCAGATCAGTGACCTGTTCGTCGGGATGGGCTACGAGGTGGCCGAGGGGCCCGAGGTCGAGCTGGAGTGGACCAACTTCGACGCGCTCAACATCCCGGCCGACCACCCGGCCCGCGGCCTGATGGACACCTTCCACATCGCACCCGCCGACGGCACCGCCGGGACGGCCGGCGAGCCGGCGGGTTCCGGCCTTGTCCTGCGCACCCACACCTCGCCGGTGCAGGCGCGCACCATGCTGACCCGCAAGCCGCCGATCTACGTGATCGTGCCGGGGCGGGTCTACCGCACCGACGAGCTGGACGCCACCCACGCCCCGGTCTTCCACCAGGTGGAGGGCCTGGTGGTGGACAAGGGCATCACCATGGCGCACCTGCGCGGCACCCTGGACCACTTCGCCCGGGCGATGTTCGGCGAGGGCGCGAAGACCCGCTTCCGGCCGCACTACTTCCCGTTCACGGAGCCGTCGGCGGAGTTCGACGTCTGGTTCCCGGAGCACCGCGACGGCCCGCGCTGGGTCGAGTGGGGCGGCTGCGGCATGGTCAACCCGCGGGTGCTGCGCGCCTGCGGCATCGACCCCGAGGTCTACTCGGGATTCGCGTTCGGCATGGGCATCGACCGGACGGTGATGTTCCGGCACGGGGTCAGCGACATGCGGGACATGGCCGAGGGCGACGTGCGGTTCACCCGCGCGTTCGGGGCCGGGGCGTAGGCGATGCGGGTACGAGTTACGGAGACGGTGGTCTGAGTCATGCGAGTTTCTGTCAGTTGGCTGCGGGAGTACGTCGACCTCCCCGCCGACCTGCCCGCCGGCGACCTGGAGCAGGCCCTGGTCGACCTCGGCATCGAGGTCGAGTCCGTCGTGGACCTGCGGGAGACCGTCACCGGTCAGCTGGTGGTCGGTGAGGTCCGGGAGATCGAGGAGCTGACCGGCTTCAAGAAGCCGATCCGGTTCTGCCGCGTCGACGTCGGGGACGCCAACGGCACCGGCGAGCCGCAGGAGATCGTCTGCGGGGCCCGCAACTTCGCCCCGGGCGACCGGGTCGTGGTCATCCTGCCCGGCGGCGTGCTGCCCGGCGGCTTCGCCATCGGCGCGCGCAAGACCTACGGGCGCAACTCCAACGGCATGATCTGCTCCGCGAAGGAGCTGGGCCTCGGCGACGACCACTCGGGCATCATCGTGCTGCCCGAGGACACCCCGGCCAAGCCGGGCGACGACGCGCGGCCGGTCGTCGGGCTCGACGACGTCGTGGTCGAGCTGGAGATCACCCCCGACCGGGGGTACGCGATGAGCCTGCGTGGCCTCGCCCGCGAGCTGTCGCACACCCTCGGCGTGCCGTTCCGCGACCCGGGCCTGGCGCCCGCTCCCGGCGGCACGGAGGCCCCGGCGTACCCGGTCGAGGTGCGGGACACGGTCGGCTGCGACCGCTTCGCCGCCCGCCTCGTGCGCGGCGTCGACCCGACGGCGGCCACCCCCGGCTGGATGCAGCGGCGGCTCACCGTCGCCGGCATCCGCAGCATCTCGCTGCCGGTCGACATCACCAACTACGTGATGCTGGAACTGGGCCAGCCGATGCACGCCTTCGACGCCGACCGGATCGCCGGGCCGCTGGTGGTCCGCCGCGCCGAGGCGGGGGAGAAGCTGACCACGCTGGACGGGGTGACCCGCGCGCTCGCGCCCGAGGACATGGTGATCTGCGACGCCGGGCTTCCGAACCCCCTCGTGGGCGAGGGCGCCGGCGTCCCGATCTCGCTCGCCGCCGTGATGGGCGGCGAGACCAGCGAGGTCGTCGCGGGGACGACGAACGTGCTCTTCGAGGCCGCCCACTGGGACCCGGTGATGGTGGGGCGCACGGCCCGCCGGCACAGGCTGTTCAGCGAGGCGGCGAAGCGGTGGGAGCGGGGCGTCGACCCGGCCCTGCCGCTGGTCGCCATCGCGCGGGCGGTCCGGCTGCTCACCGAGCACGCGGGCGGCACGGCCGGGGACGAGATCCTCGACATCGACCACGTCCGGCCGCGTACCCCGGTGGTCCTGCCGGTCGACCTGCCGACCCGGCGGATCGGCGTGACCTACCCGCCGGCGCGGGTGGTGGCCCTGCTGGAGCAGGTCGGCTGCACCGTCGCCCAGGGCGCCGACCGGCTCGGCGAGGACCCGGGCGAGGTCGGCGTCGCCGCCGGCGACGGCGCGGCGCTCACCGTCACCCCGCCGACCTGGCGGCCCGACCTGACCGACCCGGCGGACCTGGTCGAGGAGGTGGTCCGCCTCGACGGGTACGACCGGGTGCCGTCGGTGCTGCCGACGGCGCCGCCCGGCCGCGGCCTGACCTGGCAGCAGCGTCGCCGCCGGGCCGTGGCCCGGTCGCTCGCCGAGCGCGGGTACGTGGAGGTGCTGGCGCACCCGTTCGTCGCCCCGGAGCTGGCCGACCAGCTCGGCCTGCCCGAGGGCGACCCGCGCCGGCAGGCGGTACGGCTGGCCAACCCGCTGTCGGAGGAGGAGCCGCTGCTGCGCACCACGCTCCTCGGCCCGCTGCTCGGCATCGTGAAGCGCAATCTCGGCCGGGGCCAGCGCGACCTCGCCCTGTACGAGATCGGCGCGGTCTTCCACCCGCGTCCCGGCGCCGGCCGCCCGCCGGCGATGGGCGTGGACCGGCGACCCAGCGACGAGGAGTTCGCCGCCGCCGACGCCGTGGTGCCCGACCAGCCCCGGCACGTCGCCGTCGTGTTGACCGGCGACATCGAGCCGGCCGGCTGGTGGGGCGCGGGCCGGGCGGCCGGCTGGGCGGACGCCGTGGAGGCCGGCCGGGACGTGCTCGCCGCCGCCGACATTCCCGCGCACCGGGTCGAGGTCCGGGCCGCCGAGTACGCGCCGTGGCACCCCGGCCGCTGCGCGGAGCTGCTGGTCGACGGCACGGTGGTCGGGCACGCCGGCGAGCTGCACCCGGCGGTCGTGGCGGCGCTGGAGCTGCCCCGGCGGACCAGCGCCCTGGAGCTGGACCTGGACGCGCTGCCGGCGGCCCCGGTGGCGTCCGGGCCGGTCGTCTCCGGCTTCCCGCCGGCGTTGATCGACGTGGCGCTGGTGGTCGACGAGTCGGTCCCGGCGGCGCAGGTGCAGCGCGCCCTGGTCGAGGGCGCCGGCGAGTTGCTGGAGGGGGTGCGCCTGTTCGACGTGTACGCCTCCGAGCAGCTCGGGGCGGGCCGGAAGTCGCTGGCGTACAAGCTCACCTTCCGGGCCCCCGACCGGACGCTGACCGTGGAGGAGGCGGTGGCCGCGCGGGACGCGGCGGTCGCCCGGGCCGCGGAACGCTGCGGCGCCACCCTGCGCGGCGCCTGACGCCTGGACGTCGACGGCCCCCGTCCGGTTTCGCCGGGCGGGGGCCGTCCCCGTGTCCGGCTCCGTCCCGGTCTCCCGTGCCCGGACGCGCCGCTCATCATGCGCATACAGAAGTCTGTATGAACTTGCAGCCGCCGATCATCGCTGCTAACCTTCGCTGCATAGTCATGCGGAGGTGAGTATGGGTATCCGAGTTGCGGTAGCAGGGGCGAGCGGCTACGCCGGGGGCGAGCTGATCCGCCTGGTCGCCGGGCACCCGGAGTTCGACCTGGTCGCCGCCACCGCGCACAGCCAGGCCGGGCACCGGCTCGACGTCGTACACCCGCAGCTCGCCGGCCTGGACCTGGTCCTCGGCGAGACGGACGCGACGGCGCTGGCCGACGCGGACCTGGTCTTCCTGGCCCTGCCGCACGGCCAGTCGGCGGCCCTGGCGGCCCAGCTCCCGCCCGAGGTCCGCGTCGTCGACCTCGGCGCCGACCACCGGCTCGCCGACCCCTATGCCTGGGCCAACTACTACGGCGGCCCGCACGCCGGGCAGTGGACCTACGGCCTGCCCGAGCTGCCCGGCCAGCGGGAGCTGATCGCCGGCGCCACCCGGGTCGCCAACACCGGCTGCTACGCCGCCGCCATCACCCTCGCGCTCGCCCCGCTGATCGCCGCCGGCGCCGCCGCCCCGGCCGACGTGGTGGTCGTCGCGGCCTCCGGCACCTCCGGCGCGGGCAAGGCGGCCAAGCCGCACCTGCTCGGCAGCGAGGTGATGGGGGACCTGTCGCCCTACCGCGTCGGCACCCACCAGCACGTGCCGGAGATCAAGCAGGCCACCGGGGCGACCGGCCTGTCGCTCACCCCGGTGCTCGCGCCGATGCCCCGGGGCATCCTGGCCACCGTGACCGCCGTGCCGGCCCGGGGCGTGGACCCGCGGGCGGTGCTCGCCGAGGCGTACGCGGACGCGCCCTTCGTGCACGTGCTGCCCGAGGGGACCTGGCCGCACACCGCCGCCACCCTCGGCTCCAACTCCTGCCACCTGCAGGCCACCGTCGACGTCGACACCCGCCGGACCATCGTGCTCAGCGCGCTGGACAACCTCGGCAAGGGTGCCGCCGGCCAGGCCGTGCAGAACGCCAACCTCATGTTCGGCCTGCCGGAGACGACGGGCCTGTCCGTCTGGGGGATCGCACCATGAGTGTCACGACTCCGCGGGGGTTCCGGGCGGCCGGGGTGGCCGCCGGACTCAAGTCCAGCGGCGCGAGCGACGTCGCGCTGGTCGTCAACGACGGCCCGGACGCCGGGGTCGCCGCCGTGTTCACCGCCAACCGGGTCAAGGCCGCGCCGGTGCTCTGGACCCAGCAGGTGGTCCGCGGCGGCGTCGTCCGCGCCGTGGTGCTCAACTCGGGCGGGGCCAACGCGTGCACCGGTCCGGCCGGCTTCCAGGACACCCACGCCACCGCCGAGCACGCCGCCGCCGCGCTCACCTCGGCCAGCCCCCGGTTGATGCTCGGGGCCAGCGACGTGGCGGTCTGCTCGACCGGCCTGATCGGCGAGCGGCTGCCGATGCAGAAGCTGCTCCCGGGCGTACGCGCCGCGATCCGCGGCCTGTCCCGCGACGGCGGCCCGGCGGCCGCCGAGGCCATCATGACCACGGACACCCGCCCCAAGACCACGGTGGCGCGGGGCAGCGGCTGGACCGTCGGCGGCATGGCCAAGGGCGCCGGCATGCTAGCCCCGGCGATGGCCACCATGCTCTGCGTGCTGACCACCGACGCGGTGGCCGGGCCGGAGGCCCTCGACGCCGCGCTGCGCGAGGCGTGCCGGGTCACCTTCGACCGGGTCGACTCCGACGGCTGCATGTCGACCAACGACACGGTGCTGCTGCTGGCCAGCGGCGCGAGCGGCATCGCGCCGACGCCGGGCGAGCTGACCGCCGCGGTCACCGCCGCCGCGCACGACCTGGCCCAGCAGCTCGTCGCCGACGCCGAGGGCGCCACCAAGCAGATCGCCGTCGACGTGGTCGGCGCGGCGAGCGAGGACGACGCGGTCGAGGTGGGGCGGTCGGTGGCCCGCAACAACCTGGTCAAGACCGCGCTGTTCGGCAACGACCCGAACTGGGGCCGGATCCTCGCCGCCGTCGGCACCACCGCCGCCGCCTTCGAGCCGGACGCGGTCGACGTCGCGGTCAACGGCGTCTGGGTGTGCCGCTCCGGCGCCGCCGCCGAGGACCGGTCGAAGGTCGACCTGACCGGGCGGGACGTCACCATCCGGATCGACCTGCACGCCGGCGACGCCGAGGCCACCATCTGGACCAACGACCTCTCCCACGCGTACGTGCACGAGAACTCGGCCTACTCGACATGAGCCTCACCACCGACCTCACCCGCGCCCAGGCCAAGGCCGCCACGCTGATCGAGGCCCTGCCCTGGCTGGCCCGCTTCTCCGGCTCGACCGTCGTGGTCAAGTACGGCGGCAACGCCATGGTCGACCCCGAACTGCAACGGGCCTTCGCCGCCGACATGGTCTTCCTGCGCTACGCCGGCCTGAAGCCGGTCGTGGTGCACGGCGGCGGCCCGCAGATCTCCGCCATGCTCGGCCGGCTCGGCATCGCCAGCGAGTTCCGGGGCGGCCTGCGGGTCACCACCCCGGAGGCGATGGACGTGGTCCGGATGGTGCTCGTCGGCCAGGTGGGCCGGGAGCTGGTCGGGCTGATCAACGCGCACGGCCCGTTCGCGGTCGGCCTCTCCGGCGAGGACGCGGGCCTGTTCACCGCCGTGCGGCGGCCCGCCTACGTGGACGGGGAGCCGGTCGACGTCGGGCAGGTCGGCGACGTCGAGTCGGTCGACGTCTCGGCGGTCACCGACCTGATCGCGGCCGGGCGGATCCCGGTGATCTCCACCGTCGCGCCGGACGCCGACGGCGTGCTGCACAACCTGAACGCCGACACCGCCGCCGCCGCGCTCGCCGTCGCCCTCGACGCCCGCAAGCTGGTCGTCCTCACCGACGTGCCCGGCCTCTACGCCGACTGGCCGGACACCGGCAGCCTGGTCAGCGAGATCACCACCGACGACCTGGCGAAGCTGCTGCCGTCGTTGTCCAGCGGCATGGTGCCCAAGATGGAGGCCTGCCTGCGGGCCGTGCGGCAGGGGGTGCCCGCCGCGCACGTGGTCGACGGCCGGGTCGCCCACTCCACGTTGCTGGAGGTCTTCACCTCGGAAGGGTTCGGAACAATGGTGATTCCGTCATGAGCACGCTCGTCGAGCGCTGGTCGCAGTCGATGATGGACAACTACGGCACGCCGCCGCTGGCCCTCGTCTCCGGCTCCGGCGCCGTCGTGGTCGACGAGGCCGGCCGGGAGTACGTCGACCTGGTCGGCGGGATCGCGGTCAACGCCCTCGGCCACGCCCACCCGGCCGTGGTGGCCGCCGTGTCGAAGCAGGTCGCCACCCTCGGGCACGTCTCCAACCTCTACGTCGCCGAGCCGCCGGTGGCCCTGGCCGAGCTGTTGCTGGCCCTGGCCGGCCGGTCCGGCCGGGTCTTCTTCGCCAACTCCGGCGCGGAGGCCAACGAGGCGGCGTTCAAGCTGTCCCGGCTCACCGGCCGCACCCACGTGGTCGCCACCCGGGGCGGCTTCCACGGGCGGACCATGGGCGCGCTGGCGCTGACCGGCCAGCCGGCCAAGGCCGACCCGTTCCGCCCGCTGCCCGGCGACGTCAGCCACGTCGACTACGGCGACGTCGCCGCGCTGGAGGCGGCCGTCACCGACGCCACGGCCATGGTGATCCTGGAGCCGGTGCAGGGCGAGAACGGTGTCGTGGTCCCGCCGGCCGGCTACCTGGCCGCCGCCCGGCGGATCACCGCCCGGCACGGCGCGCTGCTGGTGCTCGACGAGGTGCAGACCGGCATCGGCCGCACCGGGCACTGGTTCGCCCACCAGGCCGAGGGCGTCGAGCCCGACGTGGTGACCCTGGCCAAGGGGCTCGGCGGCGGGCTGCCCCTCGGCGCCTGCCTGGCCTTCGGCCGGGCCGCCGACCTGCTCGGCCCCGGCATGCACGGCACCACGTTCGGCGGCAACCCGGTCAGCTGCGCCGCCGCCCTGGCGGTGGTGGGCACCATCGCGCACGAGGGGCTGCTCGACCACGTCAAGCGGATCGGCGAGCGGCTGCGCCGGGGCATCGAGGCGCTCGGCCACCCGCTGGTCGACGGCGTACGCGGCGCGGGCCTGCTGCTCGGCGTGGTGCTCGCCGCGCCCGTGGCGAAGGTGCTCGCCGAGGCGCTGCGGGAGACCGGCTTCCTGGTCAACCCGGTGCAGCCCGGCGTGGTCCGGCTCGCCCCGCCGCTGATCCTGACCGCCGCCCAGGTCGATGCCTTCCTGGCCGCTCTTCCCGCGGCCCTCGACGCGGCCTCCCCGGCCGCCGCCGGCACCTCCCCGGCCGCCGCCGGCACCTCCCCGGCCGCCGCCGGCACCTCCCCGGCCGCCGCCGGCACCACCCCGGCCGCCGCCGGCACCACCCCGGCCGCCGCCGGCGAGAGCCCGGCCGCCGCGACCACCGCGACCACGACGGAGACGAGCGCATGATCCGGCACTTCCTGCGGGACGACGACCTGACCCCCGCCGAGCAGTCGGCCGTGCTCGACCTCGCGGCGCGGATGAAGGCCGACCGGTTCGGGCACCGGCCGCTGGCCGGCCCCCGGTCCGTGGCGGTGCTGTTCGACAAGCAGAGCCTGCGCACCCGGTTCTCGTTCGACGTCGGCATCGCCGAACTCGGCGGGCACCCCCTCGTGGTGGACACCCAGGTGACCCACTTCGGGCGGGGCGAGACCCTCGGCGACGCCGGGCGGGTCCTCTCCCGCTACGTCGCGGCGATCGTGCTGCGCACGCACGGCGACGACCGGATCGCCGAGGTCGCCGCCGCCGCGACCGTGCCGGTCGTCAACGCGCTCACCGACGGGTTCCACCCCTGCCAGCTCCTGGCCGACCTGCTCACGGTCCGCGAGCACTGCGGCGGCACCGCCGGCCGGACGCTGGCCTACGTCGGCGACGCCGCCAACAACCTGTCCCACTCGTACCTGCTGGCCGGGGCGACCGCCGGGATGCACGTGCGGGTCGCCGGGCCGGCCAACTTCGGCCCCGATCCGGAGGTGCTCGCCCGGGCCGAGAAGATCGCCGCCGGCACCGGCGGCTCCGTGCAGGCGCTGACCGACCCCGTCGCTGCGGTGGCCGGGGCCGACGTGGTCGCCACCGACACCTGGACCTCGATGGGTCAGGAGTCGGACGGCCTGGACCGGATCACCCCCTTCCTGCCGTACCAGGTCAACGCCGCGCTGCTGGGCCACGCCGCGCCCGACGCGATCGTGCTGCACTGCCTGCCCGCGCACCGGGGCGAGGAGATCACCGACGAGGTGCTCGACGGCCCGCACAGCGCCGTGTTCGACCAGGCGGAGAATCGGCTGCACGCCCAGAAGGCGCTGCTGACGTTCCTCCTCGGGGCCGCGCCCGCCGCCCCGGACGCGGCGGCGCCGGGCGCCGCCGCGACCAGGGAGACTCCATGACCGCCCCGCTGACCCGCGCCGCCCGCCACGCCCGCCTCGTCGAGCTGATCCGCGACAAGGCGATCCACTCGCAGACCGAGCTGGCCGACCTGCTCGCCGGCGACGGCATCCAGGTCACCCAGGCCACCCTGTCCCGCGACCTCAAGGAGCTGGGCGCGGTGACCGTACGCGGCGGCGACGGGCGGGCCGTCTACCTGATCCCCGAGGACGGCCACCGGCCGCTGCGCGACGCCGAGGCGGCGCCGGCCCGGCTGGTCCGGCTGCTGCGGGAGCTGCTCAACGGGGTCGACTCCAGCGGCAACATCGCCGTGCTGCGCACCCCGCCGGGCGCAGCCCACTACCTGGCCAGCGCGTTGGACCGAGCGGGCCTGCCCGAGGTCGTCGGCACCATCGCCGGCGACGACACCATCCTCGTCGTGGCCCGCGAGGCCGTCGGCGGGGCCGCGCTCGGCGACAAGCTCGCCGGCTGGGCCCGCCGGGAAGAGAACGTTGAAGGGAGCACCACACCATGACCGAGCGGGTCGTACTTGCCTACTCCGGAGGGCTCGACACCTCCGTCGCCATCCCGTACCTCGCCGAGCAGACCGGCGCCGAGGTGATCGCGGTCGCGGTCGACGTCGGGCAGGGCGGCGAGGACCTCGACGCCATCCGGCAGCGCGCCCTGGACTGCGGCGCGGTCGAGTCCGAGGTGGTCGACGCGCGCGACGAGTTCGCCGCCGAGTACTGCCTGCCGGCCATCCGCGCCAACGCGCTCTACATGGACCGCTACCCGCTGGTCTCCGCGCTGTCCCGGCCGCTGATCGTCAAGCACCTGGTGGCCGCGGCCCGCAAGCACGGCGGCACCATCGTGTCGCACGGCTGCACCGGCAAGGGCAACGACCAGGTCCGCTTCGAGGTCGGCCTGGGCGCGCTCGCGCCCGACCTGAAGATCATCGCGCCGGCCCGGGACTTCGCCTGGACGCGGGACAAGGCGATCGCCTTCGCCGAGGAGAAGGGGCTGCCGATCGACGTGTCGGCGAAGTCGCCGTACTCCATCGACCAGAACCTGTTCGGGCGCGCCGTCGAGACGGGCTTCCTGGAGGACATCTGGAACGCACCCGTCGAGGACCTGTACTCGTACACCGCCGACCCGGCGCAGGAGCGCGACGCCGACGAGGTCGTGATCACCTTCGACGCCGGCGTCCCGGTGGCGATCGACGGCGAGACCGTCACCCCGTACCAGGCGATCCTGGAGCTCAACCGGCGCGCCGGCGCCCAGGGCGTCGGCCGGCTCGACATGGTCGAGGACCGCCTCGTCGGTATCAAGAGCCGCGAGGTGTACGAGGCGCCGGGCGCGATCGCGCTGATCACCGCCCACCAGGAGCTGGAGGCGGTGACCGTGGAGCGGGACCTGGCCCGGTTCAAGCGCGGCGTCGACCAGCGCTGGGGCGAGCTGGTCTACGACGGCCTCTGGTTCTCCCCGCTGAAGAACAGCCTGGACGCGTTCATCGACGACGCGCAGCGGCACGTCAGCGGCGAGGTGCGGCTCGTCCTGCACGGCGGGCGGGCCACCGTCACCGGCCGGCGCTCCGAGGCCAGCCTCTACGACTTCGGCATGGCCACCTACGACACCGGCGACACGTTCGACCAGTCCCTGGCCAAGGGCTTCGTCCAGCTCTGGGGCCTGCCGAGCAAGATGGCCGCCGCGCGGGACGCCCGGCTGGGCGGCTGAAGATCGTGGGCACCACAATGGGCGGCGTGGACGACAAGAGCCTGACCGAGAACAGCGCCGCCACCAACCGCACCAGCCTCTGGGGCGGCCGGTTCGCCGGCGGCCCCGCAGAGGCCCTGGCACGGCTGTCGGTGAGCGTGCAGTTCGACTGGCGCCTCGCCCCGTACGACATCGCGGGTTCCCGGGCGCACGCCCGGGTCCTCGCGGGCGCGGGCCTGCTCGACCCGGAGGAGCTGGGCCGCATCCTCGCCGCCCTGGACGACCTGGAGGCCGCCTGCGCCTCCGGGCAGTTCCGCCCCACCGTCGACGACGAGGACGTGCACACCGCGCTGGAGCGCGGGCTGCTGGAGCGCCTCGGCAGCCTCGGCGGCAAGCTGCGCGCCGGCCGGTCCCGCAACGACCAGGTCGCCACCGACCTGCGGCTCTACCTGCGCGACCACGCCCGGGGCGTGGCGTCGCGCCTGGTCGAGCTGGCCGAGGCGCTGGTCGAGCAGGCCGGGCGGCACGTGGACACCGCCGCGCCGGGGATGACCCACCTCCAGCACGCCCAGCCGGTCACCTTCGGGCACTGGCTGCTCGCCCACGTGCAGCCGCTGCTGCGCGACCTGGAACGGCTGCGCGACTGGGACCACCGCACGGCGATCAGCCCGCTCGGCGCGGGCGCGCTGGCCGGTTCCGGCCTGCCGCTGGACCCGGTGGCCGTCTCCAAGGAGTTGGGCTTCCGCACGTCCTTCGCCAACTCCATGGACGCCGTGGCCGACCGGGACTTCGTCGCCGAGTTCCTCTTCGTCACCGCGATGGTCGGGGTGCACCTGTCCCGCCTCGGCGAGGAGGTGGTGCTCTGGACGTCGCAGGAGTTCGGCTGGGTGGAGCTGGACGACGCCTTCGCCACCGGCTCGTCGATCATGCCGCAGAAGAAGAACGCGGACATCGCCGAGCTGGCCCGGGGCAAGTCCGGCCGCCTCGTCGGCGGGCTGATGAGCGTGCTCACCATGCTCAAGGGCCTGCCGATGACCTACGACCGGGACATGCAGGAGGACAAGGAGCCGGCCTTCGACGCGGTCGACACCCTGGAGCTGCTGCTGCCGGCCCTGGCTGGGATGATCTCCACGATGACGGTCCGGGTGGACCGCCTCGTCGCCGCGGCGCCGGTGGGCTTCTCGCTGGCCACCGAGGTGGCCGACTGGCTCGTCCGCCGGGGCGTGCCGTTCCGCGACGCGCACGAGATCACCGGGAAGCTGGTGGCGCTCTGCGTGGCCCGGGACTGCGCCCTCGACGAGGTCTCCGACGCCGACCTCGCGGCGGTCAGCGAGCACCTCGACCCGTCCGTGCGGGACGTGCTCTCGGTCCGGTCGGCGCTCGCCGCCCGGACCACCCCCGGCTCGACCGGCCCCGGCCCGGTTGCCGACCAGCTCGCCGCCGCCGCGGACAAGCTGGCCGGCTGGCGGGAGTGGGCCGCCGAGCGGGTCGTGCCGCGCTGAGTGCGTGACCCCGCGCGGCGCGACCGGCGCCGCGCGGGGCTCACGCCGTCGGCCGCTCCCGCTTCGGCAGCTTCGCCACCACCGCGTCGTACGACGCGTCGACCGCCTCGGTCAGCTCCTCGTCGTCGATCCCGCCGGCAAGGCGCAGCGTGTTCCAGCCGGAGCGCCCGATGTACGGTGAGGCTCGCGCGTCGCCCGGGTGCCGGTGCAGCCACTCGTCGGCGATCTCCCGGGTCGGGCCGCACTTCACCCCGACCGTCGGGTCGTCGCCGCCGGCAGAGCCGAGGAAGGCGAAGATCCGGCTGCCGACCTTCACCACCTCGTCGCCCTCCCACGGCTGGTCCAGCCAGGCGCCCGGCTTGCCCAGGCAGTACGCCAGCATCTCCTCGCGCGTCATCGCGTCCTCCTCGACACCGATCCCGCGCCCAGTCTGGCCCATCGGGGGCGTCAGTCGGTGGCGGCGGTGCGGGCGGAGAGGCGCTCGAAGCGCTGCTTGGCGGCCTGCGCGCTGCCCAGCCCGAGTCCGTACGCGATCTGCTGCCAGGTCAGCCCGCGGCCGCGGGCCAGCGTCAGCAGCCCCGCCTCCATGGCGTCGACCTCGGCGCGCAGGTGCGGCACGAGGGTGAGGGCCGCGACGAGGTCCGCGTCGTCGACCCGCTCCTCCCCGGGCTCCACCTCCGCCCCGCCGGCGGCGAGCGCCGTGACCAGCGCGACCGCCTCGTAGGTGTCCGGGACGTAGGGGTTGGTGTGGCGGCGGCGGCGCGTCTCGGTGCCGGCGTGCCGCTCGGTGATGCGGTGCAGCGCGTCGTACGTGCGGTGCGCCCGGGCCCGGCCGGCGTCGGGCGTGGTGAAGGAGTCGGTCATGGCCCGACCCCATCATGTCAACGATTGGTTGTCAACGGATAGTTGAAATGCCGAGCCGTTGAGCGTCGGAACGAAGCGGTGCCGGGGCCGGATAGGGTCGGGTCCGTGGTGGCGTCCTCCGACCGCCGTCCCGCCGACCTCGCGGGGCTGGCCGACCTGCTCTCCGGGCCCGTGGTGCCGGCCGCGCGCGGCCTGCTCGGCTGCCTGCTCGCCGCCGGCGGCGTCACCGTCCGGATCACCGAGGTCGAGGCGTACGCCGGCACGGCCGGCGACCCCGCGTCGCACGCCCACCGGGGCCGCACCCCGCGCAACGCGGTGATGTTCGGGCCGGCCGGGCACGCCTACGTCTACTTCACCTACGGCATGCACTGGTGCATGAACGTGGTCACCGGGCCGGACGGGGAGGCGTCGGCCGTGCTGCTGCGCGCCGGCGGGGTGGTCGACGGGCTCGACGTCGCCCGGGCCCGGCGCACTGCCGTGCGGCGGGACGTCGACCTCGCGCGGGGGCCCGCCCGGCTCTGCGCGGCGCTGGGCATCGACAAGGGCGTCTACGGCCGCTACCTGCTCGGCGACGGCCCCGTCCGGCTGCGCCCGGCCGACCGGCCGGTGCCGGCGGAGTCGGTGGCCGCCGGCCCCAGGGTGGGCGTGACGGGGGCACACGACGTCCCCTGGCGGTTCTGGATCGCCGGCGACCCCACGGTGAGCGCCTACCGCCGGCACGTCCCGCGCAGCCGCTGAGCCTCCGCTCGCCCCGCCTGCCGGCGTGACGGCGCCCACCACGGTCGCCTTCGCGCGTGGAATAGTTGACTCGTCAAATATGTTGTGCGGTGCGAAACGGGAACGCACCGGCCCCGGCCGGAACAACGCGAGGAGCTGGTCATGCAGTTCGGAGTCTTCACCGTCGGCGACGTCACGGTCGACCCGACCAACGGTCGCGAGCCGACCGAGCATGAGCGGATCAAGGCGATGGTCACCATCGCGCTGAAGGCCGAGGAGGTCGGCCTGGACGTCTTCGCCACCGGCGAGCACCACAACCCGCCGTTCGTGCCGTCGTCGCCCACCACCATGCTGGGACACATCGCGGCCCGCACCGAGCGCCTGCTGCTGTCCACCTCGACCACACTGATCACCACCAACGACCCGGTGAAGATCGCCGAGGACTACGCGATGCTCCAGCATCTCGCCGACGGCCGGGTGGACCTGATGATGGGGCGCGGCAACACCGGGCCCGTCTACCCGTGGTTCGGCCAGGACATCCGCAACGGCATCCCGCTCGCCATCGAGAACTACGACCTGCTGCGCCGGCTCTGGCGCGAGGACGTGGTCGACTGGAAGGGCCGCTTCCGCACCCCGCTGCAGTCGTTCACCTCGACGCCGCGCCCGCTCGACGGCGTGCCGCCGTTCGTCTGGCACGGCTCGATCCGCAGCCCGGAGATCGCCGAGCAGGCGGCCTACTACGGCGACGGCTTCTTCGCCAACCACATCTTCTGGCCGAAGGAGCACACCCAGCGGATGGTCGGGCTCTACCGGGAGCGGTTCGCGCACTACGGCCACGGCTCCGCCGACCAGGCCATCGTCGGGCTGGGCGGGCAGGTGTTCATGCGGCGCAACTCGCAGGACGCCGTGCGGGAGTTCCGGCCGTACTTCGACAACGCCCCCGTCTACGGCCACGGCCCGTCGCTCGAGGAGTTCAGCGCGCAGACCCCGCTGACCGTGGGCAGCCCGCAGCAGGTCATCGACCGTACGCTGGGCTTCCGCGACTACGTCGGCGACTACCAGCGCCAGCTGTTCCTCATGGACCACGCCGGCCTGCCGCTGAAGACCGTGCTGGAGCAGCTCGACCTGCTCGGCGAGGAGGTCGTCCCGGTGCTGCGCAAGGAGTTCGACTCGCTGCGCCCGGCGCACGTGCCCGAGGCGCCGACGCACGCGTCGCTGCGGGCCGCCGCCGAGCAGGCCGGGGCGGGCACGGAGGCCGGCCGATGACCCGCCGCACCCTCGCCGTGGTGTCGGCCGGGCTCGGTCAGCCCTCGTCGACGCGACTGCTCGCCGACCAGCTCGCCGCGGCCACCCGCGACGAGCTGGCGCGGCGGGGCGACGACGTGGACGTGCGCCCCGTCGAGCTGCGCGAGCACGCCCACGACATCGTCAACCACCTGCTCACCGGCTTCCCGCCGCCCGCCCTGCGGGAGGTGCTCGACACGGTCACCGGCGCGGACGGGCTGATCGCCGTCACGCCGATCTTCAACGCGTCGTACAACGGGCTGTTCAAGTCCTTCTTCGACCTGGTCGACTCGGGCGCGCTGGCGGACCGGCCGGTGCTGGTCGGCGCCACCGGCGGCACCGC
Organism: Micromonospora sp. NPDC049139; assembly: GCF_055586845.1. Taxonomy (NCBI): domain Bacteria; kingdom Bacillati; phylum Actinomycetota; class Actinomycetes; order Micromonosporales; family Micromonosporaceae; genus Micromonospora; species Micromonospora sp. NPDC049139. Next base: position 98,394 of record NZ_JBVJHK010000014.1, on the reverse strand, counting down.
CCGGCACTCGCTCGCCCTGGAGCACGCCCTGCGGCCGATGTTCGCCTACCTGCGGTCGGTCGTGGTGCCCACGGCGGTCTTCGCCGCGCCCGAGGACTGGTCCGACGGCGGCGCCGACGGTGCGCTGCGCGCGCGGATCGCCCGCGCCGGGGGTGAGCTGGCCGACCAGATCCACCGACGCCCGCCGGCCGCCGGCCCCGCCGACCCGTTCGCCCTCACCACCAGCTTCGAGGAACTGCTCGGGGGCCGGGACCACTGACCGCCGCCGACCCGCCGACCCGCCGGCCCGTCGTGGGCCGGCGGGTCCGCGCCGGCTCAGCGGGCGTGGCCGTACGGGTGGGCGACCAGCACCGGGCAGTGCGCGTGCTGCACCAGGGCCTGGCTGACCGAGCCGAGCAGCATCCCGGCGAACCCGCCCCGGCCCCGCGAGCCGACCACCACCAGCGCCGCCTCGCCGCTCGCCTCGATCAGCGCCTGCTCCGGCTTCTCCGCCCGGAGCACCCGCTCCTCGACGGCCAGCCCGGGGTGGCTGCCGCGCACCGCCGCCCCGGCGGTGGCCAGCAGCTCGGCGGACTCCGCGTGCGTGGCGGCCTGCGTCCCGGCCACCTCGTCCGGCACCCGGTGCTCCCCGCCCGGCGGCCGGACGTGCGCCAGCACCAGCCCGACCCCGCGCCGGGTCGCCTCGTCGGCGGCGTACCCGACGGCCAGTTCGGCGGGCTCCGAGCCGTCCACCCCGACCAGCACCGGCCCGTCGACCGGGATCGGATCCTCGGCCGGGCGGACCACCAGCACCGGGCAGTGTGCGTGCGCGGCCACCTGCGTACCGACCGAGCCGAGCAGCAGCCCCGTGAAACCGCCCAGGCCGCGGCTGCCCACCACCACCAGCTCCGCCCGCCGGGACTCCTCGACGAGCGTCGCGCCCGGCCCGCCGGCGACCTGGCGTACCTCCACGGCCAGCCCCGGCCAGCGTTCCACGAGGTCGGCGGCCGTCTGCTCCAGCATCTTCTGCCCCTGCTCGGTCGGCGCCGGCAACCCCAGGTCGTACGGGTTGACCGGCACGCCGTAGCCGAGCGGATGCAGGTAGCCGTGCACCAGGTGCAGGGGGCGGGACCGCAGCACGGCGGCCCGGGCGGCCTGCTCCGCCGCCACCAGGCTCGACGGCGATCCGTCCACACCCACCACGACGGGTCGATTCATCAGCTCTCCCAGAGGTCGATCAGGTCATTGTCGACGCGGCTCCACCGGCGCACCCGGATTTCCCCGACGCGCCACCCGCCGAACCGGACCTGTCACCGCGCCCGCCGACCACCCGGCGCGCCCGGCGCGTCGGCTGTCGACGCTGCGCCGGCGCACCGGCCTTCCACCGGGTCCCGTCGCGGCGGCCGGGGGAGCGGCCGACGCGACGGGAAGGGGGGTGGCCGGGAAGGTCAGGACGCGTCGGCCCGCTTCGGGTGCCGCACGATCGCCAGCGGGGAGTGCGCGTGGTGCAGCACGGCGTGGCTGACGGAGCCGAGCAGCAGCCCGCTCAGTGGGCCCCGCCCGCGCGCCCCGACGACCACCAGCTGGGCCGCCTTCGACTCGTCGACCAGCACCCGGGCCGGGGAGCCCCGGACCAGCCGGTGCCGCACCGGCACGTCCGGGTAGCGCTCGGCGAAGCCGGCGACGGACTCGGCGAGCACGCGCTCCTCCTCCGCGGCGTAGGCGTCCAGGTCGTACACCAGGGGCAGGATGTCGCCCGGACCGACCGGTGAGGGGAAGAGCCAGGCCTGCACCGCGAGCAGCGGGGCGCCCCGGCGGGACGCCTCCTCGAAGGCGAACGCGACGGCCTCGGTGGAGTTCGCGGAGCCGTCGACGCCCACCACCACCGGACCGTCGGCGCGCGGCTCGCCGCGCACCACGAGGACCGGGCACAGCGCGTGGGCGGAGACCTGCACGGTCACCGAGCCGATCAGCAGCCCGGCGAAGCCGCCCAGACCGCGGTGCCCGAGCACCACCAGCGCGGCGTCCCGGGACTCGTCGAGCAGGACCGGGGTCGCCGCGCCGTCGACCACCGCGCCGGTGACCGCCACCTCGGGGGCGGCCTTGCCGGCCTCGGCGACCGCCTCGGCGACGTACCGCTCGGCCTGGTTGCGCAGGCCGGCACCGGTCGGCGCGCCCGGCACCGGGTCGACCGGGACGCGGGTCAACGGCCAGATGAAGGCGTGCACCACGCGCAGCGGGCGCTGCCGCTGCGCCGCCTCCCGCGCCGCCGCCCGGACCGCGTCGAGTGCGGCGGCCGAACCGTCCACACCCACCACGACGGGGGCACCGGTGTTGCTGGTCATGATTCCTCCTTGTTCACCTTCATCCTGCTCTGCCCGAACGCTACCGGTCAGAGGCGCCCGTCCCGGCCGTCGGGACCTTGGTCCCGATCCGCCGCTCCGACGGTCACGGCCGGGTCGCCCGCCGCCCGCGTGCCCTGGCCGGGCCCGCCCACCACGGCTGGTGTGACCGCGCCGTGCGGCTCGGTGCGCGACGACCCGGTGGCGGGGTCGACCGGTCGGCGGGCCAGCCGCAGCACCAGCCCGGGCAGCACGCTGACAGCGGCGCAGGCCAGCAGCTCCACCGCGCCGAGCGGCTCCGTGCCGAGCAGTTCCCGCAGCGGGGGCAGCAGCACCCCGGCGATCTGGAGCAGCGCCGAGACCGCCACCGCGACCGGCAGCGCGCGGTTGCCACGCCGGGCGCCGCCCGCCCGGGGTGCCCGGACCGCGAGCGCCACCCCGAGCTGGGCCAGGCCGAGGACCACGAAGACCACCGACTGCCACGGCCGGTCCGCGTGCGCGGCGGCCACGCCGGCGCCGAGCACCACGGCGGCGATCAGGGCGCCGGTGACCAGCACGTCCCGGCCCAGGCCGGCCCCGAGCACCGACTCGGAGGGGGAGCGGGGCGCCCGGCGCAGCGTGCCCGGCTCCGCCGGCTCCGCGCCCAGCGCCACACCCGGCACGCCGTGGGTGAGCAGGTTCACCCAGAGGATCTGGGCCGGCAGCAGCGGCACGGCCAGCCCGAACAGCGGCCCGAGCAGCATCACCGCGATCTCGGCGACGCCCCCGGAGAGGGCGTAGCGCAGGAACCGCCGGATGTTGTCGTAGATGCGGCGGCCCTCGCCGATCGCCGCGGCCACGGTGGACAGGTCGTCGTCGACGAGCACCAGGTCGGCGGCCTGCCGGGCGACCTCCGTGCCGCCGCCCATCGCCACGCCGATGTCGGCGCGGCGCAGTGCCGGAGCGTCGTTCACCCCGTCGCCGGTCATCGCCACCACGTGGCCCTGGGACTGCAGCCCGGCGATGATGTCGAGCTTCTGGTCCGGCTGCGTACGCGCGAACACCCGCGCCTGCGGGTGCGCCCGCGCCGGGTCGCCGTCGTCCCCGCGTACCAGCGGGTCGCCCTCGCGCCACAGCCCGAGCTGGCCGCCGATGGCCGCGGCGGTCGCGGGGTGGTCGCCGGTGACCAGCACCAGCCGGACCCCGGCGTCGTCGAAGCTGCCGGCGATGTCGGCCGCCCCCGCGCGCAGCGGGTCGCCGACGGCGACCAGCCCCACCGGCCGCAGCCCGGTCGGCCGGGCGGGGTCCGCCGGCGGCGCGTCGGCCACGGCGGACGCGACCGCGAGCACCCGCAGCCCCTCGGCGGCCAGCCGGTGCGCGGCGGCCGACAGCTCGGCGATCTCCTCGGCGGAGGCGTCAACCAGCGGCGCGACCAGCACGTTCTCCGGCGCGCCCTTGCACACCACCAGGTACCGGCGGTCGCAGGAGCGGTGCACCGTGGTCATCCGGCGCAGCTCCTGGTCGAAGGGGTGCTCGGCGACCCGGGGCCAGGCGGCGCGGGTGGTCTCCGGCTCCAGCCCGCAGCGGGCGGCGAACGTGACCAGCGCCGCCTCCAGCGGGTCGCCCACCGCGGCCCACTCCGGCCGCTCGTCGGTGGGCGGCGCCAGCGTGGCGTCGTTGCAGAGCAGCCCGGCCCGCGCCAGGCGGCGCAGCTCGTCCGGTACGGCCACCGGCTCGCCCCCGTGGTGCACGGCCCCCCGGGGCGCGTAGCCGGTGCCGGTGACGCCGTAGCGGGAGCCGTCGGCCGTGACGGCGTGCTGCACCGCCATCCTGCCCTCGGTGAGGGTGCCGGTCTTGTCGGAGGCGATCACGGTGACGGAGCCGAGCGTCTCCACCGCGTGCAGCCGCCGGGGGATCGCCCGCGCCCCGGCCATCCGGCGGGCGCCGAGGGCCAGGGCGAGGGTGACGACCGCCGGCAGCGACTCGGGCACGGCCGCCACCACGAGGCTCACCGCGGTGACCGCCATGTCGACCACCGGCCGCCCGCCGACCACGCCCACGACGAACACCAGCCCGGAGAGCACCACCGCGGCGAAGCCGAGGATCCGGCCGAGCCCGGCGAGACGGCGCTGCAACGGGGTGGCGGCGGGCCGGGTGGACGCCACCAGGGCCGTGATCCGGCCGAGCGCGCTCGCGGCGCCGGTGCGCACCACCGTGCCGGTGGCCCGCCCGGTGGTGACCACCGTTCCCGCGCTGGCCTCCTCGCCGGCGGCCCGGCCCACCGGCACCGACTCGCCGGTCAGCGCCGACTCGTCGAGGGTCAGCCGGGCGGCCTCGGCCAGGAGCAGGTCGGCGGGGACCACGTCGCCGGCCTCGACCCGCACCAGGTCGCCCCGGACCAGGTCGGCGGCGGGCAGGACCAGGTCCCGCCCGTCGCGGACGACCCGGGCGGTGGGCGCCGCGAGCTGGTCCAGCGCGGCGATCGCCCGGTCGGCGCGGACCCCCTGCACCACGCCGATGGCGGTGTTCACCAGCACGACCAGCACGATCACGGCGGTGTCCGGGTAGTCCCGCAGCACGGTGGTGACCACGGCGGCGGCCAGCAGCAGCGCCACCAGCGGGTCGGTGAGCTGGTGCAGGACCCGGGTGGCCAGGTGCCGGCGGGGCGGGGCGACCGCCGCGTTCGGGCCGTCGGCCCGCAGGCGGGCGGCGGCCTCCGCCGAACTGAGCCCGGTCGCCGGCCTGGTCGAGGTGTCAACGGCCACCGCTGGGCCCCCGTCCTCGCCGTTCCCCGGACGTTCCCACGTCACCCCTCCGCCCTGCCGCGGCGCCGTTCCGGCGCATCGTCCCGGTTCCACCCTCGCTCCGTCGGGGACGGGCCGACCAGGGCGGTTCGTCCGCGCGGGCCGGGACCAACGGCCCTGTCGCCAAGGGACACGGCGCGGTGTACTGGGAGGCAGGACGACCGACCGTCGCAGGGACCGCGCCACCGCCGCGTCCTCCCGACGAAAGGGGCACCCGCATGACGACACTCGACGTGCTCCGCGCGCACCCGTTCCTCGCCGGCCTGCCCGAGCCGTGGCTGCCCCGGCTGGCCGGATACGCCCGGCCGGTGGTGTGGCACCCCGGACACCGGCTGTTCCGGGCCGATCAACCGGCGGAGCGTTTCTGGCTGGTCCGCGCCGGCCAGGTGGCGCTCGACTTCCCGGTGCCCGGCCGGGGCGACGTGGAGATCGAGACGATCGGACCGGGCGGGGTGCTCGGCTGGTCGTGGCTGTTCCCGCCGTACCGCTGGCAGTTCGGGGCGGTGGCGGCGCAGCGCAGCACGGCGGTGGAGTTCACCGCCCCGGGGGTGCGCCGGCTGATGGAGTCCGACGACGCGCTCGGCCGGCAGCTCACCACCCGCTTCATGAGCGTGGTGGTGGACCGGCTGCACGCGGCCCGGGGCCGGCTGCTCGACCTGTACGGCTACCCCGCGGTCGCCCCGCCCGCCGCCTGATCACCTTCGACGGCCGCCGCCCTACCTGTCGGGCCAGTGCGCGGCCGTGGCGGCGGCGAGGAACGCCCGGGCGCGGCGCCGCAACGCCGCCCAGTCGCCGGCGGCGACCTCGGCGGCGTTGACCAGGGCCCCGCCCGCACCGACGGCGACCGCTCCGGCCGCCGCCCACTCGGCCACCGAGTCCGGCGTCACGCCGCCGGTCGGTACGAGAGGCACGTCGGGCAGCGGGGCGAGCAGCTCCCGGACGTACGGCGGGCCGGCGACGCCGGCCGGGAAGAGCTTGACCAGGGCGGCACCCGACGACCAGGCGACGTCGACCTCGGTCGGGGTGAACGCGCCGCAGACCACCGGTGTCCCGGCCGCCTTCGCCTGCGCGAGCACCTCGGCCCGGGTGGTGGGCGTGACGAGGAACTCCGCGCCGGCCTCCGTGGCCGCGCTCACCTCGGCGGGGGTACGCACGCTGCCGACGCCGACCCGGCACGAGCCGGCCAACTCCCCCCGGAGCGTCGCGACGGCGTCGAGCGCCCGGGGTGTGGTGAGCGTGACCTCGACGCTGTCCAGGCCCACCTCGGCCAGTTCCCGGCCGGCGCGGACCGCCGCGTCGGGCTCGGACAGCCGGATGATGGCGATCACCCGGCCGAGAGGGATGGCGTCCCGCGTCTCGTGCCCTGATGCCATGCCGATCCTCTTCTCTCTGGAAGCGTCTCCCGGGATGTGGCAACGTATCCCGCATTATGCATTACGATAGCCATAGTGCCGCTGGGGCGGCCTCGGAACGCAGCGGCCCGGTGGCCGCCGGGAATCAGTCTTCGGCCTCGGCGCCCGGGCTGGAGATCGTCGGGTTGGGCGAGGCGATGGCCCTGTTCCAGCCGCCACCCGGCCAACCGCTCGCCGACACCGCGACCCTCGAAGTGCACGTCGCGGGAGCCGAACTGAACCTCTGCACGGCCGCCGCACGGCTCGGCGTCCGTGCGGCCTTCTGCAGCCGGGTCGGCGCGGACCCGCTCGGCACCCGGGTGCTCACGGCGGCAGCGGCCGCCGGCGTGGACACCTCGCTGGTGACCGTCGACCCGGGGCACCCGACCGGCCTGTACCTCAAGGACGCCCGGCCGGACGGGCGTCGACGGGTCTACTACTACCGGGGCGGATCGGCGGCTGCGCACCTCGACGCGTCCGACGCGGCGAGGCTGCTCGCCGCCCGGCCGCGGCTCGTCGCCGTCTCGGGGATCACCCTCGCCCTCGGTGCGGCTCCCCGGGCGGCGGTCGAGGCGGTGCTGCACCCCGCCCGGGGTCGGGGCGTCGCGGTGGCGCTCGACCCCAACCTGCGTCCCGCTCTCGGCGACGTCGACCGGCAGGCCGGTGCGGTGCGGGCGCTGCTGCGGTACGTGGATGTCCTGCTGCTCGGCACCGACGAGGCCGGGCCGGTCCTGGGCGTACGCGACCCGGACGACGCGGAGGAGGTCTTCGCCGCCGCGGCCGCCGCGGGCGTCGGCGAGACGGTGCTCAAGGCCGGCGCGGACGGTTGCCACCACGCCGGTCCGACCGGAGCCCCGGTGCACCTGCCGAGTGCGGCGACCACGGTGGTGGATCCGGTCGGGGCCGGCGACGCCTTCGCCGGCGGCTACCTGGCCGGCCGGCTGCGCGGCGCCTCGCCGGCCGCCGCGGCCGGGTTGGGCAGCGCCCTCGCCGCCGGTGTGGTGGCCCGGGCCGGCGACACCGCCGGCCTTCCGGACCGCATGGCCGCGGCCGAACTGCTGCGCCGGACGCTCGCGGCTGATGCCGCTGGGCCGGGCCTTGCCTCGACCATTCCGAGCATCCGGACGGGGGTTTGACGAACATGCAACCCGTAGTGTGGAATCTACTTCCGTAATGTGGCAGACAAGGGTGAGGGGTGGAGTGGCGATGACTCGGCCACGGATCGCAGCGGTGGACTGTTTCGTCCTCAAACTCCCGAACCCCGAGCGGTATCTCGGCCCCACCGACGAATCCTCCGACCCGGACCCTCCCGGGTACGCGGTGCGCCCCCCGTGGCGCAGCCTCTACTCGCCCCGCTTCGAGACGCTGCTGGTCCGGCTCACCACCGAGTCGGGTGTCAGCGGCTGGGGCGAGGCCCTCGCGCCGGTCGCCCCGGAGGTCCCCGCGGAGGTGGTGCGCCGGCTCCTGGCGCCGACGCTCGTCGGGGCCGACCCGCGACGGGTGCGACCGCTCAGCGCGCGGCTGCGCGATCTGATGCGGGAGCGGGGACACCTCGGCGGGCACCAGGGCGACGCGCTCGCCGCCGTCGACATCGCGCTCTGGGACCTGACGGGGCGGCTGGCCGGGCTGCCCGTGCACGAGCTGCTCGGCGGCGCGTTCCGCGAGCACGTCCCGACGTACGTCTCCGGGCTGCCCAAGCGGGACGACCCGGGCCGAGCGGCGCTGGCCGCCGAGTGGGCGGCGAAGGGCGTCGAGCGGATCAAGCTGCACCTCGGCAAGGGGGTGGCGGCCGACCTGGCCAGCGTGGCGGCGGTGCGGGCCGCCGCGCCGCAGGTGCGGTTCGCGGTGGACGCGCACTGGACGTACGACCTGGCCGCCGCGATCCGGTTGGCGCGCGGACTGACCGCCATCGGCGGGGTCGAGTTCCTGGAGGCGCCCCTGGCGCCGGAGGACCTGGCCGGCCACGCCGACCTCGCCCGCCGCACGGACCTGCCGGTCGCCGTCGGCGAGGCGATGCGTCACCGGTACGAGTTCCTGCCCTGGCTGCGGGAGCGGGCCGTCGGCCTGGTCCAGCCGGACGTCGCCCGCACCGGCATCACCGAGGCGATGGCGATCGCCGAGCTGGCCGCGGCGCACCACGTACCGACCGCGCCGCACCACTCGGTGGGGCTCGGTGTCGCGCTCGCCGCCGGCCTGCACGTCAGCGCCGCCGCGGAGAACCTCAGCTGTTTCGAGTACCAACCCACCACGACCGACGTCGGGCAGCGGATCCTCACCGCACCGCTGCCGGGCGGGCCGGACGGGTTCGCCGTACCGGCCGGACCCGGTCTCGGCGTCGAGGTGGACGTTTCCACTGTCAGCGCCCTCGCGGAGGAAAGTTGAGCACCCTCGAGCCCCGGGCCCGCGTACGCGGGCTGGTCCCCATCCTCGCCACCCCGTTCGACGACGCCGGCGCACTGGACGTGCCGGGCCTGCGCCGGCTGGTGGAGTTCCAACTCGCTGCCGGCGCGGACGGGCTCGCCGTCTTCGGCATGGCCAGCGAAGGGTTCGCGCTCACCGCTGCCGAGCGGGCCACGATCCTGACCGAGACCCGGGCGGTCGCGGGCCCGGACGTGCCGCTGGTCGCCGGGATCAACGGCACCAGCACGGCCACCGCCGTCGAACTGGCGTTGGCGGCGCGGGACGGGGGTGCGGACGCCCTGATGGTCCTGCCCCCGTACCTGGCCAAGCCCGCGGGCGGGCAACTCGTCGATTTCTATGGCGGCGTCGCCGAGGCGAGCGGGTTGCACGTGATGGTGCAGGACGCGCCGGCGGCGACCGGAGTGACGATGCCGGTCGCCCTGGTCGTGGAGCTGAGCAAGCTGCCCGGCGTCGAGTCGGTGAAGGTGGAGACCCCGCCCACCGCGCCGAAGGTGGGGGAGGTGGTGACCGCGACCGACGGCGAGTTCGACGTGCTCGGCGGCCAGAACGCCTTCTTCGTGCTCGAGGAGTACGCCCGCGGCGCCGTCGGCACGATGCCGGCCTGCGAGTTCACCGACGTGCTCGCGCCGATCCTGGCCGACTGGCGGGCCGGCCGGCAGGAGGCGGCCCACGCCGCGTTCAACAGGCTGCTGCCGCTGGTCCGCTTCGGCATGCAGCCCCGCCTGGCCTGGGCGGTGCACAAGGAGGTGCTGGTGCGCCGGGGCATCATCGAGTCCGCCTTCGTGCGCGACCCCGCCGTGCCGCTGGACGCCGGCAGCCGCGCCGCGCTCGACGCGATACTGCGGCACGCCCCGCTACCGGCCTGGCGGCCGTGAGAGGCTGATCGCCATGACGAAGATCGTTTCGGTGGACGTCTACCCCCTGGCGCTGGGCCGCCCGGACGGCGCGCCCCGCGCCTACGCCACGCGACCGCCCTGGCCCAGCGTCTACGGCAACCAGCGGGAGACCCTCGTGGTCCGGCTGACCGCCGACGACGGCACGACCGGCTGGGGGGAGGCACTCGCCCCGGTCGCCCCCGAGGTGCCCGGCGAGATCGTCCGCCGGCTCCTGGCGCCGGTGCTGCTCGGCGCGGATCCGCGTCGGGTGCGCCCGCTGCGGCACCGGCTCGGCGAGCTGATGCGCGAGCGGGGGCACCTCGGCGGCCACCAGGCCGACGCGATCGCGGCCGTGGACATCGCGTTGTGGGACCTCGCCGGCAAGCTGGCCGGCCGCCCCGTCGTCGAGCTGCTCGGTGGCGCGTTCCACGACGCGGTCCCGACGTACGTCTCCGGGCTGCCCGGCCGCACCGACGCCGACCGGGTCGCGCAGGCCCGGGACTGGGTCGGGCAGGGGGTCCGGCGGGTCAAGCTCGGTCTCGGGTACGGCGTGGACGCCGACCTGGCGACCGTGGCGGCGCTGCGCCAGGTCCACCCCGACCTGCAGGTCGCCGTGGACGTCCACGGTGTCTACGGCCTGGCCGACGCGGTCCGGCTCGGCCGTGGCCTGGCCGACCGGGACGGCTGGTTCCTGGAGATGCCACTGGCCTTCGAGGACGTCGCCGGCCACGCCGACCTGGCCGCCCGCGTCGACGTGCCGGTGGCGCTGGGGGAGAGCCTGCGGCACCGCTGGGAGTTCCAGCCGTTCGTGACGGCCCGGGCCGCGGGCCTGCTGCAACCGGACATCGGACGGACCGGGATCACCGAGGGGCTGGCGATCGCCCAGTACGCCGAGACCCACCACCTGCCGGTGGCCCCGCACCACTCGGCCGGGCTCGGGCTGGCCCTCGCCGCGGGTCTGCACGTCGCCGCCGCCTGCGTGAACCTGGTCGCCTTCGAGTGGCACCCGACCCTCTTCGACCGGGTCAACGACATCCTCACCGTGCCGATCGAGCCGACGCCGACCGCGATCCCACTGCCCACCGGCCCCGGGCTGGGGGTCTCGGTGGACGCCGAGGCGGTCGCCCGACACAGCACGTGGGGCTCGCGGTGAGGCGCGTACTGCTGGTCGGCGCGTCGACCCCGATCGGCCGGGCCATCGCGGCGCGCTTCGCCGCCGCCGGTGACCGGGTCGTCGGCTACGGCCTGGAGCCGGCGGGCGAACCGAGCCTGGTCGCCGACCTCACCGGCGACTGTTCCACCGCCGACGGGGCCGCCGCCGCCGTCGAGGCGGCGCGGGAGCGGTTGGGTGGGCTGGACGTGCTGGTCGCCGCCGCCGGGGCGATGCCCGTCGCGCCGGCCCACCGCACCAGCGACGAGCAGTGGCGGGCCGCCCTGACGGGCTGCCTGGACACGCTCTTCTTCCCGCTGCGCGCGGCGTTGCCGCTGCTGCCGGCCGGCGGGGCGGTGGTCGCCGTCTCCTCGGTGAACGCGTTCCTGGCCGCCCCCTGGGTGGCCGCCTACGCCGCGGCCAAGGGCGCGGTGGAGGCCCTGGTGCGCCAGGTCGCGCTGGACTACGGCGCCCGTGGGATCCGGGTCAACGCGGTGGCGCCGGGCATCGTCGGTGCCGAGTGGCTGCCCGACGCCGCCGGGGGTTACCCGATCGGGCGGACGCTGCGCCCCGAGGAGGTCGCCGCGGCGGTGCACTTCCTCGCCTCCGACGCCGCCAGCGGCATCACCGGGGTGGTGCTGCCAGTCGACGGCGGACTGTCGATCGCGTCGCCCGCCGCCTACGCCCGGGCCGACCTGCGGCAGCGCCTGGCCGAGTTGGCGCCGTGACCACTCCGCCCGTGCCGGTCGGCGGGCGGTACGCCCGCCTCTACCGGCTGCTCGACTGGCCGCCGAGGCTGGCCGGGCTGAACCTGCTGTGGCTGGCCGGGGTGCTCGCCGGCGGGGTGGTCGCCGGCCTGTCACCGGCCACCGTGGCGCTCTTCGCGTTGTTGCGGGACTACCAGCGGGGCGGGCATCCGCGGCTGTGGCGCGACTTCTGGCGGCACTGGCGGGCGGAGTTCGGGCGCTCGCAGGTCCGGCTGGGCCTGCCGCTGCTGACCGTGTGGGTGTTCGTGTTCTATCTGTTCGCCGTGCGGGGCACGCCGCTCGCCGGCGCGGTGGCCGTGCTCGGGCTGGTGTATCTGGTGGTGCTGGCGTACCTGCCCCCGGTGCTGGCGCACTTCGACGTGCCGGCCACCACCGCCTGGCGGCTCGCCGCCCTGACGGCGGCGCGCACTCCGCTGTGGACGCTCGGCCTGGGTGCGACGGTGGCGTTGCTGGTCCTGGCGATGCTCGTCGCCGTACCCGTCGCCATCCCCTTCTTCCTGCCCAGCGCCCCGGCGGCGCTGGTCGCCCTGGTCGCCGCGCGAGGCTTCGCCTCGTTGCCGCCGGCCGTCGGCGGCGCCGAACCCCGGTGAGAGGGTTCCACCGTCGCCGTGTGGACGGGCTCCCGCCGTCAGACGACGGCGGAGAGCGGGGCGGCGCTGGCGTGGTAGCCGAGTCCGGTGGAGATCTGGTCGGCCTGTTCGATGACCTTCATGGCCAGTTCGTCCTGGCGCCTCGGTAGGTCCATCGCCGAGAGCGGGCCGGAGACCGACAGGGCCGCCACGGCCTTGCCCGAGCGGTCCCGGATCGGCGCGGCCAGGCAGGCCCGGCCGAAGGCAAGTTCCTCCAGTTCGGTGGCGTAGCCGCGCCGTCGCCCCTCGCCGATCGCGGCGAGCAGCCCGTCGAGGTCGGCGACGGTCTTCGGGGTGTACGCCGGATAGCGCGTCCCGATCAGGGACTCGATCTCCTCGGCGGTGAGGTCCGACAGGAGCGCCTTGCCCAGGGCGGTCGCGTGCAGCGGGGCCCGGCGGCCGACCAGGGTGAACGAGCGGGGGGCGAGCCGGCCTTCGAAGTTGCAGAGGTAGAACAGCTCGCTGCCGTGGCGCTCGGCGATGTTCGCACCGAGACCCAACTCGCCGGCGAGGTCCTGGGTGATCTGCCGGGACTGGCGGTGCACCGCCGACTGGTTGAGCGCGACGCCCGCCAGCCCCACCACCGTCGGCCCGATCCGGTAGAGCCCGCTGCGCTGGTCGTGGGTGACGAACCCGAGCGCCTCCAGCGTCCCGACCAGCCGGGAGACCGTCGACTGGCCCAGCCCGGTGAGCTGGACCAGTTCGGAGACGCGCCGCTCCGGGTGCTCCTCGGTGAACGCGCACAGCAGCGACAGCGCGCGCTCGACACTCTGCGTGCCGCCGCCGACCTCGCGGGTGGTGGAGCGTGGCATTCTGCCCATCCCTCAAAGCGTAGGAGTGTAATCCAGATTACGGATCATACATCGCGTGGCGTGCGGGCCGCCGACCGTCACGACCGGCGGCCCGCACCCTGGTCAGCAGCCGGGCGTCCGCGCCGGGACGACCGGTTCGAACCGGACGGCGTCGGCCCGGTGATGGCCGACCTGCTGCGCCGACAGGCTCACCGTGGCGGTCGCCGGGTCGAGGTGCCACGCGCCCAGCACCCGCCACTGCCCGGCGTCCTTGGTCTGGTCGACCGTCCGGGCGTCGGTGCCGGCGGTGTGCACCACCCGGTAGGTGGCCGCGGTGGTGGTGGTGGAGTTCGTCGGATACCACACGCTGACCCGGTAGGCGCCGGCCGACAGCCTGGGCCGCCAGGTGGCGACGGCGCCCGTGCCGCCGCCGGCGACGCGGGTGGTGCTGTCGGCGTACCCCTTGAGCGTGCTGGCGGTCCAGCCGCCCGTTTCGGTGTAGCCGTCCTGGCCGTCGTCGACGACGACCGCCGCCGCCGGGTCCGGCGTCCCGACGGGTACCGCCGTCCGCCCGACCGCCCCGGCCACGTGCAGGGCCACCTCGTGCAGCGCGCCGACCCTGGCGCCGGGCGGAGCCGTGATCGTGAAGTTCACCTGTTGTGCGGCGTTCGGTGCCAGCGCGACCGGGATGGACGCCGGGGTGCTGGTCCAACCCTCCGGCAGGCCGAGGGCGGCGCAGCCGCTCGCGCCCGCCATCGCGGTCGCGGTGATGGTGGCCGTGACCGTGGTGCTGCCCCCCGGTGCCGCCACCGCGTCGGCGGAGAGCCCGGTGATCCGGGGCTGCACCACGGCCGGATCCACCGGGCGGAACCGGACGGCGCTGACCCGGTGGAAGGCCGGGTCGTCGACGGTGATCCGGACGAAGCCGTCCTCGCCGGCGGCGAACGGGAAGGTCCCGAGGACCCGCCAGGTGCGCGCGTCCTGCTGCTGGTCGACCCGCACCGGCGTCTCCCCGTCGCGGTGCCGCACCAGGTAGTCGGCCTCCCTGGTGGTGTCGGCGTTGGACGGGTACCAGACGGCGACCTCGTACCACCCGGCCTCGGTCAGGGCCGGCCGCCAGGTGGCGGTGCCGCCGAGCTTGCCCTCCGCGCTGAAGCGCGACGGGAGCCCCTTGTATCCGGCCAGGCCGCTGGCGAGCCACTCACCGGTCTCCGTGTACCGGGGACGGATGTCCTGCGTGGTGACGATGACGTCCTCGCTGGCGATCCGTACCTGCGCCGTGGTCGCGGCGCCGCCGTCGATCGCCGCGGTCACCTGGTACGCCCGGTCGCGTTCCGCGCTGGACGGTGAGGTGAGGGTGAAGGTGTACGCGCGTTCTCCGCGGGCGGCGACCTCGTACGGCACGCTCGCCGGCGAGATCGTCCAGCCGGCCGGCGGCGTCAGGCGCAGCGTGCCCCGGGCGGTGGCCGGGCCGACGTTGAGCACGCTGGCGGTGACCGTGGTCGCGTCACCCGGCTCGGCGAGTTCCGCCGGTGCCGCGACGAGGGCACTCACCCTGGTCGGCGGCCGGACGGTGAGCCGTCCGGCCGCGAGCGTCACCTCGCCGCCGCTCCATTTCACCGTCCCCTTGAGCGCCACGGTGCCGGCGGCGTCGGGCGGGGCGGAGAGTTCGTAGCGCCAGGTCGTCGTGGCCCCGGCCGGCACGGTGGATGGCTGCGCCCCCGTCGGCCGGGCCGACCAGCCGGCCGGCAGGTCCAGCGCGACGACCGGGTCCGGGAGGGCGGCGGAACCGTCGTTGCGGACGGTCACCGTGAGCCCCACGGTGTCGCCGGGCGTGGTGTCGGGCGAGGCGGGGGTCACCGCGCCGCAGACCGGCGCCGCGGCCGTGCAGCGGCCGGTCACCGCGGGCGGCAGGCGCAGCGTCGCCTCGTCGGTTCCCGCCGCGGCGGTGCTGATCCGATAGGTGAATGGCGTGTCGAGGTCCTCGACCGGGATCGTCCACTCGTTCGGGTAGATCCGGTCGGCCTGCTCGTGCCAGGTGGCGCCGCCGTCGGTCGACCAGTGCAGGGTCGTCGGCGCCTCGGTCGCCGCCTGCAGGTAGGCGTCGTAGCCGGTGCCGTCCGGCCGGGGGAGCAGCATCCCCCGGGCGGTCCCGATCGGGCTCGCGTCGTCGAAGTGGTAGCTGTCCGGTCCGGCGTCGGGCTGCCCGCCGCCGACCTGGTGGGCGACGTCCGGCACCGATACGTCGCGGACGACCAGCGCGGTGATGCCCCGACCGGAGACGGTGACCGGCAGGGTCGCCCCGTGCATCGTGGTGACGGTCCGGGAGCCGTTGTCCCGGATCACCTCGACCTTGTACGCCCGGTCCGGCCGCACCCCGCTGACCTTCGGGTCGAAGCGCACGACGCTGCGGGAGGTGCCCGTCGCCTCGTTGGTCAGGCTGAGGTAGAGGCTCTTGTTGCCGTGCCCGGTGACCCAGTTGAGCTGCGGGTCGGCGACGTCGACGATGCCCTTCGGCAGGTACGGCCAGACGCCGTCCTCTCCGTAGAACGTGCCGGGCTGGTGGCCGTAGACGTGGGACTTGAAGTAGACGTAGTTGGTCTCGAACACGGCCGGGAAGCTGATCTTGCCGCGCGAACGGTACGTCTGCTCGGAGATCAGGTAGTCCATGGCCAGCCCGAGCTGTGCCGGGATGTGGTGGTAGTAGATGGAGGTGAGTCCGGCGGGGCCGGTCAGCGGGAAGTCCGGGCGCATCTGGGCCGCGGTGAACTCACGGTAGTAGTAGCCGGGGTAGTTGGTGAAGCGGCCGACGACGAGGTTGTGCGCCACGTCGGCGAGCAGCCGGTCGTCGGTGTGCGCGGCGAGCCGCAGCAGGAACGGCGCCCAGATCGGGTTCATCACCAGGCCGCCGCCGGGGTTCTCCCGACCCGCTGCGATCTTGTAGGTGCTGAGCTGTTCGAAGGTCATGCCGTTGGTGGAGACCATCCAGGCCGGCACCTCCTCGGCCGGCACGTCCTTCTTCGGGTAGTCGTAGGTCACGGCGGGGTTCCAGCGGTCCACCTGCGCGTCGATCCAGCCGTCGGCGTTGACGGTGATGGTGCCCTCGGGCACCGGGCGCACCATCGTCTGCGTGACGAACCGCTTCGCCTCGGTGTAGGCGGCGTTCAGGTAACGCTTGTCGCCGGTCTCCTCGTACAGTTCCAGCAACTCGATCCAGCCCTTGGAGTAGTTGAACTGGAAGCCGTTCTCGGCGATGTTCGTCGTGTACGGCGGGTCGATCTGGGCGGTGATGTAGCGGTCCGCCTCGGCCTTCGCCTCGGCCAGGTACGCCGGGTTGCCGGTGAGTCGCCACGCCGCGAGCGGGGTGCTGACCGGCGTCCGGCTGTCCTTGCGGACGCGCTCCTCGATCGACTTCAGGGCCAGTTCGTGCAGGCCGGCCACCTGGCCGCGGGTCTGCTGGTAGAGCGGCACGAGGGTGGAGGCATCCCCGGCCACGCTGCCGACGCGCCAGGCGTTGGTGTCGCCGTACACCGGGTTCTGCTTGATCGGGGTCCAGCCGATCCCGTTACGGGACACCTGGTACTCCAGTGACGGTCGCGCCCGTTTGTCGTAGAGCTCCCGGTCACCGGTCAGGTAGTAGGCGCCGAGCAGGACGCCGCTGGTGGCGGTGCGCACCGCCCGGTCGTTCTCCGTGTCCACGAAGCCCTTCGCCCGGTCCCACCAGCCCGACAGGGAACGCTGGTAGGTCTCGCTGTCGTCGGCCTCGGTGTCCCGCATGGTCAGGTCGACCAGGTTGTGCACCGTCTCGGTCAGCGAGGTGTCGTAGATGTTGCGCCGGTAGGCGGAGTAGTCGTACTCGTCGCGCGTCAACTGCGTGTACGCCTGGTACATCGTCGTGGGCCGAGCGTAGACGCCAAACGTGAACCGGTGCTGCTGCCCGGTCTCAAGTGGCGAGAGCCGGCCGACCTGCGGCGCGAAGGCGACCGGCTGGATGCCGCCGTTCTCGTTGCGCAGGCTCATCCCGAACGGTTGCCCGTCCGCGCCGGCCTCGCGCTGGTGCTCGAAGGGGATCACCTCGGCCGGTGCGTAGACCCCGCTGGTCACCTGCTGCCCGGCGACGGTGCGTTCCATCAGGCAGGCCGGGGTCATCAGCTCCCACGCGCTGAGCGCCTCCGCGCCGTAGACGACCCGGGCGTGCTGACGGCTGCCGCAGAGCACCTCGTCGACGTCGCCGAAGGAGGTGACGTCGAGGGACTGGTAGCCGACGACGAAGTTGTCGGCGCGGCGGGCGGTCAGGGTCCACGACGCCTCGGGGTTGTCGCCCGCGACCGACCAGCGGACGGTCAGTTCGTACGCCCCGGGCGCCCCGGTCCGCAGCTCGACGGTGCGACTGTCGACGGTGCGGAGTCCGGTGAAGCCGACCCAGCCGGGGTTCATGGAGCTGTAGTAGTCGGTCGGGGTGCCGTCGGCTCCGCTGAGCACGAGCCACTGCTCGTCGAAGCGTCGCTCGGTGTCGGTGACGGGCAGCCAGCCGCCGGGGGTGCGGACCCGGATGTCCCGCAGGTACGTCTGCCCGCCGCGCCAGGTGGCGTGGTGGAAGATCATCCGGTGGTGGTCGCCCTCGATGGTGGCCACCTGCCGGATCCGCAGGTCGGGCTTGTCGGTCTCGCGCAACGGGGTGGCGAACGGAGCCTGGTCCTGGGTGGTCGGCGCCGCGACGGCCGCCCCGGAGGGCAGCACCAGGGCCGCGAGGACGAGGAAGAGGGTGAGTAAAGAACGATGCCGCCTCGATACTGTGGGCTTCACATCCATGAAATGGATAGTTAATGCAATCAATTCCGGTGTCAAGGGTGTCTGTTGGCGGGAGTATGCATGCTCGGCCCCCTTGGAGCCCCTGCAGGAGCGCTCCTGGCCCGAGGGAGTCCGGGTGTGGTCGCGCGACGGCCGCGAGGGCGGCGACGTCCGGCGGAAGGTCGAGCGGATCCGGCACGTCGCCGCGGTTTCGGCCGGGCGGACCGCGCCCTCGTCCTGGGCAGCTCCCGGCCTTCATGCGTTGCTGACCCACATGGCGGATGCCTATTGCACAAGGTGGTGGGTGAAGCTACTGTCCTCAACACGCTCTTCACCGCGACGAAACACAGACCGAAGCCTCGCCCTCGTTGGCCGAGCGGCTCCGCCAACCGGTGATCGAACAGGAGTAGGACATGAAGCAACCAGAGCTCACCCGCCGGTCCTTGCTGCGGATCCTGGGCGTGGGTGCGGCCGCGACCGCGGCGGGCGGGCTGACCACCGCGTGCAACCTGGTCGGCAGTGGCGACGGGTCCAGCGGGGACACGGTGACGATCAAGGTCATGCTGGTGCCCGACCCCTCCGGCGCCTCCCAGTTCTATCGCGAACAGTTCGACCTGTTCGAGGAGAAGAACCCGGGTATCAAGGTCCAGGTCATCGAGAACCCGAGCGACCAGCAGATCAACGCCATCGAGCTCAGCTTCCAGCAGGGCAACGCGCCGGACGTCTTCCGCGCCCAGGACCAGGGCTTCGACCGCATCTTCGAACGCGGCTGGATCGCGCCGCTCGACCAGTACGTCACCGACGAGTTCAAGGCCCGGTTCCCCGAGGGCAGCCTCGACCCCGCCACGTCCGGACTGCACCGCGACGGCAAGCTCTACACGCTGCCGCTGGTCTGGGGAAAGTGGTCCGTGGTGCGGTTCCTCCTGGTGAACAACACCGCCGCGAAGACGGGCGGGGTCACCGCCGCCCCGAAGACGTGGGAGGAGTTGGAGCAGGCCGCCGCCGCGATCACCCGCGCCGGCGGGGGCAGGACGTTCGGCTTCGCGGGCCCGTGGAGCAAGAGCGTCCTGGCCCGCATGCTCCAGCACACCGCCGGACCGGCCTCGATCGACAACGGCATCGACCTGCGCACCGGCCGGGCGGCCGTCACCCACCCGTCGCTCGCCGCGGCGGTCGACCTGCTCAGGCGGATGCACGCCGCGAAGAGCATGACCCCGGGCTGGGAGACCTGGACGGACGCGGGCAAGGTGCACACCGCGTTCGCCAAGGGCGAGCTGGCGATGTTCCTCGCCTCTCCGTTCCAGATCAACGAGGTCCGCAAGCTGAACCCGCAGCTCGACATGACCATCGCGGCCGTGCCCGTGCCGGCGGCCGGGCGTGGCGGCTACTCGGGACAGACGGCGAGCTTCAGCCCGCTGTGGTCCATGTCGGCCCAGTCCAAGCACCCCGAGCAGGCGTGGAAGGTGATGGACTTCCTCGCCTCCAAGGAGTTCCACCGGGCGTACTACGAGAAGTTCGGCACCCTCACCGCGCTGGAGAGCGCCTGGCAGGACAAGGCGGCGAACAACGCGGACCAGAAGGCGATCATGGACGTCGCCGCGCAGACCGTGCGGCTCATCCCCAACCCGGTCCTCGCCAGCAAGGGCGGCGCGCAGCTGATGGCGGCCATCCGCGGCAAGCAGGATCTCCAGTGGTCCGAGATCGCCCTGCCGGCCATCCTGCGCAACCAGCCCTTCGGTCCGGCCGCCGCGAACCTCAACGGCAAGCTCGACGCCTTCATCGACGAGCAGATCAAGACCCTGGCGGGCAAGGGAGTGCAGGCCTCGCGCGCCGACCTCACCTTCCCGGGTTGGGACCCGCTGCAGCCGTTCACCCCGAGCCAGAAGTGACCAGCACCCCCACCGTCGCCCCGGGTGGCGCCGCCGAACCGGCGGCGGCGCCACCCCGGCGCGCTCCCGCCGCCGCCCGGCGCCGCCGCCCCGGCAAGCTGCGCCGACACGCCTGGCAGTACGTCTTCCTCGCCCCGATGCTGCTGCTCTTCGTGGCCTTCACACTCTGGCCGATGGTCGCGAGCTGGTGGTACTCGTTCTTCGACTGGGACGGGGTGGGCCCGGCCACCGAGTGGGTCGGCTTCGCCAACTTCACCGAGGTGCTCGGCAACGAGCGTTTCTGGCACGCCTTCCGCAACTCGTTCCTCTTCTCCCTGGCCGCGATCTGCGTCGAGATGCCGCTGGCGCTGCTCGTGGCGATCCTGCTCAACAGCCGCCGGCTGCGCGGGCGAAACCTCTACCGGTTGTTCCTGTTCCTGCCGGTGGTGACCACCACGGCGGTGGTCGGCATCGTCTTCGCGGTCCTGCTGGACCCGGCCGGCGGGTTCGTCAACGAGGTGCTGCGCTCCGCCGGGATCGTCGACTCGCCGGTGACCTTCCTGTCCGAGTCGTCGGCCCTGCCGACGGTCATGGCGGTCGACGTGTGGAAGGGCTTCGGCATCACCCTCGTCTACTGGCTCGCCGCGCTGCAGACCGTCCCCGAGGACCTGTACGAGGCGGCGAAGGTCGACGGTGCGAACGGGCGCCAGACGCTGCGGCACGTCACCCTCCCGGTGATCGCCCCGATCGGCGTGGTGATCCTGCTGCTCACCTTCCAGAAGAGCATGAACCCGTTCGACCTGGTGCAGGCGATGACGCAGGCCGGCCCCAACTACGCCACCGACGTGGTCGCCACCTACATCTACCGGTACGCCTTCAACCCCGAACTCAACGCGCCCCGCTACGGCTTCGCCTGCGCCGCCGGCGTGGTCTTCGGGGTCATCACGCTGGTGATGACGGCGCTGCAGGCACCGCTGCTGCGCCGGCAGTACCTGAAGGGGAGCCGCTGATGCGTCGGATGCACCTCTGGCACCTGCTGCTGGTGCCGCTCTGCCTGATCTGGATCTACCCCTTCGTCTGGATGGTCTCCACGGCCTTCAAGTCGGAGCGGGAGGTCTTCCTCGGCGGGCTCTCGGTGCTGCCGAAGGAGTGGAGTTTCGACAACTTCAGTCGGGCCTGGGACACGGCGCACTTCGGCACCTACCTGTCCAACACGGTCGTCTTCTCCCTCACGACCGTGGCCATCGTCCTGCTGGTCTCCGCCACCTCCGGCTACGCCCTCGGCCGCGGCGACCTGCCCGGCAAGAAGGTGATCGTCGGGCTGCTCATCGCCACCATGTTCATCCCGCACGGCTACACGATCATTCCGATCTTCAAGCTGGTCGACGGGCTCGGGCTGAGCAACGGGCTGCTCGGCGCGGTGCTGGCCACCGCCGGGCCGGCGCACGTCGTACCCATCCTGCTGTTCATGGGGTACTTCGCCGGCATGCCGCAGGAGTTGGAGGACGCGGCCCGGATCGACGGCGCCGGCTACCCGCGCATCTTCTTCCGGATCATGTTGCCGCTGGCCAAGCCGGTGATCGGCACCGTGGCGCTGTTCAACTTCATGGCGGCGTGGAACGCCTTCTTCATCCCGCTGGTGTTCACCCTGGGCCGGCCGGAGCTGCGCACGCTCGGCGTCGGCATGTACAGCTTCTTCGGTCAGGAGGCCACCGACTGGGGCGGACTGGCCGCCGCGGCGACCATCAGCCTGCTGCCGATCATCGCGATCTTCCTGTTCCTGCAGCGTACGTTCGTGGAGGGGATCGCCGGTGCCGTCAAGTCCTGACACCCTGCTCGCACACCCGGTGTCCGCCGAGCGCTACGAACTCGGCGAGGGGCCGCGGCTGGATCCGCGCACCGGTGAACTGCTCTGGGTGGACATCCGCGCCGGTCGGCTGTGGCGGGGGCGGTTCGGCGGCGACCGGATCGAGGTGCTGGCCGGGTACGACGTCGGGGCGGCGACCGGGGCCGTGGCGCCGCTCGCCGCCGCCGGCAAGGGCTGGGTCGTGGCGGCCGGGCGGGGGTTCCGGCACGTCTCGGCCGACGGCACGGTGCGCCCGCTCGGTGGTGACGTCGCCGCGCCGCGCACCCAGATGAACGACGGCGGCTGCGACCCGTACGGCCGGTTCCTCGCCGGCAGCCAGATCCTGGGCGGCGCGGACCCCTGGTCCGGCGCGCTCTACCGGCTGGAGCCGGACGGCTCGGTGGCGACGGTGCTGGACGGCATCGGCTGCGCGAACGGGCTCGGGTTCGACCCGGCAGGGGAGACGCTGTACCACGTGGACAGCCGGCGTCGGCGACTCACCGGCTACCGCTACGACCCGGCAACCGGCGAGGCCGGCGACCCGCGGATCCTCGTCGACTGCGACGACGCCACCCCCGACGGGCTCTGCGTCGACGCCGAGGGCTGCCTCTGGGTGGCCATGTGGGACGGCTGGTGCGTCCGCCGCTTCGCCCCGGACGGCACCCCGCTGGCCCGGGTGCGGCTGCCGGTGCCCCGGCCGACCGCCGTCTGCCTGGTCGCCGGCACCCTCGTGGTGACCACGGCCTGGCTCGGGCTGGACGAGGCGACCCGGCGGGCGGCGCCGGACAGCGGCCGGATCTTCGCCGTCGAGGTCGGGATCGACGGGCCGCCGACGAACACCTGGGGGACGAAGTGAAGATCACCCACCTGGAGCTGCTGACCGTGCCGCAGGACACGAGCGCCATGCTGCTGGTGGTTGTGCACACCGACTCCGGCGAGTACGGCGTCGGCGAGGTCGGCATGCGCTCCCGCTGGCGGGCCGTCCGCGGCGCGGTCGAGGACTTCGCCGAACAACTGGAGGGCGCCGATCCGAGCCGGATCGAACACCTCTGGCAGTTCCTCTCCCGGTCGGGGTTCTTCCCGGCGACCGGCGTGCTCGCCTCCGTGCTCGCCGCGATCGACGTGGCGCTGTGGGACCTGCGGGGCAAGACGCTCGGCGTCCCGCTCCACCAACTGCTCGGCGGCGCCTCCCGGGACCACGTCGAATGCTATGTGCACGTCCGCGTCGGCGAGGCCAGGGACCCGGCCGCGACGGTGGCCGAGGCCGAGCGGCTCGTGGCGGCCGGATGGCGCCACCTGCGGGTGCCGGCGAACAGCCCGGACGCCGGCGGCGAGTACGACCAGCGGAGCGCCCTGCGGCACACCGTCGCCACCATGGAACGGCTCCGCGCCGCGCTGGGCGACGACGTCGAGCTGCTGCTCGACGTACACACCCGGTTGGAGCCCCCGCAGGCCGTGACGCTGTGCCGGGAGTTGGAGCCGTTGCGGCCGTACTTCATCGAGGACCCGCTGCGCAGCGAACACCTCGACGGCTACCGGATGCTGCGCCAACGCAGCGCGGTCCCGCTCGCGGCGGGTGAACAGCTCGGCACGAAGTGGGAGTTCCGGCCGCTGATCGAGGGTGAGCTGATCGACCACGCCCGCGTCGACGTGGCCAACACGGGGCTCACGGAGGCCCGCAAGATCGCGGCGATGGCCGAGGTCCACCACATCAACCTGGCCACCCACAACCCGCTCGGC
This sequence comes from Micromonospora sp. NPDC049139, assembly GCF_055586845.1. Classification (NCBI taxonomy): domain Bacteria; kingdom Bacillati; phylum Actinomycetota; class Actinomycetes; order Micromonosporales; family Micromonosporaceae; genus Micromonospora; species Micromonospora sp. NPDC049139. The sequence goes on along the minus strand of NZ_JBVJHK010000014.1, from coordinate 75,021 downwards.
CCGGTCACCGCCGCCGCCTCCGCCCACCTGAACCTGGTCCTGCCCAACGTCTCCGTCCAGGAGCAGCCGTGGCCCGAGTTCCCGCCCTCGCCGGTGCTGACCGCCGGTCCCGTGCTGACTGCCGGCCGGATCACGCCGGCGGAGCGGCCCGGCCTCGGCATCGAGCTCGACCTCGCCGCCGCCCGCCGGCTCGACCACCGCGGTCCGGCCCCGCTGCCGGTCTACCACCGCCGCGACGGCTCCTTCGCGAACTGGTGACCGGGATGCGGGTACTGGTGACCGGCGCGGCCGGCGGGGTGGCCGGGCTGCTCGTGCCCGAACTCGCCGGGGAACACGAGCTGCGGCTGACCGACCTGCGCGCCCCGCAGCCGGTCGGGCCGGCGGAGGTGCTGCCCGGCGACCTCGCCGACCGGGGGTTCGCCGAGCGGCTCTGCGCCGGGGTGGACGCGGTCGTGCACCTGGCCGGGAACCCGCGGCCGGGCGAGGACTGGGACCGGCTGCACGGCCCCAACGTCGAGGTGCCGACCCGGGTCCTGGCGGCGGCGGCGGAGGCGGGCGTACGCCGGGTGGTGCTCGCCAGCTCCGTCCACGTCCTCGGCGGCTACCACCCACCGGCCGCCCGGCCCGCGGCCGGTCCGATACGCGACTCGTGGCCACCCCACCCGTGCTGCCGCTACGGCGCCACCAAGGTCTTCGGCGAGGCCGCCGCCCGGGTGTACGCGGACTCGGGTGCCCTCTCCGTGGTCTGTCTGCGCCTCGGCGGCTGCCGTCCCGTGCCGCCGACGCAGGGCTGGTTCGACACCTGGCTCGGCCCGGCGGACCTGGGCCAGGCGGTACGCCGCGCGCTGCGGGCCGACGTCGGCTTCGGGGCGTACACGATCACCTCGGCGAACACCCGGGCGGTCTTCGACCTCGACGCGGCCCGGCGCGACCTGGGTTACGCGCCGGTCCTAGACTCGGAGGCGTACCGGGACAGCGCGCCCGACGGCCCGTCGACCCTGTGCCGGGGCGGGCAGGGCTGAGCCCCCCGCGGGTCAGCCCACCCGGTCGAGGAACTGCCGCGATCGCCGCACCACCAGCGCCGTCGCCTCCGCGTCGTACGACGGCAGCGAGCTGTCGGCGAACAGGTGCTGGTCGCCCGGGTAGACGCACAGCTCGCCCAGGTCGGCTCCGACCGTCGCGACCAGTTCGCGTGCGGCGTCGATGTCGCCCTCCAGCGCGAAGAACGGGTCCTTGTCCATGCCGTGGATCTGCACCGGGACCCCGGTGGGCCACGGCCCGACGGCCCACTCGCCGGTGATCGGAAGGCAGGCTTCGTAGAGCAGCGCGCCGCGCGCGCCGGGCCGGGTCTGGGCCATCCGCTGGGCCGTGGCGGCACCGAAGGAGAAGCCGGCATAGACCAGCGTCCCGGGGAGGTCGGCCACGGCTCGGTCGGCGCGCTCGTCGAGCACCTCACCCCCGATGCGCCGGGTCAGCGCGAGCCCGTCCTCGAGGGTCGCCGGTCGTTCGCCGTCGAACAGGTCCGGCGTGTGCACCGTGTGGCCGCCGGCGCGCAACTGCTCGGCGAACGCGCGCATCCCGTCGGTGAGCCCCTGCACGTGGTGGAACAGCACGACTTCGGCCATCTCTACACTCCTGACATCGGACGGCGAGGATCAAACGATCCACAATTTTAGAACGGTCGAGAAATGTCGGTCAATGAGCGGATCCCGGACTACGACCTCGACGAGATGCTCGTGGTCACCGCGCCCGAGCAGCTGCGTGCGCTGGCCGACCCGCTGCGCGACACCCTCCTGGAGCTGCTCCTCGAGCGCGCCGCCACGGTCACCGAGATGGCCCGGGCGGTCGACCGCCCCAAGAGCAGCGTCGCCTACCACGTGAACCTGCTCGTCGACGTCGGTCTCCTGCGCGTGGTCCGCACCCGCCGCGTGCGGGCGATCGAGGAGCGGTACTACGGCCGGGTCGCCCGTACGTTCTACGTCGGCGCGCTCAGCCGCAGTGAGGACAAGCAGGTCGTGGCCGCCATCAACGGGCTCGCGCAGGCGACCGCCGAGTCGGCCGCCGCCCACGCGGCCGACGACCTGCGGTGCACCCTCGTGCACGCCCGTATTCCCGTCGAGGAGGTACGCAACTTCTGGGCGCAGGTCCAGGAACTCGCCCGCCGGTTCGCCCAGATCCCCCGGTCCGGCGACCAGGTGTACGGCTTCGTCGCCGGCCTCTACCCCACCGACGCTCCCACCCTCCCCGACGCTGAGCCATCGGATGCTGTCAATCGCGCCGTGCCGGCCGATCCGTCCGATGTACCCTGACCGGCAGGCCCTCCGGTCGGACGTCACACCCTTCTGACCTGCCCCGGGTGACCTGCACTTCCCCTCGACCGGCGCGCCGGACTCGGCCGTCGACGCGCGGCACAGGACCGGACAGGCCAACCCACCCGGCATGCATGTCGCCGCAGTGGTTGCGGAGAGCGGGAGGCGCGGGTGTTCGACATGCGTCGGCGTGAGCCAGGCCGACGGCGGCGCGGCGCACGGTACGACTGATGGCAGGCTGCGCAGAACCGACGGAACGGGCGTGCCGATGACCGCCGGCAACCCGCGCGACCTCAGGAGGGATCACGCCGAGCCCCAGCGCGCCACCTACGTCGAGCTCTTCTTCGACGTGATCTTCGTCTTCGCGCTGACCCGGCTGTCCCACACCCTGTTCAGCGACCTCACCTGGCTCGGCGCGCTGCACACCGGGATCCTGCTCGCCGCGTTCTGGTGGGTCTGGGTCTTCACCGCCTGGACCACCAACCGCCTCAACCCCGCCCAGCCCGCGATCCAACTCGTGATCATCCCGATCATGCTCGGCACCCTGATCATGGCGGGCGCGGTGCCCGAGGCGTTCGCCGAGGACGGCATGATCTTCGCCGCCGCCTACGTCCTCATCCAGGTCGGCCGCACCCTGTTCGTCACGGTCGCGATGCACGGCCAGGAAGTGACGATCGGCTCCCTGCAGCAGTTCATCTGGTCCTGCATCTCCGGAGTGCTGTGGATCGCGGGCGCGCTCACCGACGGCAACGCCCGGGTGGTCATCTGGCTCGTCGCCGCCGTCCTCGGGTACGTCATGAGTCGGCTGGACTTCCGGCTGCCCAAGCTCGGTCCGGCCCGGATCACCACGCAGGCGGTCTCCGCGGAGCATCTCGCCGAGCGCTACCAGCAGATCATGATCGTCGCGTTCGGTGAGTCGATCCTGGCGGCGGGCGGACAGTTCGCCGGGCTCGGCTTCGAGCGGGACCGGGTGATCGCGTTCATCCTGACGTTCGCCATCACCACGCTGCTGTGGCGGATCTACTTCTACCGGGCCGGGCTGCTGCTCCCGGCCGTGATCGCGGCGAGCACCACGCCGGCGGTGTTCAGCCGGTCCGCCTCGTACGCCCACCTGCTCATGGCCGGCGGCATCGTGCTCAGCTCGGTCGGCGACGAAATCATCATCACCCACCCGTTCGCCGGGCCCAACCTCGCCTGGTCCGCCGTCATCCTCTGCGGACCGGCGATCTACCTGGCCGGCCGGGCCCGACTCGACTACCTGTCCTTCAGCCGGGTCGCCCTGTCCCGGGTGATCGGACTGCTCCTGCTGGTCGCGCTGGCGCCCGTGGTCGCGTTCCTTCCGCCGATCCTGATCGCCGTGGTGGCCGTCGTCATCCTCGCCGGGATCGCCGCGACGGACGCCGTCTCCTGGCGGGTCCGCCCCAGCGAACCGACCCCGCCACCGCCGCCCCGCGGACGGGATCCACGCCCTTAGCGCCCCGCCGCGCCGGTCGTCGGCGCGCCAGCCGACGGTGGTCACGGGGCGGTAGCGATGTATGCGCACCCTCCGATCAGCTGTGGCGGCGACCTGACATGTCCAGTGTTCGCCAGGCGCAGCCGTAGCGCGGTCGCCCCGCCTTCACGAAGCTTTGCCCCACCGGTACGGACCTCAGGTACCGGCAGAAGGAGGGGCCAGGTCAATGCGAACCAGAAGATCGACGCTGCTCGGCGTCGCGCTCGCCGCGACACTCGTCGCGACCGTCGGCGCAGGCGCGCACGGCAAGCCGCCGGCGCCTGCCGGCGAGGTAACCGCCGCCGTACCTCCGTCGTCGAAGGCGGCACGGGTCACCCTCGTCACCGGTGACGTGGTCACGGTGACGACGCAGGGCGGCAAGCCGGCGATCACCGTCACCCCGCACGACGGCCCGGTCGGCAACTTCCGCACCTACTCGGTCGGCACCGACGTCTACGTCGTACCGTTGGCGGTCGAGCCGCTCATCGCGTCCGGCCAGGTGGACAGGCGCCTGTTCAACGTCACGGGCCTGATCGCGCAGGGCTACGACGACGCGCACGCCACGGCGATCCCGCTGATCGTGCGGTACCCCGCCGGGACGGCCAAGGCAGCCGTACGGTCGGCCCCCGCCGGCAGCCGGATGAAGCGGAGCCTGCCCAGCGTCCGGGGCGCCGCCATCGCCGCTGACAAGAAGCAGGCCGCCACCTTCTGGGAGGCGGTCGACGACGACACCGCCAAGGCCCGTACCCCCAGGGCCCGGCTCGCCGGGGGCATCGAGCGGCTCTGGCTGGACGGCAAGGTGCACGCCCTGCTCGACGAGAGCGTGCCGCAGATCGGCGCGCCGGCCGCGTGGGCCGCCGGATACGACGGCACCGGCGTGAAGGTCGCCGTGCTGGACACCGGCGCGGACCTGAACCACCCGGACCTGGCTGGCAAGATCGCTGAGAGCCAGAGCTTCGTGCCGGGTGAGTCCGTCCAGGACGGGCACGGACACGGCACCCACGTCGCCGCCACGATCGCCGGCACGGGCGCGGCCTCCGGCGGCAGATACAAGGGCGTCGCGCCCGGCGCGCAACTCCTCGTCGGCAAGGTGCTCAGCGACGCGGGCGGCGGCGAGGAGTCGTGGATCATCGCCGGGATGGACTGGGCGGCCCACTCGGGTGCGAAGGTCGTCTCGATGAGCCTGGGCGGCACGGCCGGCGACGGAGCCGACCCGATGGCCGAGGCGGTCGACCAGCTGACGGCCGAGACGGGCGTGCTGTTCACCATCGCGTCCGGGAACTCCGGGCCCGGGGCGACGACTGTCGGCTCGCCCGGCATCGCCGCGTCGGCGCTGACCGTCGGCGCCGTGGACCGCACCGACGCGGTCACCTCCTTCTCCAGCCGTGGCCCGCTCGCCAGCGGCGCCCTCAAGCCGGAGATCACCGCCCCCGGCTCGAACATCGTCGCCGCCCGGGCGGCCGGCACCAGCATGGGCACCCCTGCGGGCGACCACTACACCGCCGCCAGCGGCACCTCCATGGCCACCCCGCACGTGGCGGGTGCGGCCGCGATCCTGGCCCAGCAGCACCCGGACTGGACTCCGGCGCGGCTGAAGGGCCAGCTGGTCAGCACGGCGAAGACCACGGCGGACACCTCGGTGTACGCCTAGGGCGCCGGCCGCACCGACGTGAGCCGCGCCGTGCGGCAGACCGTGTCCGGGCCCGGCGTGGTCGACTTCGGCCTGCAGGCGTGGGAGTCGACCGCCCCGGTCGCCAAGCAGATCACCTACGTCAACGACGGCGACCAGCCGGTCACCCTCGCGCTGACGACCAAGGGCGTCGGGCAGTTGCCGGCCGGAGCGCTGACCTTGGGCGCCGACACGGTGACCGTGCCGGCCCGCGGCACGGCCGACGTGACGGTCACCGCCAACAGCGGCGTGGTGCCGGTCGGGACGTACGGCGCGCACGTCACTGCCGCCTCCGCCGACGGCGGGACGGTCGTGACGACGGCGGTCGGCTTCGTCCGGGACCCGGAGCGCTTCAACGTGAGCGTGAAGCTGACGGACCTGGACGGCAAGGCGCCGGCGTCCACCTACAGCAGCATCTGGGTCTTCGATCTCGACAATCCCGGGCCCGTCGACATCCACTTCATCCTCGGCGCCGAGGGCACCCTGGAGCTGAGGCTGCCCCGCGGCGAGTACGCCTTCGCGTCGGGGACCTACCGGTTCACCCCCGACTACCAGCAGGTCCGGGACCACGTCTACGGCGCGGAATCGGGCGTGCTCGTCGACTCCGACCGCACCATCACCTTTGACGGAAGCAAGTCGAGCCAGGTCGGCATCCAGACGCCCAAGCCGAGCCAGCCGCAGCGGGTCCGGTTGGGGATGTCGCTGCTGAAGGACGACAAGTCGCGCATGTACGGGCTCCAGACCGAATTCAACGGCCACACGAAGCTGCACGCCATCCCGTCGCAGCTCAAGGACGAAAACCTCGAGCACCGGCTGGCCTGGACGCTGACCGCACCGTCGTTGGAGGCGCAGCTGGTCGGTCCCGGAGCCTTCCCGATCACGCCGGAGTACGTCGGCGGCTGGGTCGGCTCCGCCCGCTTCGACGGCACACAGGTCCTGCGCGTGGTGGACGCCGGCATCGGACGACCGCAGGACTACGCGGGCAAGTCCGTCAAGGGCACGTTGGCGCTGGTACGGCGCAGCGACGACGTCACCCCGTCGCAGCAGATCGCGAACGCGGCGGCGGCCGGCGCTGGCATGATCATCATCTACAACGACGTCCCCGCCCAGTGGGGTACCGACGTCTACCGGACGGCGCCGACCGCCATCCCGGCCATGACCCTCTCCGGCGAGCAGGGCGCTCGACTGGCCGGTCTCGCCCGCCGAGGCGACGTCATGATCCAGCTCAAGGGGACGGCGGTGAGCCCGTACTCCTACGAGCTGCTCAAGTACCAGCACGGCATCTCGGCCGACCAGCGCTACCAGGTCAGCGCCGAGGAACTTGCCACGGTCGACACGTCCTTCCACGCCTCGACGCCCGGCACCGAAGCCGGATACGCGCGGCTCCTCACCTCGCCGCTGCAGCCCTTCATCGTCATGACCTTCATCCGGACGACCATGCCGAGGTCCCTCACCGAATACGTCACCGCCGGCCGGCCGACGTGGGAGATCATGGCACCGGCCGGCGTGTGGGAGTCGATCCCCGGCTTCCAGCAGACGCTCCCGTCGGTGTTCGAGCCCAGGCAGCGGCTGACCCGGGCATGGAACAAGCCGGTCGTCCGGTCCGCCATACCCGCCGACCACCCGGAGGGAGCCGCCCGGATCGGCGACGTGGGCGTCGTGCTGAACACCGGCCTCCTGGACGCGGCGACCGGCCAGTTGTGGACGGTCCCCAACAACACCGACAAGGTACTGACCGCCGTGTACCGCGACGGCCAGTTGCTCGGGTCCGCTCCGGCCGCGGCGGTGGCCTTCCCGATGACGCCGGAGCGTGCCGAGTACCGCGTGGTGACAGACGTACGGCGGGACCAGCCGTGGTGGACGACCTCCACCACGGTGAAGACCGCCTGGACGTTCCACTCCCAGCGGGACGGCGACCGGGCGCTTCTGCCGGTGCTGTCGGTCGGTTACGACGTCGACGTCGATCTCGACAACAGCGTGCAGGCGCAGTCGACGACCGACATCAGCCTCGACTTCTGGTACCCGAAGGGCCTGGCCGGCCCGCGGATCCGTGAGGCGAAGCTGTGGGCCTCCTACGACGACGGCGCCACCTGGCAGCAGGTGACCGTCACCGCCGCGGGCGGCGCCACCGTCAAGGGCACCGTCAAGAGCCCGGCGCTGGCCGACACCAACGGTTTCGTCTCCCTGCGGGTGCAGGCCACCGACGCTGACGGCAACACCGTCGAGCAGACCGTGACCCGCGCCTACAAGCTGCGGGGATAACCGTCCCACGGTCGTCCCCGCCCGCGGCGCGGGCGGGGACGACCGGCATTCCCGGTCAGGGCGAGATGAGCCCCGACCGGGCGGCGTACCAGGCCAACTGCATGCGGCTGTCGGTCCCGGCCAGCTTCATCAGCCGCTGGATCCGGCGCTGCACCGTGCGTTCGCTGGTCCCGAGCCGGCTGGCCACCGTTTTGTCCGGCATCCCGGAGAGCAGGTACGTCAGCAGCGCGACGTCGACGTCGTCCCACGCGGGAGACCCCTCGGCGAGACCCGTGGCGGTGAGCCGCAACGGCGTGGCCGCCTGCCAGACCCGCTCGAAGAGCGCCACCAGCAGGTGCACCAGTGCCTGACCCCGCACAAGGAGGAATCCGGGATGGACGCTCGTCTGGTCGGGCAGCATCGGCAGCAGCACCGTCTCCCGGTCCACGATGATCATCTTGCTGGGCAGCTCGGCAGCGATCCTGATCTCGTACCCGCTCTTGAGGAACCTGCCGATCTCGGCGGGGGTACGCGGATCGTCGAGGGCGGCGCGCTCGTACACGTAACGGTAGGCGGGCACGTCGGTGGAGACATCGAGGTCGCCGTCCAGCACGTACGGAGGCCGGAAGAACGCCATGATCTCCCGTTTGGCGCCCCGCTCCATGTTGTCGATCCAGGTGGCGAGCTCCTCCGGGGTGGTGAGCGCCTCCACCTCACCCACCGTGGAGGTCGCCCCGGTCCGGTACACCTGCACCAGTTCCCCCAGCCGGCCCTGGACCTGTTGCAGTGCGGCCTGACGCTGGACGATGAGGGTGCCGAGCCCGACGTCGGGCGGTACGACGGTGTGCAGGCCGCCGTCGTCACCGGTGACCAGGCCGAGCGCGACCAGTCGCGCCATCGCGGCTGTCACCGCCGGCGCCGCCATCTGCACCGCCTCCGTGAGATCCGCGACGGTCGCCCGGCGGCGGCGCAGCAGCTCCACGTAGACCGCTTCGTCCTGCTCGCCGATCCCGAGCCCACGCAGCATTCTCATCCCACTTCCCGCCCCCGCCCTCCGGGCGCCGGCCACGTAAGGACCGGCCAGCCAGTATTGCCCTGACCCCGCCGGGCCGTCCAGACCCTTCGTCCGCCACCCCCGCCCAGCGTGCCGCCGGGGGAAGGAGGCGGATCGGGTTGTCATGCGGGCGTGACGGTTCGCCCTGCGGCGGGACGGTCGGCGCTGTCCGGCATGGTGATGTGCCGGGGGAGCCGTGCGGCATCACCGGCCCTGGCTTCCGCGCCCGCCGGGCCGATGGACGAGCGTGTCCAGGGACGGTAGGAGCGCCGGCCCGCTCGCACGAGAGAGCCGGCGCTCCTACCTGACGTCCTGGTCGGCCTCGGACCGGTCCAGGCCGGACACCGGCCGGCGGCCTCAGCCTCCGCAGCCGGTGCTGATGTCGAACTCTGTGATGATCCAGCCGCCGTCCTGCTTCTTCCAGGTCACCGCGGCGAAGTTCGGCTGGAAGTCGCCGTTCGCGTCCGTCGGGCAGTTCTCCAGCATGGCGAAGAACTGGTTGGGGTACTCGACCTTGCCGTACATCGTGGGCCCCCACTCCTTCGGCGGCGGACCCGACTGCTGGCTGGCGAAGGAGTCCACCACCCCCTCGCAGGTCGTGCCCTCGGCGTCCTTCCACCGCCTCATCTCCCTGATGAACTTGTCGGCGGCGTCGGGAGTCATCAGTGAGCACACCCGAGGCCCGTCGGCGGCGTAGATGGCCTTCATGATCGCCGCGTACGAATCTTCCGGGGACTTCGGGATGCCGGTGCCACTGTCGTCACCAGTTTCGGCCTGGCCACCGCCGCAGGCGGACAGCAGCGCGACGGCGACGAGCGGCAGCGCGACCTTTGCAACGCGAAGACGCAAGAGGGGCTCTCCTTCGTAGTGCTTGACGATGCGGGGACGCGGGCATGCCCGCCGTGCGCCCACCGACGTGAATCAAGCCCAAGATCATATTATGATGATCTTGCGGGTCCGCCACCGCACCACCGTTCGAGCCTCGCTGTTGGCGGTGTCTCGACCTCGCACGCCGGTCATGATCCTTAACCGGACTGCCGTAGCGGTGGCCGTACCATGTCGCGGCAGTCGAACGAGGATGGAGCGGGCGTGGAGCCTGGGCGGGGGCGAGGACGACGCCGTACAGCAGGAGAAGGCTGGCGGTCGACGGCGCGAGGCGGGCCCGTACCAGCGGGTGGAGCGACGGGTCCTGCCGTGCGGTCCGGCGGTGGTCGTGCTGGCTGGTTCCAGCACGCCGATCCCCACGCGGCTCGGCGCGCAGCCGGAACCGGCCGTCGTCCCGGTCGCCCACGTCCAGGCGGTCGTGCCCCTGCCCGACGCGCCGTACCCCCTGGTCCTACGCCTGACCAGCCTGAGCCTCGCCGACTGGGCGGAGTACTGCCAGACGATGGTCTCGATCCTGCGCAGTGTCCGGTTCGAACAGCGCGATCCGGCGCCCTGACCGGCCCGCTTCCCCAGACCCCGGGTCAGCGGGCGCCGGAGTTCCTGAGCAGCCGCAGTGCCAGGCGGGTCAGCTCCGGACCGGCCTTGTCGGGGCTGCCCGTGTCGAACGGTGGTTGGGGGTCGTACTCCACGACCAGTTGCAGGGCCTGTGCGATCCGGTCGCCGGCGAGCTTCGCGGCGAGATGCAGGGACATGTCGATCCCGGCGGACATGCCGGCCGCGGTGATGATCCGACCTGCCTCGACGAAGCGGCCCGGCACGAACGTCGCGCCGAACTGAGCGAGTTCGGCCTTGAGACCCCAGTACGTGGTGGCCGGCAGCCCGCGCAACAGGCCGGCCGCGCCCAGCACCAGGGATCCGGTACAGACCGAGACGGTCCACGTGGTGTGCCGGTGGAGCCGTTGGATCCATCGGATCGTCTCGGGGTCCGCCTGCACGTCGCGAACGTTTCCCCCGGGCACCAGCAGCACGTCGGCCCTGCCTACCTGGCTCAGCGTGTGGTCGACGCCGAGCGTGAGCACCCCGGTGTCCGTCCGCACCCGGCCGGCCTGCCTGCCGACGGTCATCACGTCGGCGCCCGGGATCCGGCACAGCACCTCGTACGGGCCGATCGCGTCCACCGCCGTGACCCCGTCGAAGAGCAGGATCGCGATGCGCAGCTTCCGGGCCGGCCCGCTGGAGTCGGTGCGCTGCCCGGCCGAGGCCGGGGCGGCCAGGCCGGTGCCGGCCAGGCCCACGCCCGCCCCGCCAGCGGCCGCGGCCCGCAGCACCGTCCGCCGGTTGACGTCCATCGCCGACATTCATGACCTCCTGGTGGTTCGACATGGAACGGTCGAGCGGTTCTTCGGTTGATGTCCGTGCATGTCGCACTGGTCGGCCCGGCCACCGCCGTGGTTCCCGGGCCGGTGCGGCTGGTCCGGATCCGAGGGGATCCGGTCCGCATCAGGCGGTCCGGTGCCGTTGCCGGCCGACGCCGACCCACCGGACGGCGAAATGAAGCTGTCCCGGGGAACCAGCCGGCCGGCGCATCGGACCTGTAGGTATGGCGGCAGATGACGGGCGTGAGGTGTTCCTCGTCGTGTACGACGGTGCGGTCCTGCTGGACGTGGCGGGGCCGCTCCAGGTCCTGAGCGGCTCCGGCGGCTACCGGACGCGGCTCGTATCGCCCGACGGGCGGCCGGTGCGTACCGACGTCGGCGTGTGGATGGGGGTCGACCTGGCCCTGCCCGAGGTCCGTACTCCGGTCGACACGCTGATGGTCGCGGGCTGTCCGACGACGGCCGGCAACCGTCCACCCGCCACCGTGGTCGAGCAGGTACGGCGGATCGGTCGGTCGGCACGGCGGGTGGCGTCGGTCTGTACGGGCGCGTTGGTGTTGGCCGAGGCGGGTCTGCTGGAGGGCCGGCGGGCCACAACCCACTGGGCCGCCTGCGGCGACCTGGCGGCCCGGTTTCCCCGCGTAGCGGTGCGGCCCGGTGTCACCTGTGTCCGCGACGGCCCGTACCTGACCTGGGCGGGGATGACCGCGGGCATCGACCTCGCGCTCGCCCTCGTGGCCGAGGACCTCGGTGTCGACCGGGCGCGCACCGTTGCCGGACACCTGGTCGTGTTTCTCCACCGGCCCGGTGGCCAGGCGCAGCGTGACCTGCCCGGCCCCGGGCCCGCGAGGGGGCCGGTGCTGCGCCGGGTGCTCGACGCGGTCGAGGCGCGACCGTCGGCCGAACACAGCCTCGCCACCATGGCGGCCCGCGCGGCGGTCAGCGAGCGCCAGCTGACCCGACTGTTCCGCCGCGAGCTCGGCACCACCCCGGCCCGGTACGTCGAGCTGATCCGGGTGCACGCGGCCCGGGAACTCCTCGAAACCGGAGATGCCGGCGTCACCTCCGTCGCGCGTCTCTGCGGTTTCGGCTCGGCCGAGACGATGCGTCGTGCCTTCCTGAGGGTCGTCGGCGTCACCCCGACCACGTACCGCCGTCGGTTCCGTGAGGAGGTGCACGGGGCCGCCGTGCGGCGACGGCAGCCCTGACACCGGGATCAGCGCGAGGCGTGGAGCATCCCGGACCGGTCGGCCCTCCGCGTACTCGCCCGAAGCAGCAGGGTGTGGGGCGCCACCACGTCGACCGGGGCGGCGTGCGGCTCGGCGATGCGGGCGACGATCCGGGCCACGGCCTGGCGGGCGATGAACCCGGTGTCGGCGGAGACGGTGCTGAGCGCCGGCCGAGTCCAACGCCCCTCCTCGCTGCCGCCGACGCCGATGACCGCGAGGTCTTCCGGGACGCGCACGCCGGCGTCGAACGCGGCGCACAGGGTGCCGACCGCCAGGGCGTCCGAGGCGCAGACGACGGCGTCCGGGCGCAGGTGCTGGGCCAGCAGCGTACGGGCGGCCCGGTAGCCGTCGGCGCGCTGGTGGGACGGCGCCCGTAGGAGGTGGCCGGGGAGCGGGGCGAGGCCCGCGGCGCGGAGGGCGTCGGCGTACCCCTGGATGCCCGGCGGTGTCGGTGACGGCTCGCCCGGTCCGGCGTCGATGGCGGCGATGCGCCGCCGGCCGGCGCCCAGCAGGTGTGCGGTGGCGTCCCGGCTGGCCCGGGCGTGGTCGATGCCGACCCGGTCCACGTGACCGCCGGGGGCGGGCCGGCCGAGCCGGACGAGGGGCAGCCCGCCGACGCCCGGCGCGGCCGGAAGGTCGGCGAGCAGGAGGCAGCCGTCGACAGGTAGCGGAGGGTTCGCGATGGCGGCGCGTGCGGGGTCGGAGTCGACCGGGTTGACGACGACGCGGTAGCCGCGCCCTGCCGCGGCGCGGACGACCGCCCGCGCGAGCCCGCCGATCCCGGGCAGATCCGCCGCCGACACGATCAGGGCGAGCATTCCGGTCCGCCCGGTTCGCAGGGTCCGGGCGGAGCGGTTCGGACGGTAGTCGAGTGCCTCGACGGCAGCCTCGACGCGGCGGCGCATCCCGGCGCTGACGTGCGGGTAACCGTTCACCACGTTGGAGACCGTCTTCACCGACACCTGGGCCAACTGCGCCACGTCGCGGAGCGTGGTGGGCATCGGGCCTTCCCCGCCTTCGTCGCGTCCCTGCTACACCAGCAAAAACACTTTGATGGTGTACAGACGTGGTGACACCTGTCAAGGCACTACGCTGGTGTGAACCGAGGGGGGTGCGATGAGCGAGGAGGACGTGATCCCGCCCGCCGCCCGTCTGGTCCGGGACTTCGTCAACACCTTCGAGCCGCAGGTCGACGAGGAGTCGCTCACCGCCCCCGACCGGCTCCGGGACTGGTTCGCGCAACGTCGGCTGCTCCGACCCGACGCCCGGTTGCGGGCGGCCGACCTCGCCGTCGCCGTGACCGTCCGCGAGGGCCTGCGCGCGGTGCTGCTCGGCCACGCCGGCCATCCCGCCGACGCCACCGCGCTGGAACGACTCGACCGGGCACTGGCCGGCGTGCCGGTGCGGATGACCTTCACCGACTGCGGACACCGCCTCGTCGCCGCCCGCGACACCGCCCTCGACCAGGCCCTGGCCGCCTTGCTGGACGCCGTCCGGCAATGCGGTGCGGAGCAGAGCTGGACGAGGTTGAAGGTGTGCGCCCGCGACACCTGCCGCTGGGCGTACTACGACGCCTCCCGGAACCAGGCCCGCCGCTGGTGCTCCATGGCCGGCTGCGGCAACTACGTCAAGATGCGCCGGGCGTACGCCGCACGCACCAGACGCAAGGGCAAGTCCGCCGCGGGAACGCCCGCGCACTGAGCCGTCAGACCCGAATACCCACGCCCGGGAACGGACCGATTCCTCCGAAACCGCCCCCTTGGCGCCACGACGCGGGAAAGTCGGCGAAGAGTTGCGTGCCGAAGGGGGACTGGTGCGATCGACCCAGCGCCGGCTGGCGGCGCTCCTCGGGATCGCCGCGGTGGTCCCGCTGGCCGAGGTGCTCGTGCTCATGCCGAGCGGGTTCGTCACGGCAAAGGGGCTCGCCCCACAGATCTCGGCGGTCTGGCCGTACGACTCCTACCACGACATGCGCTGGCTGCTGGTCTACCACAACTCCTGGCTGACGTTCTGGGCCGGACTGCTGGGCGCGATCCTGCTGCGTGGGGTGCTGTCCGCGACGCTGGTCGGCCTCGCCTGGCCGGCACGCGTCCCACGGCCGCCGTACCGGGCGCTGTTGCGGCGCAACCTCGAAGTGGCGGCGTTGGGCGCGGTCCTCGTCCTGCCGTTCGCCGCGTACTCGGTCGCGGCGTCGGTGGCCTCGCTGTCCTGGTTCCTGTTCGCCTCGCTGGTCCCGATGGTGCTGCTCGCTCCCTTCCTGCAGCGGATGTCGGTGGGCCGGGGCCTGTGGCGCGGGTTGCCCTCGGCCGAGTTGGTGGCCTGGTCGCTGCTCGACTTCGTGGTGATCAGCGTGGCCGGCGGGCTGGTGGGGAGCGCTCCGCAGGCCCTGACGCCGCTCGTTGCCGCGGTCGCCGGCGCGGTCAACGGCCTGCTGTGGAACCGGACGGTGCGGGCAGCCGTCCTCCAGAAACAGGTGCGGTGGCGGCGGGTGCCGGTGGTGCCGATCGTGGTGGTGCTGGCCCTGGCCATCCCGCTGACAGCGCAGGCGCTCTTCGAGCCCCGCCGGCAGGCGGCCCCCTTCACACCGCCGATCTTCGACCGGTTGCTGCCCGAGCGGGTGCCGTACGCGGTGATCCTGCTCGCCGGCCACAACTCCGCCTACGACGGCCGACCTGCGACGGATCCGAACGTGGAGCGGTTCTCCTACGTCGGCCTGGGCGCGGGCGGGCATCCGCTGCCGTACGGTCCGAGGGCCACCCATCGGTCACTGACGTCCAGCTCCCACTTGCTCGCCCTCCAGGTCGAGGCGGTACACCGGCGCACCGGACGGCCGATCGCCCTGGTCGCGCAGAGCGAGGGAGTGATGGTGGCCCGCACCTACCTGCGGGACCTGCCCGACTCTCCGGTGCGGGCGCTGGCGATGTTCAGCCCGCTGGTCCGCACCGGGCGGACGTACTATCCACCGCCGGACGCCAGCACCGGCTGGGGGCTGGCGACCGGGTGGGTGCTGCGGGCGCTGTTCCATGTGACGACCATCGGCAGCGCGGCACCCAGCACGCCGGACGAGCCGTTCATCCGCTCGCTGCTCGACGAGGCGCCCTTCTACCGGTACCAGACGTTGTGTCCCGTCCAGGGCGTACGAGTGATCGCCTTCCTGCCGACGGTGACCGCTGCCGAGGCCCCACCGGGTCAGTTGATCCATATCCCGGTCGTCGAGGTGTCGGCCTTCCACGGCAAGATCATCGACCGGGCGGACGCCACCGACGACCTGACCGACTTCCTCGCCGGCGAGGACGTCAACCGCCGCCGCCGCGAGTTCGGTCTGCTCCAGCGGCTGGGGGCCGCCTGGCACGCACCCGCCCTCGCCATCGAGTTGAATCCGGTGTGGCGGCCCACCGCGGCACCCGGCAGCCCCTTCACGCCGAGCCGGTTCTGCGGCCCGGTCAGATGAACGTGACCGTCAGGGGTCGGCGGCCGAGCGTACGCTCGCTGCGTTGACGAGGCGCCGGCACCCGTGGTCCCGTGCCGGCGACGCGCAAGGAGCAGGTGAGTTGAACGCCACGTGGCGGGGGTGGGTGGGGCTGGCGCCGGGCCGGATCTACTACCGCGGCGAGATCGGTGCGGCCGGGACGCATTCGCACCACGCGGTGCAACTGCTCGTCGCCCGCGACACCGTCCTGGTGCTCCGGGGCGCCGACGGCATCGACCATTCCTGCCGTGCGGCGCTGATTCCGGCGAACACCGCGCACGCCGTCGTCCAGGGTGCGGCGGACGGCCTGCTCGCGTTGATCGACCCGGTGTCCAGTCTCGGCCGGCTGCTCAACCGCGGCGAATCGGGATCCGCTTCGGCCGCGCGGTGGCGGCTGGATCCGCATCCACCACCCCCGGCCGGCGACGTCTCGTCGGCGGAGGCGATCGACGCCGTGATCCGGTCCGTGGTGAGGGGCGAGATCCCGACCGCGCGCCCGCGACACGCCGCCGTGGCCGAGGCGGTGGATCTTGTTCCTACCCTGCTGCCCGGCAGGGTGGGGCTCGGCGAGGTGGCGCGAGCCGTGCACCTGTCGGAGAGCAGGCTGTCGCACCTGTTCCGGCAGGAGCTGGGGCTGCCGTTCCGTGCCTACGTGCGGTGGGAACGGCTGCGCGCGGCCCTGCTGCTGTTGTCGTCGGGCGGGTCCCTGACGCAGGCCGCGCACGAGGCCGGCTTCGCCGACTCCTCCCACCTGACCAGGGTGTTCCGGAGCATGTTCGGGTTGGCGCCGTCCGAGCTGCTGCGCGGGGTGCGGTGGGAGGGTCAGCAGGTTCGTCCAAGCCTTGGACGCGGCGCCGGGGAATCGTGGATGTCGTGACAGAAATTCTCATCATCGGTGCGGGCCAGGCCGGTCTCGCCGCGGGGTACGAGTTGCGCCGCGCCGGATTCGACGTCCTTCTGCTGGACGCGGGCACGCGGGTCGGGGACGCGTGGCGAAACCGTTGGGACTCGCTGCGGCTGTTCACCCCGGCGCGGCACAGCGCCCTGCCCGGGCTGCCCTTTCCCGCTCCGCCCGGCCACTACCCCAGCAAGGACGAGGTGGCGGACTACCTGGCGGCCTATGCCGAACACCACGCCCTGCCCGTCGAGCACGGCGCGGCCGTACGGCTGCTGCGTCGGACCTCCGAGGGTGCCTTCGAGGCTGTCACGGCCAACGGAGTCCGCACGGCGCGTGCCGTGGTCGTGGCGACCGGTCCCTTCCAGGTCCCCCATGTCCCGGCGCTGAGCGATGGCCTGGCCGCGGAGCTGGTCCAGTTGCACAGCGTCCAGTACCAGCGCCCCGCCGACCTTCCCGATGGCGCCGTCCTGGTGGTGGGCGGCGGCAACTCCGGCATGCAGATCGCCGCCGAGCTGGCGGCGTCGCGGTCCGTCACGTTGTCGCTCGGGACGCGGCAGCCGGCCCTTCCGCAGCGCCCCTTCGGCGTCGACATCTTCACCTGGCTGGACGTCCTCGGGGCGGTACGGGCCCCCGCCGAGGGCTGGCTGGGACGGCGGATCCGGGCGCGGGACCCCCTGATCGGGACCGGTCCGCGCGCCCTGCGCCGACGGGGTGTCCGGGTCGTCGGTCGCGTGACCGGCGCGCAGGGCCGAACACTGCGGACGGCCGACGGACAGGAGCTGACGCCTTCCGTCGTGGTCTGGGCGACGGGCTTCCGCGCCGACTTCGGCTGGCTGCGGGTGCCCGGCGCCGTCGACCCGGCAGACGGGCTGCCCGTCCACGTCGACGGCGTGAGCCCGGTGCCCGGCCTGTATTACGTCGGCCTGCCGTTCCAGCGCAACAGGGGATCCGCGTTGCTCGGCTGGGTCGGCCAGGACGCCGCCGTGATCAGCCGCCGGCTGCGCGCGTCCACCCGTACGACGTGGCGGGGCCCGCATTCCGAGTCACCCGGCGGCGGATCGGGTGACGGCCCCACCGCCGCGCCCGCCGAGCCAGCCGCCCGCGCTTGACCTACCTCAGCCAGCGGGCAACCGATTGACAATCGATAGGTTACGAGCGATAGTCGATGCATGTTCACCGAGCATCGAGCGGTGGCCCCGCTCAGAGTCTTCCTCGTGTTGCTGTTCGGGATCCTGGTCCTGTTCCAGACCATGTCGCTGCCCGGCCAGTTCGCGCACATGGCCAAGGAGTCCCCGGACCTCGCCTACCTCAGGTGGCCGATGACCGCCGTCACGGTGTTCTGGGTGCTGTGCATTCAGGTGGTGATCGTGTCGACCTGGAAGTTGCTCACTCTGGTCAGGAACGACCGCATCTTCAGCGACGCCGCCATGGGGTGGGTGAACGCGATCGTGTGGGCGATCGCCGCCGCCTGGGTGGTGCTGTTGGGCGTCTTTCTCTACGTCGGTTTCGGAGCGACAGATCCCGGGCTGCCCCTCCTGCTGTTCCTGATGTTGGTGGGTGTCGCCGTGCTGGGGCTCCTGATGGTGGTGATGCGTGCCCTGCTGCGGCAGGCCACGATGCTGCGCACCGACATGGAAGCGGTGATCTGATGCCCATCGTCGTCCGCATCGACGTCGAACTGGCGAAACGCAAGATGAGCGTCGGTGAGTTCGCCGAGCGCGTCGGGCTCACGCCGGCGAACGTGGCCGTGCTGAAGAACGGTCGTGCCAAGGCCGTCCGTTTCAGCACCCTGGAAGCCATGTGCCGGGTGCTCGACTGCCAGCCCGGTGACCTGCTCGAGTGGGTCGAGGAATGAGACGTCACGGTGCACCGCATGCCACGCACCGAGGGCGAGGCATTCCTCAGCCCCGGCGCGCGGTGCGGATCCTTGCCAGGATGCCCACGAGTGCCGTCGCCGCGGCGGCCTGCGAGACCGCCACGGCCACCACCAGGCTCGCCGCGGAGTGTTCGTACAGTCCTCCCGCGGCAGCGCCTCCGGCCAGGGCACCAGCACCCTGCACGGCGGCGAACACCCCGTACGCCGTGGCTCGCCGCGCACCGGGCACGAGATCGGCCACGAGAGCCTTGACGGTGGAGTCCTGCACACCCACGGCGGCACCCCAGACCAGCACCCCGGCCGTCGCCAGCAGTGGGCCTCCGCCGAACGTCAGAACGGGCACGGCAGCAATCAGCGCGGGAAGCACCACCAGTACCCACGGGCCGGCCCGGTCGTAGATCAGACCGGTCACCAGCGCGGCGAGCGCACCCGCGCCCATCGCCGCCGCGTACAACAGCGGCACCGTGGCGGTCGCGACGACCCCGGCGCGTACGAGGTGGAAGCCGATCAGCCCGAACGTCACCAGGCCCGCGGTGCACAGCGCCATCGCCGCCGCGAACCAGTGGAAGCGGGCCGGCAGCGACACCCGGCCCGCTGGACGGGCGGGCGGGCGCGGTGCGGCATCGCCCTGCGGCGCGGGGGCAGCCGCGCGGGCCCGCACGACGACCAGCAGCAGCATGGTGACGGCCCCGGGTGCGGCAAGTGCGGCCAGTCCCGGCCACAGCGCTCCCGCGGCCAGCGCGACGACTCCGGCGACGAGCAGCGGACCCGCGAAGGCGCCGACCTGGTCCAGTGCCTTGTGCACGCCCAGTCCCCGACCCAGCCCCACGTGTGCGGCGGCGTCGGCGAGCAGGGCCGACTTGGCCGGGCTGCGAATCGCCTTGCCGAGCCGTTCGGCGATGATCAGTGCCGCGGCGACGGCCATGCCGGCGCCACCCAGCAACGGGGTGACGGCGAGCAGCGGCACGCAGAGCGCGGTCAACGCGTACCCGAGGATCGTCAACGACCAGTAGCGGCGGGTCCGGTCCGCCAGCGGCCCGGACGCCAGGCGCAGCAGCAACGCCGCGGCCTCTCCGGCCCCGGTGACCAGCCCGACCGCGACCGCCGAGGCGCCCAGCGAGGCCAGCAGCGGCCCGTACACCGACCGGGCACCCTCGTACACCATGTCCGCGGCGAGGCTGACCACCCCGAACCCGACGACAACCCGCCACGGCGACCACCCGCGCCCGGCCATGTCGGACGTGCCGTCGACCCCGCCCCGCGCCAGGCGCCGACTCAACACCCGACCCGCCACTCGACCTCCCCTCACCGGTCGCCGTCGAGAACCCCGCGCACGAGGCCGAAGCCCGCGGCCACCCGACGCGACCCACCACGGTGTGGATACCAGTTCGACCCCGGGACCGCGTCACCGGCTCTCCTCCTCGTCCGGTCGACGCGGTTCGGCCGGACGCGACAGCGGCGTGACAGCGCCGATCGATACGTTCATCGGCATGAGCATTTCCAAGATCATCCGCCGCGTCGCCCTCGGCGCGGCCACCACGTCGATGGCCGTGGGCGGCCTCGTCGGCGTCGCGAGCCCGGCCTCCGCCGGCGTCCACCAACCGCCGGCGGGCTGCTTCGCCGAGATGGGCTGGTACTACGGCATCGCCCGGTGCAACTACGGCATGCCCGCGTTCCAGGTGCTCGTGCGGTGCAACGACGGCACCTACCGGACCGGGCCGTGGCTGCAGCCGGGCCCGACCTGGTCGCAGGCCAACTGCAACCACCCCCGGTGGGCCACCGACGTGTGGGTCAACCTGGCCGACTGACGGTGCCGCGCGACGCAGCGGAGGCCCGTACACCCTTTTCGGGGCCTCCGCTGCGGCAGCCCCCCGCCGGGGCGCGAATCCCGGTCGAGTCACCGGCCTCCGGTCGTCAGGCGAGGCGCTCGATCGTCGCGGGGACCAGGCCGTGGCAGCGGGCCACGTCGGTGACCTGGCGCAGCACCCAGCGCAGCCCGTCGCCACCGGCCGGGTCGGACGTCACGTCGATGCTCCACGCGACACCGCCGACCCGGCGGAGCTGCCAGAGGTGGTTCGTGTCGTTGACCCGCAGCCGGCCGGTGCCGACCACGCCAGGCTCGGTCGCGTCCGTGCCCGAGGCGCCGCCGAGCCGCAGCAACGCCGACAGGCGGGCTATCGCGTCGCCGTCCGGTTCACCGGCGAAGAGCACCCGGTGAACCGCCGGGCCGGTGCCCAGCCGCAGCGGCGTACCGGCCCCCAGCGGGACGTCGTCGCCGAAGTGCCGGCGCAGCGCGGCCTCGTCCGGCAGGGCCCCGCCGCCGAGCCGGGCGTACGCCGCTTCCGCCCCGGGGCGGTTCACGGCCGTCAACCGGGAGCGCAGGCGCGGGTCCGTGCGGACTGCCCGCACGAACGCGGCCGAGCTTGACCAGCCGGCGTCCGTCGCCGTCCAGCAGGCACTGCGCAGCCGTACGGCCGACAGGTCGTCGTCCAGCACGAACTCCTCGACCAGCAGCCCCGCCCCCGTCGCGTCATCCCCGCCCGTCGCTTGCAGCAGGTAGTAGTGGAGCAGCGCGGTGTTCGCGGGCAGCGTCGGCGTTACCGGGGTCATTCTGGGACGATACTGCCCGATCAGGCCGCATGGTCGACGGGCTCGTCGATTCCGTCGATTCCGCCCTGGCCGGCGGTCATCGGGGCATGGCCCGCTGGCAGCGGGCCAGTTCCGCGCGTAGGTCGCGTCGCAGCGACCGGTCCAGGTCGGGCTGGGTGAGCGCGTGGGTGAAGTCCCGGGCGGCTTCTTCCCACCGTCCGAGCCGCATCAGCGCCGTGCCTCGGTTGTAGCGGGGGACAGGTGCCGCCGACAGCGCCACCGCCCGGTCCAGGTCGGCCAGAGCGGCGGGCACGTCACCGCGTTCGAACCGGATCGCGGCACGGTTCGTCCACGCCTCGACCAGCTCCGGATCCCCGGCCAGCGCCTGGCTGAGCAGGTGGTCGGCCTCGGCGAGGCTGCCCCGCTCGGAGCGGATCAGCCCCAGGGTGCACAGCAGCGCGGGCTCCTGCGGGGCCAGCGCCAGCCCGGCCCGCGCGTCCGTCTCGGCCTGTGCGAACGCGTCGCGTCGGACGTGCAGGTTGACCAGGGCGATCCGGGCGTCGAGGTGCCCGGGGTCGATGGTCAGCACGCGCTCCAGGTCGTCACGCGCCCGCCCGGAACGGCCCCGCTCCTGGTGGAGCACGGCCCGGTTGTAGTACGCCTCCGGAAGGTGCGGTCCCAGGCGGATCGCGGTGTCGTAGTCCCTGATCGCGGCCCGTGGCCGCCCCGCCGCCCGGTGCAGGGCGGCCCGGTCCACGTAGTACTCGCAGTTGTCCGGGTCGTGGGCGATCACCGTGTCGAGGTCGGCCAGGGCCTGCGCCGGATCGCCCAGGGCGAGGTGCACCTGCGCCCGGTTGTGGCGCAGCCGGGCCAGATCCTGTGGGCGCTCGCCGGGAGCGAGCACCGCGGTCAACCGGGCCAGCCCGTCGTCGATCAGCCGCAGCGCGGAGGCGGGATCGCCTTCCCTGCTGTCCAGCAGGGCCAGGCCCTGCTCGTAGAAGACGGTGGACAGCACCCGCTGCCGCGGGTCGTCCAGCCCGGCGGCGAGGTGGAGCGCCTTCTCCAGCCAGTGCCGCGCCCGCGCCGGGTCCTGGTCGGCGGCCGGCAGGTGCCGGGCGTACAGCATGGCGGTGGCGTACGCGGCCGACATGGCGATCTTGGGGCTGTCGGTGGTGGCGCGCGCCTCGTGGTAGAGGTCGAGGGCTTCGGT
The DNA here is from genome assembly GCF_055586845.1 of Micromonospora sp. NPDC049139. Classification (NCBI taxonomy): domain Bacteria; kingdom Bacillati; phylum Actinomycetota; class Actinomycetes; order Micromonosporales; family Micromonosporaceae; genus Micromonospora; species Micromonospora sp. NPDC049139. The sequence goes on along the minus strand of NZ_JBVJHK010000014.1, from coordinate 52,724 downwards.
GGCGCGGTCCAGCGCCGCCAGGGCGGTGGCCAGGCCGGTGGTGAACGCCCACCAGTGCCGCAGGTCGCCGTCGGGGGTCACGGCGGCGCGTCCGCGTCGGGCGGTTCGGGCCGCGTGGTGGTAGAAGCCGCGGGCCAGGCTGTCGCCCAGGGCCGTGCGCATCGCCTCCGGCGTCGGGGCGGCCGTCACCGGCGGACGGGGGCCACTGTCGTGCAGGTGGAAGCGCACGGGGGACGGCCCGAGCCGGCGGGTCAGCGTCTCCAGCAGCTCGCGGGTGGTCTCGTCGGCGCTTCCGACGTGCGTGAACCGCACCGTGACCGGGCGGCGGAGCCGGTCTGCCCAGGCCGCCACGAACTCGGCCGCGCCATAGGCCAGGTAGGCGGTGCGTCGGGCGGGATGGAACCGGATCGGCTCCTCCTCGGCGGCCGGTCGTGCCGCGCCGTCCAGCCCGGGTGCGATGGCGTGCAGCTCGACCCTGTGGCGGGACGCCAGGCGGGGGCGGTCGGCGGCGACCCGGCCGAGGAAGGCCCCGACCCCGGCGTACGGCCCGTGGTCGCGGTGGCAGTCGTAGTCGCCCGACTCGTCGGTCACGGCCGGGCCGATCGCCGCAGGGGCGGGCGCCCGGGAGCGCCCGCCGGGTCGGCTGCTACCAGCACCACTCGATCCAGAGCCGGCGGGCACCGGACAGCAGGCGCAGCGAGCTCTTGCGGCGGACGGTCATCTTCCTCACGGGGCGCCTCCATTGTGGATCATTACGGGACGGGTCAGAGCCTAATTGATATCCATAGAAATATGAAGACGGCTCGCGATGATTCTGGCTGCGGCAGGCTGCCGGACGGGCCCCAAGGCTCGGCCGGAGCATGCCCCCCGGCGGCCTGTGCGATCTCGACGAGGTCGCCCTCGGCCCAGCGGCGGAGGCGGGTCAGCCGCAGGGTGTCGATGTCCCCCGGTCACGGCGGCGAGGGCACCGGTGCGCGGAGGCTTCCGCGCACCGGTGCGGGCGCCTGGCGGACGAGCCGGCCGGGGCTGAACGCCACGGCCGGCGACGGGTGGGGTCAGCGTGAACGGGACTCGATGGCCTCGATGATCCGTGGGCGCAGTTCCGCGGCGCGGATGACGGCGTCGACGGAGCCGACCTCGACGGCGCGCTGGATGTTGTGCACGCGGTCGAACTCCGTGGCCACCTCGCCGAGCTTCTCCGCGCGGACCGACGCGCGGAGCTCGTCGAGCTCCGCGGTCAACGCGGCGCGGTCGGCGCCGGAGGCGGCCGCGACGCGGGCCTCGAGGTCCCGCACGCGCGGGTCGGCCGCGGTGCGGGCGTTGACGTCACCGGAGAACACCACCGCGGCGGCCGGGGCGCCGCCGAGCACCGAGGCGAACGAGCCCTCCAGCGCGAGGACGGTCATGTTCGGGTTCAGCGCCTTCGAGAACACCACGAACGCGCCGCCGTGGTACCGGGAGATCACGCAGAACACGATGGGCCCGCGGAAGTTCACGATGGCGCGGCCGATCTCGGCGCCGTACTCCAGTTGCAGCTTCCGCATCGACTCCGGCGAGCCGTCGAAGCCCGACAGGTTCGCCAGCACCACCAGCGGCCGGTTGCCGCTGGCCGCGTTGATCGCCCGCGCGGCCTTCTTCGACGACCGCGGGAACAGCGTGCCCGCGGTGTAGGTGTCCGGGCCGTCGGTGGGCGGGAAGCCGCGCCGCGGCACCGCCCGTGACTCGATGCCGAGCAGGCACACCGGCATGCCGCCGAGATGCACGTCCTGCACCGCCACGGTCTCCGCGTCGGCCATGCCCGCCCAGCGTTCCAGCACCGGGTGGTCCTGATCGGAGAGCGCCCGCATCACGGTCCGGATGTCGAACGGCTTCTTGCGGTCCGGGTTGGCCTCGGCCGAGAAGATCTCGCCGACGGTGGTGAAGTCGCTGCCGGCCAGGGCGTGCGGGAAGTCGGAGATGTCACGGTCGACGGGGTCGGTCGTCTTCGCCCGCCGCGGCCCCGCCTCGCCGGGCGCGACGTACGTGTGGTCGTAGTACGACATCAGCACGTCCCGCGCGGCGGTCAGGTTCGGCGCCCAGTACTGCGCCTGCCCGTTCGGCCCCATCACCCGGTCGTAGCCGCCGATGCCGAAGTTGTCCTCGGCCGACACGCCGCCGGAGAAGTCGAGCGACTGCTTGCCGGTGAGCACCATCGCCGAGTCCGGCGTCATCACCAGGATGCCCCTGGTGTGCATGAGCATCGTCGCCTCGGCGTTCCAGTACGGCTGCGCGCCGACGGTGATGCCCGCGACCACGATGTTGATCTCGCCGCCGTCCTGGGTGAACTCGACGATCCGCTTGAGCGCCGCGGCTACCCAGTCCATGTTCTCCGTGCCGGACTCCATCGAGATCCGGGCGCCGGCGGACAGCGCGTACCACTCCAGCGGCACCCGCATCCGCTCGGCCAGGTCCAGTGCGGCGATCACCCGGCGGCACTCCGGCTCCGACAGCGCGCCGAGCGACTTCGTCGGGTCGCCGAGCAGCACGACCCGGGTGACGCCCTGCGGGTGCCGCCGGGTACGCGTCCTGACCACGCCCGCGACGATCGCCGCGGTGTTGCGGCCCTTCGGCCGGTCGACCGGCACCAGCGCGTGGTCGTCGTCGAGGTCGTGCTCGACGAAGTCGCCGAGCAGGCCGGTCAGCTCGTACGGGTACACCGTGTTGCGGCTGCTCGCGCGCAGCACCTTCTGCCGGTAGCCGTCGAGCGGCTCGACCGGCTCGTCCGACGGCTGGCCGACGGTCAGCTTGGTGCCGCCGGTGGCGTCGAAGGAGACCCGCACGGCGATCTTGGTCAGCTCGCCGGTCGTCCGGTGACGCTGCCGCGCGATGAACAGGATCTCCTCCAGCCCGGCGCCAGCGGTCGTCGGCAGCACGCGCCCGGCGATCATCTCCAGCTCCGCGCGGGTGAGGTCGCTCGGCGGCCAGACGTAGACCACGATCCGGTTGGTGTTGAAGCGATTCTTCGACGGTCGCCGCGACTGCGCACGGCGGATCGAGTCGAGGCAGGTGGCGACGACGTCCTCGGCCGTCGGCAGCGCGACCAGCCTGCCGTCGTGCTCCCGCAGCGCGGTCAGGTCACGCACCTGCGCGAACGCGACCAGGCGGTCGTCCGACGGGTTCTCCTGCGCCACGCACCGGAAGAGGTAGACCTCCTCGTCCGACGACGGCAGCCGGGTGAGGTCGAACTTGCGCAGCCGCTCCAACTGCATCCGCTGCGCGATGTACGGGTGCAGGCCCCGGATCAGCCGCTCCTCGGTCATCCCGGTGCTCGACGGCCGGAACGTGAAGTGGTGGTGCATCACCGCGCCGCTGCGGCCCGCGACGGTGGTGGTGACCCGGCGGACCCGGCTCGGCAGCGGGTGCGCGCTGACGACCTCGTGCAGCGCCGCCGCCATCGCATCCGAGTCCTCCGGCTGGTTCTCCCAGGCGAGATAGATGTCGGCGTCGACGGCGTCCTCGCCACCCGCCAGCTCCGCGAGCCCGCGCAGCGCGCTGCCCAGCGCTTCGAATCTCACCGCGGCGGAGACCACGCACGAGCCCGCGCGCTCGGCGACCACTAAGGTGCAGCCCGCGACCTCGCTGGTGCGGACGCTGGTCAGATCCTTGTTGCCGTAGTACCGGCGGGTCAGCACTTCCAGCATGACCGCGTGGTCCAGGGAGTCGCGGACGAGCCGCTGGCCGAGCAGCCGCACCAGCGGTTCGGTGCTGCGCACCATCTCGCCGACGCGTTCGGCGCGGTCCGGCGCGTCCGGGTGCGCGTCCAGGTGGCGCAGGTGCTTGCGGACGTTCGCGTAGACGCGGGCGCGGTTGCGGCGCAGCAACGGCTGGCCGAACCAGGCGAACACCACGCCGCGCGCGAGGTCGGCGACCACGGGGAAACGGACCTGCGTCGCGGCCACCAGCCGCTCCAGCGCGAGGCCGGCCGGCTCACGCAGCACCTCGTCCGGCGGCGGCTCCCGCAGCCACGCGCGCAGCAACGTCGCGACGACCGTCGCGTCGGCGGACGCGCGTTGCTGGGCGAGGAAGATGCGGAACACCGCGGCTTCGAGCTCGGGGGAGCGCTCCAGATCGGTGACGCCGTAGTGCCCGAGCGCCCGGGCGAGCTTGGCCTGGAACGCCTCCGGCAGCCCGGCCCGCTCGACGTCGAGGCTCTGGAGGTAGGTGTGGAAGTGCTCGCGGGCGCTGTGCACGTGCCCTTCGCCACCGACGTCCTCGCCCGCCGGCCGGTTGCGGCTCAGCTCGGCGAGGTCGGCGAACACGTCGACGAGTTCGAACTCCTCGGCCAGCGGCCGGTGGCCGTCCTCGGTGGCCGCCCGGCGCGCGGCGAGGTAGTCGTCGAGCGTCCGGCGATCGTCGTGCGGGTCGATGTCGAAGCCCAGCAGCAGGCTGCGCAGGTCCTCCTGGCCGCGGGTGATGCGCTCCCGAGCCGGCACCTCCCCGGGCATGGCGGGCAGGTCCAGCTCGACGGACTGGGCGGCCGAGGTGTCCTCGGCCTCGTCGGCGTCGTCGGCGAGCGGCTCCAGGCGCAGCAGGGGGGCGCCGGTCTCCACCTGGCTGCCCACGGACACGGCGCATTCCCTCAGCCGCGCCCGGAACGGCGCCCGCAGCACCGTCTCCATCTTCATGCTCTCCAGCACCAGCACCGGCGCGCCCGCCTCGACCTCGGCGCCGACCTCCAGCGGCGTGGCGACGACCAGCGCCGGCGCCGGGGAGCGCACCACGCCGCCCTCGTCGCGGCTGACCCGGTGCGTCACCCCGTCCACCTCGACCAGGTGGATCGGCCCGTGCGTGCCGGTGAGCAGGCGGTACCGGGTGCCGTTGACGACGGCCTGCCCGGTGTGCCGGTCGAAGCGGTCGAGCTCGACGTCGGCGGTACGGACGTCGTCACCCGCTTCGATGCCGACGCGGAACCGGTGCGCGCCGACCCGCGCGACCCGCACGCGGTAGCCGACACCTCGCAGCTTGAGGTCCAGCGGTCGGCCACTCTTGTGCTGCACCTGCGGGCGCCCACCGAACGCGGTCGACAGCAGCCGCTGCCGCTCCGCGCGTTCCTCCTCCTCGTACGCCTCGATGGCGGCGGCCGCCAGCGCGACGGCGGAGTGCCGGTGCGAGACGAGCCTGCCCTCGCCGCGGACGCGGTCGATCCAGCCGGTGTCCGCGCTGGCGTCGATCACCTCGGGCTGGTCGAGCAGGTCGAGCACGAAGCTCTTGTTGGTCGCGCCACCCTCGATGATCACCGTGGTCTGCGCCATCGCGCGGCGCAGCCTGCCGAGCGCCTCGTCGCGGTCGCGGCCGTACGCGATGATCTTGGCGATCATCGAGTCGAAGTCGGCGGGGATGGTGTCGCCCTCGCTGACCCCGGTGTCCACCCGGATACCCGGCCCGGCGGGCAGGTCCAGCCGCGCGATCCGGCCCGGGGAGGGCGCGAAGTCGCGGTCGGGATCCTCGGCGTTCAGTCGGGCCTCGACGGCGTGCCCGCGCTCCACCGGCGGCTCGCCTTCGAGCCGTCCGCCCGAGGCCACGTGCAGCTGCGCCTTGACCAGGTCGAACCCGGTGGTCGCCTCGGTGATCGGGTGCTCGACCTGCAGGCGGGTGTTGACCTCGAGGAACGCGAACAGTCGGTCACCGGGGTGGTAGAGGAACTCGACGGTCGCGGCGCCGCGGTAGCCGACCGCGACGGCCAGCCGTTCGGCCGACGCCTTGAGCTCGGCCGCCTGCGCGGGGCTGAGCACCGGCGACGCCGACTCCTCGATGACCTTCTGGTTGCGCCGCTGCACCGAGCAGTCGCGGACACCCAGCGCCCACGCCGTGCCCTCCCCGTCCGCGATCACCTGCACCTCGACGTGCCGGGCGCCGGTGACCAGGCGCTCCAGGAACACGACGCCGCTGCCGAACGCCCGCGCGGCCTCCTGGCTGGTGCGCTCGTAGGCGTCGGCGAGTTCGGCCTCGTTCGTGATCACGCGGATGCCGCGCCCGCCGCCGCCCGCGGTCGCCTTCAGCATCAGCGGGTAGCCGATCTCGGCCGCCGCCGCCAGGGCCGCGTCCAGGGTCTCGACCGCACCGCGGCTCCACGGCGCGACCGGCACGCCGACCTCCTCGGCGATCAGCTTCGCGCCGATCTTGTCGCCGAGCTTGCGCATGGCCTCCGCGCTCGGGCCGACGAAGGTGACGCCGACCTTCTCGCACAGCTCCGCGAACGCCGGGTCCTCCGCGACGAAGCCCCAGCCGACCCAGGCGGCGTCGGCCCCGGTCTCCACCAGCGCGCGCTCCAGCGCCTTCAGGTCGAGGTACGGGCGCGCGGACGCGGGACCGAGGTCGTAGGACAGGTCCGCCTCGCGGACGAAGGTGGCCGTGCGGTCGACGTCGGTGTGCAGGGCGACGGTCTCGATCCGGGTGCCGGTCTCCGCGGCCAGGTCCCGTACGGCGTGGATGAGCCGCATGGCGGCCTCTCCACGGTTGACGATGGCGACACGACTGAACACCCGACCGAGCCTTCCTGTAGACCAACGATGTACGCCCCGTGACACGGCAGCCCCCGGCAGTGTTCACCCTTCCGCCGGCGCTTGAGAACCCCTGTTTCGCTCGACATCCGGCGGCCGGCAGTGCCATGTTGCGGACAGCGCGCTACGCGCCCCCAACACCGTAGGGCAGGGGCTCGAACTCCGGCGGGGCGGCACGGCCCCACTGTGACATGACGAAGGCATCGCCCCCGGCGACGGTCCGCCCTCGCCACCGTCGTCGGGCGATCGCCCGGCCGCCACGCGTGACGCTCGTCTCGCTGGGCCGCGTCGAGTTCTCAGCTGTCAAATCAGATGCCCCCTCCGATTGTGGGCGCACTGGCATCAGGTCCGGGTATCGAGGCTGTTCACCACGTTCCCCGCCGCGCTCATGGCGATTCTGGCGGGACTTCGCCCGGGAGGCAATTCGTGCGAACGCCGCCGTTTCCGTGGACGAGATTCCGTGGCGACTCTCCGTGCTGGGCCTCCCACCACTGCGAATCTGCCAGCCGCGTTCGGTGGGCTGATGCTCGCCCGTGCGCAGCTCGCCGGGACGGTGCGACCTCACTTCGGCTGTTGCTGACGCGGCGGGGCGGCGACGGTGATCGCTGGGCCCTCTATTTCTTCAACGCGGGACCGGGTCATGCGAAGATCACATCTGTCCGCTACCGGATCTCGTTCCAGGAAGAGCAGCGGGAAGGGCAGTGGCGACCGGTCGACGGTCTCAAGTTCGGCGAATTGTCACCTGCCAGACCGCTCACCCCCGGTCCGGATGTCCCGTCGGCGCCCCCCGGCCCCTTCAGGGCGCGGCAGGTGGGTGCAGTGCGCGACGGTGGCGTCGTCAGGGACCCGAGCGTCGGGGCCTCCGGAGGTGCGGGCCTCGGCCTGCCGGACGCGGCGGATGATGTGACCCGGCCCGTACGCGCCGAGCAGGCCCAGTACGCCGGGCCAGTCGGTCAGGCCGTACGGGCTGACGATGCGGCTGGCGCCATTGCTGAGCAGCGCGACGCCGTTCAGGTCATGAAGCGGCCGGCTGCCGGTCACCGCCTCCTCCGCCGCGTGCGGATCGTCCTTGGCGATCCAGTAGCCGCCCGGCTGGTTCCGGCGAGCGCGCAGTGCCTCGACGCAGGAGTCCCGGATGCGGTCGTACTCCGGTGTTCCCCTGGGAATGCCGTCCAAGGGCGCCGAGCAGGTGCGCCTGGTGGCGACCTCACGCTCGTCGGTGACGACCTGCGGGCCACCGCGGACCTGGTCGAGGACGAGGAAGGAGTCCGCGAGCAGGAGATGGTCCAGGCGGTCCCGGTGGGCGCGGACGATCACCACCGTCGCCTGCGGGCTGCTGGGGTCCGTGATGTCGCAGGTGCCGCGGTGATCGGCGGCTGTCTCGCCGATCGCGGTGGCGAGGATCGCCGCCAGGTCTCGCCCGTCGTCACGCGACAGCAGGCCGAGCAGCGCGCCGCCGAGACGGTGCGTGTACCAGGCGACACCGTGGGAACAGATCGACTCGGTTCCCGGGATGCCGGCGCCGTCCAGCAGCACAGCGGCGCCGGGAACGGCGCCGACGAAGTCCTCGTTCGGCTGGCCGGCCCTGCCGGCGCTGGTCGCCATGCTGACGCGCACCCATGGCCTCCCGCGTCAGCCAGCCGTCACCGCGAGCAGGTCGAGGACCTGGGCGGGCCGGTGGGCCACCGCCGGGACGTCCGCCGGAGCCGGGGAGCTGTCGCACCAGCGGGCGTGCACCGCCAGTGCTCCCGCCGCCTCCGCGCACGCGAGGTCCACCGCCGCGTCGCCGACGTACGCGGTCTCGGCGACGTCGACGCCCAGGCGGCGGCAGGCCAGCCACAGCCCGTCCGGCGCGGGCTTCGGCGCGGGGACCTCGTCACCACAGACCACGACCGGGAACAGCCGGTCGAGCCCCGTGCGGGCCAGCACGAGGGTCGTGCTCCGTCGTGGGGCGGCGGTGAAGATGCCGAGCCGGCAGCCGGCCCGGTCGAGGTCGTCGGCCAGGTCGAGCACGCCGGGGAACGGTCGTACGTCCGCGACCACCGCCTCGAAATGGCGGTGGAAGCACTCGAGGTCGGGGGCGGTGACGGGCCGCTGCAGGAAATGGGCCAGCACCACCGGCGTGGCTCCGATGTGCCAGGTGGCGACGACCGTGGCCGGCGAGACGTCCGGCCCGCCGAGGGCGCGGATCGTGTCGGCGTACACGGTGGGAGCGATCGTCATCGTGTCGACCAGGGTGCCGTCGAGGTCGAACACGACCGCGGCCGGGCCGACGCGGGGCGGTCGGTTCACGTACGGTTCCTGGCGGGTGCGGTTCACCGGCCGCCTCTCAGCCGTCCGTGGACCCGGGCCGCCACCTCGACCCTGTCCTGCCCGACCTCGCGGTCGCCGCTACCGACACGCACGCGCACCACCACCACGCCGCACCGTACGCGGCCAGCCGCCTCCCGTCGAGAACCAATCCCTGGCCGGTGGCCGGGCGTCGGCGGCGAGGTGCCCGTCAGCGACGGGAGAGCAGGGAGGTGACCCGCATCCGTTCGCTGTGGATCCACACGTCGGAGTACTCGATCGGCCGGCCGTCGTCGAGGTAGGTGATCTGCTCCAGGTACAGCAGCGGGAAGTGCTCCGGCACCTCCAGCGCCGCCGCGATCCGTCCGGTGGCGGCGGTCGCGCTGAAGGTACGCCGACCGGTGCTGATCTTCAGCCCGTACTCGTTCTCCAGCAGGCCGAACAGGGAGCGGTCGGCCAGGTCCACCAGGTCCAGGCCGGGAGCCAGGTCGACGCGTACGTAGTTGACCAGCCAGGCCACCGGGCCGGTGGAGGTGGAACGGAGCCGCTCCAGGCGGAGCACCGACTGGCCGGGGCGCAGGTCGAGCAGGGCGGCCACCGGTGACGGCGCGGCCATGACCTGGTGGGTGACCACCTGGGTGGTCATCGAGATCCCCTGCCGGGCGAAGTCCTCGGACAGGGTGGTCAGCTTCTGCGCGATCGAGGGCTCGATGGCGGTGGAGGTGACGAAGGTGCCACGCCCCCGGACCTGCACCAGCAGGCCGTCCCGGATCAGAGTGGACAGGGCCCGCCGCAGGGTGCCCCGGGAGATGCCGAGTTCGGTCGCCAGTTCGGGTTCGCTGCGAAGTCGGTAGTGCGGTGGCCACTCGGCGGACAGGATCCGGGCCCGGATCTGTTCCGACACCTGCGCGTGCAGGGGCACCGGCGCGTCACGGTCGAGGTGCTCGGACGCTCCGGACGGGCGCAACTGGTCGGACATGTCACCTTCCATGAGACTCCGCCGCCCCTCGACCCCGGCCGCACCTGGCGACGTGGTCGAGGGGCGCCGGACGGTCAGTAGCTCGTGGTCTCTTCGTTGGTCGTGTCGGTGACGATAGCGACCCCGGCGCTGGTGCCGAGCAGCACCGCCCCGGCCCGCAGCAGGGACACGGCCTGATCGAAGGACTTGATCGCACCGGAGGCCTTGACCTTCACGCCCTCCGGCGCGCGGGCCACCAGGTAGGCGACGCTCTCCGGGTTCGCCACCTCGATCGCGCCGCTGCTGGCGTTCTTCAGGACAGCCGCACCGGCCTCGATGGACAGTTCGACGGCCGCCTCCCGCTCGTCCGGGGTGAGCAGCGGCAGTTCGAGCATCACCTTGATCGGTACGCCGGACGCCCGGACCACGCCGGCGATGTCCTCGCGGAACGCGTCGTACCGCCCGCTCTTGAGCCAGCCGAGCTGAACCCCGATGTCGATCTGGGTCGCGCCGGCCCGGACCAGGCTCTCGGCCTCGGCGGCCTTGCCGGCGCTCGTGGTCACCCCGACGGTGGGGAAGTCCAGCGCCGAGGCGACCTCGACGCCGGTGCCGCGCAGGACCTCGGCGACCTCGGGGACCCAGGAGCCCGGCACCATCGCCGCGTTGAAGCCGTACCGGACGGCCTCCTCGGCGTGGGCCACAATCCGGTCCCGGGTCACCCCGGACTCGATCAGGGTGTGCTGGATGTAGGGGGCCAGCGCCGCGGCGGTGAGGTCGGCGTCGGTCAGGGTGGCAGTGCTCACGTTGTTCTCCAATGTCGGGTACGTCGTGGGGCGGCGGCGACGACGCCGCTACATCCGGTCCTGGTAGTAGTCGGGCACGATGACTCCGGGCTCGTCGAACCAGCGCGGCACGTCCACGCCGCAGATCAGCCCGACGTTGCCCCACGGGTTGAACGCCCCGGTCCGGACGATCGCCTTGGCCTGGTGGGCCAGTTCGCCGAGCATCTCGGCGTGCTGCCGGGTGGTCGTCGGTACGCCGGGGAAGCGCTGCCCCAGCCACTGGGCGAGGGGCTTGTTGTGGGTGGTGACGTCCTCGGCGACCACGACGCCCTCGACGATGATCTCGTCGGCGACGAGATCGAGCACCGTGGTGAGGCTCGGCAGGTCCTCGGTGACGGCCAGGTCGATGCGGTGGGCGGTGCGCGGGATCGGAAAACCGGCGTCGACGACGAGGAGCAGATCGGTGTGGCCCAGGGTGGCCAGCACCCCGGACAGTTCGGCGTTGAGCACGCCCCTGCGTTTCATGCCTTCTCCTTCATGGTGTGCGCGCCGGTGGCCAGGGCCATCACCGACTCCTCGGTGGCCTCCGCCGCGGGAATGACGCCGACCAGGGCGCCGGCGGCCATGACGGCGATCCGGTCGCTGACGGTCAGCAGTTCGGGCAGGTCCGACGAGGAGACGACGAGCGCCACCCCCTCGTCGGCCAGGGTGCGGAACAGCCGGTAGATCTCCGCCTTGGCGCCGACGTCGACGCCACGGGTGGGCTCGTCCAGCAGCATCAGCCGGGGCTCGATGGACAGCCACCGGGCCAGCAGCGCCTTCTGCTGGTTGCCGCCGGAGAGCTGCGTGATGCCCTGGGCGGTCGTCGACGTCTTCACCCGCAGCTCCCGCGCGCGGGTGTCCGCGTCCCGACGCAGGGCCCGCCGCCGCAGCAGGCCGAAGCGCTGCCGACGGCCCAGGGTCAGGATGTTGACGTTGTCGGCGACGCTCATCGTCGGCAGGATCCCCTGCTGCCGGCGTTCGCCCGGCAGGTACGCCACCCGGGCGGCGATGGCGTCCCGCGGCGACCTCGCGGTGAACGTCTCCCCGTCCAGTGACAGCTCGCCGCCGGTCACGGGGTCGGCGCCGAAGATGCCGCGCAACAGCTCGATCCGGCCGCTGTCGGGCAGGCCGGCCACGCCGACCACCTCGCCCGGGGCGACGTCCAAATCGACCCCGGTGAAACCGGCGCCGGAGACGCCGCGCAGCCGTAGGCGCGGGGTGGCCGTGGCGGCGGGCGCGGGGCTGTCGTGCCGGCTGAACTCGGCGGCGAGTTCCCGGCCGACCATCGCGGCGACCACCTGGTCGGGGGTGACCTCCGCGGTGGGCCAGTGCCCGACGTGCCGACCGTCGCGCAGCACGTGGATGTGCTGGGAGAGGGCGAACACCTCGGGCATCCGGTGCGAGACGTAGAGCATGGTCACCCCGTCGGCCCGCAGCGACCGGATCACCTCGAACAGTCGTTCCGACTCGGCGGGGGAGAGGATCGACGTCGGCTCGTCGAGGATCACCATTCGCGCCTCGCGCGCCAGGGACCGGGCGATGACCACCAACTGCTGGGAAGCGGCGTCCAGGCGGCGGATGCTGCGCCGGGGGTCGACCCGCAGACCGAGCCGGTCCAGCAGTTCCGCCGCCCGCTCGTCCATCCGACGGCGGTGCGGGAAGGGGCGGGATCCCGGTTCGACGCCGAGCATGATGTTCTCGGCGACGGTCCGGTCCTGGGCGAGGGCGAGCTCCTGGGGCACCAGGGCGACCCGGTGCCGGCTGAGCAGCGTGGCCGGGTCGTACCGGCGGACCTCCTCACCGTCCACCCGCACCGTACCGGTGGTGGGGGTGTCCAGCCCGGCCAGGATCTTCATGAGTGTCGACTTGCCGGCACCGTTCTCACCCATCACGGCGGTGAGGCTGCCGGCGGGGACGCTGAGGCTCACGTCCTGGAGGGCACGGACGGCTCCGAAGTGCTTCGACAGACCCGTCACCTCGACGGCGGCCGTCGTCGGGGCGGCGATCGTGGCCGGGCTGGTCATCGGCTCAGCCCTCCACCGGCACGGTGGCCACGGTGTCGCGGGTGACCACGAGCGCCCCGGTGTCCACGTCCTTGATCTCGGTGCCGTTCTTCAGGAAGTCGGCGAGCAGCTTGACCGCCTGGTAGCCCTGCTCGGCGGGGCCCTGGCTGATGGTCAGGTCGACGACGCCGCCCTTGAGGTACTCGACGGTCTGCGGCTGCACGTCGAAACCGACCGCGTGGATCTTGCCCGCCTTGCCGGACTGCTGGAGCCACTTGGCGCCGGCGGTGAAGCTGCAGCAGTCGAGGGAGACGAGGGCGATCGCGTCGCTCTGCGCCGCCATCGTGGACTCGATGGTGTTGTAGGCCGCGCTGGGCTCGTTGCCGGTGTTCACCGGACCGACGATCTGCACGCCGGAGTCCTTCAGCCCCTCCTGGAAGCCGGAGAAGCGGTCGTTGGACCAGCCGGCGCCGGAGTCGACGGAGACCACGACGACCTTGCCGGTCTTCCCCTTGAGCACGCCGAGCAGTTCCTTGGCCAGGGAGCGGCCGGAGGCCACGAGGTCCTGGCCGACGAAGCCCATCTGCTTGGACTCGGGGTTGTTGGTGTTGAACGAGATGATCGGGATGCCGGCGTCGTACGCCTGGGCGATGATCGGCTTGAGGGCGTCGTTGCTGGCCGAGGAGACGGCCAGGCCGTGGATCTGCTTCTGGTTGATCAGGGTCTGCAGCTCGCTGACCTGGTCGGCGGGATTGCCGCCCGACGGCCCGATCATCTGCGCGTCGACGCCGAGTTCCTTGGCGCCGCGCTCCATGCCCTGGCGGATCGGGACGGCGAAGGCGAGCGACGGGTCGTGGTAGCTCAGCTTGATCCTGAGCGGCTCGCCCTTGTCGACGGCTTCCTTGATGTAGTCGGCGAGCTTGAAGCCGCCGCTCTCGGCGGAGGCGGTGCTGGCCGGGGTGATCGCGCCGCAGGCGGCGTTCGCCACCAGCGCCAGGCCGAGGGTCGCGGCGACCGCGATCCGACGCCCGAGGGAGAGCTTCATCAGGGGTGACTCCTTGCGGTGTGGGGGACGGGGGAGTGCGGGGTGGGTGCCGGCGAAGGTCACCGACGTCCGGAGCGTCTGCGCAGCCAGGTGTCGGCGGCCACGGCGAGGATGATCACCGTGCCGGTCGCCACCGTCTGCCAGAAGGAGGAGATGCCGCGGAGGTTGAGGATGTTCTGCAGTACGCCGATGAACGCGACGCCGATGACGGTGCCGAGCATGGTGCCGGACCCGCCGAACAGGGCCGCGCCACCGATGATCACCGCGGAGATGGCGGTGAGCTCCATCCCGGCGCCGGTGACGCCCTGCACGTAGGAGAGGAAGGACAGGCCGAGCACGCCGGCGAGACCGGCGAGGGTGCCGGAGAGCATGAAGGCGGTGACCCGCACCCGACCGGTCTTGATGCCGCAGAGCCGGGCGGCCTCGGCGCTGCCACCGACCGCGTAGGTGTTGAAGCCGTAGCGGGACCGGGAGAGCACGATCGTGCCGAGGACGGCGACGAGGGCGAAGATGACGAGCTGCATCGGCAGGACGCCGAAGAGCTTGCCCTGACCGAGCAGGTTGAACTCGGCGACCTCGGGGTCGTTGGCGGACAGGGAGATCGGCGACCCGCCGCTGAGCAGCAGCGTCACCCCCCGGAAGACACTGAGGGTGCCGAGCGTGACGATGAAGGACGGGATGCCGAACCCCACGGTCAGCAGGCCGTTGAGCAGGCCGGCGACCGTGCCGGCGGCGATCCCGGCGACGGCGGCCAGCGGCCAGGCGACGTCCGAGGTCATGAGCAGACCGCAGACCACGGCACCGAGGCCGTAGATGGAGCCGACGGACAGATCGATCTCGGCGTTGATGATGACGAAGGTGACGCCGATCGCCATGATGCCGATCTGCGCGATCTGCTGGCCGACGGTGAGGAAGTTGCTGGCCCCTACGAAGCCCGGAGCGACCAGGGTGCCCAGCGCGAAGAGCACGACCAGGGCGAGGAAGGTGCTCGACTCCCGGGCGTGCAGGAACCGTTGGAAGGGCGAGGGGTTACGGGAAGCGGCGACCGCCGTCTTCACGGGAGGCGCCGCCTGAGCGGTCATCTGGGCCATCTCTCATCTCCTCAACAGGGCCGCGACGTCGTCCGGGCGGGGCAGGGCGGGAATGACCTCGGCGATGCCGACGGTGTGGGCACCGGCCGCGGCGGCGAACCGGACCGCCTCGGTGAGGTCGTCGCCCCGGACCAGGGCGACCGCGAGCGCACCGGTGAAGGCGTCGCCTGCGCCGGTGGTGTCGACCACGCGGGGCACGGTGACGGGCGCGACCCGGGACCGCTGCCCGTCGGAGTCCACCAGGGCGCCCTCGGCGCCGAGGGTGAGCACGAGGGTCCCGGCGTAGCGGGTCCGGAGCAGGTCCACCAGCTCGTCGCCGTTGGCCGGGTCGTCCGGGTCGCGGCCGGTGAGTACCCGCGCTTCGCTGGCGTTGGGGGTGAGCACGTCGATCCACTCCCACGCCTCGTCGGGCAGGGCCACGGCCGGGGCGGGATTGAGCAGGGTGCGGACTCCGCGTTCGTGGGCGGTACGCAGGGCCGCGACCGCGACCGGCAGGGGAATCTCCAGGCTGACCACGACCAGGTCCGCCGTGGCGATCCGGTCGGCGAACCCGTCGACGTCGGCGAGGGTCAGCTCGTCCAGGGCTCCGGGCGCGATCGCGATCCGATTCTCGCCCTCCTCGTCGACGAGGATGATGCCGACCATGGTGGCGGCGTCGGCGGTGCGGACACCGCTCGCGTCGATTCCTTCCTCGGCCCAGAGTTGGCGCGCGGCGGCGCCGAACTGGTCCGGCCCGACGGCGGTCAGGAAGCTGACCTCCGCACCCAGGCGGGCCGCGGCCACCGCCTGGTTAGAGCCCTTGCCCCCGTGCCCCGAGGCGAACCTGCCGCCCGAAAGGGTCTCACCCGCCACGGGCATCCGGGGCACCTGCATGGTGAGCCCGGCGCCGTAGCTGCCGACCACTGCAATCTTCATCCTGGCCTCTTGTTCATGGACAACCATGTACAACTTGGCGGCGACCATACGCACGGCGCGACAGAGGTGTCAATAGCGTCCGGGGCGTTCCCCCGAAACGATCCGGAAACGGGTCGCCGGCGGACGGCACCGGGGCCGCGCCCGGACCAACGGGTACGGCGCCGGCGCGGTGACCCGCCGGCAGCGGCAGTCGCGGTGCGCCTCGGCACCGTCCCAGGCCTCGGTGCGGAGGTCGCTGAGCTGGTGGAACGCTCCCTCCTGGACACTCCGGGACCCGCCGAGCGGGGCGGCGGGCAGCCCGATGGCCGCAGCGGCGGTGCGGCGAGCCCGGCCGGCGGGGTTGTCCGCGTCGCCGGAGTGTCGTCGGAACCGGGGTCGCGGACCCGGGTCGTTGCGACACGTGCCGATTGGCCAGAGATGTCGCGGGCGGCTCTGGTCAGCAAAAATCCACTTGATCCATGTATAGCGACCGATGCCTTCGGTGCGGTACTGCTGTTCCTTGACCACGGAAACACCTAGCAAACGGAGGCGTGCCATGCTGACAACTCGTCGTGCCCTCACGGCGGCCGGCGCAGCGCTGCTGCTGGTGGCGGCTGTGCTGGTCGTCGTGGTGGGGAACCACCGCACCGCCGAGGCCGAGCGGGCGACGCTGGCGGCAGCGGCGGCCGGCCCGGCCGCGCCGGTGCTGTTGGACGAGCGCCTCCGTGAGGTCCTGCTGCCCAAGGCCGAACACCCCGCGGGCACCGAACTCGTGGAGATGTCGTTGGCCGACGCGGGCAAGTTGTTCGAGCCCGACCCCGACGTCACCGTCTCGCCGGTGGCCTGCCTGGGCTCCCTGCAGCTGGCGATCGGCGAGCAGAGTCGGGTCGCCGGCGGCTGGATCCAGGTCGGCAGCCGGCGCGACGCCGACAAGGGCGCCACGGGCAGGTTCACCGCGACCGTCGAGGAACTGCCCGAGGGGCTGGATCTCGCCCGGCTCCGCGAGGCCGCGGGCACCTGTACGTCCGGCAGCATGACCTGGCGGTCACTGAAGGTCGGCGCCAGGATCACACTGGCCGAGGTGCCCGTGCCGGCGCTGGACGGAGCCGCGACGTACGGGCTGCAGTCGACCATCACGTTCACCGGCCTGACGCAGCAGCAGTTCGACCAGCTCGTCGCGGACAGCTGCTCGATCGAGGCGGCGTCGGCCGTCGTGGCGGTCGGCTGGACCTGCGACGAGGGCGCGGGAACCGTCACGGCGGTCAACCAGCCCGCCGGGGACTTCACCGTGCGGCAGTACCAGCTCTACGTGGCCCGCGGAAGCCACTACCTGGAGATCTGCGAACCGGACCTGGCCACGGCGATCTCGATGTCGGAGACGCTGTACGGCCGGTTGCGCTCGGTCGTCAAGTGACGGTGGTCGAGGCCGGGGTCGACCGGGCCGATGGGCAGAAGGGCGTCGCGCAGGTCCGGGACGGTCATGGCTGGTCCGCCAGTCGGAGTACGGCGTTGGCGAGGACGTCGGTGCCGTTGCCGCAGGCTGTCGGGTTGGAGTACTCGCGGGGCGTATGGCTGATGCCGCCGTTCTCACCGGCGACGAACACCATGGCGGTGGGGCAGATCGCGGAGATCTCCTGGGCGTCGTGGCCGGCGCCGGACATGGTGCGCACGTACGGCAGACCGAGGTCGTCGGCGGTGGCGGCGAGCACCTCCTGGATGCCGGGGTGGAACGGGACGACGGCGGTCCTGGCCATCCGTTCCCAACCGACCTGGACGCCGTGGTGGGCGGCGAGCGTGTCGACGTAGCCGGCGAGGTGCTGCTCGGCGGAGGTCATCTGGTCGTTGTCGGGGTTGCGCAGGTCGATGGTCAGGGTGGCCTGGTGCGGGATGACGTTGGTCTGGCCTTCGCCGATGTCGAAGTTCCCGATGGTGGCGCGAAGCTGTCCGAAGTCGCCGCTGTCGCACATCCGTCGGGCCTCGACCACGACATGGGCTGCGACCAGGCCGGCATCGTGCCGGGACCCGATGGGGGTGGTGCCGGCGTGGGCGGCCTCACCGCAGATGGTGAGCCGCTGCCAGGAGATGGACTGAACGCCTTCGACGATGCCGATGTCGACGCCGGCGTCGGCGAGGACGGGGCCCTGCTCAATGTGGCACTCGATGTAGGCGTACGGGATGGCGCGCCGTTCGTGGGCGTCGCCGTCGAATCCGATGCGAACGAGTTCTTCCTTGACGGTCCGGCCGTCCCCGTCGGTGAGCTTGTGGGCGTGGTCGAGCGGGATGCGTCCGGCCGTCACGGCCGAGCCGAGCATGTCGGTGCCGAACCGGACGCCTTCCTCCTCGGTGAAGAATCCGACCTCGATGTCGCGCAGGGTCGAGATGCCGGCGTCGTCGAGGGTGCGCATCACCTCGATGCCGCCAAGCACACCGAGGGTGCCGTCAAAGGCTCCGCCGGTGGCGACGGTGTCGATGTGGGAGCCCATCAGCACGCACGGCAGGGACCGGTCGCGGCCCGGGCGGGTGGCGTAGACGTTGCCGATGCGGTCGACCCGCACCTCGAGCCCGGCCTCGAGCATCCACTGCACGCATCGGCGGCGGGCTTCGGCGTCAGCGTCGGTCAGCGCCAGACGCCGGACTCCGCGCAGCCCGGTCGCCTCGTCGTGGTAGGCGCCGATCTCCTTCAGTTGCATCAGGGAGGCCCAGAGCCGGTCGCGGTTGATCCGGACGGTACGGGTCATCGAACGGGTCCTTCCGTACTGAGCAGGACGACTACGGCGTCGTGGCCGAGGTCGAGGGCGGCACGCCGCTGGGGGTCGGTGAGGACGGCCCGGACGCCGGCCAGGGTGGCCGCGCCGCTCGGGCCGGAGGAGACACCGAGCCGACCGAGGTCGTCGACGGCGCGGAGCGCCTCGTCGTCGGTGACGGCCACGGCTGCGTCGCAGCCCGCACGCAGCACCGGCCAGGCGGAGCGGGACATGGTGCCGCAGTTCAGGCCGGCCATCGACGTCGCCGCGGTCGGCACCGTCACGGGTTGGCCTGCGGTCAGGCTGGTCAGCACGCATGCCGCGGCGTCGGGTTCGACCGAGAGCACGCTCGGATGCGTGGTGCCCGGGCGTCGGTAGTGCCACACGACCGCCTCAGCCAGCGACCCGACCCCGACCGGGACCGCCACCAGGTCCGGTGGCCCCTCGAGCTGGGCGTCGACCTCCTCCAGCAGCGTCTGGTAGCCCTCCACGATCCAGGCAGGCACCTGCTCGTAGCCGTCCCAGGCGGTGTCCTGGACCAGTGCCCGGTCGGGATGCTCGTCGGCGAACTCGGCTGCCCGACGCACCGCGGCGTCGTAGTCTCCGCCCACCCACACGACCTTCGCGCCCTCCCCGGTGATGCGGGCGGCGGTTTCCGGCAGCATCACCTCCGGCACGAACACGGTCGCCTCGACACCGAAGTGAGCCGCCATGCGGGCGACGGCACGACCGTGGTTGCCATCGGTCGCGGTCACCAGCGTGGCGCCGGGGCGTTGCTGAAGCACCTGGCGGCAGGCCCAGGAGGCACCGAGCACCTTGAACGCCGGGAGCCCGAGTCGCGACGACTCGTCCTTCACCAGTACCCGCCCGACCCCAAGCTCGCCGGCCAGGTCGGGGACCGGAACCAGCGGCGTGGGCGTGTACCCCGGCAACGACCGGTGGAACGCGTACGCGTCACCCGGCGCGAACGAGCTGGTCCAGTTACGAGCGGCCGGCGACCGGTACCACGACATCATGCGGACCATCGTCCCCACCACAACTCATCAGGTCCAGCGCGGAAACCAGCAAGATAATGTGAAGCAAACCTGATGCTTTGGAGGCTCGATGCTTGATCTTCGACGCCTACGACTGCTGCGCGAGCTCGCCCGTCGAGGCACCATCACCGCGGTCGCGGAGGCGCTGTCCTACAGCCCGTCCGCGGTCTCCCAGCAGCTCGCCGCGCTGGAGAAGGAGACCGGGGTGCGCCTCCTCGAGCCAGCCGGCCGCCGGGTCCGGCTGACCGCCCAGGCCGACCTCCTCGTCGCCCACACCGAGCTGCTGCTGGAGGAGATGGAACGCACCCAGGCCGCACTCGCCCAGTCCCTGAACGAAACGGTCGGCACGCTGCGGGTCGCCGCCTTCCAGACCGCGGTCCTCAGGCTCGTGCCGTACGCCCTCACCCAGCTCGCGCAGCAACACCCGAGGCTGCGAGTCGAGGTGACCGAGCTCGAGCCCGAGGTCGCTCACCCCGCCCTCGTAGCCGGCGAGTTCGACATCGTCCTCGGCGAGGAGTACCCCGGCCACCCCCTGCCGCGGGCCCGGGAGACCGAGCGGCGCGACCTGCTCACCGACGAACTTCGGCTCATCACGCCAGCCGTGTGGAGCGAGCGGTCGTTGTCCGAACTGGCGTCGCGTCCGTTCGTGATGGAGCCCGTCGGCAGCACCGCCCGGGAATGGGCGACGGCGGCATGCCGACAGGCGGGGTTCGAGCCCGACGTCCGCTACACCTCCACCGACCTGCAGATCCACCTGCGACTCGTCGAGAACGGCCTCGCCGCCGCCCTGCTTCCCGACCTGTCAGGTGCGGGTGACCGGCACAACGTGGTCTCGCACCCGCTCCACGACCGTCCCAGAAGGCAGATCTTCACCACCGTACGGCGGGGAGCAACGCGCCATCCCACGGTCCAGGCGTTCACGTCCGCCCTCAAGGCCCAGCAGGCTCCCGCCGCCCGGCTGGAGCAGGACCGGACCTGAGGCGCGTCCCGTAGATCTCCAGGATGTCCGACTGATCGACCTCAGCGGCCGACATCGAACGAAGCGACTCTGTCGACGAGCCAGGTCACATCGGCGCCGCTCGTGACCTCGACGGGCTCGGAGGCGCGGCAGAAGACCCGCCCTCCCGCGGCCACGCCATCGAGACGCATCGAACTGTTGCTCACCCGCAGCCAGGTGCCCTCGCGCATGGCGAGTACCGGGACGTCGTTCTCCTCGAGGAACTGTGTGAGCCGCTCCTCCCGGGTCTCACCCTGGTGCGTCGAGGCCGGGTCCGGGTCGAGGTAGTGGGGGTTGATCTGGAAGGGCACGAGGCCGAAGGTCTCGAAGGACGGCGGTTGGACGATGGGCATGTCGTTCGTCGTACGCAGGCTCGGCGTCGCGACGTTGGTGCCGGCACTCGACCCGATGTAGGGCATTCCCTCGGACACCCGGGTGCGCACGACGCTGATCAGGTCGAGCTCGTGGATCGCCTTGACGAGCCGGAAGGTGTTACCGCCGCCGACGAAGACCGCCTCGGCGTCGGCGACGATGTCGCGTGGCGTGCCCTCGTGTGCTCCTCGGACGGTGATGCCGAGTGGCTCCATGGCCCGACGGACCGTGTCGGTGTAGCCGTCGTGGTCCGCCAGTGCGAAGGGGACGAACACGATGGAGCGCCGGCCGTCGAGTGCCTGGAGGATCGCGTCGCGCGCATGCTCCAGGTAGGCCCGTCCCGGCGCCGTCGAGTTGGACAGGAGCAGGAGGTTCTGGTGGCCCTGGGTCATGGTGTCTCCTCGATGCGGCCGGTCTGGCTCGCCGGCGCGGCGTTCAGTGGGATCGGACCGTCGTGGTCTGCCGGGCTGCGGCGGCCGAGTTCGCCCGGTTGTCGAGCAGGGCGCACAGTTGCTCCGCGGCGGCCTGTAGTGCGGGCAGGTGGTCCCGGATGTCGTCCGGGCGCGCCGGATGCTTGCTCTCGCCGAGGCTGAGCGAGCCGACGGGCCGCCCTCTGAGCATGATGGGAACGGCGAGCGCCCTGGTGGCGTAGTCGTATTCGCCCTCTGAGTAGGCGTAGCCCTGCGCGACGGTCTCGACGAAGAGCCGTTCGAGCTGGTGCTCGTCGATCTTCGTCAGCTCCGTGAACGTGGCGAAGACCCGACCGGAGATGAGGGCGCGCCGTTCGTTGCTGTCGAGGAAGGCGAAGTAGCCGCGAGAGGTGGCTCCCGCGTTGGCCGGGTACAGCTCGCCGACGAGCGGATGACTGCGCAGCGGTTCACCGCCGTTGACGGCGGCGACGCAGCGGACGTGGAGCCCGTCCGGGACGGCGAAGATGGCGGTGCGATCGGTCTGGAAGGCGAGCGGCTCGAGCACCCGCTGGGCCAGGGCGGCCAGCCCTCCCGTGCGCTCCCAGACGGCGGCCATCCGCCACATCGTCGGTCCGAGGCTGTAGCGCCGGGTCACCGGATCGGCGTTGAGGAAGCCGCGCGCGGCGAGCGCGGCGAGGAGTCGCTGTGCGGTCGACTTGTCGATGGCGAAGGCTTCGGCAAGCTCCAGGACGCCCCAGTCGCGACGCCGCTCGGTGAACGACAGAAGGACCTCCAGGGCGCGGTCCACGGTCTGGAGCGGCGAGCGGGGGCGAGCGTCTGACATGGGTCCTCCGGGATGGGTGGGACGTGTGAGAACCTACCGCACCCCGATCCAGTTCGAGACGCCCTCTCATATACAGAGAAGGTATTGCGCATGGGTGCGGGGCGGACGAATCCTGGGTGGCGCCAAGACCAGGTCAGACCCAACAAAGCGCAGATTGGAGGTGGCCGTGAACCACGTGGTGCGACGAGTCCTCGCGATGATCCCGGCGCTCCTCGGCGTCGTGCTCTGCATCTTCCTTCTCACGCGAGTCCTGCCCGGTGACCCGGCCCGGACTCTCGCCGGGGAGCAGGCCGACCCGGCGACCGTCGAGAAGATCCGTGCCGAGATGGGCCTCGACCAGCCACTGGTCGCCCAGTTCGTCTCCTACGTGCGCGGCCTCTTCGCCGGAGACTTCGGGTTCGCCTGGCACACCGGGCAGCCCGTCCTCACGGACTTCGCCTCCCGGCTGCCGGCGACGGTCGAGCTCGCCATCGTGGCGATCCTCATCTCGCTGCTCGTCGGGGTCCCGATCGGTGTCATCAGCGCGACGCGCCGCGACCGGCCCGTCGACCACGCCAGCCGCATCTTTTCGCTGGTCGGAGCGTCGATGCCGCTTTTCTGGCTCGCCCTCATCGTGATCTTCGTCTTCTACAACCGGCTCGGGTGGGAGCCGGCCCCGCTGGGCCGCATCGCCCAGGACGTGAACCCACCGACGTCGATCACGGGGCTCTACGTCCTCGACTCGCTCCTGACCGGTGACCTCGTCGCGCTCAAGTCGTCGCTGGCCCACATCATCTGGCCGGCCCTGTGCCTCGCCACCGGGAGCACGGCGATCATCGCCCGGATGACGCGGTCCGAGATGCTCGAGGTGATCAACCAGGACTACGTGCGCACCGCTCGCTCCAAGGGCCTGCCGCCGGCCAAGGTCATCCTCAAGCACGCGCTGAAGAACGCCGCCCCCGTCATCGTGACCGTCGTCGGCCTCCAGTTCGGCCAGCTCCTCGGCGGCGCGGTCATCACCGAGACGGTCTTCAGCTGGCCGGGCATCGGCGCCTATGTCGTGCAGTCCGTGCTCGCCACCGACTATGCGCCGGTCCAGGCCTTCACCCTGCTCGCCGCGGTCATCTACCTGACGGTCAACCTCTGCGTCGATCTGTTCAACGGCCGCCTGGACCCGAGGATCGAGAATGCCTGACACCACCGTGTCCGCGACCGCGCGGGGCCACCGGGTCGCGTCGTCCGACCGGGCGACCGCCAGGCCCACCACCGCCTGGCGCCTCCTGGTCCGCAACCGCCTGGCGATGGTCGGTCTCGTCTTCATCGCGATCTGGACCATCGGTGCTCTGGTGGCCGACCTGCTGCCGTACTCGCCCACCGAGACCGGAGCCGGAGGGCTTCTCGAACCCCCCTCTGGCGCGCACCTCTTCGGCACGGACAACTTCGGCCGCGACATCCTCGCCCGGGTGCTCGCCGGCGGGCGGATCTCCCTCTGGACCGGGCTCATCGCCGTCGGGATCTCGCTGCTCGTCGGTGTTCCGATCGGCGCCATCTCCGGCTTCGTCGGCGGCGCGGTGAGCGCGGTGCTCATGCGGGTGATGGATGTGCTCCTCGCCTTCCCGTCGCTCGTGCTGGCCATGGCGATCGCCGCCGCCCTCGGCCCGGGCCTGGCGAGCGCGATGGTCGCCGTGGGCGTCGTCGGCATCCCCGAGTTCGCCCGCATCGTCTACAGCCAGACCCGCTCGCTGCGGGAGCGTGACTTCGTCGAGGCCGGGCGCGCCATCGGCCTGCGGGACCGGACGATCCTCATCCGGCACATCGTCCCGAACACCGTTGCCCCGATCCTCGTCCGAGCGACCCTCGGGATGGGCTACGCGATCCTCACGGCCGCCTCGCTCAGCTTCATCGGCCTCGGCGCGCAGCCGCCGACGCCGGAATGGGGCGTCATGATCTCGGACGGCCGTGGCTACATCATCAGCGGCGAGTGGTGGATGACCGTCTTCCCCGGCATCGCCATCGCCACCTCGATTCTCGGCTTCAACCTGATCGGCGACGGCCTTCGCGACGTCCTCGACCCGCGCCTGCGGACGAGCCGATGACCCGGTGCGGACCTGCCACGGACGCCAGCCCATCCGCCCACCCCAACCCCCACCCTGACCTGAAGGAGAACAGCGTGAAGCGCAGCGCCACCCTGGCCGCCGCGGTCGCCGTCATCTTCGTCGCAGCCGGCTGTGGAGCCAACGCCAACCAGGGCGGCTCCTCGCAGGCCGATGGGACCGCCAAGGACACCCTCGTCGCCGCCTACTCCGAAGGCGGCAAGACCCTCAACCCCGCCGAGGCCAACGACGTCACCTCCGACACGTTCGTCGTGGCGGCCTACGACCAACTGGTCACGTACGACCGCACGACGGTCGACGGCAAGCCGACCGCGAAGACGGACACGATCGTGCCGATGCTGGCCGAGTCGTGGAAGGTGAGTACCGACTCGAAGAGCTACACCTTCACCATGCGGCAGGGCGTGAAGTTCGAGGACGGCTCGGCGCTCGACTCCGACGACGTCGTCAAGACGTTCGACTTCATCAAGAAGTCGAGTTCGGCGAGCTTCCTGTACGGCATGGCCGGCATCGACACCGTGACGGCGATCGACTCGCAGACGGTGAAGATCGACCTCAAGGCGCCGAACCACCTCTTCCTCCAGATCCTGCCGATGTACTCGTTCTCGATCATCAACATCGACAAGGTCAACGCCGAGGGCGGCGGCAAGTGGCTCGACACGCACACCGCGGGCTCCGGCCCCTACCGGCTGACGAAGTGGGACCCGGCGACCGAGGCCGTGCTCGAACGTAACGACACCTACTGGGGTGAGAAGCCGGCCCTGCGCAAGATCAACACCAAGTTCATCGGCGAGGCGAGCAACCGCGTGCAGCTCCTCACCAAGGGCGAGGTCGACATCGCGCTCGAGGTGCCGGCGAAGGACGTCGGCACGCTGTCGAAGCAGTCCGGCGTCGCCATCGACTCCCGGGCCAGCAACAAGGTCCTCTTCTTCGGGATGAACAACGCCATCAAGCCGTTCGACAACCCGAAGGTCCGGCAGGCCGTCTCGTACGCGATTCCGTACGACAAGCTCATCAGCGACGTCATGAAGGGCCAGGCGTCGCCCATGCGCTCGTCCGTGGCCAGCTCGACCCCGGGCTTCACCGACGCCGGCTATGTCTACTCGTACGACCTGAACAAGGCCAAGGCGCTCCTCGCGGAGGCCGGCTACCCCAACGGCTTCAGCTTCGACTTCACCCTCGGCAGCGGCTTCGAGGACTGGTCGGACGACGCCGTGCTCATCCAGGCCGAGCTGGCGAAGATCGGCGTGACGATGAACATCAACAAGATGGCGCGCCCGCAGTTCCTCGAGGCGCTCGCCACGAAGAAGGTGCAGGCCTACATCAGCCGCTGGACCTCCTTCGTCAATGACCCGGGCTACCACCTCGGCCTCCTGTTGACGAGCGACGGCACGAGCAACTACGTCAACTTCAACAGTCCCGAGGTCGACAACCTCTGGAAGCAGGCCTCGACCGAGACGGACCAGAACGTCCGGAACGATCTGTACGGCAAGGCGCAGGAGATCATCAACACCCAGGCGCCGTGGGCGTACCTCTACGAGTACAACATCGTCGTCGCGCAGCGCGCGGGCGTGCAGGGGTACACGTCGTACCCCGACGGGATCATCCGTTTCTTCCAGCTGAGCAACAAGGGCTGACGCCGATAGGAGAGGCGTGCCGCCGGGCCCACCGCCATCCCGACGCGCCCGGCGGCCGCCTCCTCCACACCACCGCGAATCCGACTTCCCGCAGGCGAACACGACACCTGGAGCCCGACTTGACCACGACATCCCCCGCCTGGGAGACCCGGGTCCTCGACGAGATCGAGCGCACCCAGGACGAACTGCTGACGCTCGCCGGAGACCTCATCCGGATCCCGAGCGAGAACCCTCCGGGGGACTGCACGGACGTCGGCAACTTCATCGCCGACCACCTGCGCGCCCAGGGCCTCGACCCCGAGGTCCACGACGCCGGCGATGGTCGCCTCAGCATCGTCGTCCACCGTGCCGCGAGTAACGCCGCGGTGGACGACGACCCCACGACGGCGCGCCACCTGGTGCTAGCCGGTCACACCGACGTCGTTCCCGTCGGTGACCTGAACCGTTGGACGTTTCCCCCCTTCGCGGGCGACATCGTCGACGGCTACCTCCGCGGTCGCGGGGCGAGCGACATGAAGGCCGGCCTCGCCGGCGTCATCCACACGCTCGTCGTCCTGCACCGCCTCGGTGTCCCGCTCGCCGGGAAGCTGTCGCTCGCGGCGGTCCCCGACGAGGAGCAGGGCGGCTCGCGCGGGGCGGACTGGCTCCTCGACCAGGGGGTCCTCGACGGCGCGACCGGCGCGATCATCGCCGAGCCCGCCGAACGCACGCACCCGACGATCGGCCAGAAGGGCAGCAACTGGTTCCGGATGACGATCGACGGCAAGCCGGGGCACGGCAGCCTCCAGCCGCTGCACGGCGTCAGCGCGAACCTGCTCGCGGCCAGGGCCGTCATCGCCCTGCAGCAGCTCTGGGACATGAAGCCGTCGCCGCCCGAGGACGTGGTCGACCTCATCGAGCGGTCCAAGACGTTCGCCGAGGAACGCGAGGGCTACGGTCCGGGCATCGGCGCCGTCTTCGAGCACGTCACCGTCAACATCGGCACGATCCACGGTGGCACCTCCTCCAACGTCGTCGCGGACCGGTGCGTCGTCGACGTCGACACCCGCGTGCCGATCGGGTTGTCGCGGGCCGAGGTCCTCGCCCGGGTCGACGAGCTGCTCGCCGGGGCGGGCATCGAGGCGACGATCGAGCCGACCGGCTTCCGCAGCGAGCCGAACTGGACGCTGCCGAGCGACCCCATCGTCGCCGAACTCGTCGCGGCCCTACGCGAACTGACCGGGGACCCCACCGCGGAGGGTGTGCTCCAGTGGGCGTCCTCCGACGCCCGCACCTTCCGCAGCCACGGCATCCCCGTGCTCCAGTACGGGCCGGCGGAGCTGGCCACCATCCACGGCTTCGACGAGAGGGCACCCGTCGCCGACGTCGTCCTCGCCGCGAAGACCTACGCCCTGACCACCCTCCGGTACCTCGGCGTCGCCGAGACCGCCGTCGAAAGCGAATGATCATGCTGTCCCACGTCCTCACGGCCCTCGACCTCCTCGACCGCCCCGACGCGTCCGGCAAGCTCGTCGCCGAGCACCTGCGCACCCTCGGCGACGACGCCTGCTCGATCACCGTCGAGACCGTGGCGGGCGAGCTCGGTTCGACCGACTTCATCCAGGTCATCGTCCCGGGCAGCCGCGGCAAGACCGTCGGCGGCGACGCCCCGACGCTCGGTGTCGTCGGGCGCCTCGGCGGCCTCGGCGCCCGCCCGGAACTCATCGGCTACGTGTCCGACGGTGACGGGGCCACCGCCGCCGTCGCCACGGCCGCCAAGCTCCTCGCGATGCACGCCCGCGGCGACATCCTGCCCGGCGACGTCGTCATCTCGACGCACATCTGCCCCGACGCGCCGACCCGCCCGCACGACCCCGTGCCCTTCATGGACTCGCCCGTCGACATCACCGCGATGAACGAGCACGAGGTCACGTCGGAGATGGACGCCGTCCTGTCCATCGACACCACGAAGGGCAACCGCCTCATCAACCACCGGGGCATCGCCATCTCCCCGACGGTCCGCGCCGGCTACATCCTCCCCGCCAGCACCGACCTCGTCAGCGTCCTGGAGACCGTGTCGGGGGAGCCGGCCGTCGTCTTTCCGCTGTCGACGCAGGACATCACGCCGTACGGCAACGGCCTGCACCACCTCAACTCGATCCTCCAGCCGGCCGTCGCGACGGCCGCGCCCGTCGTCGGTGTCGCCATCACCACGGTCACGCCCGTCGCCGGCTGCGCGACCGGCGCGAGCCACGAGGTCGACATCGCACTGGCCGCGCGCTTCGCCGTCGAGGTCGCCAAGGGCTTCACCGCGGGTGCGGTGTCCTTCCACGACGAGGCTCAGGCGGCGCTCCTCGAGAGCCTCTACGGCCCGGCCACCCACCTGCAGACGAGCGGGAAGAGCCCCGCGCACGCCTGAGCGGGCACGCGGGACCGAGCCCAGCGGCATACGGAACAAGGAGCACGGACATGGCTGAGACCCTGCTGTCGATCGAGAACCTCTCGATCCGGATCGACACGTCGCGCGGCCCGATCCACCCGGTCCGGAGCCTCGACCTGACCATCGCGCGAGGCGAGATGGTCGGGCTGGTCGGCGAGTCGGGCTCGGGCAAGAGCGTCACCGCCATGTCGATCACGGGACTGCTGCCGGCGCGGCAGGCGCACGTCACCGGCGGGCACATCCGCTTCGACGGGCGCGACCTCGCCGCGCTGTCGGACCGGCAGATGCGCAGGATCCGCGGCAAGGAGATCGCGACGATCTTCCAGGAGCCGATGACCGCGCTCAACCCGGTCTTCACGATCCGTGACCAGCTCACCGAACCGTTGCGCCAGCACCTGCGCCTCGGCAGACGGCAGGCGGCGGACCGAGCGGGCCAACTGCTCGACATGGTGGGCATCCGCAACACCGCACGCGTCCTCGCCGGGTACCCGCACGAGTTGTCCGGTGGAATGCGCCAGCGAGTCATGATCGCCATGGCCATGGCGTGTGAGCCGAAGCTGCTCATCGCCGACGAGCCGACGACCGCGCTCGACGTCACGACCCAGTTGCAGATCCTCGACCTCATCATGGACCTGCAGGAGCAGCACGGAACGGCGGTCCTGCTCATCACGCACGACCTCGGCGTCGTCGCCCAGACCTGCCAGCGGGTCGCCGTGATGTACGGCGGTGAACTGCAGGAGACGGCGCCGACGGAGCAGCTTTTCGCCGCGCCGCAGGCCGACTACACGAAGCGGCTGCTCAGCTTCATCCCCTCCGCCAACGAGCACGTCATCGAGGCGGTCGAGGCGCTCGCCGAAAACAGCGCGGCGCCCGACGGCTCGGGGCCGGTTCGCGTCGAGGCGGGCACGGACGCTCCCTCGGCATCCGACGACGAGGCGCCGGTGCTGCTCGAGGTCACCGACCTGACGAAGACCTTCACCGGGCGACGCCGCCGTCTGGGACGTCCGGCCGATACCGTCAAAGCCGTCGACGGCGTGTCCTTCCGGGTCCGCCGTGGCCGCACGCTCGCCATCGTGGGCGAGTCCGGTTCGGGCAAGTCGACGACCGGTCGGGCCCTGCTGCGCCTGCACGAGCCGACGTCGGGCGCGGTGACCTTCAACGGGGTCGACCTCCTCGCGGCGAGTGACGACGAGTTGCGTCGGCTCCGCTCCGAGATGCAGATCGTCTTCCAGGACACGTACGCCTCGCTCGACCCGCGGTGGACGATCCACCGGGCCCTCGCCGAGCCGCTGCGGTTGCACACGGACCTCGACGACGCGGCGATCCGCGCCCGCATCGTCGACGTCCTCGAGACGGTCGGCCTGCGGGAGGAGGACATCGACCGCTTCCCGCACGAGTTCTCGGGGGGGCAGCGCCAGCGGATCGGCATCGCACGGGCCCTCATCCTCAACCCGAGCCTCGTCGTCTGCGACGAGCCCGTGTCGGCACTCGACGTGTCGGTACAGGCCCAGGTGCTCGACCTCATGAAGCAGTTGCAGCGGGACCTCGGGCTCACGTACGTCTTCATCTCGCACGATCTGTCCGTCGTCGAGATGATGGCCGACGAGATCGTCGTCATGAGCCAGGGCCGCGTCGTCGAGCAGGGCAGTGTCGAGCAGATCTTCACGGCGCCGCAGCACCCCTACACCAAGGCGCTCCTCGCTGCGATCCCGATCGCCGACCCCACCGCCCGGGTCGATCGGGCCGTGCGGCGCCGCATCGTCGAGCGTGGCGTCGCGGCGGCCGACCTGCCCGAGAAGGAGGTGGCGTGATGCACGAACCGGCTGCGGGCGGGGCGCGCAGCGTAAGGCCGACGCTCGGTCTCGTCACGATCGGCCAGGCCCCCCGCGTCGACCTGATCCCCGATGTCGAGGCTGCCCTCTCCGGCGTCGACTGGGTCGAACACGGGGCGTTGGACCTCCTCGACGCGGACGGCATCGCCCGGCTCGAACCACGCGGCGGGGAGCGTACCCTTGTTTCCCGGCTGCGGGACGGTTCGCGCGTCCGCCTCGGCGCGACGAGCATCGCCCCGGCGCTTGACGGCGCTCTCCGACGTTGCGTAGCCGATCACTGCGGGGCCGTCCTCGTGCTGTGTACCGGCCGCGTCGAGCACGGTCCGGCGTCGGTGCCGGTGCTCCACGCGGAGGACCTCGCCCACGACCTCATGGTGCGCCTCGTCGGTGAGGGGCGGTTGGGTGTCCTGTGCCCCGTGCCGGAGCAGTTGACGGACATCCGGCAGCGGTGGGAGGGGCGCCTGGGCCGCCCGGTCGTCGCGGCAGCCGTGGACCCCTACACGGCGGGCCTCGACGAGGTGGCGGCCGCCGGACGAAGGGTCACCGCGGGCGGAGCCGACGTGGTCTTTCTCGACTGCATCGGCTACACGGGGGAGCAGCGGGAAGTGCTCGCCGCCGAGGGCATCCGAGCCGAGACCGCCCGCCACCTCGCGGTGACGGGCGCGGTGGGTCTCCTGTCCTCCGCCTCGTACGCCGACCAGGAGCGCTCACCGGGTTGGTGACCCGACAGAGGCGGCCTCCGGTCCGGAAGTCGTCGCGGGCCCGAACGCGAGCAGACCCGTCAGATCCGTGAACGATCGAGATCAGTCCACAGTCGGCTTTCGGCCCACGCCGCCGAGGATCCAGACCTCCTCCGGGCTGATGTCGGTTTCGGTGTCGGGCCGCCATTCGGAAACGAACACCAGGCCGGGGTCGATGAGGTCTACGCCGTCAAAGAAGCGTTCGATTTGACTGCGCGTGCGGTGTGTGGACGGATATTTGGTGTTCTTGTAGACCGCTGCGGCGCCACCAGCGTTGTCCGGCCTGGCGTCGGCGGTGGCGTGATTGATGACAAGGTAGCTACCCGGGGCCATGGCGTCGCGGAGGTGGGCGACGATCGCGTACGGGTCGGCTTCGTCGTCGATGAAGTGAAGGACGGCGGCCAGCAGGATTGCCATCGGCTGGTCGAAGTCGATCTGCGCCCGGGTGTCGGGGTGGTTGAGGATGACGTCCGGGTCGCGCAGGTCCGCCGTGATCACGCTCGTGGTCTTGGCTTCGGTGGTCTTCAAGGCGCGCGAGCGGGCCAGCACCTTCGGATCGTTGTCGACGTAGACCACGCGGGCGTCCGGCGCCTCAGCTTGGGCGATCTCGTGGACGTTGCCCTGGGTGGGCAGGCCACTGCCGATGTCGAGGAATTGGCGGATGCCCGCGTCGCGGGCCAGGAAACGCACTGCACGTTGGATGAACCCACGGTTCTCCCGTGCCATGAGAATCACCTCGGGAGCCGCTGCGAGCACCTCGTTCGCGGCTCGGCGATCGGCTGCGGAATTGTCCTTGCCGCCCAAGTAGTAGTCGTACATGCCCGCAGCAGTGGGGACCGAGGGGTCGATGCCGCCCGACTGGACCGAGCTGTCCGTGGTCACCTGTCTCCGAATCCTTCCTCGGGAGCGTCCACATGGTCGTCTAGATCCGACGTGAACTGGCAGCCCAGCAGGACGTCGCGTCCCGACGTGCGTCATCGCGGCGCACGCGCGCCCCTGAGCCCTCTCGGGCTGCATGGCTGACCATCGGGACCGTCCGGCACCCTGGCCCGCGAGCACAACAACATGGGTTGGCCTCGGATTATTCACGTTGACCAGGGTCAGGGGAAGAGTCGGGCCGAAACCGTTGCGGCCGTTGTTCGAGACGATCAGGGGCCGCCCCACGAACCTCCTGCTCAGAGCCTTACCGCCCGACTACGCGATTCGCCCTGGCCCCGCGCCAGAGGGGCACGCGGGGCCTCTCCGGCCGTCAGTTAGTGCGAGAAGGTGAAGGAGGGCGAGTAGATCGTGCCGTAGGTCCGGAACACGTTGTGCTCGCCCGTCTTGATCGTCTTCGAGCCGAGGAAGACCGTCGCGCCGCTGCCGTGGGCATACACGTAGACAGGCTCAGTGCTGCCGGCGGCGAGCGTGATGCTCCAACACTTGCCCGGCCCTACCAGATTGCTGGTGAACCCGCCACGATAGGGGAACTCCAGGGTCGACGAGTAGGTCGTTGACTTGTTGCAGAGTCCGGTCCGGTTGGTGCTCGCTGCGCTTGCCGGTGTCGCGGCGGTGGCCAACCCTGCCAGGACCAGGGCGCCGATCAAGACCGGCCGCCACACCTTGCGCATGCGAGTCAAAGCTGTCATCTGGGCTCCTAGGACCTGGTAGTGGGACATTGCCATGAATCAGTTGCGCCTGGACGCGCCTAACGCGTGCGTCTATGGAGGCACGGATGCAGCCGGGTGGTTGGTTCACGGAACCTCTATGAGGTTCCCCTTCGGACGCGGAGCGCCGGTGCTCGCGGCGATCTTCGAGCACCACGGTCCGCGCACTGTCGGCCGATCCGCTGCAGTTCGGATGCAGCCGGTGCCCCCGCTATCGATCAATCGGCCTGGCGCCGGGTGCCGCTGGCCTCCGGCCCGCCTCGACAGCGCCTCGTAGGCCCACCGGAGCCGCTGACCACCGCGAACGCTTCCACCAGACCAGCGACAAGCCGCAGCAACGCAGCCCCGTCTGCCGGCAGCTGCCGGCAGCCAGGGGTTGTTGCCCCGCTGACGCCTTGTGAACCGACCACTCCGAGGTCGACGGTCGCTACAGCGCAGGTCCAAGGACGACTCGTCGCACCGCGTCCACAACCAACTGCGGCTGGTGGTAATGAACGTAGTGGTCGGTCGTGTCGGCGACCACGTGCTGTCCTCGGCTGGACAGCGCGGCCAGTTGGGCGTGACGCTCGAGCACCTCGCGCGACTGGCCGGCTGCGGAGATCACCACCACCGGACGGTCCTGCCAGGCTCCGGGCCGTACCGTTGACTGCACCAGACGGGCGCTGTCCACAGAGGCCTCGGCTTCGCTGGCGGCGGCTGCCATGCTGGTGCTCCGATACACGACCGCCGCGTTCTCACGCACCGCCCGTGGAGCGCCGGTGCTCGCGGCGATCCCCGGGGCCAGCCGCACCGCACCGATCCGCGCGGCGAACTGGAAGGCTGCCATCTGCGCGCGAACGACAGGGGTGCTCGCCTTCAACGTCCCGGTCTGGCGCTCGTCGGTGACGTCCACCAGCACCAGACCCGCGGTCTCGCCTGGCCAACGGTCAGCGAACAGACGTACCACGAACCCACCCAGCGAATGACCGACCAGGACGTAGGGCCCGTGTTCGCCCGCCTTGTCCAGGAGGGTGTGTAGCTCTTCGGCCAGCCGCCCGGCGTCGCGCCGACCGGGCCCCGGATCGCTCCACGCGTAGCCGCCGCGGTCATAGCTGCATGCCCGGATCCGCACGGTCGCCGAGGGGTCGGTCAGCATCTGTTGCACCGTCGCCCACGTCGTGGACGACTCGCCGAGCCCTGCTTCGAACACCACGGTCGGCGCGCTGTCGGCCGATCCGCTGCAGTTCAGATGCAGCCGGTGCCCCCCGATATCGATCGACCGGCCTGGCTCCGGATACCGCTGACCGTCGGCCCGCCTCGACAGCGTCTCGTAGACCCAACCGGAGCCGCTGACCACCGCGAACACGACTACCAGACCAGCGACAATCCGTAGCAACGCTCGCCGCCAACGCGTCCGGACAGGTCGGCGAGGCTCCGCCACGCCATCAGGGCTTTCTCCCACAGCCACGACGGTAGGCAGCCGCCACCCCCGCGGCATCGTCCTGCGGTCGCGTTGGCCGTACGACTCGCGTCGCCACCGGTCCCAGTCCTCTCCACCTCCTGGCGGATGCGTTGTTTCCGACCGCTACGGGATCGCCCCTACGGCCGAAACGCCGGTCGGCTGCGGGAGTTGGTGCAGCGGCTGATCAGGGCCCGGCAGGGGAGCCGGGCGACCCGGCTCGCTGGGTTTCCCCGCACGCGGCCACGACCTGCGCCGCCGGTGGCAACCCGGTCCTGACCGCCATCCGCGTCCCACGCCTGACCACCGGCCGCCCGCGGACCCGTCCGGACCGGGTCTTGGCCGACAAGGCGTACACGTCGAAGGCGAACCGGGTTTACCTGCGCCGCCGCGGGATCGCCGCGACGATCCCGAGCAAGGCCGACCAGGACGCGAACCGGCGGGCCAAGGGATCCAGGGGCGGTCGCCCACCGGCATTCGACGCGCACGTCTACCAGCAGCGACACGCTGTGGAGTGCGGCATCAACCGGCTCAAACGCAACCGGGCCGTCGCCACCCGCTTCGACAAACTCGCCGTCCGCTACGAAGCCGCCATCCACCTCGCCGCCATCAATGAATGGCTGTAGCCGACTTCGACAGACCCTAGTCGCGCTTGGGCCAGATGAGGCCCTGATCGGTCCAGATGACACCCTTGTTGCGGCAGAGGCAGAAGGGGTGGCCAATGGGGTCGGCGTAGACGCGGAAGCCGTAGCCGTCGGGGCCGACGCAGTCCCGCTGCAGGGTCGCGCCGAGGGCCAGGATGCGGCGCTGTTCGGCCTCGATGTCGTCGACTTCGAAGTCGAGGTGGAACTGCTTGGGGTGCTCGCTGTCGGGCCACTGCGGGGCGCGGTAGTCCTCCACCTGGATGAAGGCCAGTTCGATCTCGCCGAACTGGATACCGGCCCAGTTCTCGTTACTGCCTTCCTTGACCGGGAGCCCCGTCACCTCGGAGTAGAAGGCTGCCAGCTTCATCGTGTCCGGGCAATCGATGATGAAGTCGGTTAGTCGTAGCATCCCGCGATCTTGCCACAAGATCGCATGAGCCGGACTTTGAGACAAGGCCCTATTGGTGCTTTGTCAGGTTCTGTGGCGTTTGTTGCGGTGTAACGGCTTTCACGGGTTGGTGGCAGGTGGCACAGATCATGAAGGATCTCGTGTTCGAGACGCGCGATCTTGATGAGTCCACCGTCGAGCGGGCCACGGACACCGCCCAGTTCTTCGTCAAGGACGGCGCCATGAAGGCGGTCCATGGTCACACCGTGGCGATCACACGCCCATTTACCGAGCGGAGTGTTCCGCTTGCCGGAACAAACCACATCGAGGGCCGGTTCCCCGCCTACCCCGTAGGAGGTGCCGGGCGCGGCGGTGGGCTACCTGGCGGGCTTGGTGAAGGTCGAGCCGGAGGCGTTCGCCAGGAAAAATCCGGGAGGGGGTGTCGGATCGGGGCGGTGGTGTTCGTAGCAGGGGTGAGGACGCCCACGAGGGGCGGCGCCAAGGCAAGGAGCCGCGATCATGAAGCTGACGACCATGACTCAGGTCACCATCGATGGAGTGATGCAGGGAAACGGCGCCGCGTCGGATGACCGCAGGAACGGCTTCGAGCGCGGCGGATGGGCCCGGGGGAAGGGTGACGACGAGACCAGGACGTTCATCACGCAGACCTACCAGCGCGCCGACGCGTTCCTGTTCGGCCGGCGGACCTACGAGTTGTTCGCCGGCTCCTGGGGATCAATCGACCAGATGCGCGCACATCCCATCGGTGTGGCCTTGAACGAGGCTCCCAAGTACGTTGCCTCGACCACGCTCACCGCGCCGCGTTGGGAGGACACGACCGTTCTCCGCGGTGACCTCGCGGCGGCCGTCAGTGAGCTGAGGGCCAAGCCCGGGGGTGAGCTGCAGGTGCACGGCAGTGGCGCCCTGACCCGGTGGCTGCTGGAGAACGATCTGGTCGACGAGATGACTCTGATCGTGATCCCGGTGATCCTCGGCCAGGGCGCGAGACTGTTCCCGGAGACCGGTCCGGATCTCGCGCTCGACCTGGTCGAGTCGCGGGTCGACTCGAAGGGCGTGACGATCCAGGTCTACCGGCCGGCCGGGCGCCCGCGGTATGCAACGGCCTGAAGTCCCTGACCACCGAACCACGCTGTCTCGACACCACAGGAGATGATCTTCAGATGCGGTACCTGGTTTCCGTGATCGATGACAAGAGCAATCCCGGCAGCACGGACAGGCAGCCTGCCATCAGCGCGTTCAACGAACGACTGATCGCCGAGGGCTACTGGGTTTTCGCTGGCGGACTCGCGGACACCGACGCGGCCACGGTCATCGACAACCGGGGCGAGGAGGCGGTGTTCAGCGACGGGCCTTTCGTGGAGTCGAAGGAGTACCTCGCCGGCGTCTGGGTGTGGGAGGCCCCCGATCTGGATGTGGCGCTCAGGCTCGCCACCGAGGCGTCGAAGGTCTGCGATCGGAAGATCGAGGTGCGGCCGTTCCTGTGAACAGGGTCGACGCCCGGGCGGCGGTCACCGAGGCCCACCACGAGGAGTGGGCGCGGGTGGTCGCCGCCCTGACCAGGCGCTTCGGTGACCTCCACATCGCCGAGGAGGCAGCGGCCGAGGCGTTCACGACCGCCGTCGAGCGGTGGCCGGCCGACGGCGTGCCCCCCAACCCCGGCGCCTGGCTGACCACCACCGCCAACCGCAAGGCCATCGACCGGATCCGGCGCGAGAACAAACGCGACGACAAGCACAAGGAGGCTCAGATGCTGCACGACGACAGCCCACCCGAGCCTCTCGGCGCCATCGACGACGACCGGCTCCGGCTGATCTTCACCTGCTGTCACCCGGCGCTGGCGATGGAAGCCCGCGTGGCGCTGACGCTGCGCATGGTCGGCGGTCTGACCGTGCCCGAGATCTCCCGCGCCTTCCTGGTGGCCGAGAGTGCCATGGGGCAGCGGATCACCCGCGCGAAGGCCAAGATCAAGGCGGCTCGCATCCCCTATCGCGTGCCGTCCGCCGACGACCTGCCGGCCCGTGTCTCCGGCGTACTCGCCGTCCTGTTCCTCGTCTTCAACGAGGGCTACCTGGCCAGCGGCCCCGACACCGACCCCGTACGACACGACCTGACCGCCGAGGCGATCCGGCTCGCCCGCCTGATCCGCGCCCTCCTGCCGGACGACGGTGAGGTGGCCGGGCTGCTGGCGCTGATGCTGCTCACCGCGGCCCGCCGCCCCGCCCGGATCTCGGCCGGCGGCGAACTGGTCGCCCTCGACGAGCAGGACCGTGGGGCCTGGGACGCGGAACTGATCGCCGAGGGCCACCGGCTGGTGCGCGAGCGCCTCGCCGCTGCCGCCGCCGGGGTGGCTCCGGGTCGCTACCAGATCCTCGCCGCGATCAACGCCGTGCACACCTCCGCCCGCGACATACGCGACACCGAGTGGTCGCAGGTCCTCGCCCTCTACGACCAGCTCGTCCGCCTCGACCCCTCGCCGATCATCGCCCTCAACCGGGCCGTCGCGGTCGCCGAGCTCGACGGCCCGGAGGTGGCACTGGCCATCGTTGACCGCCTCGCCGAGGCGTTGGTCGGATATCACGCCTACCACGCCACCCGCGCCGACCTGCTGCGCCGGCTCGGCCGAAGTCAGCAGTCACGCGCGGCCTACGACAAAGCCATCGACCTGGCGGGCAACACCGCCGAGACCGCCTACCTGACCCGCCGCCGCGACCAACTGCGGTAGCGCCACGGATCCCGATCGAAACCCCGCACACAGCGGCGTGGCGTCCGACTCGATGCAAGACCACCGACGGCTGAACCCGCGGGGCCGATGGCGCTACCGAGCGGGATGGCGCCGACCGCGCGGGACCTGACCCCCCACCTGAGCTGTTCGCTGGTGGGCGAGGGGAAGCGCGATGGTGAATGTCGTCCCGACGCCGACCTCACTCGCGACCGTGATGGTGCCCTGGTGATCGGTGACGATCTGCCGGGTGATGGCGAGGCCGAGGCCACTGCCCCCGGTACGGCGACCCCGTGCGGCGTCGGCCCGCCAGAACCGGTCGAACACATGCGGCAGCGCGTCCGCTGCGATTCCCGAGCCGGTGTCGACGACCTGGACGACCGCCTGCGTGTCGGTGCGGCTCGCGACCAGCCGGACGCTGCCGCCGGCAGCGGTCGCCCGTAGTGCGTTGGTGACGAGATTGCCCACCACCTGGCGGAGCCGGTCGGGATCGGCGTGTACCGCAACCGGCTCGGCCGCCACGCACAACGACGCCCCGGCTGACTCCGCCCGGGCGTGGTGGGCGGTGCCGCAGGTCTCCAGGAGTTCGGCCAGATCCACCGTGACCCGGTGGTACGCCAGGTTGCCGGCCTCAGCGAGGGCCAGGTCCTGCAGGTCGTCGACGATGCGCTGTTGCAGCACCGCCTCTTCGAGCAGCGAGGCGTAGAGCTCCTGGTCCGGCGCGATCACGCCGTCGGAGAGCGCCTCGAGATAGCCGCGCAGGTTGGCCAGCGGGGTGCGTAGTTCGTGTGCGACGTCGGCGACCAGCCGGCGTTGCCGCTCCTCCCCGCGCTGCAGGGAGTCGGCCATCCGGTTGAACGACAGGGCCAACTCCGCCAGCTCGTCGTTGCCCCGCACCGGAACCCGTCCGGTGAGGTCGCCCCGGCCGAGCTGCTGGGCGGCCACGGTGAGCGTGTCGATGGGGCGCAGCACCCGCCGGCTCAGCAGCACGGTGCCGATGATCGCGACCGCCGCCACGCCCGCCGCCGCGGCGAGCAGCGGACCGGCCGCCAGCGCGGACGCCGGATCGCCACGAGTGCCGAGGTAGACCCGGGCGGGTACCGGCGCGACGTCACTGATCTGGTTGGTGAAGACCTGGGCCAGGCAGGAATCCAGTGGTTCCACCGCCGTCAGGGCGCCACAGCCCTGCACCCGGTCGGCGTCGGCCCCCCGCTCACGGCCCGGCCGGGCCGCGACGTCGCGACAGCCGCCGGCGATCTCGTCGACGCTTCGGCGATCGCGCACGTCGGCCCCGCTCAGGTTGACCTCGAAACGAGGAACTCCCGTGCTGGCGGGCGAAACGGCAACGGGAACGGATGCCCGCGTCAGGCAGGCCGCGAACAGCACGCCGGTGCGGTAGGCGGCGATCTCGTCGACCACGCCTTTCTGCCGGCCGACCGGGTCCACCGGCAATGCGGCCAGATTCAGCACCGGCCGCGGATCGACGAACCCGACCATCGTGCCGAGCGGCCGGGCGGTGCGATTCTCCTGGGTGTCCGTGTCCACGATCACCTGGCCCGTATCGGCGACCAGGTGGATCCGCTGACCGGTCTCGGCGCGCAGGTCCTGCACCAGGCCGGGCACGCCCTCCCAGGTGCCGTGCCCGCTGCCGTACGCCTCGAGTCGGTCGACGACCTGGTCGAGCTGTGCCCGGTCGACGGTGGCCGACTCGTTGATCTGTTGCGAGGCCTGCCGCAGGGTCAGCCACGCGGTCGCCGCCGTCGCGCTCACCGCGACGAGGATCACCAGCCAGAGCACCCGTAGCCGAAAACTCACCGGCTGGCTCCGGGCGTCCCCTCGGGCGTCGGCCTCGCCGCCGGTCCCGGCTCCGGTTCGGCGAGCCGGTAGCCGCGGCCGTAGACGGTCTGCACGTACCGCGGCTCGGCAACGTCGGCCTCGATTTTGCGGCGGAGGTTCATCACGTGCGCGTCGACGGTGCGTTCGAGCACGAAATGATCGAATCCGAAGGCACGGTCGATGATCTGCGCCCGGGTGAACACCCGCCCGGGCTCGCCGGCGAGCACCTCGAGGATGCCGAACTCCTTGGCCGTCAGGGCGACCGGCCGGCCGCCGACGCGTACCTCGAACCGGCCGGCGTCCACCTCGAGCTCGCCGACGCGCAGCACCGCCCGGTTGTCGGCGCTCACCACCCGGGCCCGGCGCAGCAGCGCCCGTACCCGGGCGGCCAGCTCCCGCGGGCTGTACGGCTTGGTGAGGTAGTCGTCGGCACCGAGATCGAGGCCCAGCAGGACGTCGTCCTCGGTGGTACGGGCGGTCAGCAGCAGGATCGGAATCTCCGATTCGGCGCGCAGGATCCGGCACACGTCGAGGCCGTCGACGACCGGCATCATCACGTCGAGGACCACCAGGTCCGGCCGGCGGGACCGGCACCGGTCCAGCGCGGCCCGCCCGTCGCCGACCAGCAGCACGCTGTGCCCCTCGCGTTCGAGATAGACCCGTACCAGGTTGGCCTGCTTGGGGTCGTCCTCGGCGACCAGGATCCGCGCGCTCATGTTTCCCCATTCTGGCTGGTGGTGGCGGGGGTCAAGTAAAACCGAAACCTGTGAAGAACTGATGCGGACGGCTCCGGAGAGCGGCGAGCGGGATGTCCCCACAGCTGGCCCACGGTTTCTTCAAGGGTTCTTCACCACAGGCTGCCTACCGTGCCGGTCATGTCAGTCAGGATCCGGACATGATCTTGGAACCGGCGCACCGGGGCCGCCGCGAGGAGCAACAGCGGCGGACGGTCCGGCGGCGGATCCGGGAGACGCTCGCGGTGCGCCGGGCCGCCGCTGTCGGCGGGCACGGGGCCGCCGAACCGCCGGACGAGCCGCCCGTCGAACCCAGGGCTGCCGGGGCGACGCCGGGTACGCGCGGTCGGCGCGCGGGGACCGGTGTGATCAGTGAGAGTGCCGAGCTGGCCGAGGCCGTGATAGATCTCGCGGCGATCGCCCAGAACATTCGGACGATCGCGGCGATCGCGCGTACCGGGTTGATGGCCGTGGTGAAGGCCGACGCGTTCGGGCACGGCGCGGTGCCGGTGGCACGGGCTGCGCTGGGGGCCGGCGCCGACTGGCTGGGCGTGACCTCGGCGACGGAGGCGGTGGCACTGCGATCGGCGGGCATCGACGCGCCCGTCCTGAGCTGGCTGCACCGCCCGGACGAGGACTTCACCCGCCTGATTGCCGCGGACGTCGACATCGCGGTGTCGACCCTGACCCATCTGCGCGCGATCGCCAACGCGGCCAGGGGTCTCGGTGTGCCCGCCGCGGTCCAGCTCAAGGCGGACGTCGGTCTGTCCCGCAACGGCGCCAGCGGCGACGAATGGCCCGATCTGGTCGCCTGGGCCCGCAGGCACGAGGTGGAGGGCAGCATCCGGGTACACGGGGTGTGGTCCCACTTGACCAACGCCGACGTGCCCGGATGCCCGAGCATCGCGCGGCAGCTGTCAACGTTCCAGGAGGCACTGCGGATCGCGCTTGACGCCGGGCTTGATCCGGAAGTGGTGCATCTGGCCAATTCGGCGGCGGCACTGGCCGCCCCGGAGACCCGGTTCGATCTCTGTCGGATCGGCCTGGCCATGTATGGCGTCGACCCCTTTGGCGCGGCCGGCCCCCGCCGTTTCGGCCTGCGACCCGCCATGACCCTGCGGTCAAGGGTGATCAACCTGAAGCGCGTGCCCGCCGGGACCGGCGTCTCGTACGGGCCCGACCACGTGACCAGTCGGCCGACCACGCTCGCTCTGCTGCCGCTCGGGTACGCCGACGGCCTGTCGCGCACCGCCGAGGGCCGCGCGTGGGTCTGGCTCGCCGGTCGACGGTGCCCGATCGTCGGCCGCATCGCCATGGATCAGTGCGTCGTCGATGTCGGCGATCTGCCGGTGGCGCTCGGCGATCCCGTGGTCGTCTTCGGCCCCGGCGCCGAGCCCGGCTCGCCCGACCCGGCCGAGCCGACGGCCGCCGAGTGGGCGCAGTGGGCCGGCACCAACCCGCACGAAGTCCTGACCGGAATCGGCGCGCGAGTGGCGCGCGTACACCTACACGCGGAAGCGGCAACGTCATGACCGTTCGTTTGGCGGTGCTGTTCGGTGGGCGCAGCGGGGAGCACGACGTCTCCCGGCGCTCGGCGGAAAGCATCCTGGCCCATCTCGACCGCGACACGTACGACGTGACCGAGGTGCTG
Source organism: Micromonospora sp. NPDC049139 (assembly GCF_055586845.1). Classification (NCBI taxonomy): domain Bacteria; kingdom Bacillati; phylum Actinomycetota; class Actinomycetes; order Micromonosporales; family Micromonosporaceae; genus Micromonospora; species Micromonospora sp. NPDC049139. Next base: position 10,885 of record NZ_JBVJHK010000014.1, on the reverse strand, counting down.
ATCGAGCGGGACGGCCAGTGGCGGGTGAACGGCGACCGGGCCACGTTCGCGCAGGCGCTGCGGACCCTCGGCGACCAGGACGTGGTGTTCCCGGCGCTGCACGGCCCGTACGGTGAGGACGGCACCATCCAGTCGATGCTGGAGTGGCTCGGCGTCGCGTATGTCGGAAACGGTGTCTTCGCCAGCGCCGCGGGGATGGACAAGCCGGTCACGAAGAAACTCCTCGCCGCCGACGGCCTGCGCGTGGCCGCCGGGGTGACGCTGCGCCCCGACGAGGAGCTGTCGTCGCGGGATCAGCAGCGACTGGGACTGCCCGTCTTCGTCAAACCGGCCCGGGCCGGCTCCAGCCTGGGCGTCTCCAAGGTCGAACGATGGGCGCAACTGCCCGCCGCCCTGCGGCTCGCGCGCGAGAGCGACGCGAAGGTTGTCGTCGAACGCGCCGTGCGCGGGCGCGAGATCGACGTCGGCGTCCTTCAGCACCCCGACGGTCGCGTCGAGGCCGGGCCGCCGCTGGAGATACGGGTGGCCAACGCCTCCTTCTTCGACTACGACGCCAAGTACGACGGCGGTGCCGTCTTCCACATTCCGGCCCGGCTCGACCCCGGCACCACCCGACTACTGCAGGACCGGGCCGTGCGGGCGTTCCACGCGCTCGGATGCCGCGGGCTGCTCCGCGTCGACTTCTTCCTCCCGGATCCGGACGCCGACCACGGAACGGGGTGGACCGGAGACCACCGGGAGCCGGTGATCAACGAGGTCAACACCTTCCCCGGATTCACCGCCGCCTCCCAGTACCCGCAGATCTGGCAGCGGGCCGGCGTCGGCTACTCGGCACTGCTCGACATCCTCATCCAGGGCGCACTGCACCGACGCGACACCGCCTCCCCCTGCCCGAGTTCCTGCTGATGGCCGTCTACGCCGCGGAACGTCTCCGTGGTCTCCGCATGATCGTCGCGGGCGGGGGAACGGGCGGGCACACCTACCCGGCGCTGACCACGATCCGTGCGCTCCGCGACCGGCTAGCGGCAGCCGGCACCGAACCGGACGTCCGCTGGGTGGGCGTCGCCCACGGGCTGGAGGCCAGAATCGCCCGGCAGGAGGGCATCCCCTTCACGGCGATCACCACCGGCAAACTGCGCCGATCGCCGAACCTGCGCGAGTGGGGCCGCAACGTCGCCGACGCCTTCCGCGTGCCGCTCGGTACCTTCCAGGCCATCATGATCGTGGTGCGCACCCGGCCCGAGGTGGTCTTCTCCACCGGCGGATACGTCTCCGTCCCGATCGGGATCGCCGCCTGGCTGACCCGCCGCCCGCTGGTCATGCACGAGCAGATCCTCACGCTCGGGCTGGCGAACCGGATCCTCGCCCGCCTCGCTGATCGAGTCCTGCTGAGCCACGAATCCTCCATCGACCACCTGCCCGCCGGAGCGAGAACCCGCGCGGTGGTCACCGGCAACCCGATCCGGCCCGAGATCCTCACGGGTAACCGCAACCGGGCGCTCGCCGCATTCCACCTGGACCCCCGCCTGCCGCTGGTGTACGTCACCGGCGGCGCCCAAGGCGCCGTCCAGGTCAACAACCTGATCGCCGACAGCCTCCCCGGACTCCTGCCGAGATGTCAGGTGCTGCACCAGTGCGGCGACTACTCCCTCGACCGGATGCGGCAGGTCGCGGCCGCCCTTCCGGAACACCTGCGCAGCAGGTACCGGGTCGTCGACTACGTCCACGGCGAGCTGCCGGACGTCCTGAGCGCCGCGGACATCGTCGTCGCGCGCAGCGGCGCCGGCACCGTCGCCGAACTCACCGCCCTGGGCAAGGCATGCGTCCTCGTCCCGCTCATCCCCACCGGCGGCGACGAACAGCGGCGGACCGCACAACACCTCGCCGACGCCGGTGCCTCCCGCATGCTCGCCGGCCCCGAGGCCTCCGCCAACCGCCTCTACGAGGAGATCATGGTGCTGCTCGACCACCCGGAACGACGCCAGAAGCTGGCCAACGCAGCCCGTCAACACGGCCGCCCCCACGCGGCCACAGCCGTGGCCAGCGCAATCATCGACGCCGCCGGCCGGTGCCGGCCATGATCCTGCTGTCTGATCGGCGAATCTCGGCCATCCCGCTAGGCGACAACGGGGAAGCCCTGGTCGACGTGCGCCAGGTTGCGGAACTTCGGGTTGACGATCGCCTGGCCGACGAGGCCGGGGCCTACGCGCACCTCCGTGAGGCAACGGTCCAGCGCTTGCTCGCCGCCCAGCAGACCCTGCCCCGAGGACTGCGGCTGCTGATCATCGAGGGGTACCGGCCGCTCAGCCTGCAGACGACCTACTTCGAGAGCTACAAGGACGAACTGCGCCGCAGGTACCCGGAGTGGGACTCGGCGCGCCGGCACGTGGAGGCCAGCAAGTACATCTCGCCGCCCGAGGTGGCTCCGCACAGCACCGGCGGGACGGTCGACCTCACCCTCTGCACGGCCGACGGGATCGAACTGGACCTGGGCACGATCGTCAACGCCAGCCCGGTGGACAGCGCCAACGCCTGCTTCACCGGATCACCCCACATCGCCCCGCAGGCCCGCACCAACCGCGACATCCTCGCCCGGGCGCTCTCGTCCGCCGGCATGGTCAACTACCCGACCGAATGGTGGCACTGGTCGTTCGGCGACCGCTACTGGGCGCTGAGCACCGGGGCCAACCGGACCCGGTACGGGCCGGTAGACCTCCCGTGAAGCGGCTGTGCGATTGCGGGCGGGCGTTGTGGGCGAATGCGGTGGCGCGGGCGCGGGTGCTGGCTGCCCAGCGGAAGTGTCACGACCATCCTGTTCCCACAGGGTCTGGGTAAGGTCGTCCGCATGGCTGACGCTGTCGTGATTCCCGGCGCGAGGTTCGGACCCGACAACGTATGGGGCGGTGATGTCGCCCGCCGGTTGTCGCCCCACGTGTTGGAGGTGGAAGGCGCGGATCACGGTATGTACGTACCCGGCCCGCTCACCGAGTCGATCGCAGTGCCCAGTCGAGTCGTGGTCGCCGTGGAGGAGTTCCTCGACGCGATTGGCTGGCCGAGCTAGGCACCTGGCCCCGGAGGTTTCGTCCGCCCATTCATCCAGCGCTGGCAGAGCCTGCTACAGCGATGAGGGCGGCGCTTCCGAATGGCTCCCACGCGCCACCGTACGTCTGTCAGCGGGGGCGGTCCTAGCGTTCATTGCTTGCACTGCAACGGCGGCGACGAGTAGCGCCCCGGCCGTGAGACACAGCAGCCGTACTGCGGTCGCCCATGGCAGATTCTCGGCTGGCAGAAGCGGGGTCAGGGCGTACCCGATGATTGCGGTGGCGCCCGTTGTGGACCAGAACACCGTCGGGCGGGTGGGGACCGGCGGTGGGTTGCCGTGCCAGGCGCGAAGGTGCCGACGGCGGCCGACCACGACGGCGACGGCGAGCGTGACCAGCGCGCCTACGAGGCTGCTGGGAATGTCGGACACGGTCCACCAGGCGACGTCGCTGACCTGGTCGCGACGGTGGCGCGGACGAGCCACGCGCCGAGCAGCGCCACTGGCAGACACCACCACACCAGTGCGGTGAGGGTGTGGCTCTGCCACTCCGGACCGACCCCGAGGAACGCGTACTTGATGTCGGGTGCGACCGCCCCCGGTAGTCAGCGCGACACCGTCGAACCATCGGGGTCGCCAGAGCTTGAGCGGGAGTACCACGCCGGGGTGCGACGGAAAGGTGAGCGGCATCGGCGCATCTTCCCACCTGGGGCCAAGGACCTGTGGCAGACGACACGATGCCGGCTGGTCGCCCCAACTGCGTGATCATGTACTCTGACCTGCGTGAACACTGCGCCGTCGTTGGACCGGACCCCGCTCGCGGTCCGTGTCGTCGCCGCGCGCCGTATCTGCTGTTGTTGACGGTCTGACACCCCGGCCCGCGCCCGTGGCTGCCACGCCACGCTGCCCGCGCGCCGTCATCAACGTCTGATCTTCCCCTCATTTGTGAATCTCAATCACCGCGTCCCGCGCTCGCGCGACGCAGGTTCCGTCTGCCTGGAGTACGGACATGACCACTCACCGCAGGCCCTCGGTCGGCCTACCCTTCGCACGCCGGTTGCGCCCGCTCGGCGCGCTCGCGGCCACCACCATCCTCGCGTTGCTGATCGCCGCCTGCGGCTCGTCGACGAGCCCCGGGTCGACGGGCGCCGCCGACCCCGACGCGACGATCACGGTCGGTTCGCTGAACGAGCCGACGACGCTCAATACGATCAAGGGCGGCAACACCGGCCACGCCCAGGTGCTGCTGCGCAACGTCGTCGAGGGGCTCACCGTGCTCACCGACGAGGGCAAGGTCGAGCCGCTGCTGGCCAAGTCGTGGGACGTTTCGCCGGACGGCACGGCATACACCTTCCACCTGCAGCCCGGCGTGACCTTTTCCGACGGCACCCCGCTGAAGGCCAGCGACGTGGTGGTCGCGCTCAAGCGGGTGACCTCCGACGAGTCGACCAGCGCCCGCAAGAAGAACCTCTCGATCATGAAGACGATCGAGGCGCCGGACGACGGCACCGTCAAGGTCACCCTGTCGACGCGGTCGCAATCGTTCCTCTTCTACCTCACCAGCACCGGCGCGGCTGTCACCAAGCCCGGCGCCGGCAACCCGGAGACGACGGTGATCGGCACCGGCCCGTACGCCTTGACCTCCTGGAAGCAGGGTGACTCCATCACGCTGACCCGCAACGACGCGTACTGGGGCACGAAGGCCAGCAACAAGCAGGTGGTGTACCGGTTCTTCAAGGACGCCACCGCCGAGAACAACGCGCTGCTCGCCGGCCAACTCGACCTGGTGACCCAGGTGTCCTCGCCGGATGTGCTCCCCCAGTTCGACAACCAGCCGCAGTTCTCCATCGTGGAGGGCACGTCGACGACGAAGGAGTTGTTCAACTTCAACGACGCCGTCGCCCCGTTCAACAACCCCGACGTGCGGCACGCCATCCGGCAGGCCATCGACCGCAAGGCGCTGCTGACGGCGGTGTGGGCCGACCGGGGCCAGGTCATCGGCTCGATGGTGCCGCCCACGGACCCCTGGTACGAGGACCTGACCAGCATCGACGACCACAACGTGGCCGGCGCCAAGCAGCTGCTGGCCAAGGCCGGGTACGCGAACGGTCTGTCCTTCACCGTCGACTACGTACCGTCGGACGCGGTCAACATCATCGCGCAGGGGCTGAAGAGCCAGCTCGCCCAGGCCGGTATCACCATCACGCTGAACCCGGTCGACGACGCGACCTGGACCGACAAGGTCTACAAGAACCACAACTTCCAGGCCACCATCATGACCCACGTCAACCAGCGCGACCTGGTCTGGTACGGCGACCCGACGTTCTACTGGCAGTACGACAACCCGCAGGTGCAGAAGTGGGTCAAGGACTCCGAGACCGCCGCGACGCCCGACGAGCAGACCGCCCTGCTGAAGAAGGTGGCACGGCAGATCTCCGAGGACGCGGCGAGCGCCTGGCTGTTCCTCGACCCGGCCATCAAGGTCGCCAGCACCTCGGTCAGCGGCTACCAGAAGAACAACACCACGGACAGCTTCTACGTCGCGCCGATCACCAAACGCTAGGCGATAGGCATGCTCAGCTACCTCATCCGTCGGGTCGCCTGGCTGATCGGTTCGCTTTTCGTCGCGGGCTCGGCGGTGTTCTTCCTGCTCCGGGTCCTACCGGGTGACCCGGCCGTCACGCTGCTGGCGGTCGGGTCCTCCCCGGACCAGATCGACGCGATCCGGCACCAGCTCGGCACCGACCGGCCTGTGCTGGCGCAGTACGGCCACTGGTTGGGCGACCTGGTGACCGGGAACCTCGGGGACAGCCTGTTCACCCGGATGCCGGTGCTCGATCAGATCGCCGGCCGGCTCCCGGTCACCGTACCGCTGGCGCTGAGCGCGTTCGTGCTGTCGATCATCGTGGCCGTACCGATCGGGGTGTTCGCGGCGGTACGGCGGCGGGGCCTGCTCGGGGTGGCGGTGTCGACGCTGGCGCAGTTGGGGATCGCGCTGCCCATCTTCTGGGTCGGGATCGTGGTGGTCTGGCTGGTCGCGGTGCAGTGGCGGGCGCTGCCGCCGGGCGGGTTTCCCCGCACCGGCTGGCAGGACCCGCAAGCCGCGGTCCAGTCGCTGGTCCTGCCGGTGGCGACGTTGGCGATCGCGCAGGGGTCGGTGCTGGTGCGCTACGTACGCTCGGCGACGCTCGACGTGCTGAGCCAGGAGTACGTGCGCACCGCCCGCTCCCTCGGCTACAGCCTGCCGCAGGCGCTGTGGCGGCACGGACCACGCAACGGTGCCGCAACCGTGGTCCAGATCCTGGGCCTCCTGCTGGCCAGTTCACTGCTGGGCACCGTGGTCATCGAGAGCGTTTTCGCCCTGCCCGGCCTGGGCTCGCTGCTGTTGACCAGCGTGAAGGCCCGCGATCTGCCGATCGTGCAGGGCACGGTCTTTCTCATGACGGCGATCGTGCTGGTGATGGGGCTCGTCGTGGACGTCGTGCAGCGGCTGGTCGACCCGAGACTGAGAGCACGGGCATGAGCACACCTCTGGTCGAGACGATCGAAACGACCGATGCGCTCGACACCCCCGTCCGGCGACGCCGAGGCTGGCGCTCGCCGTCGTTCGTGGTCGGCGCGGCGCTGCTGCTGGCGGTTCTCGCCCTGGCGCTGGTGTCGCTTGTCTGGTCCCCGTACGGGCTGGACCACACCGACCCGGCGGCCCGGCTGGCCGGCCCGTCCGCACGGCACTGGGCGGGCACCGATCGCCTGGGCCGCGACCAGTTCACCCAGCTGATGCTCGGCGCGCGTACCGCGGCGTGGATCGGGCTGGCCTCGGTCGCGGTGGCGTTCGTCATCGGCGTCCCGTTGGGCCTGCTCGCGGCGATCGCCGGCCGGCTCGTCGAGAACGCCGTCATCGGAGTGATCGACATCGTGATCGCCTTCCCGACCCTGCTGCTGGCGATGCTGCTGGTCACCGTGTACGGCGCGTCGACCGGAGTCGCGATCAGCGCGATCGGGATCGGCGTCTCCGCCGAGGTGGCCCGGTTGACCCGGATCTCGGCGAGCCGGGTGCTCACCCAGGACTACGTACTCGCGGCGCGTACCTGTGGCACCGGGCCACTGATGGTCCTGGTCCGGCACGTCCTGCCCAACATCTGGCACACCCTGCTGGTGCAGGCCGCCCTCGCCTTCGGCGTCGCGGTCATCGCCGAGGCGTCGCTGTCGTACCTGGGGCTCGGCACTCCGCCGCCCGCGCCGTCGTGGGGCCGCATGCTCCAGGAGGCGCAGTCGACGGTGAGCGTGGCCCCGTGGAACGTCCTGCTGCCCGGCCTCGCAGTCGCCGTCACGGTCGTCGGGGTCAACCTGCTCGGTGACGGCCTGCGGGAGGTCCTCGACCCGCAGCTACGGCAGGAAAGGCAGGCAGCGGACCGATGACCGTCCTGGAGACCACCGGGCTGACCATCACGCTCGACGGGCAGCCGCTCGTTCGCGACGTCTCGTTCGGCCTCGCCGCCCGCGACCGGGTCGGCCTCATCGGCGAATCCGGCTCAGGCAAGTCGCTGACCGCGCTGGCGCTGCTGGGACTGCTACCGCCGGGCATGCGCACGAGCGGCCGCATCCTCATCGACGGCGAGGACCACCTCGGCGCGCCGGACCGGCGGTGGCGTCGGGTCCGCGGCCGCACCGTCAGCATCGTGTTCCAGGAGCCCCTGACCGCCCTGGACCCGCTGATGCCGGTCGGCCGCCAGATCGCCGGTCCGCTGCGGCTGCACCAGGGCCTCAACCGCAGCGACGCCGAGCGCCGCGCGATCGAGTGGTGCGACCGGGTGCACCTGCCCGACCCGGCCCGGCTGGTACGGGCCCTGCCGCACGAACTCTCCGGCGGCCAACGGCAGCGGGTGGCCCTGGCGATGGCCCTCGCCTGCCGGCCCCGGGTGCTCATCGCCGACGAGCCGACGACGGCGCTGGACGTGACCGTGCAGGCGCAGATCCTCACCCTGCTCGACGAGCTGATCGAGGAGACCGGGGTGGGGCTGCTGTTCATCAGCCACGACCTGCCGGTCGTCGCCGGACTGGCCCGCCATCTCCTGGTCATGCGCACGGGCCGGTTGGTCGAATCCGGCCCGGTCGACGACGTGCTGCGCCGGCCCCGCTCCGGCTACGCCCGGCAGCTCGTCGCGAGCGCCGCCAGGGTGACCCGGCTGGCCCGCCCCAGCGTGCGCAGGGAGGACCGATGAGCGATCCGATTCTCACCGGGCATCAGCTCACCCGATGGTTCCCGGGCCGCACCCACCCGGCGCTCGACGGGGTGGACGTCACCGTGCGACCGGGGACCAGCCTCGGGATCGTCGGCGAGTCGGGCGCCGGGAAGTCGACCCTGCTGCGGCAGCTGCTCGGCGTGGACCGCCCCACCTCGGGCGAGATCCGCTTCGCCGGCCAGTCCCTCGACCGGGTTCGACACCGCGTGTTCCGTCGGCAGGTCCAGGTCGTCTTCCAGGACCCCCGGTCGTCGCTGAACCCCCGCATGTCGGTCGCGTCGATCGTCGCCGAGCCGCTGCGCTCGCTGCGCATCGGTACGGACCGGGCGGCCCGCGCCGAGCGCGTCGCCGAGGTGCTCACCGCGGTGGGGCTGCGCCCGGAAGACGGACGGCGCTACCCGCACGAGTTCTCCGGCGGCCAGCGCCAGCGCATCGCCATCGCGCGGGCGCTCGCACCGGCCCCGCGGATCCTGCTCGCCGACGAGCCCGTCAGCGCCCTCGACGTCTCGGTCCGGCTGCAGATCATCGACCTGCTCAAGGATCTCGTTGGCCGGCTCGGGCTCACGCTGGTGCTGGTCTCGCACGACCTGGCGATCGTCAGCCAGCTGTGCCAGGAGGTGCTGGTCATGCGCCACGGCCGCGTCGTCGAGCGCGGCCCGACCGCGGACGTGCTGACCGACCCCGCCGACGAGTACACCCGTGCCCTGCTGGCGGCCATCCCGCAACTGCCGCTCGACCTGTTGGAGGAACCGTGACCTTTGTCGATCAGTGGCGGACCTGGCACGCCGAACGTGAGGCGGCCGTGTCGGCGCCGGGTGGGGACCTCACGCTGACCGGCACTCACTGGCTGGTGGGGCGCACCCGGATCGACGGGATACCCGGCACCTGGTGGGCCGACGGAACCGACGTGCGGGTGTCCGGCGCCGAAGGCCTGCTCGTCGGCGGCGTACCGACCGCCGAGGGCCTGCTGCGCCCCGACCAGCGACTCATGGTGGGCGACGTCGAGCTGAAGATCATCCGCCGCGGCGCCGACCTGGCGGTACGGACGTACGACCCGCACGCGCCGGCGGTGCACCGCTTCGCCGGCATCGACGCGTACGCCCCCGACCCCGCCTGGGTGGTGGCCGCCGAGTTCACCCCGGCCGACGCCGGCCAGGCGGTGCGCACCGCGCACAGCCGCTCCGACCGGCTGGTGGACTACCCGGTCGTCGGCACGTTCACCTTCACCGTCGACGGCCGGCACGCCGAGCTGGTCGCGCTGTACACCGGCCACGAGGGTGAAGCGCACATCACGTTCCGGGACGCCACCAGCGGACGGGAGAGCTACGGCGCGGCCCGGTTTCTGTTTCTGCCCCTGCCGGCGACGGCGGGCCCGGTGACGCTGGACTTCAACCGCGTCACCCTGCCTCCGTGTGCGTTCTCCGAGGCATTCATCTGCCCGCTGCCGCCTTCGGGGAACGTGCTGCCGTTCGCCGTCCGGGCCGGCGAGAAGGCAGTCCTTGACCAGCCAGCCGGTCAGGTGCCAATCCCTTGCCGATGATCGGGAACCGCCACGCCCTGGACGATCGCGAGCGCGGGACCCTGCCGCGGTCGCTCCATGAGGAGGGAGTCGATCTGGGTCAATTCCTCAGTGCGACCGACGAACGCATGGTCGCCTGTCGGCAACTGGGCGGGAGCGGAGGCCATTCGGGGCATGGTCCGCCCTCGCTCATCGGGATTGCCACCTCGTCCCCCTGCAGGATCCGGTCGTGCATTTCCCGCAGTTGGGGGCCCGGCTCCACGCCCAGTTTTTCTACCAGTAACCGGCGACCGTCGCGGAACACGGTGAGTGCATCGGCTGTACGTCCGCAGTACGTCAGCGCCACCATGAGGCAGGCGCGCAACTGTTCCCGGAACGGGTGTCGCTCAACCAGTATTTGCAGCTCGGGAATGACTGCGCGGGCGCGGCCCAGTCGCAGCTCCAAGCCGAGGCACTCCTCGGCCAAGGCCACCCGGCGCTCCTCGATCCGCTCCACCACGTGCGCGAGCCGGCCTTCAATATCGACCAGCGGCCGGCCCTGCCACATGGCCAGAGCATCGCGCAGCTTCGTCACTGCCTCGTCCAGCCGTCCCGCGCCAGCCAGTGTTCTCGCCTCGGCGGCACAGCGCTCCATCTGGTGAAGGTCGATGCTGTCAGCGCCGACCTGCAGTACGTATCCAGGCGGACTCGTGCCGATGAGCTCGCTACCGAGGCCGGCCGCCCGGAAATCGCGGCGCAGGCTGCAGACCCCGGCTGCAATCTGGTTCCGGGCCGTAGATGGCGCGTGCGGACCCCACACCGCGTCCACGATCCGTTCGACCGGGACGACCCGGCCTGGCTCCAGCAGCAGCGCCGCCAAGATTGCCCGCTGACGTGGACCGCCGAGACGTACCGCCCCATTGGGCAGTGCAGCAGTCACCGGCCCCAGCAGGCTGAACAGGACTCCTCTTTCAGCGGCTTCGTGCATACCAACCCCCGGTGACATCCACTAACTTGATCTTTAACCTGCGAGGGTTGGTCGGTGACCCCGACTGATCATGGGGACAGCCCTTGGTTGATCATTCTTCTTGTCGAGGGAAGATG
>NZ_JBVJHK010000013.1:0-223333 GCF_055586845.1 Micromonospora sp. NPDC049139 | reverse complement strand
TCGTCGGTAACCAGCACAGCCTCGGGGTGACCGAGCTGCTCGACCAGCCAGTTCCGCACGTCATCGCGGACGGCGTCGGCGTCCCACACCGCCGTACGCAACAGCCGCTGCATCGCCTGCGGATCGGCGTGACCCGCCCGTTCCGCGAGGGACCAGCAGGTCTTACGTTCCACGCCCGACAGCAGCCCTTCCACGAACTGCCCGGCGGTCCGGCGTGGCTCCGCCCGCACGAACCGGCCAGCGACACGCGTCACCGCCTCGTCCAGGATGACCCGCCACCGGTCAAGGTCTAGGCTGTGGCCCACGGCCATCGCGCGATCTTCGGTTGTCCTCACAAACCATCGATGATCAACGCGGTGGCCGTCCTCATGCCCACGCCACGCCCAACGCCGAAGGCAAGTGACGTTGGAGTACTAACCAGGATAGCCACTGGTCGACTCGGTCGATGGCGAAGGCGACTGGGCTCAACCAGACGGCCGTGTCGCGGATCTGGCGGGCGTTTGGGCTCAAGCCTCACCTGGTGGACACCTGGAAGCTGTCCACCGATCCGTTGTTCATCGACAAGGTCCGGGACGTGGTCGGGTTGTACCTCGATCCGCCGGACAAGGCGATGGTCCTCGCGGTCGACGAGAAGTCCCAGATGCAGGCCCTCGATCGCACCGCGCCGATGCTGCCGATGATGCCGGGCGTGCCCGAGCGCCGTACCCATGACTACGTGCGCCACGGCACCACGAGCCTGTCCCGCACGATACCCGTCGCGGTCTCCCACGACTGCTCGGTGCCCACGCACTCGAGCACGCTCGTGGCACCGAGGCCGCCGGTCAGCTCCTTGACGTGTGCGACGGCCGCCTCGCCGCGTTTCGCGACGTGATCGGTGGCCCCAGAAGGCCGGGCGACTGCGGCCCGGTCCTGGTGCCGTCCCAGGCAATGATCCGCTCCGCCCCGAGCCGCTTGGCGGCAGCACCCCTCAGAGCCCCACGGCCCGATGGTCGAGCTCTATGCGGCCATCCGCCAGGAGCCCCGTACGGTGCCTCCGGGGCTGTCCGGACGAACGCTGCAGCGCGCAAGTCTGGACGCTGCGCGGTGCGACCACGCTGGAACAGGCGCACGGCGGGCAGGTTTACCCCGGTCCACGACGCCTGGCGGGCTGCCGCTCGCAAGACCCACGGCGACACCGCAGGAACATCGACCCTGCTCGGCGTCCTGCACTAATCCGACCGGACCAACGACACGAGCACGTCCACGACGAACGCCTCAAGCCCTTGCCGCACCACCGAAAGCTCATCGGGGGCCGATGAAGCATGAAGCAACCCGGACCACTCCGACCACCCACGACACGCCGACCGAACAGAGCACTACTACGCCCGTCTACGAGACAACACAGGTCGCCTGCGCAGGTGATCGTGGCGGCGCCAGGGCCGTAGCCGATGATTTCGGTAGACGATGCCGGATGGACGGGTAGCGGTTGTCGTGCGGACGGCCGAAAGATGCGATCCCCGTGTCCCGGCCGCCCGGGACAGCGGACCCTGTCGCTGGTACCCCCCGGGCCGACAGACTTGCGGGCGAGGTGGCCGGCAGACCCGCCGGAACCGTTGCGCGGCAACGGCTACGCCCGGCACAGCCCGTTCGCACCACACGGGGTGACGGACCGGCCGCCACGACATCCGGACCCACGTTCCCGTGCCGACACCGGCCGTCGGAGCGGCGTCCGCACGGGGAGGGAGAGGCATGCGACCACGTCGGCACCTGGCCCGGCGCTGCCGGTGTTACCGCGCCGCGATGCCCGGCGGCAAGCCGGCGTCGGGTCTCCGTCAGAGGAACGAACTGAGTGGGCACGCGGCCCGCCCGGACGGCTCGCCCCGCCCGTCGTGGATCCGGTGGTTGCCAAACGCCGGGACGGGTCTTCCGCACCGTTGCCCGGTAGGCGCGGCGGATCCCGGCGACTTCAATCGTCGTAGACACCGCGCGACTCCCACCGTCCCGTCGCTCGGCCATCGGCGAGGGGATGCGCGATGACGGCTCCGTCGAATCTGCCACTGGTGCTCAGCGGTCCCGTCGTACGTCGGGTCGACCCGACCGGCGTCACGGTGTTCGTCGCGCTGCGCGCGGAGTGCACGGTGACCCTGAACGTGTTCGCGGTCGGCGCGGCTCCCGGGTTCGCCCGCGGCGCCACGGTCGGCACCGCCAGCCGTACGACGGTGCGGCTCGGGGAGCGGCTGCACGTCGTCGCGGTCACCGCGAGCGGGATCACCCTGCAACCCGGCGTCCTCTACGGCTACGACCTGGCGTTCTCCGGCGGCTCGACCGCCGGGAGCCTGTTCGACGCCGGCGTGGTCGCCGCCGACGCGGCAGCGGCGCGGGCCGCCCTGACGTACGTCGGGCACCCGCAGGCGCCGGCCGCCGCGCCCGCGTTCCCGACCTTCGCCACCCCGCCGGGTAACCCGAACCGGCTGCGGATCTTCCACGGGTCGTGCCGCAAGCCGCACGGCGAGGGCTACGACGCGTTCCCCGCCCTGGACCCGATCATCGCGGCCTCGGCGGGCGACCCGGCCCAGCGCCCGCACCAGCTGGTGCTCGGCGGGGACCAGATCTACGCCGACGACGTGGCCGACCCGCTGCTCGCGCTGATCCACGGCCACGACGCGCTGGCGGCGAACGGCAGCGACCCGGCGGTGCCCGCGTACCCGGGGGTGGCCGCCCGGCTGGGCCTGGCCGCCGAGGTGCTACCGGTCGGGACGACCGATCAGCCGACGGACGCGCGGTACGCGCCGGGCAAGCGCGCCGACGCGATGGCGAAGGACGCGAAGTTCACCTCCGGCGCGGCGGACAGCCACCTGATGTCGCTGCGCGAGTACCTGTGCATGTACCTGCTGGTCTGGTCGGACGTGCTGTGGCCGGAGAGCTGGCCGAGGTTCGAGCACGTGCTGCCGGCGGACACCCGGGTCCTGAAGGACCCGCAGGACCGCCGCCCCGGCGAGACGGTGTACGACCTCATGCTGGCCGGGCGGGCGTACACGCCCAGCGCCCAGCAGAAGGAGATCATCGAGCGGTTCGAGCGGTGGCAGCGGCAGGCGCTCGCGCTGCGGATGTTCCGGCAGGGGCTGGGCGCGGTGCGCCGGCAACTGGCGAACGTGGCGACGTACATGGTGGCCGACGACCACGAGGTCACCGACGACTGGAACATGACCGGCTCGTGGGTCACCGACGCGGTGGTGAACTCGCCGCTGGGGCGGCGGGTGGTGCGCAACGCGATGGCCGCGTACGCGGTGTTCCAGGCGTGGGGGAACACCCCGGAGCGGTACACCGAGGCCGGGGCCGCCGGGGAGCCGGGCCGGGCGGCGCTGGCCGCGCTGCGCGGCTGGGTCGCCGCCCCCAACGACGGCGACGACCTGGCGTTGCGGACCCGGCTCGGGTTGCCCACGGCGGTCACCAGCGAGGGCCGGCTGGCCCGGCCGGCGGGCGCGCTGACCTACCACTGGACCGTCACCTGGCCGCGCTACCAGCTGGTCGCGTTGGACACCCGCACCTGGCGGCAGTACCCGGCCGGCGCCGGCAAGCCGGGCGGTCTGCTCTACGACGACCAGCCGCTCGACGAGATGATCAGCGGCGGCGGGGTGCTCGGCGACGACGCGGTCACCGTCGTCGCCCAGCCGGTCGCCCTGTTCGGCGTACCCGTCCTGGAGCAGCTCGCGCAGCCCCTCGCGAGGGTGTTCGCCGGGCGGTACGACGCCGACGCGGAGGACGCGTGGGTGACGAGCGACGCGGCCGTACACAAGATCCTGGCCCGGCTGTTCGCGGCGGCGCCACCCGACGCCGACGGTGTCCGGCGGCGGCGGCTGGTCATGCTCGGCGGCGACATCCACTTCGGCTCCGCCGAGCGGATCCGCTACTCCGCCACCCTGCCGTACGCGTGCGGGCCCGACCCGGCGAAGCCGTTCGAGGGGGTCAACCGCACCGAGGGGGTGCTCGCCGGGTTCGTGTCCAGCGGGTTCCGCAACGAGGACGGCAAGACCCGGATCCTGCACGCGCTGGGGTACGTGCCGCTGCTCGACGGCACCGGCCGCATCGACCTGGTGGGTTGGGCCAACGAACTGCCCGACAAGGAGGGCCAGCGGATGCAGGCCGGCGTGCAGGTGACGCTGGCCGCCGACGACGTGACCGGCTGGTGGGTGTCCGGGCGGCCCTCGGTCAGCGACCTCGACGCGCTGAAGGTGCTGACCCGGCAGCCCGAGTGGAACGTGCACGTGCAGTTCGTCCGCCACGACGAGGCCGACCCGGAGGTCCGCCGCGACGGCACGCCGGAGTCGGTGGTGGACCCGGCGGGCCTGCCGCGCGACCAGGCGCTCGGGCAGTACCTGGCGGCGGCCCGCAACCTGGACCACTACAAGGGGTCGTGGGGCAACGGCAAGGAGATCGTCGGCCGCAACAACCTCG
The DNA here is from genome assembly GCF_055586845.1 of Micromonospora sp. NPDC049139. NCBI lineage: Bacteria > Bacillati > Actinomycetota > Actinomycetes > Micromonosporales > Micromonosporaceae > Micromonospora > Micromonospora sp. NPDC049139. The sequence goes on along the minus strand of NZ_JBVJHK010000013.1, from coordinate 218,899 downwards.
GCGAGGTCACCTTCGACTGGCCGGACGGGGAGTGCAAGTCGGCGACGCAGCGGCTGTGGTGGCACCTGCCCGGCGAGAACCGGGCGGCCGCGCTGACCACGTTCACCGTGGACCTGTCCTTCGGCTGCTCGCTGGCCGTCACCCCGCCGTACGGCGGGTGGAACCTGCGCGCCGACGACCGGGACGCCACCGCGACGGCCAAGGCCCGCTACGACGGGCTGGAGCGACCGGCGGATCTGGTCAAGGACCGCTGGGTGACCCGGTTGCAGCAGGACCTGGCCACGCTGGGCTTCCTGGCACCGGCCGAGGTCGACGGCGTGTACGGCCTGCTCACCTACTGGGCGGTGCTGGAGTTCCAGACGTACGCCCGCCGGGAGCGGGCCGCGGTCGAGCCGGCCGGCGCCACCGCGCCCCGCTACTCCGACCGGCTGCAACCGGTGGACGTGCCGGAGGCCGAACGGTACCTCGGGCCGGTCAGCGGCATGGCCGACCTGGCGACCCAGGTGGCGATCAAGCACTGGCTGGACAAGCGGTGGCGCTCCCCCGTCGTGGTCGAGGCGTGGCAGGTGGCGGGGGACGTCCCGCAGCGGCTGGACCAGCCGAACGTGTGGAACTTCGACGAGGTGACCGCCGCCGACCGGCGGGTGTACTCACGGGTCGTCACCGGGCGGCCGGCGGGGGCGGGCCGCGCCCCGGACGGGTACCCGGAGCTGATCCGGTTGGGCGCATACCGGGCGCACCCCACCGGGGCCGAGTGGAGCGGCCCGGTGCTCGACGCCGAGTCGGAGCTGCTGCCCGAGGCGGTGCTGCCGCGCCCGCAGGACCACGGCGGCGGCCCGTCGCTGGCCGCGCTGGTCGCGGCGATCGACGCCGGCGGGGACGCGGGCGCGCGGGCCGCCCGGCAGCTGTCCACCTTCAAGGTGCTGCGGGCCGTCGCCGAGAACCGGGTGCCGGACGCCGCCGGCGGCTACCTCGACGCCGTCGCCGCGGACGACCCGGCGGTGATCCGGTTCGGGCCGTTCGGTTGGCGGGCACACGGCCCGCTGGTCACGCCGACGTCGGTGCCGACCTTCCTCGACCTGAACTCCGAGCCGGGCGAGATGTGGGCGTACCTGGCGTTCCTGCGCGCCACCGACCGGGACGCCTACGACGCGCTGGGCGGGCTGGCGGGCGTCACCGCCGTGCCCGGGTGGGGGCGCGACGGCGGCGGGCTGCTCTTCACCGACCTGCGGGTGCTGCGGGCCCGCCCGGCGCGGACCGACGCGACCGGCGCCGCCCGCGAGGGCATCAGCACGACGCTGGAGCTGCTGGGGCTGCGGTCGTGGCACTGGATGCACCGCTACGCGCTCGCGCTGCGCGGCCACGACGGCGTCCGCCGGGGGATCTGGGCGTTCGCCCGGCAGCGGCTGCACGACCTGCTGGCCACCGACTGGGACTCCCCCGACCCGGACGTCTCCCCCACCGTGGCGAACGTCCCCGGGGCGGACGGCAACCCGCGGCGGGCCCGCGTCGGCGACGTGTTCACCTCCGAGCGGGCGGTGGCGCTGCTGGCCTGCTGGCAGCAGCACCGGGCGCACCAGCTCGTCGCCGTCGGGCCGCCGTCGGCAAACGCGGAGAAGCCGGAGTTCCGCACCCGGGCGCGCGCCGCCACCCCGCTGCACCTGGTGCTCACGAAGGCCAGGGCGCTGGGCGCGGACTTCAGCGGGGCGCCCACCGGCTGGACCGACGCGCACGAGACCGCGCTGATCACCGCCATCGGCCAGGTCGTCGCCGGCGACGCCGAGGTCGCCACCGCGCTGACCCGGCTCGCCGCCTGGCCGTCCTGGCCGACGGGGCGGCACTACACGCTGCCGCTCGACGCGCTGCCCGCCGCCGAGCGGGGCCTGTCGGCCGCCCGCGGGTCGCTGCGGCTCGACCTCGGCGACCTGCCGAGGGTGACCGCGTGAGCAGCACACGACCGGCGACGGACAGCGGCCGGCAGCACAAGGGACGGGGTGGACGATGAGCGACGCCAAGAACGCGCTGGCACTGCTGTGGAACGAGATCCGGCTGCTGGCCGAGCCGGTGCTGGCCGCGTACGACCCGTGGCAGCGGGCCCGGCTGATGCGCGCGTTGGGCTGGGACCTGGAGGCGGTCAGCGGGTTCGACGCCGCCCGCTTCGAGGACTGGGTGAAGACGATCGGCCCGGCCCTCGACGCGCTCGGCGCGGCGGCCGAGGCGGAGCTGGACAGCCTGGAGGCGGTGAAGAAGCTCGGTGCCGCCGCCGGCGACGCGTTCGGCAGGATCGGTGCGCTCCCGCCGACGCTGCAGGGGCAGCTGCCCGACGTGGCGGGCCTGCCCGAGGAGCTCGCCGACGACCTGCTCGACCTGCTGGTGCTGACGTACCTGTTGCGCCGGGTGCCGTGGACGGTGCCCGTGCTGGACCTGCTGGGCCTGGTCACCCCCGCCGCAGACGCGCCGCCCAGCGCGCCGATGCCGCCCGGCGACGCCCCGATCCGGCTGCCCCGCCGGCGCGACGAGCTGCACCTCGAACGTGTCGTCGACCTCGTCGCCGACCCCGGCGGCTACTTCCGCGACCTGTACGCCCCGGCCGGCTGGGACACCCCGGAAGGCGTGGCGGAGTTGTCCGCCCGGCTGCTGCCCCGGCTGGCCCGGGCGCTGCGGGCCCTCGGCCTCGACGCCGACCGGGGCGTACGCCCCGGCGTCGGCCCCGACCAGGGCGAGGTGGGGCGACGGCTGGCGGACAGCCTGCTGCGGCTGCGGTTCACCGGGCTGCGCACCCCCGGCGGAGAACCCCCACCGACCGGCGGCGGGCTCGCGCCGTGGCAGCCCACCTTCGGCGTCGGCGTCACCCTCGGCCTGGCGAGCTGGGACGGCCGGTTCACCGTGATCCTCGCCCCGACCGGCGAGGCGCACCTGGAGGGGTCGATCGGCGCGTGGAACGTCGCCACCGACCTCAGCGGCGCCGGCCCCGCGATCGCCGTCAACAGCGACGGGGTCACGTTCAGCGGCGACGCGGCCGTCGTCAAGTGGGCCGCCGAGATCGCCCGGATCGCGCCGGCCGGCGAGCCCGGCTGGATCATCGGCGCACCGGAGGGCACCCACCTCGCCGTCGGGCAGCTCGTCGTCACCGGCCGGGCCAGCCTCGGCGCCGGGCGCGACGACGTCGAGCTGGGCGTGCAGGCCGGCCGCGCCGAGCTGGTCATCCGCGCTGGCGACGGCGACGGGCTGCTCGCCAAGCTGCTGCCCGCCGACGGGCTGCGCCTCGGCCTCGACCTCGGCGCCGCCTGGTCGATGCGCACCGGCCTGCACCTGGCCGGGGCCGCCGCCCTGGTCGCCGAGTACCCGGTGCACCTGTCCTGGCACGGCATCGGCATCGAGGGGCTGCGCATCGCGTTGCAGGCCTCCACGCGGACCCGCGAGGTCAGCCTGCTGATCACGACCACCGTGCAGGCCACGCTGGGGCCGCTGCACGTCACGGTGGAGAACATCGGCGTCCGCGCCGACCTCACCTTCCCGCCCGCGCTGCCCGCCGGCAGCGGGGACGCCGCCCGCGGCGGCAACCTCGGCGTGGCCAACCTGGCCCCGGGGTTCAAGGCGCCCGACGGCGTCGCGCTGCGGATGGACAACGGCTTCGTCTCCGGCGGCGGCTACCTGTTCGTCGACGAGCCCCGCGGCATGTACGCCGGCGCCCTGCAGCTCGGCATGACCTCCACCACGCCGCTCGCCCCGATGAAGGGGTTCCGGCTCCAGGCCACCGCGATCGTCAACACCCGCAACCCCGACGGCAGCCGGCTGACCGAGGCCGACGGCGGGCACAGCTTCTCCCTGCTCCTCGCCGGCACGTACGAGTGGTTCCCCGGGCTGATGCTGTTCTGGGGCATCTCCATCACCGGCCTGGGCCTGGTCGTCGGGCACAACCGGCGCAGCAACCCCGAGGAGTTCCGCAACGCCGCCCGCTCCGGCACCCTCGACGCGCTGCTGTTCCCGCAGGACCCCGTCGCCAACGCCCCGGCCGTCATCGCCACCCTCAGCCGGCTGTTCCCGGTCGACACCACCGGCACCGTCCTCGGGGCGATGGTGCGGCTGAACTTCCTCGGTGGGCAGGTCGTCGCCGACCTGGGGGTGCTCGTCGAGTTCCCCGACCCGGTACGCATCCTGCTGCTCGGCAAGCTGGTGATCGACTTCTCCGACGCCGGCAGGTTCCGGCTGGACTCCTTCGGCATGGTCGACTTCGCCCGCCGCGAGATCAGCCTCGATGCCGCACTCATCGACTCGAAGCTGTTCGGCCGGCCCGTCTCCGGGGAGATGGCGCTGCGGGCCCGCTGGGGTGCCGGGCGTACCTTCGCCATGTCGATCGGCGGCTTCCACCCCCGCTACACACCCCCGCCCGGCTTCCCGCCGGTCAAACGCTTCAGCATCGCCCTGCAGAAGTCCGGCAAGGGCATCGACCTGCTGGCCTACCTGGCGGTCACCAGCAACACCGCCCAGTTCGGCGCCGAACTGAAGCTGCACTTCGAGGGCAGCGGCTTCGTCATCGACGGCCGCGCCTGGCTCGACGTGATGTTCCAGTTCAAGCCGTTCTGGTTCACCGCCGAGATCGGCGCCACCGTGTCGCTGAAGTACGGCGACAAGGAGCTGCTCGCGATCAACCTGCTCATCGGGGTCTCCGGCCCCGGCCCGTGGAAGGCCTGGGGCGAGGCCCGGATCAAGTTCCTGTTCTGGGAGGTGTCGGCGAAGTTCTCCTGGACCGACGGGGACACCGCCGCGGCCGACGAGCCCACCCACGTCGACGCCGCCGAGACGCTGCGCGTGGCGCTGTCCGCACCCGAGGCGTGGGAGATCCGTCCCGCCATCGGCGCCGGCGAGCCGGTGACGCTGCGCGACCTGACCGGCTGGACCGGGCCGATGCTGCTGCAACCCGGTGCGCGACTGTCGGTGCGGGAGAATGTGCTGCCGCTGGACACCGACCTGCAGCGCGTCGGCACGTCCCGGATCAGCGGACCGAACCGGTTCACGCTGACCGGGGTGAGTGTCGGCACCGGCGACGACGCGCTGTCCGGCACCCTCGGCGACACCGTCGAGGACGACTTCGCGCCGGGGCAGTTCCGCGACCTGTCCCCCGTCGAGCAGCTCACCACCCCCGGGTTCGTGCGGCTGGCCGCCGGGCGGACCGTCGCGCTGCCGGAGGACACCACCCTGCCGCCGGCCGACCTGACCACGTTCGCCGAGTTGGCCGACGACTCCGCGTACGACCGGATCATCATCGACGACCCGGACGCCGCCGGCCGGCCCCTGCCCGCCCAGCCGGCGACGGCGCGGCTCGCCGCCCGCGGCGGTGACCTGCTGGCCCGGTTCGCGGCCACCGCGCCGGCCGCCTACGCGGGCAGCCGCCACGGCGGCGCCGCCCGCTTCACCGGCCCCACCCTGGAACTGGCCGCCACCGCGCCGGCCGCCCGCACGCCGCGCGCCGCCGCGACCGTGCCGGCGCAGCGGCGCGCGACCGCCGCCCCGGCGGCGCCGCGCCGCCCCCGCGTCCGGGTTCCCCACCCGAGGATCACGCCCGTCGAGCTGGAGGTCTGCTGACATGGGTGGCCTGCGTTTCCTGCCCTGGGTCCGCGACGGCGTCGCCCGCGTGGTCTCCCACACCGACACCCTCACCGGCGCGCTGCCGCGCCCCCGCGCCGAGGTGACCCTCACCGTCGCCGCGCTCGGCACCGACACCGCCACCGGCGACACCGAGCAGATCACCGGCACCTCGACGGCGCTGCTGCACGGGCCGGGCGACGTCGTCGGCGTCGACCCGCAGGAGATCATCCGCAGCTACCCGGCGCCCGGCGCGGAGAACGTCGAGGTGTCCCTGCTGGCCGCGGTCGAGTTCGACAACCCCGACCTGCCGTGGCGGTACACCCCGGCGCGGCCCGACGACAACGGCGCGCTGCGCCCGTGGCTGGTCCTCGTCGTGGTGCCGGTCGGCGAGGACGGCGCGGAGCTGCGCACGCAGCCGGGCCAGGCCCTGGCCCGGCTCGCCACCACGGTGCGGCACCTGCCGGTGCTGGCCGAGTCGTGGGCGTGGGCACACGCCCAGGTGCTGGTCACCGACGACGACGAGGACCTGTCCGCGGTGATCGCCTCCGCCCCGGAGCGCACCCTGTCGCGGCTGGTGTGCCCGCGCCGGCTCGCCGCCGGCACCGACTACCTGGCCGCCGTGGTGCCCGCCTTCGCCGCCGGGGTCCGCGCCGGGCTCGGCGAGACCGTCGACGACACCGGCCCGCTCGCCCCCGCCTGGGGTCCCGACTCGGCCCACCCCGGCCCCGACGATCCGGTGCTGCTGCCCGTCTACCACCACTGGACGTTCCGCACCGGGCCCGACGGGGACTTCGAGTCCCTGGCCCGCCGGCTGCGGGCCCGGGTCCTGCCCGACGACGTCGGCCGGCAGCCGGTCGACATCGCCGCGCCCGGCGGCGGCCTGCCCGCCGGCGACGACGAGGGCGTCGAGGGCCGGTCCGTGCTCGGCTTCGAAGGCGCCCTCGCCGCGCCCGGCATGACCCCGACCGTCTGGGCCGACGACGTCCGCCAGGCCTGGCAGGGCGCGCTCACCGACCTGCTGCGCCACGCCGACGACCGGCTGACCCCGCCGCTGTACGGCAACATCCACACCCAGCAGGGGCAGGTCCCCACCGGTGACGCGGAACCGCGCTGGCTGGCCGGACTCAACCTGGACCCCCGATACCGGGCCGCCGCCGCCCTCGGCACCCAGGTGGTGCAACGCCACCAGGAGGACCTGGCCGCCGCCGCGTGGGAACGGGCCGCCGAGCTGCGCGAGGCCAACGAGCAGCTCCGCCGCGGCCAGGCCGCCCGGGACACCGCCACCGCCCTGTTCGCCCGCCGGGTCGACCCGGACTCCCCCGGCACGCCGGTCGGCGACGACCAGCTCGTGGCCATGACCCAGCCGGTGCACGACCTCGTCGACGCGGGCTCCGGCGCCCGCCTCGCCGCCGCCGGCGACCCGCTCGACCGGCAGCTCGACGGCAACCCGGGCGCGCGGGCCGCCACCAGCGCGCCGCTGCGCCGGCTGCTGCGCCCCCGCGGGCCCCTCGCCCGCCGGGTCGACGCCGACGGCGGCCCGGCGGCGCTGGCCCGGCTGGCCGGCGGCGCCAGCGCGGTGCCCGCCGCGAAGGTGCCCGCCGGCGGCAAGGTGCTGGACACGCTGGTCACCGACGGCCGTGGGCTCGGCTCGCTGACCCGCGCCGTCATCGAGCAGGCCGCCCAGAACCCGTGGTGGCACACCACCAGCACGGCCGGCGTCACGGCGGGCGTCCAGGTGCTGGCCGCCGACGGCCGGGTCACCGCGACGGCGGGCGTGGGGGCGCTGGCCGCCGACGACCCGGTCACCACCGTGGCCACCAACGCCGGCGACCTGCTCGGCGCCGACCGGTTCTTCCTCGGCGCCGCCGACGGTCGGCTGTTCGAACGCCGCCGCGTCGGCGAGCAGTGGGTGTGGCGCGACCACGGCCTCCCGCCGGGCACCGCCGTGGCCACCTCCGGCGCCACCGTGGCACCCGACCGGGTGTTCGTCCGCACCCGCGACAGCCGCCTGTTCGAGCGGCGGTGGGACGGCGACCGGTGGGTGTGGCGCGACTGCGGCGCGCCGCCGCTCGGGGTACGCAGCCGCCCGACAGTCGGCGGCAACCAGGTCTACCTGCTCGGCGGAGACGGCAACCTGTACCGCTACGACCCGGCGGCCGAGTCGTGGACGTCGCTGGGAAAGCCGGCGATGTGGTCCACCGAACGGCTCTGGGGCACCCCCCGCCCGATCGGGACGACGGTCCTGGTCGCCACCAGCCACAACCGGCTGTTCGTCCACAGCGGGCAGTGGAGCCAGGTCGGCAACGACGCCATCCCGCCGGTGTGGGGCTCCCCGGCCAGCCAGCACCCGTCCGCGTACGGGTCCCGCTTCTCCTACCTCACCACGGACGGCTGGCTGGTCTCCCAGCTCTCCGACGGCTCCCTCTACCGGCATGACGCGACCCCCGAGGGGCGACGGCTCGTCTCGCTCGGGCAGCAGGCGGCCCAGATCGGCGAGGACGACGGCATGTCGATCATCGCCCTCGGCGCGCCCGACGCCAACCCGGCCGACGTGCGCCTGATGCGCCGCTACCGCTACTACCACGACGGGCACGAACGGGAGTACTGGGGCTGGGAAGTGATCGGTTCCGCGCCGGCCGGCGGTCTCGGCCGGCACCGCCCCGGCCCCGTGCTCGGCGAGTTCCGCAGCGGCGAGATCTTCGCCGTGACCCGCGACGGCCGGCTCACCTCGTGGCGGTGGGGCTACGCCCCGACCGGCTGGATCGACCACGGCACCCCCGCCGACCCGCGCGGCGCCGGCCCGGACACCGCGCCCGCCCCGGCGCACCTGCGGTTCGCCCCCCGGGTGGGGCTGCTCGCGTCGCTGCTGTTCACCCACACCGTCCCGGTGGGCACGGGCAGCCGCGCCCGGATGCAGATCGGGCACAACGTGGGCGACGACGGCGCGGTGCGGGAGAACGTCCTCACCGCCGCCGTGGACGGACCGGCCATCCCCGTGGCGGCCCGCGCCACCGCCACCACGATCGGCCCCCTCGCGCCGAACGGCCACCCGGCACTGGTCGCCGCCGCCCTGCTGCCCGGCCCGGACGGCACCTGCCGGATCAGCTACTGGATCGGCCGGGACGCCACCGCCACCGGCACCGCCGCCGCCGGGTGGACCGGCCCGTACGAGCTGCCCGACCCGGTCAGCGCCCACGCCACCGGCCTCGACGTCGCCCTCGCCGACCTCGACGGCGACGAGCAGCCCGAACTCGTCGTCGCGTACGGGGTGAGCCGCCCCGGCGGCACCGAGAACCGGGTGTACTACCGCGTCGGGTGGGGCCTGGACGCGGCCGGCACGGTGACCCGCGGGTGGGGTGACTCGCAGCCCACCCCGCAGCAGCTCGACACCATCACCGCCGTCGGCGTCGACGTGGTCGACATGACCGGCGACCAGGTTCCCGACCTGCTGGTCTTCGCCGCCGGCTCGGTCGGCGCCGCCCCGGTGGCCCGCTACTCCACCGGGCTCGGGCTCAACCGGCGCGGCCGGATCGTCGGCGGTTGGACGGCCGCCCGCGCGGTGCCCGACGAGGCGGCCGTCGCCGGCGCCGCCGGGGCGGGCATCGCCGTGGCCGACGTGACCGGCACCCGCCGCCCCGACCTCGTCGTCGCCCGCCGCAGCGGCACCACCATCACCTACCGCACCGCCTTCGACCTCGACCCCGCCGGCGTACCCGTCAGCTGGAGCCCCGCGGTCACCGTCACCGGGGCCGCCGACGCCGGCACCGCCCGCGGCTGCGCGGTCGCGATCGCCGACCTGCGGGCCGACCTCGTCGCCGACCGGGCCCGGATGGGCGACGACTTCATGGCCGCCGCCGCGGCCCACCAGGGCCGGCTCGCCCCGGCGCAGTCGCTGGCCCGCAACCACCGGCCCGCGACGGTCGACCTCGCCACCGCCGCGGCGGCCGTCCGCGACACGGTCCGCCCCGAGACCGCCGTGGCCGGGGAGGTGCTCGCCGGACTCAGCCTCGGCGACGGCGACCTGGTCGACGCCCTGCCCGACAGCGGCGACCCGCTGCGTCGGCTGCTCGCCGGGGTCAGCTTCACCGTCCCCGCCTACGAGCTGCTGCGCGGCCTGTCCCAGGAGCACGTCGTGCCGAACCTGCCCGCGGTGGCGCCGGAGACGATGACCGCGCTGGCCGCCAACCCCCGGTTCATCGAGGCGTTCCTGGTCGGGCTCAACCACGAGATGAGCCGGGAGATGCTGTGGCGGGAGTTCCCCGCCGACCCGCGGCAGACCTGGTTCCGGCAGTTCTGGGACGTCCGCGGCGCCCTCTCGGCCGGCGCGCCGCTCACCGACATCCCGCCGCTGACCGACGACGCCTGGCGCAACGGGCCGCTGGGCAGCCACCTCACCGCCGTCGGCGCCCCCGGCGAGCAGTCCCTCGTGCTGGTCATCCGCGGTGAGCTGCTGCGCCGCTACCCGTCCACCATCGTCACCATGCGTCAGGCCACGTGGACCGGCCCCGAGCAGCGGGAACCGGCCGGGCCGGACATCCTGCCCATCTTCCACGCGTGGCTGTCGCCCGACCTGCTGCTGTTCGGGTTCCCGTTCACCGCCGACGTCGCCCGCGGCGCCACCCGGCAGACCGCCGGCCCCGCCGGCTACTTCTTCCTGCTGCGCGAGCAGCCGGCCGCGCCCCGCTTCGGCGTCGACCTCACCGGCGACCCGCTGCCGCCGGACGCGGTCGTCTTCGCCGCCCGGCACGGCCGCAACGCCGCCGACACCGCCCTCGCCGTGCTGCAACGCCCCGTCCTGCTCGCCCGCCACGCCAGCGACCTGCTACCGACGCCGGAGAACCACTGATGACCACCTCGTCGTACGCCGCGAACCGGCCGCCGCTGGCCACCGTGCTGACGCAGACCCCGTGGACGCTGTCCGCGCTCGCCCCCGCGGTCATGCTGCCGGTGCGCCTGGAGACCCGGTTCGCCGGCGCGACCCTGAAGATCCGCGTCTACCCCGACCAGATCCACGTCGACGACCACGAGCCGGACCTCACCGCCGAGGAGATCGCCGCCGGCCGGGCGTACTGGGGCGAGGGCCGGCCCGGCGGCGTCACCGGCGCACCCGACGACGCGGCCTGGAACGACCTGGTCCGCCGCTTCGGCGCGCCCCGCGCCGCCTGGATCGCCCGGGTGATGGAACCCGTCGCCGGCGACTTCCCCGAGCCGCAGCCCCGCCCCGGCCCCTGGTGCGAACCGGCCCGGGCCCGGCTGCTGCCCACCCGCTGGTACGCCGTCGGCCGCACCGCCAGCGGCCGACTGTTCACCGGCACCTCCGGCACCGTCACCCCGGACCTGCCCGTCGGGCCCACCCCCGTGCCGGCCGGCGGCACCGGCACCATCGACCAGGTGCCCGCCGAGGCGCCGCCCGTGGACGCCGGGATGCGCTGGACCGTCGACTTCGCCACCGCCGAGGCCGCCGGCATGGCGCTGACCGTCACCGTCCCCACCGGCACCGACGGGAACCCGGAGACGGTGGAACGGCTGCTGGTGTTCGGGCTCGACACCGCCGCCGCGCCCGACGCCTCCGCGAAGGCCCTCGGGCGCCTGCTGGAGGCGCACGCCGCGACCGACGGGCTGGCGTTCCTCGCCCCCGACACCCCCACCAACAACACCGCCACCGCCACGCCGGCGGCGGCCCCCACCACCGCCGCGCCGAGCGCCGCCGACACCGCCACCGACGCCGGGGCGCCGGAGGCCGCCGCCGCACTGGTCGCCGCCGCCCTGGGCGTGTCGCTGACCGCCGAACCCGACGACGCGCTGACCGCCGCCCGGGGCACGCCGACCCGCGAGGGCGCGCCGACCGCGCTCGCCCGCGGCACCGGCGCCACCGTCGCCGACCGGCCCACCGGCCGGCTGGTGCGCCGCCTGCTCTGGCCGGCCAGCTTCGGCGCCCTGCTGCGGGACCTGCTGCCCGTCGCCACCCCCGCCGAGCAGGCCGCGCTGCGCGAGCACTTCGTCGCCCACGTGCACGCCGACGGGCCGCTGCCCACGCTGCGCGTCGGCCGCCAGCCGTACGGGCTGCTGCCGGTGGCCAGCCTGCGGGACTGGCGCCCAGCCGGCGGCGGCGAGGCCCGGGCCGTCGGGCTGCTCACCAAGCTGTGGCAGCAGGTGTGGCTGCCCTCCCCCGTTTCCCGGATCGTCCCCGGCCTCGCCGACCCCGAGCGCACCCTGCTGGACATCCTGGCCACCGACGCGCGGGTGCTGGAGGTACGCGCCCGCAGCATGCTCGGCAACGAGTACGTCAGCTGGCTGTGGCGCTTCGCCCGCCTCGGCCTCGGCCCGGACTGGCGCGAGCAGGTGGTCGAACCGGCCCGGGACCTGCTCGCCGCCCTCGGGCTGGGCAGTCCCACCGACCCGCGGCTGTCCCTGGCCGTGTTCGCCAAGGAGGCGTACGCCCTCGGCACGCCCCTGCTCGACGGGCCCGGACAGCCGCGCGCCGACCGGATCCGCGCGTACCTCGACGCGCTCGCCGCCGTCGGCCTCGAGGGCGACGAGGTGCCGGCGAGCCCCGGTGACGGGCCGGTGCCGCTGTTCCACCGGCTGTTGCGCGCCGCCCTGATCGCCGAGCACTCCGCCGCCGCGCACGCGTTCGCCGGCGAGGCGTCCCTGCCCACCGCGGCGGAGGTCCCGGAGCCGGAACTGGTCGACATCCGCCCGCACGACCGCACCCCGGTGCTGCGCCGCCGCCTCGCCGTGCCCGTGCCCGGCGCCCCCGGCGAAACCGTCGGCAGCTACCTCGCCAGTTCCCAGGTCGACCCCCGCCACGTCCGGGCCACCACCGACCTGCGCGCCTTCCGCGCCGCCCTGACCGACCTGGGCGACGCGCTCGACGACGGGCTGTCCCCCGCCGACCTGCACCGGCACGTCGCCGGCACCCTCGGCCTGGCCACGCACCGGCTGGACGCCTGGATCACCTCGCTGGCCACCCGCCGGCTGGCCCAGCTCACCGCCGGACCCCCGACCGGCGTGCACGTCGGCGGGTACGGCTGGCTGGTCGACCTGCGGCCGGCCGGGCCGCCGCGGCTGGTGCCCCGCCCCGCCGACGTGCCCGACACCGTGGCGCCGCCCACGCTGCCCGTCGCCCCCGACGGCGCGGGTCACGTGCACGCCCCCTCGCCGGCGCAGGCCGTCACCACCGCGGTGCTGCGCAGCGCGTGGCGCTCGCACCACGGCGGGGACCACCCGATGGCCGTCGACCTGTCCTCCCGCCGGGTCCGCCTCGCCGAGCAACTGCTCGACGGCGTCCGCGCCGGCCAGAGCCTCGGCGCCCTGCTCGGTTACCGCTTCGAGCGCGGCCTGCACGACCACCCCGACGGCCCGCTGGACCAGTTCCTGCCGTTGTTCCGCCGGCTCGCGCCGGTGCGCGCCCACCGCGTCGACGCCGACGACGACACCACCACGGTCACCGCGACCGTCGAGTCGGCGGCGACCGTCGACGGGCTGGAACTGCACCGGCTGCACCAGGCCAGGGCCATCGAGTCGCAGCTCGACGCGCTGCCCGGCGCGGCCCGCGGCGCCGTGCGGCAGGTCCTCGCCGACCTCGCCGACGCCACCGACGCCGTGGCCGACACGCTGCTCGCCGAGAGCGTCCACCAGCTCGCCCTGGGCGACATGAACCGGGCCGCGGCCGCCGTCGACGCCGCCTCCGGCGCCGCCACCAGCCCACCCCAGCTACACGTCACCCGCACGCCGGCCACCGGCGCGACCCTCACCCACCGGGTGCTGCTGCTGATCAACGTCGACGACCGGATGGACCCGCTGCGGCAGGACTGGCCGGCCGCCCGCGCCCAGCACCCACGCATCATCGGCAGCCCCGCCGACGCGCTCACCTCCGTGCTGCTGCCGCCCTCGCCGCGGGTGTTCTGGCGCTACCGCTGGCACGCCCCCGACGGTGTCACCGCCACGCCGTGGCGCGACGCGAGCCTGGACCGGCTGCAGACCCCGGCGATCGACCTGCTCGCCGCCCCACCGCACCCCGGCCGCCCCGACGACGCCGAACTGGACCGCCGCATCGCCCTCGTCACCTGGGCGAAGCTGCTGCCCGCCGAGGTGCGACCGGACTGGACGCTGGAGCTGGACTACGACCGCGACCCGGCCTGGGCCGCCGACAAGATCGGCCTGGCCGAGTTCCTGCACGCCGTGAACGTGCTGCGGGACCTGTTCGGCCGCTCCCGGCCGGTCCTCGCCGCCGACCTCGGCCTGGACCCCGACGCGCCCCCGCAGGTCGATCCGGTGACGAAGGCGCAGACCGACGAGCTGTGGCAGTCGGCGCGGAACGCCGCCGCCGCGCTGCGGGACGTCCCGGCCGCCGACGCGCCCGGCTGGGACGAGACGGCGGTCCGCCTGCTGCTGGACACCGCCGCCGGGTTCGGCGTCACCGGCGCGGTGCCCCCGCCGCCGGCCGCCGGCACCGCCGCCGCGGTCGCCGACGCCGCCCTGGTCGCCGGCCACGAGCTGGACCGCCGGCTGGCCGCCCACTGCCGGGTCGTCGCCGACCTGCACGACCGGGCGCCCTGCCCACCGTCGGCCTGCACCTGCGACCCGGCCACCGACTTCGACCGGCCGTCGGCACCCCCCGCGCGGCGGCGGGACGCCCAGATCGCCCGCGTCCGGGCGCTGCTCGGCCCCGACATGCCCGTCCTGACCGCCGCCGGCGCGCCCCAGCCGCAGCAACTGGCCACCGCGCTGGCCGCCAGCGACGCGCTGCAGGGCGGCTCCCCCCACCCGGTGCGCCGGTGGCTGTCCCGCTACGGCCGGGTCCGCCCCGCCGTCGGCCGCCTCCAGGAGGTGCTGACCACCGCGCAGGCCCTGGACGCCGGCGGCGTGGTGAAGCTGCCCGCGACCGTCCGGGTGGCGCAGCTGCCGTACGCGCCCGGCGACCGCTGGGTGGGCGAGGCCCCGCCGCGCGCGAACACCGAACCGGTCTCCCTGGTCGTCGTCGCCCCCGGCGGCATCGACGTGACCCGGCCGGTGCACGGCCTGCTGGTCGACGAGTGGACGGAGGTGGTGCCCGCCGGACGGGTGCAGACCGGCCTCACCTTCGAGTACGACGCCCCCGGTGCCGCCGCGCCGCAGGCGGTCCTGCTGGGCCTCGCGCCCGACGGCGCCGCGACGTGGCAGCCGGCCACCCTCGCCAACGTCCTGGAGGAGGCCCTCGACCTGGCCGTCGCCCGCGCCGTCGACGTCGACTCCCTCGGCGCGGCCGGCCAGTTCCTGCCCGCCCTCTACTTCCCCACCAACGTCGCCGAGACCACGACCACCACCGACTTCGTCCCCGACGCGACGCTCGCGCCGCAGGGCGGACAGGAGGTCCAATGACCACCGTCGAACCAGCCCTGGCCGACACGCACACCCCGTCGGTCACCACCTGGACCCGCCTCGAACCGCGTACCCGCCGCGCCGACCTGGCCCCCGCCGTGGAGGCCCGCACCGCCGACCCGTTGTGGCTGCTCGCCCGGCAGTGGCAGCTCGGCGAGTTCACCGGCGAGGACACGGGGTCGCCGGTCAGCGCCCGGGTGCACGCCGAGGCCGCCCGGTTCACCCGCTACCGGCCCGGCACGGCCTCCGGCAGCACGGTCGGCCTGCCCGCCGCCACTCCCCTGGAGGCGGTGGTGGAACGGGAGTCCGCCACCACCGCCGGCGACCTGCGCTTCGCCGTCGAGAGTGGCCAGCAGCTACTGCGGTCGCTCGCCGCCGCCGGTGCCGGCGCGCTGGCACCCCGGCTGTGCGCCAGGTATCCCGTCCCCGCCGAGCCGCCCGACGCCGCGTCGGCCGCGGACGCCGAGACCCTCGGCTACCTGCGCATCGCCGCCGGCCGCGTACCGCACGGCGACCTGGCCCTGCGCGCCTGCGCGGAGGGCCGGTTCGTCGCCGAGAACGAGGTGCCTTCCGCCCTGGTCGGCGCGGTCACCGCCGCGATCGCCGAATGGATGACCTGGCTGGGCGTGCCGCCCCGCCCCGCCGGCCCGCCGGACGGCTACCTGCTGCAACTGCCCGCCGTGCTGGCGCCGGGCGCGTCCCGGCCCGCCGCGCCGCCGTGGCCGCCAGAGGACTTCACGCCCCTGTTCAGCGCCCCCGGCCAGGAGGGCTCCGCGTGGCGGCGCGAGCGGCTGGAGTACGACTTCGCCGTCGGCGCGCACGGCTCCGCCGGCGAACTGGTCCTCACCGCCCACGAGTACGACGGCGACCGGCTGGACTGGTACCACTTCGACCACGAGCCCGGGGCGACCCTCGACGCCGCCCCGGCGGTCGAGGACGTCGTCAAGGTGCTGCTGCCCACCCCGGTCGCGTACGCCGGCATGCCCTCGACCCGCTTCTGGGAGTTGGAGGACGCCCGGGTCAACCTGGCCGGCATCGGCGCCGGCGCCGGCGACCTGGCCCGGATGTTCCTGGTCGAGTACGGCCTCGTCTACGGCAACGACCACTTCCTGGTGCCGCTGGAACTGCCCGTCGGGTCCGCCACCCGGATCCGGTCGCTGATCGTCACCGACACCTTCGGCATCCAGACGCTCGTGCCGGCCGCGCCCGACGACACCGCGCTGTTCCGCCCGTCCGGGGCGACCGCCGGCGGGCCGGCCGACGTGCTGGTCCTGCCCGCCACGGCCGCCACCACCCTCGACTCCGAGCCGGTGGAGGAGGTACGCCTCGGCCGCGACGAGATGGCGAACCTGGCATGGGCCGTCGAACGGACCGTCACCGGCGCCACCGGCCGGCCGATCGACCGCGGCGCCCAGGTCGGCAGGGCGGCGCCGCCGCCGCGACCGCCGGTCGCCGACGCCGAGATGGTGCCCAGCCTGTCGTACGCCTTCGCCACGACCGTGCCGGACAACTGGGTGCCGCTGATCCCGGGGCCGACGCAGGACCGGCCCGACGTGGTCCGGCTGCGCCGGGTCCCGCTGCAACAGCCGTCCCGCGAGGGTCCGCCGGTCGCGGTCACCGGCCACAGCCGCCTGCTCGACTGGCGCTGGCGCGGCGACGACCTGGTCGAGCTGGCCATCCCCGAGGAGGAGGTGCCGCGCGCCGGCACCCGACTGCTGCGCCAGTGGCAGCTCGCCCGGTGGACCGACGGCTCGGTGCACCTGTGGCTGGGCCGCGCCCGCCACACCGGCACGGGCGAGCTGTCCAGCGGCCTGCGCTACGACACCGTCCAACCGCGCTGAACGATCCCACCCGCGCACCGACCGAACCAGATCAGCGGAGACCACCATGACGATCACCTGGAAGAACGACCTGCCGCTGCCGATGGCCCGGCCCCGGTACTACGACCACCAGTACCTGCGCGCCGGCGACCTGACCCAGGCGCTGGACTACCTGCTGGCCCGGCAGAACCTCGCCGCCCGACTGCTGCGGCCCAGGGGCGTGGTCACCGGCCTCGACCTGACCGCCACCGGTAGCGACGTGACGATCGGCCAGGGCGTGGCGATCGACGGCGCCGGCCGGGTGATCGTGCTGGCGGAGAACACCCGCAAGACCCTGCCCGCCGAGGGCAGCAGCTGGCACGTGGTGATCCGCTACCACGAGTACCTCACCGAGCGGCGCGACGAGGGCGGGGTCGCCGCCGAGACCCGGTGGACCGAGGAGGGGCGCATCGAGTTCTCCGCCGCCGCCCCCACCGACCCGGCCAACGCCATCGTGCTCGGCACGGTCACCCGCGCCGGCGGCACGATCACCGTGCAGGGCACCGGGCGGGTGGCCGCGGGCCTCCGGGTCCCGGTCGGGGCCATCGTGCCGGCCGTCGGCGGCGGCGCCCAGTCCGGCATCACCTTTCCGAGCGACCCCGGCGGCGGCGCCGGCGACGAGGCCTACATCCGGTACTGGCCGTACAGCGGCGAGAACACCATCCTGCGCATCGCCAACAACAACGACGCCGACGACATCATCGCCTTCACCCAGCAGAACGCGGACCGGCTGCGCATCGCCGGCGGCATGCTGCACCTGGGCAGCATGGAGGGGGCCACCGTCTCCCCCGGCCAGGTGGTCACCGGGCTCGGCTTCTGGGGCCCCGGCGTGCAGCACGCGCAGCTGTCGTTCCGGGCCGGCAAGGGCTTCGAGCTGGTCGACCGCAGCAACGACGGGCCGGGCCTCGGCTACGGCGAGGGCAGCAAGCCGTACGCCGACCTGGCGGTCAAGGAGCTGCGGGCGGCGAGCCTGCGCGGGCGCGGCGGGCTGTCGCTGACCGCCGAGGGCGGCTTCGCCGTGCGGGCCACCGGCGGGGTCACCGTGGTCAAGGACGCCAACGGCAACGGGGACCTGACGGTGCAGGGTGGCCTGTGGACGGGCGGGAACATCTCCATGCCGGCCTCCGGCTACCTCAACGGCGCCAACCGGCTGCACATCAACGGCCCCGAACGGCTCTACCTGCTCAACAGCGCCGGCGTCTACATCGGCTACGGCGGCGGCACGGGCCCGGAGACCGGCTGCCTGTGGGTGGAGAAGCGCGGCTTCTTCGGCGGGAACGTCCAGATCAACGGCCAGCTCGGCGTCGCGGTCAGCCCGAACACGGTGCCCTCCTGGAGCGGCGGCGGCATCAGCACGTTCGACCTGTTCGCCTCCGGCGCGATCTACCTCGGCACCGAGTCGGGCGGCTACACGATCAGCCTGATGGCCAGCAGCGGCGTGATCAAGGGCAAGTCCAAGCAGTTCGCCATCGACCACCCGCTGGACGCCCCCGACGCCACCGAACGCCGCCAGCTCATCCACGCCGCCATCGAGGGACCGGAGAACGGTGTCTACTACCGGGGTGAGGCGCGGCTCGACGGCGGCACCGCCACCGTCGAACTGCCCGCGTACTTCGAGGCGCTGACCCGGCCGGAGGGCCGGACCGTGCACCTGACGCCGGTCTTCGACGACGACGAGCCGGTCTCCGCGCTGGCCGCGAGCCGGGTCAGGGACGGGGCATTCCGCGTCCGCACCGTCGACGGGTCGCCGGCCTCGCACGCCTTCTACTGGGAGGTCAAGGCCGTCCGCGACGACCTGGAGCCGCTCGAGGTGGAGGTGCCGGCGACGCACTGACCTGCCCTCGGGGCCGGGCCACCCGCAAACGAACCCGGCCCCGAGGCCAGCGCCGACCACTCGTCGGGCGGTCAGCCGCTCCCGCGCGGGCGCCAGCCGGCCGGCGGGTCCTCACCGACCAGTCCGTCCACCGCCTCGCGGAGCAGGTCGGCCTGGCCGGTGTGCCGGCCGTACTCCTCGACGAGGTCGCAGACGAGCCGGCGCAGGCTGGCGTGGCGGCCGTCGGGCGTGGCGGCGTAAACGAGTTGGTCGAGCCCGCCGACGGCCAGGGCGGCGTCGAGCCTCGCGCGGGACCGTTCGACGGCGCCGTCCCACAGCGCGTAGAGCTGCTCGGGGGCGTCGGTGGCGGCGGAGGTGAACGGCCAGTCGTTGCCGCCGTCCCAGGCCGTGCCCTCCCACGGCGCGCCGATCGCCTGCCCGGTCAGCCTGGTCGTGAAGGTGCTGTCCTCCACCGCGGCGAGGTGCTTGAGCAGGCCGCCGAGGGTCAGCGAGGAGGCGCCGAAGCGGGTCCGCAGCGCGGCGGCGTCGAGGCCGTCGGCCTTCCAACGAAAGGTCGTTCGCAGCCGGTCGAGCGCGCCGACGAGATGCTCGACCTCGGTGCCGGCGAGGGGCGGCTCCCACGGGTACTCGCTGTTGGTCATCGCGCCACCGTAGGCCGCACCACCGACAACCCTGTCCGCGGAGCCGCGGACCCTGTGCGAACTCGACCTGCGCGTCGACCGACGGGCACCACCGACTGACGCCCGGTCAGCGACAGAGGGAATCGACGTACCGCTCGAAGTCGGGAAACTCGGCCCGTGCCGCCTCGATCACCTCGGGCACGGTCCGGCGTGCCTGCGGCGCGTAGCGCTCGGCGATCGCGGTGCGGCGGGCGTCCGGGCGGGGGCGGTGCTCGTGGCGTGGCCACATGGTCGCCTCCAGCGGGCCGAAGCCACCGGCCAGCAGCCACAGGTAGGCCCCCAGGTCGCAGGCGACGACGGACGTCTCGCCTTCGGAGCCGAGGAACACCACCGGCTGACGGTCGACCGGCTCACCCGGCCGGACCAGCCAGAAGGCGGCCAGTCCGCCCGTGCCGTCCTGGCCGAAGATCCGCAGGTCCAGACCGTCCATCGAGCTGTTGCCGCTCCACGCGTGCCACCACTCGGCGGTCTCGCCGAGGGTGAGAAAGCTGTCGTACGGCTCGAAGTCGACGCCGTCGCCGCCGGCGTAGTCGAAGCCGCCGTCCTGGGCCTCCCGCAGCGCGGCGGGAAGGGTGAGTTCTCCTCCGGTCACCGGCGCACGGTAGCGGAAGACCACGACAGAAACGGGTCGACGGTTCAGGGGCCGGCCGCCGACCCGACGGCAATGACGTATCTCATATTGACGCGAATCGTCCAATGTGATGCATTGGCCACTTCCCTGGGATGACGCGCAGTCCTTTCTCAGACGGACCGGAAACAGATTGCAACCAAGGGGTAGCGCATCGCTTCATGTCGTTGCATACTTGCCGCCGACGCACGGCTGATCCCGGCGTGCCGATCCGACCGAAAGGTTATTCCGTGAAGCGTGACCAGTCGCCTGTGCTGCCGGGCAGCGGCGCCACCGACTATGCACGCTATATGCGCACGGACGCGCTGCTCGACCTGCAACGGTCGCCGGCCGAGATGATCCACCGCGACGAACTGCTCTTCCAGGTGGTGCACCAGTCGGCGGAGCTGTGGCTCAAACTGGCGGCGGCCGAGTTGACCGAGGCGACCGCCCGGGTGGGCGCCGGGGACCCCGCGGCGGCCGAGGCGCTGCTGGCGCGGGCGACGCTCGCCGTGCGGCTGATCACCGACCAGCTGGAGATGTTCCGACACCTCTCCCCCGTGGACTTCCAGGCGATGCAGCCCGCGCTGGGCAACGGCTCCGGCGCCGAGTCGCCAGGCTGGCGGCAGGTCCAGGCGGCCAGCCGGCAACTCGGGCGCGCGTTCGCCGACTGCCTCGCCGACCGGGGGATCCCGGCGACGGCGTTGTGCCCGGCAGACCCGGCGGACCCCGTCCACCGGCTGGCGGAGGCGATGGTGGAGTGGGACGAGCGGGTGTCGCTGTGGCGCACGCGGCACTACCAGGTGGCCCTGCGGGTCGGCGGTCACGCTCCGGCCGGCACCCCGGGCAGCCCGGCCACCATGCTCGCCAAACTTGTCGGGCACCGGTTCTTTCCCGATTTGTGGCAGGCCCGACTCCAGCCCGCGGCCGACGATTCCGGTGCCGCCAAGCCCTGACATCCGCACTTGCCGGCGGTGACCGGCGTCCTCCCATTGTGGTGCCGATTCGGAAATGTCGAGGGGCGCTTCGTGCACGAATTGACGAGCTGGTTGTCCGGTACGGCCGACCCGCGCACTTTCCCCTACCCGGCGGTGCTGCGCGAATTCCATCGGGTCGGCAAACACTTCGTCGAAAAGGAACTCCTCGCCCTGCTCGACGAGACGCGGGCGAGAGTGGCCGGCGCGACGACGGCCGGCGACGACGAGGCGCGGCTGTTGAGCGACTTCCTCGACGTGACGCTCGACAAGTGGGACGGCCGCTACGACTACCGCAGCTACCTGGCCCTACGCGTGCTCCGGCTGCCCTGCGGCGCGGACGACCCGCCCCCGGCCGAGGACGACGCCACCGCCCGGCGCGCCCGTGACCGGCTGTTCGTCCGCCTGGTCGCCGACGCGTTGGCCTTCGAGTTGGCCGCCGCCGCCCACACCACCGACCTGCTCCCGCAGCAGCGTCCGGGGCCGCCGGTGGTGACCAAACGCTGCCGCCTCGGCGTCCGGGCCGCCCTGCCCCCGCTGGCCCGCCTCGGCCTGGCCGGGGCGGTCGGCGACGGCGGTCCGACGACCACCGCCACCGCGCTGCACGCCGTCGCCGCCGACCTCGACGCCGACGGGGATCAAACGCTGCGGCTGAGCATGTTGCCGGTCCACGTGACCCACGACGAATACCTGTTCATCCGGGTGCTCCAGGCGTACGAGTGCCTCTTCGCCGGGGTCGCCGACGAGCTGCGCGCCGCCGTCGCCGCGCTGGCCGGGGCCGTGCCACGTGCGGCGGCCGACCGGCTGGGGTACGCCGGGGACCTGCTCGGCGCCGCCGGCCCGCTCTTCTCGCTGCTGGCCACCATGCAGACGGAGTCGTTCCGGACGTTCCGGCAGTACACCGAGGGGGCCAGCGCCATCCAGTCCCGCTCCTACAAGCTCGTGGAGTCGCTCTGCCGTACGCCGGAAGGAGACCGGCTGGACTCGGTGGCCTACCGGTCGGTGCCGGAGGTGCGGTCCCTGGTGCGGGCCGGCCAGCCGACGATCGACGAGGCGTACCGGTCGGCCGTGCGTGCGGGCCGGCTCGACGGCGCGGACCGCATGCTGGTGGCGCGGCGGATGGAGACGTTCGCCGGGGCCCTGTCGCAGTGGCGGCGCACGCACCACCGGATCGCCACCCGGATGCTCGGTCCCCGCTCCGGGACCGGCTACACGGAGGGCACCCCTTATCTGGCGGCGGTCCGCGACGTGCCGGTCTTCACGGCCGTCACCGCCGATTCCCGCCCGGTCGACCCGATTGGAGGCCACACCGCGTGAGTCGATCCCACCCCGCGCCCGGGCCTGACGCGCCCCGGTGCCTCGACGCCGCCGCGCAGGCCGCGCTGCGCGCCGAGTTCCCCCTGCTGGAGACCTGTGTCTACCTGAACAACAACTCCACCGGCGCGGTGCCGAGGGGCGCGGAGCGGGTGCTGCACGACTACTGGGAGACGCTGCGCACCTGGCGGGACGACGTGTGGCAGGGCTGGCACGTCGGTCTCGACCGGTACGCCGACTCGGTGGCCGCCCTGATCGGCGCACCGCCGGGCAGCGTGGTCACCGACGCGAACCTGAGCACCCTGCTCGCCCGGGTGGCGTCCTGCTTCGACTACCGCCCGCCGCGCGACCGGGTCGTCACCACCGACCTGGAGTACCCGACGGTGCCGTTCGTCTTCCGGGCGTTCGGCCGCTACGGCGCCCGCCTCGACGTGGTCGGCACCGGCGGCCCCCACCTCGACCAGGAGGCGCTGGAGGCGCGCCTCGACGAGCGGACGCTGCTGGTGTGCGTGTCGCACGCCAGCTTCACCTCCGGCGCCACCGTCGACCTGCCCCGCCTGGTCGCCCGCGCCCACGACGTCGGCGCGCTGGTGGTGGTGGACGCCTTCCAGACCGTGGGGGTGGTGCCGATGGACGTCACCGCCCTCGGTGTCGACGTCGTCCTCGGCGGCGCGCACAAGTGGCTCTGCGGCGTCGGCACCGCCTTCCTCTACGTCCGCCCCGACCTGGTGCCGGAGCTGACGCCGGCGGCCACCGGCTGGCAGGCCGGCGACCGGGCGTTCACGTTCCAGCCGTCCACCGGCTGGGCGCCCGACGCCCGGCGGTTCGCCGGCGGCACGCCGTACCCGGTCACCTCCCTGGTCTCCCAGGTCGGCCTGGACCTGCTGGCCGGGATCGGCACCGAGGCCATCCGGTGGCACTCGCTGGCCCTCACCCAGCGGGTCCTCGACCGGGCCGGCGAGGCCGGCATCGCGGTGGTCAGCCCCACCGCGCCGCACCGCCGCGGCGGCGTGGTGTGCCTGGACGTGCCCGACGGCGAGGCGGTGAAGCGGCGACTCGCCGCCCGTGACCTGATCTGCAGTTGGCGCGGCTACCTGCGGGTCGGTCCGCACGTCTACAACACCCTCGACGAGGTCGACGCGTTCATGGACGCGCTGGAGAAGGAGCTGCACCGGTGACCGTCACCCTCTCGCCGCGGGCGCTGATGAGCCTGCTCGCCAACGGTCCGAAGGCCATGGACGTGCTGGAGACGGCGTTCAGCATGGGCCTGCTCGACGCGCTGGAGCCCGGGCCCGTCCGTCTCGACGCGCTGGCCACCCGGTTCGGGGTACGCCCGCTACGGCTCTACAAGTTTCTCGACTGCCTGGAGAGCCTGGGCTTCCTGACGCGCGACGAGCCCGAGGACGACATCGGCACGACCAGCTACCGTGCCGTGCCGGGGCTGCGCGACGCGGTCGCCGCGGTGGTCGGCCCCGGCGCGGTCGAGCGTGACCGGGACCGCTATCCCTGGCGGCGGCTGCACGGCCGGCTGCCCGAGAGCCTGCGCGGCCAGGTCAGCATCGGCGACGACGACTTCGCCTGGCCGCCGAAGACCGACGCGCATACCGCCGAGTTCGAGCGCAGCATGGCCGTCGGGCTGGGACCGGTGATCGAGGCGGTACGGCGGCACGCCGATCTGCTGTGGCCGGACCGGCGTCGCCTGCTGGAGGTAGGCGGTGGCGACGGGACGCTCGCCGCGCACGTCCTCGACACCGCGCCGGGCCTGCGGGCCGACGTCTACAACCTGCCGGCGGTGGCGCCGTTGGTGGCGGCCACCCGGGTCGCGCGGGGGCACCCCGAGCGGCTGGGGTTCGTCGGCGGCGACTTCCTGACCGAGCCGCTGCCCAAGGGGTACGACGCGATGTCGTTCGTGCGGGTGCTGCACGACTGGCCGAACGAGGTGGCCCGCCACCTGGTGGAGCAGGCGTACGCGGCGCTGGAGCCAGGTGGGCTGCTGCTGATCTGCGAGGAGTTCCGCACCCCGGACCGGCTGGCCATGCAGTTCTTCTGGAGCTACTTCCTGATCGGCGTGGACAGCTGCGTCAGCCGGCTGCGCGAGGCGGAGTTCTACACCAAGCTGCTCGCGGAGGTCGGCTTCGAGCGGGTGGCGGTGCTGCCCGGCACCTGGGAGCTGGTCGTCGCGTACAAGCCGAACCCGGCTGGCTGACCGGCCCCGCCCCGGCCGCGCCTTCCGCCCTTCTTCGTCGCCTTGCGGCCCGGTCGAACAGCAACGTCGGCCTCGTCGCGCCTGACCGCAGGGCCGTCCCTGGTCTCGACGCGCCGCTGCACGGGGCGGATCACCCGGACCGGGTGGGGTGTGCTCACCCCGGTGCGGGACAGAGTGGTGACCCACGACAGCCAGGGAGGCACCATGACGCTCCGCTCCAAGGTCAACATCGCGCCGACCGACGACGTGCCGCTGAAGCCGGCGCATGGCTACCGACTGCGCCGGCAGCGGCATCCGATCGGTGTCCGGGGCGGGCCGCGCCGAGCCCCGCGCGGCTACCGACTGCCCGACGCGGAGCGGCGGCAGATCCGGGCCGCGTACGACCTGCGGGAGCGGCAACTGGTGCGGGCTCTGGTGACGGCCGCCGGGCAGCCCGGCGACGCGGCGGAGAACCTGGCCGGGCAGTTGGAGCAGCGACTGGACGCGCTGGTACACCGCGCCGGCTTCGCCCGGACCGTCGGCGAGGCCCGCAGCCTGGTCGAGCACAACACGTTCACCCTGGACGGCGGCAAGGTCAACCGTCCCTCGTACCTGGTGCGACCGGGACAGATAATTCAGGTACGCCCGGAGCGGCAGTGCCCCACACCGGCTGTGGTCGCCGCAGGCGGGTTCCGCGACGTCGAGTCCCCGCCGTACCTGGACGTCCGGCCGGAGGAATTCACCGCGACGCTGACCCGGGAGCCGCGCCGGCAGGAGGTGCCCGACCTGCGCGGCGTCCCGCTCACCGTCCGGTCCGACTAGGTCAGCCCACACCACACCGGCCCCGGCACGTGGACCACGAGGCGCGGTCGGTCAGGCAGCGGCCACAGCACCGCAGGACGGACAGGCTCTCACGGTGCGGCGACGGACACCGGCACGCTGAGTCGGCCCTCGTTTCCGCTGCGATCCAGCCCGGACACGCAGTAGGAGAGCGAACGGTCGGTCGGGGCGGTGCGGTCGACCCAGCCCGTACCCCGGACGGTGCCGACGAGCCGGGCCGCATCGCCGTCCACCCGGTAGACGGCGAAGCTCGCGGCCCCGTCCCCGCGCCAGGTCAGCGCCACCTCGCCGTCGCCGTGACGGCGCGCGCCGGTGACCGTGGGGGCGGCCGGCGGTGCCGCTGGTAGGTGCGCCATCGCGGGCACGAGTGCCGGGCCGGCGTAGTGCGCCCCGCTGTACCGGCTGACCGCCCCGAGCTTGTCGGCGCGCACCTGCCGGGCGCTGAAGTGCACGCTCCCGCTCACCCCGTGCCGCCGGTTGAGGGCGAGCTGGCGGTCCAGCTCGGCCGGGTCGCGCCAGGCGCCGCGCTCGCCCACCCGGTAGTCGGCCTGGCCGATGTAGAGCTGCACGCGGGTGCCCTTCACCATGGCCGCCCACCACGGCAGCAGCGTGGCGTAGTCGGCCCTGTCGAACCCGATGTGCCAGTAGAGCTGCGGCACGACGTAGTCCAGCCACTGCTCCCGCACCCAGAGTCGGGTGTCGGCGTAGATGTCGTCGTAGCTCTGCAGCCCGGCTGTCGCGGAGCCGGCCGGGTCGGTGCGCTTGTTCCGCCAGATGCCGAACGGGCTGATGCCGAACTTCACCCACGGCTTGATCACCTTGATCCGCTCGCTCATCTCCCGCACGAGGGTGTTCACGTTGTCCCGGCGCCAGTCGTGCTTGTCCGCGGACCGCCCGCCGTACCGGGCGAACGCCGCGTCGTCGGGGAAGTCCTGCCCAGCCTCGGGATAGGGGTAGAAGAAGTCGTCGAAGTGCACCCCGTCGACGTCGTACCGCCGCACCGCCTCCAACATCGAGTCCTCGACGAAGGTGCGCGCCTCGGGGATGCCCGGGTTGAAGTAGAGGCGGCTACCGGGCTTGTCGGCGCTGGGATAGGTCACCACCCAGTCCGGGTGCCGGCGCAGCGGGTGGGTCGGCGCGAGCCGGTCCAGCCGGGGGCCGGGTCCGCCCACCGTGGCCGGCTGCCCGCCCCGGTACGGGTTGAACCAGGCGTGGAACTCCAGGTTGCGGGCGTGCGCCTCGGTGACCATGAACTCCATCGGGTCCCAGCCCGGGTCGCGGCCGTCGCGCCGCCCCGTCAGCCACTCCGACCACGGCGCGTACTCCGACGGCCAGAGCGCGTCCCCGCTCGGCCGCACGTGCACGAAGACCGCGTTGTGGTTGCGCCGCACGGCCAGGTCCAGCCAGCCCCGGAACTCCGCCCGCACCGTCTCGGCCGGCAGCCCGCGCCGGCTCGGCCAGTCGATGTTGTTCACCGTCGTGATCCACATGCCGCGCAACTCTCGGGGCGCCCGGGCCGCCCGGCCGGCGCAGGTCGGGGTGCCGTCCCTCGGGCCGGTGCCAGGCGCCGCAGCGATGGCGGACGCGTCACCCGGCGCCGATGCGCCGCCGCCGGCATCCGGGTCCCGCAGCGACCAGGCACCGGCCGCGGCCGCTACGGCGAGCGCGGCGACCACCGCGACCAGCGCGTGGGTACGACGACGGTGGGCGGGGGAAACGGGCGGAGCAACGACGGGCATCGCCCCAGTCTGCCCAGTTGCTGCCCGCCGGGTGAACCAGTCCGCCCCTTACGTGACGATCGGACAATGCCGGCTGCCGGCCCTGTGCCGCGATACCTGCCGGGGTCGGACGAACATCGACTGCTCAACCAGTGGAGCGGGGAGCCACGGACCTGAGCCGAGGCACGCAACCGCGGCGAGGGAGACGAAGCGGGCGGTTCCGGCTGCGGCGCGGCTACCTGAACCCGACCTCCGGCACCGCCGGAGGCGGCACCGGCGGCGGCACCGGCGGCCGCAGGAGCTTCGCGATCGGTGTGGCGACCAGCCTCGCAACCCCAAGGCCGGCGTGGTCGCGGTGTCCCTCATCCCGCAGTTCGTCACCGCCGACGGCCCGGTGCTGGCCTCCTCGATCGCCCTCGGCGCCGTCTGGGCCACCGTCTCCGGCACCTGGTTCTGCCTGTACGCCTGGACCGTCGACAAGGGCCGTGCCCGAGCCAAGAGCCCAGCCGTGCAGCGCTTCCTGCAGGCGGCGGCCGGCGTCACCATGCTCGGCCTCGGCACCGCGGTGGCGGTCGGCACCTGACCATCGGAGATCTTCCCTTGCCGGCGTCGACTAGCTTGCACACATAGACATAGATGACTGTCGTGTTGCACGGTGGAGGACGGACACATGACCGAGCCGGGAGACCCGCAGCAGAGCAACGAGCGGCCGCCGGATGGCGCGGTGTCGTCGGCGTCACCGGGTCGACGGCGGAAGGCACTGCTGTTCGGCTGCGCCGGCCTGGTGCTCGCCCTGGTCGCCGGCCTCGTCGTATGGCTGAACCTGCCGACGCCCGAACGCAATCGGGAGCCCTTCGACCAGGCGGTGGCCAGCCTCGGGAACGCCCGCGGAGTGCGTTACACGGGTGCCGCGACGGACGCGGCGTTCACTGGCAAGCAGACGCGGCGGGACATCACGGTCACCGCCCACGGGGAGCAGTACGGCACCGTCAGCGTGCCGGACCTGAACATGGATCTGAAGGTGCTCCGGGTCGGTGGACGGGTCTACGGCTACGAGACGAGCAACGGGCGGTGGGCCCGGTGGCGGACCGGCGGCTACACGAGGCGGCTGCTCGGCCCGATGTCCGAACAGCTCGTCTCCCCTGGCGCGCTTGCTGATCAACTGTCGGAGGCCCTGGACGCGCTGCCCAGGCTGCCCGCGCCCGAGGACCCGGACCTGCCGGCCCTCTCGGTGGACGGGGTGCCGGCGTTGCGGGCCGACACGGCGGCGGGCACCCTCCTGGTGGCCAAGGACCCACCGTACCGCGTACTGCGGTTGGAGCCGGGCACCGAGACGCCACGGTCGGGTCAACCGCAGCCGACCGGTCAGGACGAAGCCCCGTCCGACGCCGCGGCTTTCGACAGTCTGGACATCGCTCCGCTCTCCGACGGCCAGGCCGAGCAGATGTACGACACCCTCGCGGCCGAGACCGCGCAACTGGCCGGCGCCGAGGACGCGGACGTCGACTTCGCTCTGGAAGGCGACGGCACCCTAAAGTGCAGGCCCAGTGGCTGCCACGTCCGGCAGAGCTTCACCGGAACGCTGTCCACCGACGCCGCGACCCGCATCACCGCCGGCCAGATCACCGTCAGCATGACGGTCACCATGGACATCGAGGGGCGGCGGGCCGGCGGCTGCAGCAGCCCTCCGAGGACCCTTCCGCTCACCGGGAACACCGTCTCCGGTCAGCAGTCCTGCTCGGCCCCGGAGGCCGGCCCGGTGTGGGCCGCCGTCGACGCCGAGAAGCGGGCCAGGGCCAAGGCGGAGTCCAGGGCCACCGGCCGGTCGGTCACCTACACCGTCCGCTCACATGCCCGCGCCGAGGTGATCGCACAGGCCGTCACCAAGGTCGAGGTGGACCGGCTGCTCGAACGGCAGCGGCAGCAGCGCAACTCCACGGAATGCCCGACGCCCAACAGCTTCGTCCCCGGCACCCTCGTCCTGCTCGCCGACGGCAGCGCCCGCCCGATCGAACGGGTCACCCCGGGCGTCCGGGTCCGCGCAACCGATCCGGTCACCGGCCGCACCACCGGCGAGCCCGTGCTCGCCCAGATCACCGGCGGCGGCCCGAAACACCTCGACCAGCTCACCGTCACCGACGGCCGGCAGACCGGCACCGTCACCGCGACGGCCGGCCACCCGTTCTGGAACCCCGACCGGCGGGCCTGGATCGACGCCGGCGACCTACGCCCCGGCGCGGCCCTCGCCGGCCCGCCAGGCTCCCGCCCGGTCCGCGTCACCGGTACGCGCGCCTACCAGCGGAACCTGACCGTCCACAACCTCACCGTCGCCAACGTCCACACCTTCTACGTGCTGGCCGGAGACACGCCTGTCCTGGTGCACAACTGCGCGATGAAACGTGGCGCGAAGGCGCTGAAGGGGATCAAGGTTCCCAACTCCTACGAGGGGCTCGACATCGCGCACGTACGGCGGAACCACGTCCTGGGCGGTGCCGGGGTGACCAGCGGCAAGGACCTGTGGCCGGCGAAGATCACCGACGCGGAACTGGAGTCCATCGCCCGGGCGGCGTTGCGGAACAACCCGCGCGTGGTCGGCTACGATCCTGAGACACGAATGGTCCAGGCGACCGCCGTGGTCGACGGCAGGAAAGTGCGGTTCCAGATTCCCCGTGGCGGCGGCCGGATGAGATCGATCTACCCGCAGTGAATCCGTCGCGCTCCGGCCGAAGCCGCCGGCCGCCGGCTCGTTGACAGAGGCTCGGAGCATGTTCGCGATCAACATTCCGTTGGACAGCCTGCGGGTCGACGCACGTGCACCCGAACTCCACCTGCACGGCCAGACCTGGATCACCATCGACGGCCACGACTTTCCCGAACGGCACTGGGCCGACTCTCCGCTGTCGTTCCTCGGCTCGCTGCGGGCCGCGATCCGGGAGGCCGCCGGCGGCGAGGAGGCGGATTTCTACTTCTGGGAAGGCGCCTATTTCGTGAAGCTCGTTCCCCGGCCGGACGGCGTCGCCGTGTTCGCGGTGCACGACGCCGACCTGGACGAGGGCGGAGCCGTCGAGGCGAGTTGCGTGTCCACGCTCGGCGAGCTCGGCCGGCTGTATCAGGCGGAGGTCTCCCGCCTGATGGAGTGGGCCCAGCGGCACCAGGAACGGGACCTGCGGGCGTTCCTGGCCCGGATCCTGCCCCTGCCCGAGTTGGACCGGCCGTGAGGATGCTCGGGGAGTCCTGCCGGCGTGGACCGACCGCTGTGGGCCTGGGAACGGGATCGCCGGCCGGACGCGTCAGGCAGCTGCCGTCCGGCTCGCCAGCGCGCGGGAGAGCCTGCGGACGGCCTCGTCCATGAGGTCGGGTGGCGCGGCCGCGTAGGTGAGGCGCAGGTGTGGTGCCGGGGGTTCGGCGGCGTACCACGGCCGCCCGGGGAAGACCACGACGCCCTCGTGGGCCGCGGCGGCGGCCAGCGCGACGTCGTCGGTGCCGTCGGGCAGGCGGGCCCACAGGTGCAGGCCGCCCCGCGGAACCACCTGCGGGGCGAGTGGGGGCAGGTGCCGCCGCAGCGCGGCCAGCAGTGCCGCGCGCCGCGCCTGCAACGCGGCGCGCACGGTGCGGTGGTGACGCGCCCACGCCGGGGAGGTGACGAACTCGATCGTGGCCTGCTGCAGGGGGCCGGCCACGAAGAAGTCGTCGAGCAGTCGGCCTGCCCGCAGGCGGGCGCCGGCCGGGCCACGGGCGCCGATCGCCGCGACACGGAGCCCGGGCGCGGCGGACTTGGTCAGGGAGCGCAGGTAGACGACGTGTCCGTCGGGGTCGTCGGCGGCCAGTGGAGGTGTGGCCTCGCCGTCGATGGCGAGGTCCCGGGCGTAGTCGTCCTCGATCAGGAACGCCCCGGCGTCGCGTACGGCGGCGCAGACCTCGGCGCGGCGGTGGGCCGCCAGGGTCGCGCCGGTGGGGTTGGCGTACAGCGGTTGGCAGTAGAACAACCGCGCGCCGGTGCGGGTGAACGCGGCGGCCAGTTGGTCGGGCCGTACGCCGTCGGCGTCCGCGGGGACGGGCACCACCCGCAGTCCGGCGGCGCGGGCCGTGGCCAGCGCGCCCAGGTAGGTCGGCGACTCGACGAGCAGGGTGTCACCGGGGGCGGCGAGCGCGCGGAGCGCGGAGGACAGCGCGGCCTGTCCGCCCGGGCAGATCACCATGTCGCCGGCGCTCAGCCCGCCTCCGGCCGCGCGGGCGAACCAGGCGCGCAGGTCCTCGCGTCCCTCGGCCGGGCCGCGTTGCCACGACGCGGGCTGTCGGGCGGCTCGGGCCAGCGCGGCACCGAGCGCGGCGGCCGGTTGAAGATCCGGGTCCAGGTAGCCGCCGGACAGCGGTATCGCGTCCGAGGGCGGTAGCGCCAGTAACGCCTGCATGTCCTCCTCGCCGCGTGGGCGAGGGCCGAGGGCCACGGTCTGCCAGGACAGGTCCGCCCCGGGCTGCCGCGTGGGCGCGGCGGCCACGAAGGTGCCCCGCCCTGATCGCGCCTCGACCAGTCCCTCTGCGGCGAGCTGCCGGATCGCCTCGGTGACCGTCACCGGGGAGGCCTGGTGGCGCGCGGTCAGCTCGCGTACCGACGGCAGCCGGTCCCCCGGGTCGGCCCTGGCGACGAGCGCGCGCAGATCTTGGATGACACGCTCGGCTGCGTTACCGTTGCCCATGAAGGACAAGAGTAGCGCTACTGCCGTGAGCACGGTAACAGCGGATCGCACCGTCGGGCTCGCCCTCGGAGCGCTGGGCGTGCTGGCCTTCAGCATGTCGCTGCCCATGACCCGAGTCGCCGTGCAGGAGCTGGACCCCTGGTTCGTCGCCTTCGGCCGGGCCGTCGGCGCGGCGCTGCTGGCATGGGCGTACCTGAGATCCACCGGCGCGCCGCGGCCCAGCCGAGGTCAGTGGCGGCGCCTGTCGATCGTCGCGCTCGGTGTCGTCGTCAGCTTTCCGTTGTTCACCTCGCTGGCCCTGACGACGCAGACCTCCGCGCACGGCGCGGTCGTCGTCGCCGTGCTGCCGGCCATGACCGCGATGTTCGCGGTGCTGCGCGCCGGAGAGCGTCCGCCGCCGCTGTTCTGGGTCGCGAGCATCGGCGGGCTGCTGGCGGTCCTGGCCTTCCTCATCGTCAGCGGCACGGTCAGCGGCGCCCTGTCCCTCGCGGATCTGTACCTGCTCGCGGCGGTCGTGCTGTGCGGCCTCGGATACGCCGAGGGCGGTTTGCTCGCCCGCGAACTGGGCGGTGCCCGCACGATCTGCTGGGCACTGCTGCTGTCGCTGCCCGTCACCCTGCCCGTCACGGCTGTGGCCACCACGATCCACCGACCGCACGCCGGCGCCGCCGCCTGGGCAGGGTTCGGTTACCTCACCGCGGTCTCCATGTTCCTGGGCTTCTTCGCCTGGTACGCGGGCCTCGCCCGCGGCGGCATCGCGCAGGTCGGACAGATCCAGCTCGCCCAGCCCGTCCTCACCCTGACCTGGTCGGCGCTGCTGGTCGGCGAGGCCGTCGCTCCGGCCTCGGTCGCCGCGGCGTTCGTGGTGCTCGCCTGCGTCGTCCTGACCCAGCGCTCCCGCACCGGAACACGAATCGCTGCTCCTTCGCCGACGGGCGAGCCGGGCGGTTCCGGCGCGAGACCCGTCGTGGCGTCGGCAGCCCACCCGTCGCCGGATCCGTCCTGATGCGCACCGGCGCCACCTGGCGCGCCCGGCAGGGCGGCGCGCGGGCCGGCCGGGCGCGCCGCCGATGAAGGATTCCGCCGCCCCGAAAGCCCGGCACCGCAAACCGTTTACACCGCCGTCGGCTGCGGGGTATGTTACGAGCCATCCATCGAGCTCCATCTATCACAAATAGGGGTGGAAGGTGACTGGTCGACGCGCCTCACGGCGTACGCACGGGCTACTCGGCGCCATGCTCGCCGCGACTCTGGTCCTGTCCGGTGAGTCAGTCCTGGCGGCTTCGCCGGCATCAGCCGACCCGGACCGGGGCTCGGCCGCATCAAGCCGGTTGGCCACCGCGTTCGACACCGCCGCACGACGGTACGACGTTCCCCGCGATCTGCTCCTCGCCCTCGGCCACGCCGAGACGCGCCTCGACGGGCATGGCGGCAGACCGAGCGCGGCGGGCGGCTACGGCCTCATGCACCTGGTCAGCAACCCGAACCTGCACACCCTGGACGAGGCGGCCCGGCTGACCCGGCTCGACCGGGACACGCTACGCGCCGACCCGACCGCGAACGTCGCTGGCGCCGCCGCCGTCCTGCGCTCCTACGCCGACCAGGCCGGCCTGACCGCCGTCGAGCGCCAGGACGTCAACAGGTGGTACGGCTCGGTCGCGCGCTACGGCGGGGCAAGCACCCCGGCGGTCGCCCGGCTCTACGCCGACGCCGTCTACGACCTGCTCCGAACCGGCTTCGAGACGGCACAGCCCGAAGCGTTGGCCGTTCCCGGCCGTCCGGTCGCGCCGCAGCGAGGCGTGCTCGCCCAGGCGGCGGACGGGGTCGGAACCCTCAGCACCGACTACGGACCGGCCGCGTGGGCGCCGGCCAGCCCCAGCAACTACACCGTGGCCAGCCGGCCCGGCAGCCACCCCGTCAGGTACGTCGTCATCCACGTCACGCAGGGCAGCTACGCCGGATCGATCAGCTGGTTCCAGAACCCGGCCGCCAAGGCCAGCGCGCACTACACGTTCCGCTCGTCCGACGGCGCGGTCACCCAGTCCGTGCGCGAGAAGGACATCGCCTGGCACGCCGGCAACTGGACCTACAACACCCAGTCCATCGGCATCGAACACGAGGGCTACGTCGACAACCCCGCCTGGTTCACCGACGCGATGTACCGGGCGTCCGCGGCCCTGACCCGCAACCTGGCCAACAAGTACGGCATCCCCAAGGACCGGGCACACATCATCGGCCACAACGAGGTGCCGGGGGCCACCCACACCGACCCGGGCCCGCACTGGAACTGGACCTACTACATGGAGTTGGTGAACGGGAAGACCGGCGTCGGCTCCGGCACGGTGAACACCGGAGGGGCCGGCCTCAACGTCCGCTCGGGGCCCGGCGCCGGCTACGCCATCGTCGGATCCGTCGCCGACGGCACGACGGTCAGCATCTACTGCCAGGCCGTCGGCACCACCGTCACCGGCACCTACGGCACCACCAACGTCTGGAACCGGATCGGCACCAACAGGTACGTCTCGGACGCCTACGTCCTGACCGGCCACGACGGCTTCATCCCCAACGTGCCACGGTGCTGACCTCCCGGCGCCGGACCCGCGCGGCCCCTCGCCGACGTGCCCGCGGTGAGAGGATCTGGAGAGCCGAAGGACACAAGGGAGGGCGCCGTGCGCTACGTCGATGGCCCGACGGTGGAGTGCGACCTGCGCCTGGCGGCCGATCCGGCCCGGGTGTGGGAGCTGGTCACCGACATCGAGCTGCCCACGCGGTTCAGTACGGAGCTGCGCCGGGTCCGATGGCTGGACGGCAGCCGGGGGCCGGCGCTCGGCGCCCGGTTCGAGGGGCACAACCACCATCCCGCGCTGGGCGAGTGGCGGACCATCTCGCACGTCGTGCGGTTCGACGAGCCGCAGGTCTTCGGCTGGGTGGTGCTCGACCCGGACAACCGCTTCGGTGGCGGCCCCGCCGACCTGCGGCGCCCGGCCGCCGCCTGGCAGTTCCGGCTCGCTCCCGAGGGTGACGGCTGCCGGCTGGTCCAGTCCGTCCGGATCGGCCCCGGCCGCAGCGGGGTGAGCCTGGTCATCGACCGGGCCCCCGAGAACGAGGAGCAGATCATCGAGCACCGACGGGCCGCCCTGCGGGACGCCATGACCGCCACGTTGCAGGGCATCCAGGGCCTCGCCGAGCAGCCGCGCTGACCATTCCGACGACGCGGCCCGGCCATCACCGGGTTCGAGCCCTCGGCGACGTCGAGCAACACCGCGGTGGTGGGCGGGCCGCACTGATGGCACAGCGGGTGCGGCCCCGCTCTACGGCACCGGGAAGTCCAGATGCGAATTCCGGTCGGGACGCGCACGGACCACGTCCATGACCTGCCCCGCCACAGCGGAGGGGCGGCGGTCACGGAGATCCAGGACGTTGCCGGAGACACTCACCCGGTTGGCCACGAGCAGCCGCATGATCGCCAGCAGGGCGTCGAACCGGCCGGTCAGGTCGAACCGGCGACCGTCGGGTCCGATCACGACGGCCGGGCGCGCCCCGACGGCGAGGGTGGTGCGCGCCCAGTCGATCTCGTACGACCGGCGGTCGGGGCCGACCCGCACGACGAGCTGCTTCGTGCGGTGCAGCAGCGCGAGGTAGGCCATCGGCACCGTCAGTTTCTTCCCGAGGTCGATCGGGGCGGTGCCGTCGGCGGGAAAGACACGCAGGACGGTCTCCAGCACCGGGCCGGCGTACTGGAAGGTCTTCGTGCCCCGCAGTTCCAGGAACCGGCCACGGACGAGGTGCCCGCCGTGGCGGGCCCACCGGCGGTCCACGCCGCCGAACGCCCCTTTCTCCGCGGGCAAATGGTCGACCACCCACCTGGCCTGCCCGTCCGGCACCGGCTCGGGCGCCGGCCACCCGCCGGCGGCCCGCTCGACCAGGTTCTGGAGCTGCGTCGCCATGGCGGGATCGACGCGGCGCAGGTCGATCGTGTCGCCGTCCATGGTGATCCGGCCCGCGGTCCCGGTGCCGGTGATCCGCCACAGCTCCAGGAGGAGATCCGGGCGACCGGTCAGCTCGACGTGCCGCCCGTCGAGACCGAGCAGCCTGCACGTCCTGGCGCCCGACAGCAGGGCGCTGCGCGGCCAGTCGATGCCGAACTCCTCGGGGATGTCGGGATGGACGACGGCGACGAGTCGCCCCGCGGTGACGGCCCCCAGGCACAGGGACGGCACCCGCCACGTGTGCGTCGACTCGAACGGCTCGCCGCCGTCAGGTTGGACCCGCAGCCCGAGCCGGATGCGCGGCTTCGGCTCGTCGGGGTCGAGGTCGCCGTAGGACTGGTACGTCGCCTCCCAGTCGTCGCCGTACGACACGAGTGCCGCCTCGCGCACCTCGGCCGTGGCCAGCCGACCGCCCTGGATGGGGATCCGGGCGCGGGGAGTCCACATGGCGAGGGTGTCGTCGTCCCACTGATACGCCCTGGACACGCGGTCGCGGTCGGTGATGACCGGGTGGTGCCTGCGGGTGAAGAGGAACGCGCTGACGAGGATCGCGAGGGTGAACCCCAGCCCGACGAGGAGGAAGGCCAGCGGGACACCCCGTTCGCCCTCGCCGGCATCGGTGACGCCCAGGGCGCCGCAGACCAGCAGGATCGGCCCCGCCACCCCAAAGACGGTGAAGAGCACGAGGTTGCCGACGAACGTACGGGCGAAACTCCGCACTGCCCCTCCTTGGCTGACGTCGGTCCTTGATACCACCGTTCCCGACGCGACTGCGGCGGACCAGTTCCAAGACGGTACAAGGGCGGCGCCCGCCGACGGCAGACCGAGAGCGACGCGGGGTTTCGACGTCAACGGCTGGCTGGACCAGCTGGGCGTGCGCCGGCCCTCCTGACCGGGAAAGCCCGGGGGTGCCGACCCGGCGCACGCCTCGTGCTCGTCCGGTCGTCCGCCCTGGTCAGACGACGTCCCTGCGTAGGGGCAGGACGATAGCCAGTAGCGCGGCGGCGAGCGCGTAGGCGATCAGCAGCCCCGCGCCGGCCTGCGGGGAGAGGAGTTGCGGTGCGGCTCCGGTCGTGTCGTTCGCCACCTGGGTGAGCGCGGTGAAGTTGGTCAGCGCGGCGGTGGCACCGCCGGGCAGGAACGGGTATGCCGTGTTCACCCCGGGAATGAAGAGCAGCAGGTTCTCGCCCATGTAGAGGTACGCGCCCAAGCCGGCCAAGGCGAGCACCTGGTTGCGGACCAGCGCGCCGATGCCCACGCCCAGTACGGTGTAGGCCGCCATCGCCACGACCAGGCGCAGCAGCAGACTGACGACGACATCGAGTGGTGCGCCGGTGGGGATGTCCCGGACAGCCGTCCCGGCGTAGAGCGCGATGCCGGCCGCGATCGTGGTGATCAGCCCGTAGGCCACCCCGGCGACGAGGTAGACGAGGAGTTTCGCGGCCAGCACGCTCCAGCGTCGAGGTGCGAACAGGAACGTGGCCGAGATGGTCCGGTGCCGGTACTCGGAGGTGACCGCCGTCGCGCCGAACAGCGCAGGGACGATCACTCCGAGCCCGGCGAGGCCGAGTACCGCCCGGATGCCGGCCTCGGTGTCCAGTCCGGGCAGGGGCGGATTGACGTTCTCGGGGCCGATGATGGTGAGCAGCCCGACCAGGCCGCCGCCGAAGACGACCGCGGCGGCCACGGCCCAGATCCAGAGGCGGGTGGCGAACAGCCGGCGGAACTCGGCTCGGACGAGGTGGCTCATCTGGTGGTCCTCTTTTCCCCGGTCAACTGCAGAAATGCCTGTTCCAGGTCGGTGCGGCACGGAGTCAGTCCGTACACGCGCAGGCCCGCGCCCGCCGCGGTGTCCGCGACCCTTTCGGCGCTGAGGCCATGGATTCGGAGGGTGCCCGGACCGGTGTTCTCGATCCGGGGCGGGCGACCGTCGGTCGTCCGGGCATCGGCCAGTCGCGCGGCGAGGAGGTCGGCGTCAGGAGACTGGACCACGACGGCGGGAACGGTCACCGCAGCGAGTTCGTCGAGGGTGCCTTCGGCCATCAGGCGCCCGCCGCTGAGCACGACCACGCCGTCCACCATCTGTTCCACCTCGCTGAGCACGTGGCTGGAGACCAGGACGGTGCGCCCCTCGTCGGCGAGCTGGCGTAGGAACCGGCGTAGCCAGGCGATCCCCCCGGGGTCGAGCCCGTTGGTCGGCTCGTCCAGAAGCAGCACGGGAGCGTTGCCGAGTAGGGCCGTGGCGAGGGCGAGCCGCTGGCGCATGCCGGTGGAGAATTGGCCGGTCTTGCGGCCCGCGAACCCGGACATGTCCAGGGCCTCGATGACCTCGTCCGCGCGTCGTAGCGGCAGCCCGGCCATGTCGCAGTAGATCCGCAGGTGGTCCCGGGCGCTGGTTCCGGGATGGCAGCTTGACGCGTCCAGGGCCGCGCCGACGGTACGAGCCGGCTGCGGCAGGTCGACGTACCGTCGGCCACCGATGAGCGCGTCGCCGGAGGTGGGCCGAACCAATCCCAGGATCATTCGCAGGGTGGTCGACTTCCCGGCGCCGTTCGGGCCGAGGAAGCCGGTGACCCGCCCGGGCTCCACGGTGAAGGTCAGGTCGGTGACCGCCGGGACGGCACCGAACCGCTTGGTGAGGTTGCGCACCTGCACGCGCACGCCGTCGGACGTCTTCGTGATGCTGGTGAGCGGTTTGTCGTGGTCACTGGGAACCAGCCTTTGGATCTTGGGCATGAGGCATCGCCATTCGAGGTGGGGTGAAAAAGGGACCGGTGGCCGCCGGAGCGGCCACCGGCCGGGAAGCAACGGACGGACCGGTCAGGGCGTCCGCGTGGCCTCTTCGATGAGCCGAACCGTGGCGCGGGGGTCGCTGACCTGGACGACGAGGCGGTTGTAGCGTTCGTCGGTCAGTTCGATGACGACGGCCTTGGCTGGATCACGGACGTCCCAGAACACCCGCTCGCCTTCGGTGTGGAAGGTGCCCGCGACGATGACTCCGGGAAGGTGGGCTCCCGGCGCTCGCAGCCCCTTCGGCTCCTTGACGATCCCCGGGTCGGCGGTCGCGCCCCTGACGTTGACCAGCGGGATGGTGAGCCGGCTCTTCAGTGCCCAGAGCTTGTCCAGGCCTTCGATCTCCACGACGAGGGCCTCGCCGTCGACATACACACGTGCCATATCTGTCTCCTCAGATCTCGTGCTGGCTGAGCTGGTCGGCCACTGCCGCGCCGGCTTCGGTGGTTTGCGTATCGGAGGCGCCGGCCCTGGCCCGCAGGCGCAGACCCAGCACGGTGGCGGTCAGCGCGGTGGTCAGTGCCTCGACGCGAGCGGTTCCGTCGGCGCCCGGATGTTCGGCGATCAGGACGCGACCGAGGGCCTCGTCCATCTCCCGCAGGCACTGGGCGACCACTTCGGCGACCTCGGGATCGACCGGGGCGCGCTCGACCGCGGCCCTCAGGAGCAGGTCGAAGCCGGGTTTCGCCGCGTCGGTGGCGAGTACGCGATGCATCGCCTCGGTGATGTCGCCAGCCGCCGCGACGGCCGTGACGAGTGGTCGCACCTGGTGCTCCACGTGCCAGCGCAGCGCCCTGGTGTAGAGCCCACCCTTGCTGCCGAAGGTCTTGTACAGGCTGTTGCGATGGACGCCGAGGCTGGCCACCAGGTCGTCGACGGACGTGCCGTCGTATCCCCGCTCGGCGAAAACTCCTATCGCCGCCTGGACAGCTTGATCCTCGTCGAACCCACGTGGTCTCCCCATGTCAGCCACAGTAGCGGGTTTAGGAACGACCAGTCAAGAACGATCGTTCCTGAATTCGGCCGAGCTGGTTCCTGCCGCCTGAGGAGGCCCCTGTTCCGTCCCTACCGTCGAGCCCTGGCCCGACGCCGGCTGTCGACCCCGCTCCGGCCGAACGCGTCGGCGCGCCCCCAACGCCCCGGGATGTCGAGCAGTTCGATCCGGCCGATCGCGGCCGGCAGGGCGGGATCGACCGCGAGGTGGTCCTCGTGCGGATTGAGGCCGAGCATCGTACGGAGGAACAGCAGGGTCGCTCCGGCCGACCAGCCCTGCGGGCTGCAGGCGGTGGGGTATTCGACGGGGTACTTGGTCAGGGGCCGCTCGTAGCCGGCGAACGCTTCGGGCAGCCGCCCGCCGAAGTACTGCGACGCGTCGATGACCGCCTCGGCGATCTGGCCGGCCTCGGTGCGGAAGCCGTAGCGCCACAGCCCCCAGGCGATGATCGAATTGTCGAACGGCCAGACCGTGCCGACGTGGTAGCCGACCGGGTTGTACCGCGCCGCGCTGTCGGCCAGGGTGCGGACACCCCACCCGGAGAACATGCTCGGCCCGAGGAGGTGCTGGGCGATCTTCTGGGCCCGGTCCGGTTCGACGATGCCGCTCCACAGCAGGTGGCCCATGTTGGACGACATGGCGTCGACCGGCTTGCCGTCGGTGTCGAGGGCGAGGGCGTAGTACTCCCCCTCCTCGATCCAGAAGTCGCGGTTGAAACGCCGTTTGAGGTCGGCCGCCTCGGCTTCCAGCCGGTCGGCGTAGGCGGGGTCGTTCCAGAACTGCCGGGCCAGACGGGCGCCGCGCAGCTTCGCGTCGTAGGCGTACCCCTGCAGCTCACAGGTCGCGCGTGGCAGTCCGGGCAGCCGGCCGTCCCGGTAGGAGACGGCATCCCAGGAGTCCTTCCAGCACTGGTTCTCCAGGCCGTTCACGGTGTTTCGCCGCTGGTACGACACGTAGCCGTTGCCCAGGATGTCGCCGTACTCGTCGATCCAGTTCAGCGCCGCGCGGGCCTCGAGCTCCAACTGTCGCACCAGGCTGGCGTCCCCGCTCCACCGCTCGTACTCGTCGAGCAGGATCACGTACAGGGGGGTGGAGTCCGCCGATCCGTAGTAGGGGCTGTGCGGCTGCTCCTCGAACGCCGCCGATTCGCCGTAGCGGAACTCGTGCGCGATCTTCCCGGGTTCCTCGTCGCGGTAGTCGTCCAGCTTGCTGCCCTGCTGGAAGGCGAGGTCGCGGAGG
Organism: Micromonospora sp. NPDC049139; assembly: GCF_055586845.1. Classification (NCBI taxonomy): domain Bacteria; kingdom Bacillati; phylum Actinomycetota; class Actinomycetes; order Micromonosporales; family Micromonosporaceae; genus Micromonospora; species Micromonospora sp. NPDC049139. The sequence continues at coordinate 178,224 of NZ_JBVJHK010000013.1, read as the reverse complement.
ACCGTCGAGGCGAGTTCCGGCACGAACGGCAGCGTCTGCAGGCTGATGAAGATGCTGTCGCGGCCGAAGATGGTCATGAACCAGGGCAGTCCCGCGGCCGGCAACCGCCGGGGGAAGGCGAGCGGTGAGTACCGCATCGCGGCCAGGTCGGTGAGGCTGCGCTCGTACGCCGTCTGCAGGGACCGGTGGTCGCACACCAGCTGTGGTGTCTGGACGAGGAAGTCGTCGAGGTCCTGCCGCAGCTGCGGCTTCACCCGCCCCTGGTGGGCGTCCAGGCTGGCCCGGATGTCGAGGCCCCGCGCGCCGCGCACGATCGGGTAGACGTGCAGCTCCGTGCTCCACCTGCCGCGCGGTGCGATCCGGAGGTCGAAGGTCATCCCCGTTTCGTCGACGCGCGCCGGCGAAGTGCTCGAAATGATCGTCTCACGGTGGAAGGTGCCTCGTTCGTAGCGGAACCGCAGATGACCGTCCTCGACGCTCGTCAGGGTCTTCCCGGTCTTCTGCCGCACGTCCTTGATCTCGAACAGGTCGGCGAAGTCGGTGGCCATCTCCACCCGCAACGTGAGGTGCCGTTCCTCGGTGTCGTGGTTGAGTACCGTCAACTGTTCGCTGAACTCCCGGCAGATCTGCTGCTGCCGGATGACCGAGACCTTCGCGTCGACGTAGTGGGTCGGCTCGCCGGGCACGAGGAAGTAGCGGGTCTCGAAGTACTGCAGGTCGTCCCGGGACAGGGCGTTGAGCGGTTGACCGTCGACGGTCAGCACCCATTTCGACAGGAACCGGGTGTCGAACGAGAAGAGCCCGGTGGGAAAGGTCGGCGACGGGTGCAGGTCGCCACGTTCGTCGCTGACGACGAACGTGTTGCCGTCCAGGATGCTGACGCCTCGTTCGCTCATGAACCCTGTCCTCCTGCACGGGCGAAGTCGCGCGGGTGGTGGGCGCCCTCGGGGCCGGGCAGCAGCCGCTCGAACGACGACAGGAGCGCCAGGTCGCCCTCGACGTTGATCTCGTTACGCATCAGCGCCGCGTAGAGCTGCGCCCGACCCTGGACCAGCCGGTCGAAGAGCGTCTGGTGGCCCCGGATCACCAGGTCCGGCCGCTGCTCCTGGCGCGACACCTGGGTCGTGCCGTCGCACAACGTTACGAACCAGACATCTACTCCCGTATCGCGTTCGACGTCCAGCCGGATCGTGCCCCGGGCCTTCATTGTGATCGGCGTGCCCGGGCTCCGGCCCAGCCGGCCGAGAAAGTCGGCGGTCGGGTCCCCCATCAGAAGCCTCCTCCAACACCCCCGCGAGCCGCACTGTTCGTACAGCCTGGAACGCCCGGTGGTGAGCGGCCCTCACCCGAAGCGGGTGAAATTCGCCGGCGGTGTACCCGCGGCGCAGCGGGGGCCGGTCGTCCGGCCGCACCGCTGCTTCGCCGGCGGGGTCTGGCAGGTCAGCCGGCGGAGTGGGCGTGACGGGCGGCCCGCTCGGCCAGCCACAGCCACCGGCGCTGCACGTCACCGCTGGTGGCGGCGGCCATCGCCAGGGCGTCGCCGCGGACCGCGCCGAGGGCGTCCGCCGTCGCCGTGGGGTCGTCCAGCGCGGCCGCGCCGGCGCGGAACGCCTCGGCCTCGGCCGCGCCGCCGAACCGCGGTGCCACCTCCGCGCGCCAGAACTCCGCCCAGGCCAGGTCCGGGTTCCAGGTGAAGCGCGCGTACGCCAGGTAGCTGATCTCGTTGGTCGGGTGGTACGCCGACGCCTCGGCGAAGATCGTCAGGCCGCGCATGCCCGCCCCGGCGGCCCGGGTCGCCATGTCGGCGTACAGGTCGGGCACCCAGGAGTGCCGCTGCCGGTTCCACTGGGAGCCGGCGTGGGTGCGCAGCACGTTGGTGGTGTGCGGAAGCCCGTCGACGTGGTCGGCGGTGAGCCGGTCCCGGTTGTCGTGCCAGAAGCCCCGGTTGACGCAGTACTGGTAGGCCACGTCGTCGGGCAGGTCGGCCAGCGGCTTCTGGGCCTCCAGGTCGAAGATGTTGTCCCAGTAGACCTCGACGAGGTGCCGCAGCGGCACCCCCGCCGGCCCGGTGCGGCGGGCGGTCTCGAGCAGGGTCGGGTAGACCGACCGCATGGCCTCGTACGACCAGGAGGTGCGCTCGCCGCCGGTGCGGGCCGCGCACCTGGCGCAGGCGCAGCTGCCGTAGTCGCCGGTCTCGAAGTTGACGCCGCCGACGGGGAGGGTGTCCAGCAGCCAGTCGACCGCCTCCCGGTGCCACGCCAGGTTGTCCGGCTGGGACGGGCAGGCGGCCATCATGTACTCGCTGGCCGGGAAGTGCAGGTCGCCGAAGTCGTCGATGTCGAACCCGACCTTCTTCGGCAGCTCGGCGGCCAGGTCGGGGCGCTGCCGCAGCCAGGTGGCGAGGTTGTAGCGGTGCCGGCCGTCGAAGTAGATGCCGCCGTAGGCGTTGACGCCGATCCCGGCGATGATCCGTACGCCTCGGGCGTTGGCGTACTCGCACAGCTCGCGGGCCGCCTCGACGCCGCCGTGGGCGTCGCGCAGCAGCCCGTACACCACGATGCCGCCGATCCGCTCCCGGCTGCAGAAGTCGACCAGCCGCCGGTAGTCGGCGCCGAACGCGTCGGCGGGCTTGGCGTACGGGTTCAGGGCGCCGATCTCCTGCTGGCCGAGCTGCCGAAGGTCCCAGTTGGTGGAGTGGTCCCAGGTCCACAGGTTGCGCAGCGGCAGCCGAGGCGCGCCCTCCCGGACGCCCACCGGCACGCCGGCCGGGGTGGCCAGGGCGAGCAGCTCCCGCGCGGCGTAGACCAGGCCGGCGAAGGGGTCGCCGCTGAGCCGGATCTCGCCCTGCTCGGGCACCTCGATCCGGTAGCCGCCCTCGGGCCGCGCCGGGTCGGCCTCGAAGCGGACCGGCACCCCCTCGGGTGTCTCACCCCACGCCTCGCCCAACAGCCGGGCCGCGTAGGGCGCGGATGCGGCGCCCTGCACCCGGACTCCGGCGATCTGGCGGTACTGCGACATCAAGACCTCCCGAGGGATTGCGGGGTGACGGCGAGGTAGTCGACCACCTCGATGCCGGTCCACACCCGGTGCTGCCAGTACGGATCCTGTTCGACACGGCTGCGGGCGGCCGTGGCGTCGGCGGCCCGCAGGACGAGGACGGAAGCGCCGAGGTCGGCCCGGGCCCCGGCGAGCAGGGCGGTGCCGTCGGCGAGCAGGGCCTCGACGTGGGCGAGGTGGGCCTGCCGGTGCGGTTCCCGGCGGGTGGCGGCGTCCGCGGCGAACGTGGCCGTGACCAGGAAGGTCGGTTCGAACCTCACGCCTCACCGCCGATGGCCTCGAGCAGCCGCCGCATCGCCACCCGGTAGACCGTCTGCGGCCGGCCCGCGCCGGTGCTGACGTGCACGCCGACCTCCTCGGCGAAGCCGGCGGCCCGCAGCGACTTGAGCAGTCGGCGCGCCGAGCGCGCCTCCACCCCGTAGGCGTCGGCCAGGGCCCGCGCGGTCACCTGGTTCGGGTCCATCTGGTGCAGCGCGTCCAGCAACCGGCGGGTCGACAGCGGCCCGAGGCGGAGCTGTTCGGAGATCCGCAGGACCTCGGGGGCGGTCTCGCGGAGCCGTTGTTTCACCGGGCTCTCCCGGCTGGAGTAGATCTGCCCGTCGGGGAAGACGACGTGGGTGTCGCCGCTGCCGCGGCCGAGTGCCAGCGCCTTGCGGGCGTTGTCCTCGGCGGCGGCGATGGTGGTGCCGGCACCGAAGCCGACCGTGTGCTCGACGTCGACACCGCGGAGGGTCAGCAGGGAGGCGTGGCCGGCCCGGTGCCGGGCGATGGCGCTCTCGACGGTGCCGCGGGTCGTCGTGATGAGCAGCGTCCGGTCGTCGATCGTGCCCAGTCTGCCCCGCATCCGCTCGGCATGTTCGAGCAACGCCTCGCGCAGCCGCAGCCGCTCCCGTTCCATCTGGTACGGGTCCTGCTGGCGGCTGGCGGGCTCGGTCAGCTCAATCATCATCACCGCGATCTGGGTGGCGCGGGACTGTCGTACCTCCGCGGCGAGCCACGCCCGGCGCAGGGCGTCCCGCACGGAGGCGCGGGTGTGTTCCACCCGCCAGACCGGCACCCCGCTGTCGGCCAGGTCGCGGTGCACCGCGCCGAGGCAGGTCAGGCACGCCTCGACCGCGCCGGAGGCGTACCGCTCGCGGTGGAAGGCGGTGATCTCGTCGAGGCCGGAGAAGAGCAGGCCGGACGAGTCCGCGATGGGCAGGATCTCGGTCGGCGGGATCAGGTCGATGTCGTGGTACGTCTCGCGGACGATGTCGGCCTCGATAGTGTCCACGCTCACCGTGGGCAGCCGTCCGCCGCTCGCCAGCAGCATCCGTGACAGTGTCCGGTAGAGGTCGATGCCGGCGTGCGGCATGTAGTCGATCTCGGCGCGCAGGTCGCCGGCGGCGGCGGCGAACGCGTACGGGATGCGCCCGGTGAAGAGCAGCACCTGGCACAGCTCGTCGAGTTCGCGGGCCAGCTCGAGGGCCTGTTCCGGCCGGGTGTACGTGCGGGCCGTCAGGTCCGTGGCGCGGCCCTCGCCCGCGGCGACCTCCTGCACGAGCCGGATCGAGTCCTCCGGACCGATGATGCCGATCACCTTGCCACCTCCACGTCGTCGCCGGTCTCGGGCGGGCTGCTCAGCGGGTGTGGACGGTGCCGACCACACCGTCGCTGACCGGCGACGCCAACAGGACCAGCGCGGACGCCACGTCCTCCGGACGGCCCAGGGCCGCCTCGATCTCCGCGACCCGGCCGGCGTCGGTCCCGTTGGTCCGCGCCTCGTCCAGCGACCGTCGCATCAGCGGCGTGTCGATGTCGCCGGGGCACAGCGTGTGCACGCGGATCCCCTGTGGACGGAGCTGTCGGTCCAATGTGAGCGCCAGGCCGTGCAGTCCACCCTTGCTCGCGCCGTAGGGTACCGAGCCGGAGCCGTTCTGCACGCCCGCCCTGGAGCCCACCAGCACGAGGACACCGGTGCCCGGGGTGAGGTGCCGCACCGCGTGCTTGGCGACGAGGAACGGCCCGGTCAGGTTGACCGCGATCACCTGCGCCCACAGCTCGGCGGTGACCTCCCGGACGTCGAGGCCCTGGCCGCGCATGACGCCCGCCACGTGCAGCACGGCGTCGATCCCGCCCCACTCGGCGGCGACGTCGTCGAGCGCGGCGGCGACCTCGGCCTCGACGGTCACGTCGACCCGGCGGGCGCTGGCGCTCGCCCCGGTGCGCCGGGCCGCGGCGGCGGCCCCGGCCGCGCCGTCGCCGTCGGCGTCCAGCACCGCGACCGCCGCGCCGGCCGCGGCGGCGGCGTGGACGGTGGCCAGGCCGATGCCGGAGGCGCCGCCGACGACGACCACCCGCCGGCCGGCCAGCAGGCCGGCCGGCGGAGTGTCAGCGGTCATCGCGTGACCGTGCGGCGCACGGCATCCACCACGTCGGCCGCCTCGGGGATCACGGCGGCCTGCAGGGCCGGGGCGGCCGGCATCGGCACGTCCGGGGTGGCCACCCGGGCGACCGGGGCGCGCAGGTCGGCGAAGCACTCCGCGGCGGCCCGGGCGGCGATCTCGGCGCCGAACCCGCCGGTCAGGTTCGCCTCGTGGGCGACGACCAGCCGACCCGTGCGGGCCACCGAGGCGGCGACGGTGTCGAAGTCCAGCGGGTTGAGCCAGCGCAGGTCGATCACCTCGGCCTCGATGCCCTCCTCGCTGAGCTGGCCCGCGGCGTCCAGCGACGCCGAGACCATCCGGGACCACGCCACGACGGTGACGTCGGTGCCCGGGCGGACCACGCGGGCGCCGCCGACCGGTTCGACCGGGGCGTCGGTGCGGACGGGGCCGCGTGTCGGGTAGAGCATGCGCGCCTCGGCGACCACCACCGGGTCGTCGCTGACGACCGCGGTGCGCAGCATCTGGTACGCGTCGTCGGGCGTGGCCGGCAGGGCCACCCGCAACCCGGGGGTGTGCGCGAAGTACGCCTCGGGTGAGTGCGAGTGCTGGGCGCAGGCGCCGGGCGAGTAGCCCTGCTGCATCCGGATCACCAGCGGCGCCTTCCACCGGCCGTTGCTGGAGTAGTGGATGGTGGAGATCTGGTTGACGAACTGGTCCATCGCCACGAACGAGAAGTCGGCGTACATGATCTCGGCGATCGGCCGGAGGCCGGTCATCGCCGCTCCCAGGGCCATGCCGAGGAACCCGGTCTCGGAGATCGGGGTGTCGAAGATCCGCGCGGAGCCGAACCGCTTGTGCAGCCCCTTCGTGGCGCCGAACGGCCCGCCGGGCAGGGCGACGTCCTCGCCGAAGTAGACGGTGTCCTCCCGGCTGTCCAGCGCCCAGGTGAGCGCGGCGTTGACGGCCTGGATGTAGCGCAGGGACTCAGACATGGACGTGCTCCTTGACGGTCGCCGGGTCCGGGAACGGCACGGCACGGGCGGCGGTGACGGCGGCCTCCACCTCGGTGGCGACCTCGGCGTCGATCGCGTCGAGCCGGGCGGTGAGCGCGGCGTCGGCGGCCTGCCGGATCCGGGCCAGCGGCTCGCGTTCCCGGGCGGCGGCGACCTCGCCCGCCGGCCGGTAGTGCTGCACGTCGCCGCTGTAGTGGCCGACCAGCCGTTCGGTCATGGCCTCGACGATGGACGGTCCGGACCCCTCGCGGGCCCGGGTGACCGCCTCGGCGACCGCCTCGGCGACGGCGTCGGGGTCGTTGCCGTCCACCACCCGGCCGGGGATGCCGTAGCCGGCGGCCCGCTCGGCGAGCTGGCGGACCCGCACCATGTCCTCGATGCGGGACATCTCGGAGTAGACGTTGTTCTCCACGACCAGCACCAGCGGCAGGTCGAGCACCGCGGCGAGGTTGAGTGCCTCGTGGACGTTGCCCTGGTTCATCGCGCCGTCGCCGATGCTGACCACGGACACCGCGCCGCTCGCGGTCCGCTGGGCGGTGAGGGCCGCGCCGGCGGCGACGGGCACGCCCGCGCCGACGATGGAGTTCTCGCCGATGAACCACCGGCCCGGGTCGGACAGGTACGGCGAGGCGGCCCGGCCGCCGCAGAGGGCGGAGTCGCGTCCCATCATCTCGGCGAAGAGGCCCACCAGGTCCACGCCCCGGGCGATGGCCCAGCCGTGACCGCGGTACGTGGCGGTCACGTGGTCGCCGTCGCGCAGCGGCCGGCAGGCGCCGACCGGGATCGCCTCCTGGCCGTTGCACAGGTGGATCGAGCCCGGGATCTCGCCGTCGTCCTTGAGGGCGGACAGCCGCTCCTCGAACCGGCGGATCCGGGCCATGAGCCGATAGTCGTCCGGCAGACCCATCACACCCCCAGTGGTAGTTAGAGCCTTATTCCGGCTCGTTCGATTTGAAGCCTAGACCAGCGCTGTAAGGCTATGGAAGAGTGCAAGAGCAAGTTTCTGGCCGTTATTGGTCTCTTATTTGGAGGCAGGTATGGAGATCACCGCCGTCGAGTCGGTGGTGCTGGGCGACGCGCACTTCGTCCAGGTGCACACATCGGACGGGCTGGTCGGCGTGGGCCAGTCCGCCTGCTGGGGCTACCCCGCCGCGGTGCACGCCGTCGTGGAGGCGTTCCGTCCGCACCTGCTCGGTGCCGACCCCACCCGGATCGAGCACCACTGGCACCACCTCTACCGGATGGGACCGTTCCGGGGCTCCGTGCTCTCCGCCGCCGTCTCCGCGGTCGACCTGGCCCTGTGGGACCTGCTCGGCAAGCGCCTCGGGGTCCCGGTCTGGCAGCTGCTCGGCGGCCGGGTGCGCGACCGGATCCGGCTGCACCTGCTGCTGCCCGGCACGGGGGCGGAGGCGCTGGCCGCACAGGCCGCGGCAGCCGTGGCCGACGGCTTCACGGCGGTCAAGTTCGACCCGCTGCCGGCCGACTACCCCGACCTGTCGCTGGCCCGGCTGGTCGCCGCCACCGAGGCCACCACCGCCGCGGTCCGCGACACCGTCGGCACCGACGTGGACCTGCTCATCGAGCTGCACCGCAAGCTCACGCCCCTGCAGGCCGAGGCGGTCGTGCCCGCGCTGGCCAGGCACCTGCCGCTGCTGGTGGAGGACCCGATCCAGATCGACAGCGTCAGCAGCCAGGCCGACGTCGCCCGCCGCGCGGCGGGGGTGCCGATGGCCAACGGCGAACGCCTGCACAGCATCTGGGAGTTCAAGGAGCTGCTCGCCCAGGGCGGCGCCCAGTACGTCCGCCCCGACCTGGGCCTGGCCGGCGGGATCAGCCACGCCCGCAAGATCGCCGCACTGGCCGAGGCCCACCACGCCGCCGTGGTGAGCCACAACTGTCTCGGTCCACTGCTGACCATGGCCTCGGTGCAGTTGGACGCGGCCATCCCGAACTTCGTGGTGCAGGAGTACTCGCCCCTGGACGACCAGCTCGCCGACGGGCCCGCGCGTGCCTGCGTACGGCGGCAGGGCGGTTTCCTGCCGGTGCCGGAGGAACCGGGACTCGGCGTGACACTGGACCTCACCGACGCCACGCCGCTCGACCTGACCGGTCGCCCCTTGACCCGGATCCCGCTGCGCGCCGACGGCTCGGTCGCCTACGCGGTCTGAGTGCTCACCGCCGTGGCCCGGCGGGACGGTCCGCCGGGCCACGGGGGTGCGCGACGCCGCGCTCAGCATCCCGCGGGACGGCCCGCGTGGTGGAAGACCGGGTACGCCCACAGCGGTTCGCCGTCGGCGTCGGCGATCTCGGCGAACAGGTGCGCCAGGGACCGGGTCCAGCGGGCCTGCACGGCGGACGCGCCGGTGACCCGTCGGGCGTGCGGGTGACCGTGCCGGGTCCGCAGCACGCAGATCAGCAGCAGCCCGTGCCGGTAGATGTGGTAGTCGTAGATGCCGGCGTCGTCGAGCAATGCCGACATCTCCGGCCAGATCTCGGCGTGCCGGCGCTCGTACTCCCGCTCCGCCCCGGGGCGCAGCCGGTAGAGGTGGCACAGTTGGACCCCGGGCCCGGACTCCCCCGGCCCGGCCGCCCCGTCCGCACCGGAAACCTCCACCGGCGGGCTCACTTGCCGGAGCCGGCCAACGCGCCGGCTACCAGCTGCCGCTGGAAGACCAGGTAGATGATCAACACCGGCAGCAGCGCGACGATCAGACCGGCGCTGACCAGCGGCACCGACACGTCGTACTGGCCGCTGAGCAGGGAGACGCCGACCATCAACGTCTTGCTGTCCGAGCCGCCCATGATGACCAGGGGCAGCAGCAGGTCGTTCCACATCCAGACGAAGTTGAAGATGGCCAGCGCGGCCAGCGCCGGGGTCGCGATCGGCGCCAACAGGCGGAACAGGATGGTGAAGTGGCCGGCGCCGTCCACCCTGGCCGCCTCGATCAGCTCGTCGGGCACCTGCTGGAAGTAACCGGCCAGCTGGTACGTGCCCAACGGCAGGCCGAACGCCGCGTACGCCAGGATCAGGCCCTGGTACTGACCGGACATGCCCAGGTCCAGCACGGTCTGGTACAGCGGATAGATGATCGCCTGGCTGGGGATGGTCAACGTGACGATGATCAGCAGGAAGACCAGCTTGCCGCCCCGGAAGCGCAGCTTGGTGACCGCGTACGCGACCAGCAGCGCGGCCAGCACCGACAGCACCAGCCCACCGGCGGTGGTGATCAGCGAGTTCAGCAGCAGCCGCGGCATGTCCATCCGGCGGAACGCCTCGAGGTAGTTCTCCAGGGTCACGCCGGTCGGCAGGCCCAGCGGGTCCCGCGCGAAGCCCGTCTGCGTCTTCAGCGAGCTGACGATGGTGAACAGCAACGGGTAGACCGCCGCAACCGCGACGACCACCAGCGCGAAGGTCAACAGGTAACGCCCCAGCCGGGCGGTGGCACGCCGGTTCATCGCGTTTTCCGGGTCCCCTCTGTGAACATGTGCCGCACGCTGAGGATCGACAGCAGGGCGACGAAGACGAACAGGGCGATGCCGATGGCGGAGCCGTACCCCCGGTCCAGGAACTGGAAGGTGGTGAGGAAGACCAGGTACTCGGGGAGCATGGTGGCGTCCCCCGGCCCGCCCTGGGTCAGCGCGTAGATCAGCGGGAACAGCCAGATCAGCACGCCGGAGGCGCACAGCACGCTCCAGTAGGCGACGGTGGGCCGGAGCATCGGCACGACCACCGAGAACAGCCGCCGCCAGAAGTTCGCCCCGTCGAGGTAGGCGGCCTCGAGGACCTCCTCGGGGACGGTGGCCAGGCCGGCGAGGTAGGTCATCACGCCCAGGCCGAACAGGCTCCACAGGGCCACCGCGACGAGCGAGAACAGGGCGCTGTAGCGGCCGTTGAGCCACTCGAGGGCCAGGGGGTCCAGCCCGACCGAGCGCAGGAAGGCGTTGAGCGGCCCGTCCGGGGCGAGGATCTGCCGGAACATGATGCCGACGACGATCGGCGCGATGGTGTACGGGATGAAGTACACGGCGCGGAAGAACTTCCAGCCCGGGGCGCGCTGGTGGATGACCACCGCCAGGACCAGGGGCAGCACGACCCAGATCGGCAGCGTCGCCACCACGAGCAGCGCGTTGCGGAAACTGGAGCGCACCACCGGGTCGTCGAGCATCCGGGTGTAGTTGTCGGCGCCGGCGAAGGAACTGCCACCGAAACCGCTCGACGATTCGAGGCTGGTGACCACGCCCCGGCCGAGGGGCACGAACTTGAACGCGACGGCCAGGGCCAGCGCCGGCAGCACCAGGGCGACACCCAGCCACCACTCCCGGATCCGCGCGGCGCGGACCGGACGGCGTGCGGGCTCGGGCGGGCGGTCCGCGACCACCGGCTCCGACACCGGCGCGGTGGAGATGGTCATCGGGTTTCCTCTCTGGGGCGGGGCCGGGCGGGGCGGCCGGGGCCGCCCCGCCCGGGGCGACTACTTGTTCTGCTTCTTCGTCGGGCTGCGCTCCAGGGCCTGCTGCATCTGCTCGGCCCACTTGTCGACGGTGAGCTGGCCGAGGGTGACCTGCTGCCAGCCACGGGCCAGCGCGTCGGCCTCCGGGCCGGAGAGCATCACGCCGGCGTGCAGGGTCGGATCCGCCACCAGCTCCTGGATCTTCTGGAAGGCCGGCGAGGAGGGCAGCAGCGCCTTGTCGACGTTCTTGTTCAGCGGCTGGCCCTTGGCGTGCTTGACCCACAGCTCGCCGTTCTCCTTGCCGGCGAGCCAGGTGATGAAGGCCAGGCCGGCGTCCTTCTTCTCGCTCCACTTGGTCACCCCGTAGACGGCGCCCTCGATGCCGGAGAACTTCTGCGCCAGCGGCGCCGTCGGGTTGGCCGCCGGCCAGCGGGTCACGCCGAGCTTGTCGTCGCCGAGGGCCTTGCCGAACGCCTCCCAGTTCACCGCGTCGGAGATGATCGTCCCGGCGAAGGCGGCGCCGCCGCGCTGGAAGATGTCCGCCCCGTCGGGGAGCATCGTGATCGACGGCGCGTTCTTGTTCGCCCAGCCCTTGGTGGTGATCTCGGCCAGCTTCTCCAGCACTGAGACCAGCTTCGGGTCCTTCCAGGACAGGGTGCCCGCGAGCAACCCGCGGATGTCGTCCTCGCTCAGGTAGCTGCGGGCGATCTCCGGGAAGTCCCAGTAGGCCGGGAACGTGCCGGACAGGCCCAGGGCCAGGCAGGTCTTCCCCGTCCTGGCGACCGCGTCGCAGGCCGCGCCGAACTCGTCCCAGGTCGCCGGGGGCCGCTCCGGGTCGAGCCCGGCGGCCGTCAGCACGTCCTTGTTGTAGTAGAGGACGTTGCCCTGGTACGAGAAGGGCACGCCGTAGCAGGGCTTGCTGGTGTCGAAGCCCTCGCAGGCACCGCTGTAGGTGACCAGGTCCTTGTTGATCTCCGCGGCCTTGTCGCCCAGCGGCACGTACGCACCACGCCGGTCGAACAACTCCAGGCCGGCGTTGTTGGCCATCACGTCCGGCCCGGACTGCGAGGTGATGTACGGGCCCTGCACCTCGGGGTACTTGTCGAACGGCACCGACTGCATCTCGAGCTTGATGTCCGGGTGGCTGGCCTCGAAGCTGGTCTTGACCTGCTTCCAGTACTCGGTGCCACCCGGCTCCCAGGTCAGCACCTTCAGGGTGACCGGGCCGCCCGCGGCGTCGTCGCCACCGCAGCCGGTCAGCAGCGCGGCGGCGGCCACGCCCGCGGCGACGAGACCGGCCAATCTACGTCGATTCATCGGCAGAAGCTCCTGTCAGCGAGGGGGTTTGAGGGATTCGGCGGACGGCGCCGTCGGCGGCGGCGCTGTCGACCACGGCCGCGGCGATCTGGACCACGTGCAGTCCGTCGGCCAGGGGAACGACCGGGGACGCGTCGCTGCCGTCGACCTGGCGGAGGAAGTGCCGGAGCTCGGCGGCGAGCGCGCCACCGCCGTCGACCGGGGAGAGCAGCCAGTCCGGCGCCTCGGTCTGCTCGGCCTGCACCAGCACCGTGGAGTGTCCGAGGTCGACGTGGCCGACCCCGTCGGTGCCGTACACCTCGACCAGGTCGGAGGTGTGGTTGGGGGTGTGTTCGGGCAGGAGATAGCTGTTGCGGACCGACGACACGACGTCGTTGGCGTGTCGAAGCTCCGCCCAGACCAGGACCGGCGTCGCCGATCCGGGTCGGGTCCGGGCCGCCGCGCGCACCTCGACCACCGGCGCTGCCGCGTACCAGAGCGCCAGGTCGATGTCGTGCACCGCGGTCAGCAGTGCGGGATGGTCGTTCGGGAAGAGCCGGGTCAGGGAGCGGGGGCGGTCCCGGCGCGAGGAGACGGCCAGCACCCGGCCCAGGCGGCCCTCGCGGACCGCGTCGTGCAGCGCCCGGTGGGCGGGGCTGTGCCGCAGGATGTGCCCCGGCTGGCAGAGCACCCCGTGCGCCTCGGCGGCCGCGACGATCGCCGTGGCGTCGGCGACCGTCGCGGCCAGCGGCTTCTCGACCAGCACGGGAATCCCGGCGGTGATCAGTGCGACCGCGACGGCCCGGTGCGCCGGCCCGGGCACGCACACGGAGGCGGCATCCGGTGCCGCCTGCGCGAGCAGGGCCGCGACGGAGTCGAACGTGCGCGGGATGCCGTGCTGGGCGGCGACCCGCTCCCGGGTGGCGGTGTCCGGGTCGACCAGCGCGTCCACCCGGACACCGAGCGACCGGTACGCGGCGACGTGCCGGGCGCCGAACGCGCCCGCCCCGACCACGGCCACCCGCGGCCCGGTGCTCACCGGGCCACCGTCTCGGCCGGCGCCGCCGCGGTGCCCGCGCCGGCGACCGGGGCCGGTGCGTCCTCCGCGAGCCGACCGTCGAGGACCGCCCGGGTGAGGCGCTCCAGGGCGGCGACCCCCGTCGCGATGCACCGCTCGTCGACGTCGAACGCGCCGGAGTGCAGCGGCGCGCCACCGCGTTCGCCGGTGACCCCGAGCTTGACGTACAGGCTCGGGCCGAGCGCGCCGAGCAGGGCGAAGTCGTCCGTGGTCAGGGGCGGTACCGGCAGGTCGACGACGTCGACGTGCCCGGACAGTTCGGCGTGCGCGAGAGCCACCACCTCCGGGGCGTTGCGCACCGGCGGCATCTCGTTGGCCCAGGCGAACCGTACGCCGAGGTCGAGTGCGGCGGCCTGCTGGCGGGCGACGCGTTCGACGACCTCCTTCAGCCGCTCCCGTACGGCGGGGTCGTGGGTACGCAGCGTCCCGGTGGCCTCGGCCCGCTCGGCGACCTGGCTCTGGCTCGCTCCGCCGGCGATCGTGCCGATGTTGAAGGCGACCAGTTCGTCGGGGTCGCGGGACCGGGAGACGGCCGCGTGCAACGTGGACACCATGGCGGTCAGGCCGAGGATGGCGTCCCGGCCCAGCGCCGGGGTGGCGGCGTGCGCGGCCCGCCCGAGCACCTCGACGCGGAACGCGTCCTTGGCCGCCATCGCGGTCGCCCGGTCGATCCCCACCGCTCCGGCGGGCAGGTCGGGCCAGCAGTGCAGCCCGAGCACGGCGTCGAACCGGCGGTCGCGGAACGCCTCGTCGGCCAGGACCGCGGCGGCCCCCGAGTCGGCGCCGAACGGGATCTCCTCGGCCGGCTGGAACAGCACGGTCACCGCACCCCGGGCGGGCGGGTCGGCGGCGAGCCGGGCGGCGACCCCGTAGGCGACCGTCATGTGCACGTCGTGCCCGCAGGCGTGGCACACGCCCGGATTGCGGGAGGCGTACGGCTCCTGCTTGCTGTCCTGCACGGGATAGGCGTCCATATCGGCCCGAAGGAGGACCGTCGGCCCCGGGACACCACCGTCGATCTCCAGGACGACGCCGGTGTCGGCAATTCCGGTGCGAATCTGACCGAGTGGCCCGAGCAGGCGCTCCAGGGTAGCTGCGGTCTGCCGCTCCGTGAACCGCAGCTCGGGGTGCCGGTGAAGCTGACGCCGCAGCCGTACCAGCTCATCAACCTCGTCGCCTGGCAGCGTCACCCGGCTCACTCCTCGCTCGCGCCAACGTAATCCGGACCTAATTGAGACAAGAACCTAAGTCAGGGGTGTCTCCGCGTCAATGGCCAGGCGAAATTTGAGTTAGGGTCCGAACCATGCAACGCGCCGACGCCCACCTGCACCTGTTCGCCGCCGGCTACCCCGGCCGCTACGGCCGCTCCCCCGCCGGCGGCGACGAACTGACCGTCTACCAAGGCCTACGCCGCGAACACGGCATCGTCCGGTCGCTGGTGATCGGCTACGAAGGCGAGGCCGGCTTCGCCGGGAACAACCACCATCTGGCCGCCCTCGCCGCCGCGCACGACTGGATCGCGCCGGTCGCCTACGTCCCACCAGATGGACCAGCCGACGAAGACTCGCTCGACCGCTGGTGGTCGGCGGGTTTCGTGGGCATCGCCGCCTACCTGGCCGACCCGGCCTCGGCAGACCGCTTCAGCGACTGGCTGGCTCGCCACACGTCGGCGCTGAACAACGCCGCCGCGCTGCTCAGCCTGAACGCCACACCCGCCGCGACCGAACGGCTCGGCTCGGCCCTCGCCGCCCTGGACGGGTGCACGATCCTGTTCAGCCACCTCGGGCTGCCCGGCGCGCAGCCCGTGGTGCCCACCGGCGACGAGGCGCGGGAGATGCTCACGCCCCTCACCCACCTGGCGCGGCTACCCCACGTCGGCGTCAAGATCTCCGGGCTGTACGCCGTCAGCGAGCCCTCCCACGGCTACCCGCACGACGCGGCACGACCGTTCGTCGAGCTGCTCGTGACGGACTTCGGCACCCGGCGGCTGTACTGGGGCTCGGACTTCCCACCCAGCCTCGACCACGTGTCGTTCGCGCAGACCCTGCACCCGGCCGGTCTCGACGAACTCTCCGCCGCCGAACGCGACGACGTCCTCGGCGCCAACCTCCTGCGCGCCCTGGACCAGCGCACCGTCGCGGTGCCCACCGGCCGCCCCGCCGACCGCCAGATGTAGAACCAGAACGGTCCGCACATCCCGGAGAAACGCACTCCATCATTCCGTCAGGAGCTCCCACCCGCTTCCGGGGCCGGCCGGCGAGTGGCACCGTGCGGATACACATGCACATGTGCCCATGTCATTGGCGCCCGGTTTCCGGGCGGCTCGGGGAGGTGTGGTGACCACTACTGACGAGGAAGGCGCGGCCGGCGGGGTCAAGGTGCGCGAGGTGGTCCGGGACGTGGTGGCCTCGGTCGCCCCGGAGGAGTTGCCTCTGGTGGACGGGCTGGTCGCGTTCGACGACGCCACGGTGGTGCGGCGGTTGGGCACCCGGGGCAGGCGGCGTGAGCCGTTGGGTTTCGGGTGGGGCGAGGTCGTGGCGTTGGCGACCCCGGTGGTGTGGCTGGTCGTGCAGCAGCTCGCCGACCGGGCTGCCGCTTCGGCTGTGGATGGCGCGGCCAAGGGGACGAAAGCCATGCTGCGCAAGGTCTTTCGCCGGCGGGCCGCGCCCGTGGAGATCCCCGCGTTGACCCGCGAGCAACTCGGCGACGTACGGCAGCGAGTGTTGGAGATCGCCGTGCAGCGCGGCCTGGACGACGAGCGGGCCACGGCGATCGCCGACGCGCTGGTGACCCGGCTGGCGCTGACCGCGCCGGCGACACCCGTGCCGGAGCCCGTGAGCCCGGACAGGCCCGGGCCCGGGGACAGGGCGTGATGGTCGCCGAGCCTGCCCGGTCGCGGGTCGACGAGCGGGCGATGGGTGCCGGCACGACCGTGCGGTTCGCGCTGCTGGTGGTCTTGCTGCTGGTGAGCAGCGCGACCATGACGGCCAACGTCACCGCGTGGCTCTCCGACACCGACAGCGTGGAGGGCTTCGCCTGCCTGCTCGCCACCGGGATGGATCCCAACGATGCCTACAGCGCGGCCGGCGAGGCCAGCTTCATGGCCAACGTGGCTGCCTACGAGGCGTGCATCGCCCGCCATGAGCGACCGCTGCCGTGGTGGATCCGCCTGGCGTGGCCGGCTCTGCTGGTGGTGTTGGCCAGCGTGCTGTTCTGGTGCCTGCATCTCTGGAAGGCGCGGCGTGGCCGGGTCGTCCCGCTGACGGCGATCGACCGTGACGGCGAGATCCTGCGCACCGTGGAGAGTCTGGCGGCGTCGGCTGGTCTGGCCCGTACGCCGAATGTCGTCGTGGATCCGGCGGCGGCCTCGACCGGGGCGGTGGTGTTCGGCCGCAACCGCCGGCCGACGGTGTGCCTGCACGGTGGCCTGCTCGCCCGCAGGGCCACCGATCCCGAGGCGTTCCGGGCGGTGCTGCTGCACGAGTTCGCCCACATCCGCAACGGCGACGTCACCCTCGCCTACGCCACGGTGGCGGTGTGGCGGGTGTTCCTGGCGGTGGTGCTCCTCCCCTACGTCGTGTGGTGGATCATCGCGTTCCCAGGTGGGCCGTGGTCGCCGGAGTGGTCCGGTGCGGTGCCGATGGCGACCCGTAACCTCGTGCTGGCGGTCTTCCTGGTGGCGCTGATCCATCTCGCGCGGTCGGACGTGCTGCGCAGCCGGGAGATCTACGCCGATCTGGCCGCGGCGCGATGGGGTGCCGACCCCCGCCCCTGGGCGGTGGCGACCCCGGGCCCGCCCGAGGGGAGACTGAGGCGGCTGGGCGCCTCGTTCGTCGAGCTGTGGCGCACCCATCCGCGATGGGACCTGCGCCGAGAGGCGCTGGACGATCCGGCGGTGCTGTTCGGTCTGCGGTCGCTGCCGATGTTCCTGACCGGGGTCGCCGCGACTCTGATCAACTCCCAGGTGCGGTTGTACCTGAGCATGTCCGATTTGACCCGCCCGTGGCTCGGCCAGGTGGCGGCTGTCGCGGCGGCGGGGCTGGTCACCGGGCTGGTGGGGGTCGCCCTGTGGCGTGCCGTGGCCCATGCCGTGCTCACCGGGCGGCGTGTGCCCTCCGGCCTGCGGGCAGGGCTGTGGCTGGGAACGGGGATGATGGCCGGCGAGCTGGTGCTGAACGACATCGTGCTCACCGAGTGGCTGCCCCAACGCCCCGCGATCCTGGTGCTGGTGGTTCTCGCCGGGACGGCGTTCACCTGGTGGGTCGCGCAGTGCGCCCACCTGTGGCTCAGGGCATGGCCGGGCCGGACGATCCGGCCGGTGATGCTGGCGGGGTTGGCATCCGCGTGCCTTGTGTTGTCGGCATGGTTCACGTGGTGGCGCGAGTGGGGCTCTCAGTACCTGAACGGGCCGGTGTTCGACACGCGTGCACTGCTGGAGCGCGACTACCCCGGCGAGGTGACCGACCATCCTGCCGCGGCCAGCGTGATCGGCATCGTCCACCCGCTGTTGCACAGCCTGGACCAGCCCCTCGTCCTACCGATGGTCGCGGCCCTGTGGGCCGTGCCGCTGCTGGCCTGGACGAGCCGACGGGCTACGGCCACGCTCCGCTGGGTGCCCGGCGCGCTGCGGGAGCCGGCCGCGGCGGAGCCACCTGTGGAGCTGCCGCCGCTACGAGGGATGCTCGGAGTCGCGGCGCTGGGCGGGGTGTCGGGCTGGGTGGCCGTCGCGGGCGCGGCGGCGTACATGCATTCCTGGCAACCACCGCGTGGGCAGCGGGGCGGCCTGTACCTCTGGATCTACGAGGGCTGGGTGTTGGTGGCCCTGGTGACGGCGGCCACGGCAGCCGCCGTCGCCGCGAGCGTGGTCGCGAGTCGCCACCGGCTGCTCATCGCGATCATCACCGCCGAGCTCGCGGCGTTGATCGGCCTCTGCGGGTGGTTCGTCCTCCTGTCGTTCGACGGGTGCGTTCCACTACTGAACACCCTGGCGTCGTCCTGCCAGTGGCGTCCTGCCGCGGCCTGGCCGCTGGTCCAGCTTCTCGTGGGCCAGGTTCTCGTGGTCACCGCGGTCACGGCCGTCATCGCGGCCGCAACCGTTTCCGCGATCCGCCAGGTGTGGACACCCGGAGGGCACCACGCCGCCAAAGCGCGTCCAGCGAGGGAAGGACGGGGCGGGTTGGTCGCCCGACGGCTGTGCGTCGGTGTGTTGTGCGCCGCCGCGGTGGGGGTCACCGTGCTGGAGGAAGCGAGCCTGCTGGACATGAAGCGCTCCTCGAAACGTGAGGCCGCGGCCAACGTGCAGCTCATGGTGCCCGTTGGTGAGCCGCCGGCGGTGTCCGCCGAGACAAGAGCCATGCAGGTGCTCGCGTGGAAGAACCTCGGCGCAGGGGACCTGGTGAGGCGCTACGCCGATGCCCTCGAACGCCTCGGTACGGCACAGATCCAGGCCGCGGACGCCGCAGACGCCGCGAACAGCGCACGCGCCGAGATCGACCCGGCCACGTTCCGGCCGATCTGTGCCGACATCGGTCAGGTCGCGCGGGACGCCGACCGCTACTTCCGGGTGCCCGACCCTCAGGGCCAGGTGCTCTGGCGCAGGTTCATCGAACAAGCGGCAAAGGGCAGTCAGGAGTGCCAACAATCGCTGGACCAGGGGGATTCCGCCCTCTTCACGGCATCAAACGACAGCATCGCCAAGGCCAGCGACGCCCTCACGTCGCTGCTCGACCGGACCGACGTGGTGCTGCGAGACGGCGGCCTGAGGCGCCCGTGACAGCGCCGGGCGGCGACGCGACCGCCGCCCGGCCACGAAACACGGCAGCTCCTCAGTGCGCTGCCACGACCACCGCCGCCGGTTCCAGTTCGGCGAGCCGGGACGGCCGCACCACCACGAGCAGGACGGCCGTCGCCGCCACCATGCCACCCGCGACCACGAGGGCCATGGCGACCGCGCCCGTGCCCAGCACGCCCACCAGGGGCGCGGCCAGCGCGCCGACGCCGAACTGCACCGCGCCGAGCAGGGCCGATGCGGTACCGGCCGCTTCCCCGTGCCGGGACAGGGCCAGGGCCGGCGCGTTCGGCATCGCAAGCCCCGCCGCGGCGAGCACCACCCACAACGACGCCAGCAGGCTCGGCAGACCGCCGAGCCCCGTCGCGGCGAAGGCGAGCAGCGCCACACCGGCGCCCGTTCCCACAGCCAGGGCGACGACGAGGATCCGCTGCGGCGAATAGCGGCGCAGCAGCCGTACGTTGAACTGCGTCGCCGCGATCAGCCCCACCGCGCCCGCACCGAAGGCCAGCCCGAACTGCTGCTCGTTCAGCCCGTACTGCTCCTGCAGGACGAACGACGACCCGGCCACGTAGGCGAACAACGCCGCCATGGCGAGCCCGGCGACCAGGACGAGGCCCACGAACGTGCGGTCCCGCAGCAGCGAGCCGTACACGACAACGGTCGCGACCACCCCGCCGCGCTGCCGCCGGTCCGCCGGCAGCGTCTCGCGCAGCCCGAGCGCGGCGACCACGACGAGCAGCACCCCGAGGACGGCCAGGGCCACGAACACGCCGCGCCAGTCCGTCCAGCGCAGCAACCCGCCACCGAGGGTCGGGGCGAGGATCGGCGCCGCCCCCATGACCAGCAGCAGCCGGGAGAGCAGCGTGGCGAAGGCCGCGCCGCTGAACAGGTCGCGGACCACGGCCATCGCGACCACCGAGGCCGCCGCCACGCCGAGGCCCTGCACCACCCGCAACACACCGAGTACCGCGATGTTCGGTGCGAGGACGCAGAGCACCGACGCCACGACGTGCAGCGCGATACCGGCGATCAGCGGCACGCGCCGTCCGACGGCGTCGGACAGCGGGCCGATCAGCAACTGGCCGACGGCGAGGCCCGCCAGCGTGCCGGTGAGGGTGAGTTGGACCGCCGCCGACGTGGTCTGGAAGTCCGCGACGATCGCGGGCAGCGCGGGCAGGTACATGTCGATGGTCAGCGGACCCACCGCGATCAGCGACCCGAGCACGAGGACGAGCCGCAGGCGTTGCCGAGCGCTCATCAGGTCACCCGGCGTCCCCGCGGCGGCGGGACCAGCGGGAGCATCGACGGTAGCGGTCATCGGATCGTCTCCGACCGGTCGACCCGCAGCCGCGGGGACTGTGCAGAAGTCATAACTGGCTCCAAATCCCGGTCCGGTGATCTCATTCCCCCGCGGGCCAGGACGCAACGGAGATCACACCGCGGCCTCTCTGCTCGGCGGCCAATCTGCAGAGACCGGACGTCGCCTACCAGGTGAACGAACGCGGCCGGCGGGACGGACCGGTTCAGAAGGTGTGCAGGTCCAGGGTGATCCCGTCCGATCCCCCGGGATGGCTCACCGCGACCCAGTCGTCCCCGGCGCCCGCGAGCCAACCGGGGTAACGGCCGAGCTGGTGGCCGGTCGGCACGTCGTAGACGATCACGAACGGCCGGCCGCCCGTCGCAGCGCTGACCGCCACGAACCGTCCGGTCACGGTCGACCGCCAGCTCGCCGACCCACCGGAGAGCCCCGGATCCGGCGCGGTCCACCGCGACGCGCCGGTGGTCATGTCGAGCAGCTCCAGCTCACCCTCGTCGGCGTTGCGCCGCACCAGCACCGACCGGTCGTCCCCGTCGATCGGTACGCCGGAGGTGGCACCCTCCCACTCCGCCTTGCCGTTGCGCAGGTCCACCAACTGTGGCCGGCCGGTCGCGCTGACCGCGACGAGCCGGGTGCCGGCCCCGATCAGGACCAGCCCGCTCTGATGGTTCGTCAACCGCTTGACGCACTCACCATCCTCGTTACGCCCGCTGAAGACCTCACCGGACCAGCCTCTGGCACCGGTTGCCGCGTTGACGGTGTCGATGCTGACGGTGCACTGCCGATCACCCCGGGGTGGATCGTTGTCGGTGGTCACCAGCAGGTCGCCTGCGACGAAGCCGTACCAGGCCCGGCTCGGCAACCGCCCGGCCCCAGCCTTGCCGGTGGTGGTCGCGACTGCCGTGTAGGTAGGGGCGGACGCGCTCAGCCGCACCGCCACGTACCGGCCGGTGGGCGGGGCATACGGCATACGCGCACCGAGCGCGACGTCGGTCACCCGGGCGAACCGGTCGGCGGCCAGTTTCCAGAGCTGACGGCCGTCCCGGACGTCCCGGGCAATGACCACGCACTTCGCCGACTGCCCTGTGCCTACGCACTCCTTGTTGTAGACGACCTGTTGCTGGACGATGACGTCCTGGGTGTCCTCGGCCCGCCAGCGGGTGGCGCCGGTGACCGCGTCGAGCACCTCCAGCGGTCCCCCGTCGCTGGCGCTCGCGACGATCAGACCGTCGGTGACCGCGTACTGATAGCTCGTCGGGAACGGATGGCGCCACCGGTCCTGCCCGGTGGACCGGTCCACCGCCCGGAGTTCCCGCTCGTCGGGCACGACGATCAGCTGGCCGATCTGCGCCAGCTGATCGACGAGCCGGTTGACCGACACCGACCAGACCGGGTCGGGGCCCTCCTGCCCCGGCCGGCTGCCCCGGCCCCGTAGGGTCTCCTGGCTCACCTCGATCTGCGGCGCAGGCCGCTCCGGCGGCTCCGCCCGAGGCCCGGCGCACGCGGCGAGCCCGAGGACCAGGCTCAGGGCCGTTCCGGCGAGGCTCCATCGAGGCGGGCGGTACGACGGTGACAACGGTCTCTCCTTCGATCGGTGGCGAAGGCCCCACCGTAGGACCCGCCCGCACCCGGGCGCCGACCTGAAGCGCTCGCCCGACTCACCGCCGCAGCTGTCCCGGCCGAAACCGGATCGCGACCAGGTCGACCGCGGCGTCGCGGTGGGCCCGGGCTACGTGCCGGTGGCGCCGTCAGGGTGCCCGACGGTTGGCGCGCAGGGCGGCCAGCACCACGCCCGGTGTGGCCAGCGACCTCGGATGCGCACGCATGGAGACGACCTCGTTGAACCGCCGCGCGACCGCCACGTCCGTGACGGTCGCCGTGACGATCTGCCGGCTGATCCAACTCGAGAACCGGTGGCCGCGCGGGTAGGGCCCGTCGACGTGCGGCAGGGCCAGGTCGGCGGAGGTGGACGTCGACCACGCGGCGTCGACCACCACCCTCTGCCAGTCGAAGAACCGGCGCGCGGGCAGGGCCGGATCCGGCCGTGCCCGCAGGTACGCCGACAGGCAGGCCGCGTGCAGGGCCGCCGCCGTCATCCCCTGCCCGTACACCGGGTTGAACGACGCGACCGCGTCGCCGACGCTCACCAGCCGGGCCGGGAACCGCTTGAGCGCGTGGAAGTCCCGCCGCCGGCTGTCGGCATGGCGGTAGGTCCGGACGTCGCCGAGCATCTCGTTTCCGGCGACGTCACCGAACTCCGGTGGGAACTGGTCCCGCAGCCGCCGCACGAAATCCTCGGCGGTGCTTCCCGGGCGGTTGTCTCCGTACCCGGCCATCATCGCCATCCACCGGCCGTCCTCGACGGCGAAGACCGCGGCACCGGCCACGTCCGGCGGCGTCCCCGGAGTGTGCAGCGCCATGACGACCGTGAGGTCGGGAGCCGGCTCCCGGCGTCGGAACAGGGCAGTCGCGTAGTTCAGGTTCACGGTCATCCGCCGCGTGACGGGGCGGTCCCAGCCGGCGTGCTCCAGCCACTCGGACAGCCTGCTCGAACGCCCCATGGCGTCCACCACGAAGTCACCGATCTCGACGCCGGGCACCCCGCCGACGTCGCAGCGGACGCCGGTGGCCGCACCACCGTCGAGCACGAGACCCGTGGCGCGGGCCACGACCGTCTTGACGTTGGGCAGTCGAAGCACCTGCTGACGGATCAGCCCCTCCAGCAGCGGTCGGGTGCCCGTCAGGCTGTCGGCGTCGTCGGGCACGACGACCTTCAGCCGGCCGTCGAGGTAGGCGCGTCTGGTCCCGGGGGGAGCCTCGATCGCTCCCTGGGCCAGCGCCTGTTCGCGGAAGCCGGGAAACAGGCGTTCGAGCTGGAGGAAGCCGCCGGGCAGGAGCGCGTGCAACTGCGTCCCCTGTGGCACGCCCCGCCGACCGCCGGTCAGATGCAGGTCGTCCCGGTCGACGACGACGACGCTCTCCGCGTGGTCGGACAACACCCGGGCGGCCAGCAGGCCGGCGACACTGCCGCCGACCACGACGGCCCTGCCCATGACCGGAGACTGCCGGGCGGGTGGTCGCACGGCGTTCAACGCGGCGAAGACCCTGGTCGGGGAGAGGGGCATCGTGCTCTCCAAGGGGGTACGAGAGGTGCTGCGCACGCGCCTGCCGAGCGGCCTGCGCGTACGCGGCCCCACGGGACAGACCGGCCGACATGACGCTCGTCGATCGTCGCACAGCTCGGCAGTTGACCGGCGCGGTCCTCGCTGGTCGGTGCGGGCCAAGTCGAAGGCGGGCTCTTGGCGCCCGGCCGGGGCGGGTCTGTGGATCTAACGGTGTTTCCGGCCTGACAGCCCCCTCACCTCGGAGTCAGACCCGGGCGGTGAGACCGTCACATCTTCTGGAACCTCGGTGCTCTGTTGGTCACCGTGGCTGGGCTGTGCCGGCGGTATCGGTGCCGGCGCAGCCCAGTCGTGGGTGGTTGGGTCTCCTCGCGCCGGGTGGACATAGCGAGTGGGGTTCGCGGTTCGTGGTTTCCGTGCCGAGGCTTGGTTGGCGGCGGTGGTCTGGGGAGGGATCAGTCCCACTGGTCCTGGTTGAGGAAGCGGGCGAAGCCCCGCCACGAGTTCGGTCCCATCACCCCGTCGATCGGGCCGGTGTAGCCCCAGCCGGAGGCGAGTCGCTGCACCGCCTTCCAGGTGTTCGGCCCCGGTACGCCGTCGATGGGGCCGGTGTAGCCGTAGTTGCGCATGGCTCGTTGCAGCGCGGCGTACGTGTTCACGCCGGGCACTCCGTCGATCGGGCCGGTGTAGCCGGCGGTGATCCGTAGCCAGTTCTGCATCCGTTGGTAGAAGATCGGGCCGGGGATGCCGTCCTGCTCGGTGGTCGTCTTGGGCAGGCCGCCGCCACCCGGGTTCTGGCTGATGTAGGTCAGCGGGTTGATGCGTATCCCGCTCGGGTTGATCATGTGCCAGTGCAGGTGCGGGCCGGTGGAGCTGCCCGACCCGGGGGCACCCACAGCGCCGCCCGACCGTCCCACGATCGTCCCGGCGCCGACCGCGGTCCCGTTGGCCAGCAGAAACTGTGACAGGTGCATGTACTGGCTGCGGTAACCGTCCGCGTGGTAGATCGTGACGGTGTGCCCGCCCGTCCCGTTGTAGGGGATGTTCTGGATCGTGCCGGCGCCGCAGGCCGGCAGCGCGGTGCCGACCCCCATCCCGAAGTCGATCCCGCCGAGCGACCCGTAGTCGAGGTGGTCCTGCCAGGTTCCGGTGATCGGGTAGCCGGTGAACGGGTTGTAGATCACCGGTGCCGCCTGGGCGGTCCCGGGAAGACCGACGATCCCACCACCGACAACGAGGGCACCGGCGGTCAACGTCGTACTGCGCAGCAACGTACGGCGGCTGAGCCCGGCCGGTGGCCGGTCTGTCGCACCGCCACAGCAGTTGGGCTGAATCTCCTCACCCATCATCGGCTCCTCATCCGTCATTGTCGTGCGTGGATGGCGACGAGACTAGGGGCATCGGGCTGTACAAATATCGGTTGATCGACCGATCAGGGGAAAGGCGCCAGATGGCGACCGAGGCCACCTCGGGGCAGGAGCCGGCCGTGTGGCCGGTGGGTGCGGTGACGGATGAGCCGTGATCGCGATGCTGGCCGATCGGGCTCGTGGTGACGGGATGAAGGCCGACGTTGGCGCGTCGGCCAGGAAGGCACGCCAGCTGACCGCAGTCGTCGAGGACGGGCGAGGCGTGCGTTCGACCGACAGCCGTCCTGGCAGGAAGCCAACCACGCACACCATCACAGATCGTCGACCTGGATCAACCCATCCTGGATGGCGCGCGCTACCAACATCGCCTTGGTGGGGGCCGCCCGGCCGCGCATCGCGTACTTGATCCGAATATGCTCCAGATGGGAGTTGACCGTGCTCAGCGAAATCCCCAGGCGCTGAGCCACGAACTCCTTGGATTGCGACTGGAACCACTGGATCAGCACCTCGGTCTCGCGCGCCGACAACACCGGCCGGTGGGCGGAGCGGTCGCCGGCGAGCGCGCCCGCCAGGGATGGCGCGGTGTACGCCTGGCCGGCCGCTGCGGCCCTGGTGGCATTGAGGAGATGCTCGGTGCCCTCAGCCTTCGTCAGGTAGCTCAGCGCGCCCAACTCCAGGCACTGAAGTGCGATCACGTCGTCAGCGCGCATCGAGTAGACGACGACCCGCCGCCCCGCCTGCACCAGTCTGCGTAGGTCGCCCATCGCCGGGGTCGGTCCGCCCAGGTGCAGGTCGAGGATGACCACGTCGGCCTGGGCACCTTCACCGAGCCACGCGACGCGGACGTCACTGCCCGAGGCGGCCACCCGTATCGGCGGTGTGCCGGAGGACAGCCAGTGGGTCACCCCGGCCAGCACGGCTGGGTGGTCATCGACGATTACGGCGCTCAGCTGCTCCTCGTCTGCCATCTGGCCTCCATTCGCACGGACTCGCCATAGGTGTCACAGTCGACTACGACCTGTGCGGAGGCTGCGGTGACCACGTCGGTGCCGACGTCCGCCATCACGGCGACCCGCACGTCCTCGTGGGTGCGCAGCACACTCACCCGCGCGTGGGACCGTGCCGCAGCCAACGTCGCCACGACGGGGCTGGTGAGTTCCCGACGCACGTCGGGGGGCACCGCCACGGCCGCGCCGCTGACCGCCAGCGACACCTCGATGCCGCGTCGTTCGGCCTCATCGACACACGCGGTGACTTCGTGCACCAGCGGATCAGGGACCTCGTCGTTCTCAGCGAACAACCTGCGGAGCTGGGTCGCCGCAAGGGAGCACCGTCGTCGGGTGTCGTCGTCGCGGGGGTCCAGCACGCCATCGGCCAAGTCCGCCAGCAGCGGCAGTGTCACGCCCAACTGCCCGGCGAAGACGGTGCGCTGTTCCCGATCCCACTGCTCGACCGCCATCACCCTGGTGATCAGCTGCTCCTGCTCGGCGGCCACTGACATCGCCTGACGGGTTCTGTGGTGCAGCATCCGCGAGATCGGCACGACCGCCAGCTGGATGCTGGCAGTGCCGAACGCGACGATGCCCGCGGCACCGATCCCCGCGCGGTCCGGCATGACCGCCAACAGGAATTGGCCAACGCTCGCCGTCAGATGCACGGCCATGGCGGTGAGCAGCACGGGCACGCGGTCCAGGAGCAGCAGCAACAGATGCCACCCCACCAGGCCGAACGACCAGTCCGGTGTGCCGAAGTGCTGGCCCGGTGGCAGGACGCGGGTGGCACCGGCCGAGGCTCCCAGCGTGACCGCCGTGCCGACCACCACGACGACGGCCGGTATGGGCTGTCGGCGCACCACCCACACGCCACAGGCCGCCGTGACCAGCGCCAGTGCCGTGAAGGCGGCCACGGCGACCCACCTCGGCTGGTACTCATATTCAATCAGCGGCCATACACACAGCCCGAATTGCACGACGCCGGTGATGCACAGCAGCGCAATCCGCATCGTTGGGTGCACATGGTCGCGCGCGGCGCGGCTCTCAGGCACCGGGCCACACCAGCCGCACCGAGGTCCCCGTACCGCGGCGCGAGCTGACCAGGGCGCTGCCGCCGGCCGCGGTCATGCGTTCGACGATCGAGCCGCGAATGCCGCGGCGGGAGTGCGGCACCTCGCCAGGGCAGAACCCCACGCCCGCGTCGTCGACCGCAACGACTACGCGATCCTCCTCGACGTGGATGCTCAGCGTGGCGTCGCGTACGCCGGCGTGCCGCTCGACGTTGGCCAGTGCTTCACGTACCGCCCGCACCAGCGCGAGTGCCGCCGACGCGGGCACCACCGCCCCTTCCCGCCAGAGGACGTCGACGGTCAGTGGAGTTCGGTCCACGACGGAGCGCAGCGCGGCATTCAGGTCGACCAGGCTGTCCTGCGAGGCTTGTCCACCCGTTGCGCCTGTGAGCACGGTCAGGTCGTGCCGTGCGTACTCGGCCACCTGCCTGGGGTCGATGTCCCGGCCGTGCGCCGTTACCAGGAGAAACGTCGCCGAGGCCGTGTCGTGCAACAACGCGAGGAGCTCTCGTTCCTGCGAGTGCCGCGCCACCGCCACCGCCTCGGCCCGCGCCAGCGCTGCCCGGCGTGCCCGCAACACGTCCACGCGCCTGCTGGACCGCTGCAACAACACGAACGCCAGACGCGCCATGACGCACTCGAGCAGCAGCCGCAGGCCGACCGCGCTCCCCTCGTCGACGCCAACCACGGCGAAGCCGACCACGAGCAGCCCGGCCGTGACGGGCAGCGACACCTTCGGCGGCCAGTCCCACTGCAGAGTGATCGACGTCGTGGTCAGCGCGTTGAGTGCCCACTGATTGGGCTTTCCATCAATCCACTCCTGCGTCACGCAGATCGCCGCAACACGCGCCACCGCGAACGTAAGCGCCAGTGGCGCCGCGCGCTCGGAGAACCCGGCCTGGCAGTCCACCACGGCACCGACCACCATCAGCCCGAACAGTGCGAACCCTTGCGGCAGGGCATCGCCGGGAAGCGTCAGAAGCCCGAATGCGCTGATGAGCAATAGCAGGAACCCACGCATGGGCGCCGCGTACCGGCGTGCTGAGGCCAGGAACTCCGCCTCTACGCTGCCCGGCCCTGAACTCGACGGCATGGCGATCTGTCATGTCCCGCGGCAGGAGCAGGAGGCCTGCGGCCGCGTCACGAGACTGCGATCGGCTTCGATAACCACGCGAGGACCCTAACAACGGAGCCCCGCCCTATTTCACACCGGCCGGTGCCGTCGGCGTGATGTAGCTCGACGGTCTGGGATGGTGTGTCTGGGGAGTGGTTCCCTGCCCTGAATGGCCGTCGGTCGAACGCACGATGCCTGCCGTTCGTGCCCTGTCTAGGTTCGGCGCACAGCACCCCTCTATGTGGGAGTCGGTTGATGGCAGGCGACGGGTTCAGCAGACGGACCTTCTTGTACGCAACGGTGGCGGCCGGTACCGCCACTGCGGTCGGTATCGGGGCGCGCGCGGCCGAGGCAGCCGTCCCGGGTTTCTACAACCCCTTCAGTGGCTATCCGATCACTGGGACCTGGCAGGAACATCTCAACCGGGGGTCGCTCGGCGGCATCGACTACGGCATGCCCGTCGGCACGCAGCCGCCCGCTGCGGGCGGCGGTGTCGTGACCAACGATCCGAACAACGGCACCGGCGGCTACACCGTCACCGTTCAGCACGACAACGGCTACCGCACCCAGTACCTGCACCTGTCGCAGTTCCTACTGGCCAACGGCACGCGGGTCGGCACGGGCGAGATCGTCGGGTTGTCCGGCGGGGCGGTTGGTGCACCGGGATCCGGCTCGTCAACCGGCCCGCACCTGCACTGGCACATGATCGACCCGAGCGGCACCCGCATCAACCCGCTGGTCTACCTGGATGGCGCGGGAACGAGCCCGCCCCCGGCGGATACGCAGGTCTTTGAGACCGCGGACAGCACTGGTTGGCGGCCGTTGCCGGTCGGGTATGACGGGCAACCCGTTCTCGCGGGCGCGGTCAGCGCGGTGCTTCGCGCGGACGGCACCAAGATTGTCTACACGGTGCGCGATGGTCGTTTATATGAGGCAGCCAGCAACACCGGGTGGCGGAATCTGCAGGTGCCCAACCACGACCAGGTCTCCGCGGTGTCGGCGATCCCCTACAACGGCGCGGTCGTGGTGTACACGGTGCGTGGGGGCGCGGTGTACGAGTCGAGCAGCGCCAACTGGCAGCCCCTGCTGGTCGGCCACAACGGGCAACCCGTCCACGGAACCGCGGTGTCAGCGATCGCCAGAACCGATGGCACGAGGATCATCTATACGGTGCGGGACGGCTACGTACACGAAGCAGCCAGCAACACCGGCTGGCAAAACCTCCGCGTTCCCAACCTCACGGGCACCAACGCGGTCGCCGCAATCAACGCCAACGGAATCAAAATCCTCTACACCCGTTAACGTGATCCTGAACCTGCAGCCGCTCGGCATCGACCCGACTGGCCATGGACAACCCTTGGCTGAACATTCCTCTTGTCGACGCGAAGATTCAAACCAGGCTGCCGGTGGCCGGCGGGCACGATGCCGGGGCGTTCGGTGACCTGCTCGCGTCGGCCGGAGGCGCACAGCTCGCCGTTGACCCGCGCCACGGCACCGTGACCATCCAGGCTGGAACCAGTTGCCTCCGGCCGACCCGCCGCACCGCCTGGGCCAGCCACACCGCACGTTGCCCGGGCGGTGTGGGTGCCGTCGTTGCGCAAGGTAAGTGAGTGCGGGCGGGGTTCGACGTCCGGCAGGGAGTAGCCACCCGGGGCGGCGTTGGTGGCGCTGACGCCGGACGAGTTCAGTCAGGCGGATCAGGGTGCGGTGAGCGGCGAATAGCAGCCGGACGCAAGTTAGGCCTGATTTAGCAGGGACCTTTCGACGGGAGAATCAACATGACCGCTTTCCTGGGGCGGCTTGCGGTGGTGGCCGCAGTTGCCTTCGTGTTGCCGGTGAGCGCAGCGGCGGCCCCTGCCGCCGCAGCGCTGCCGGCCGGCACGGTGTCCGGCATTGACGTTTCTACCTGGCAAGCCGGTATCGACTTCACCGATGTCGGCGCCGACGGCTACCAGTTCGTGATCGTGAAGGCTGGCGGCTCCCAACTGTCGGAGGGCCCGTACACCGGCTCGCAGTACGCGATCCAGGTGGATGGTGCACGGGCAGCGGGGCTCAAGGTTGGCCACTACTGGCTCGCTGGAGACTTCCAAGCCCCCGTTCAGGCTGCCGACTACTTTGCCGACCACCTGCACGACTATCGGCCTGGCGACGTGATCGCGCTGGACAACGAGGTGCTCGACGACTCGACGAGGCTGTGGAACGACACCGAGGTCGCGACATTCTTCCAGCGCATTCGCGACCGGATCGGCAACCACGTGCCCTGGCTGTACATGGGTGCGGCAGACCTGCGCTCCGGGACGTGGCCTCGAACGATCGCGGCCGGCGTGAAGCTCTGGGTGGCGTCGTGGGGCGCCAACAACGGCAGCTACCCCGGAGAGCCGAACCTGGGCGGCGCCTACCCGACATGGAGTGCGCACCAGTACAGTTCGTCCGGATCGACAGGCGGTATCGCATCCGTGGACCTGAACGTGGCCAAGCCGAGCGCGTTCGAGATCGTTGACGGCGCACCGGTCGACCCGCCGCCGGACGACCCACTGCCCAAGACCACCACCGAGCAGGACGGCATCCCCGGCCCGATCTTCTACCAACGGATGCAGAACTGGCTACGGATCACCGCCGGCTACACCGGCCCGATCGACGGAGTGCCCGGCGTGAACACGTACGCCGCGCTGCAACGAGCCATGCGCAACTACGGCTACACCGGCCCCATCGACGGCGTACCGGGGCCGAACACCTGGAAGGCGGTGCAGCGACTCGCCTCCGGCTGGGGCTACACCGGCCCGATCGACGGGGTGATGGGACCGAACTCGTGGCGGGGCTTCGCCCGCTTCCTCAACCAGGACCAGTGGGACTGACCCCTCCCAGACCACCGCCGCCAACCAAGCCTCGGCACGGAAACCACGAACCGCGAACCCCACTCGCTATGTCCACCCGGCACGAGGAGACCCAACCACCCACGACTGGGCTGCGCCGGCACCGATACCGCCGGCACAGCCCAGCCACGGTGACCAACAGAGCACCGAGGGTTGGGCTTTCCCCCGGAGGATGTGGACACCCCTACCTGAAATGGGCCTCGGCGCCACCCTGCCCCTCACACTGCGCCGCCCTCATCGCCGCCACCGCACCCCAGATCGCCGCCAACGTCGCGCAGGGCGGCGACGTAGAGCGTCCTGCCCACGATCACCACGCCGCTGGCGACGCCTCGGCGGGCGTCCACGTCACGATCGGGTCGCGGAAGCGCGGGTCGTCGGCCACTCCCTCCACCACCGGCCAGCCGTAGTTGCCGCCCGGCACGATGCGGTTGACCTCGTCGAAGCGGCTCGAACCGAACTCGGTCGCGTAGAGCCGGCCCCGCCAGTCCCAGGCCAGGCCCTGCACGTTGCGGTGGCCGAGGCTGTAGACCAGGGACCCGGCGGTCGGATTGCTCCAGGGCACGCTGCCGTCCGGCCGCATCCGCAGGTTCTTCCCGTTGCGGTGCGACGGGTCCTGGGCGGTGGCCGGCTGTCCGGCGTCGCCGACGCCCGCGTAGAGCATCCCGTCCGGGCCGAACGCGATGCGCCCGCCGTTGTGCGCGCCGGACCGGGCGAGCCCGGTGAGGATCGGCTGCTGGACCTGCGGCGCGGTGAGGCGGAAGCGGACGATCCGGTTGTCCGTGCTGGAGGTGAGGTACGCGTACACGTGGCCGTCGGTGCGGTACCAGGGCGAGACGGCCAACCCGAGCAGTCCGACCTCGCCCGTCGCGACGACCCCCGAGATCTGCGCGACCTGCTGCGGGGCCGGCCCACGACGTACCCGCAGGACCCGCCCGCTGTTCCGCTCGGTGACGAGTGCGCTGCCGTCGGGCAGGAAGTCCAGCCCCCACGGCGCTTCGAGGCCGGTGGCGACGGTCTCCGGTCGGGTGAAGTCGAATCCGTGCCAGCCGAATCCGCGCTCGCCGGTGGGCTCGTGGGCGGTCGCCGTGGCGGGCGGCCCGGCGACGCTGACGCAGACGGCGAGGGCGAGGGCGAGGGCGAGGGCGAGGGCGATACCGGCGACAACGCTGCGTCTTCTCATGGCGTACCCCGGGTCCTCGACACACGCCAGTTGATGCCGGCGTCGCCCGCCAGGGACAGGCGAGCGCGGCACCATTCTCCTCGTCCCGCCGTCTCGGGACCGTCACCGCGACGCCCGCCACGGAGACGCCGCATGTGCGGCCGTCAGGCGACGCACCGGGACGGACCCCAGCCCGCGGCGCGTGGTCTCGCTCGGCTGCCGGCGAGGTGACCCGGCCGGCTACTTCATCTTGCGCGTCGACCGGGCCACGATGGCGTCGTACTCGGGGTGCTTCTCCAGCCATCCGCTGAGGAACGGGCAGATGGGCACCACTGTCCGGCCTCGGGCGCGAGCGTCGTCCATCACCGCTCGGGCCAGGGTCGATGCCACTCCCCGGCCCTCGAACTCCGCGTCGACCTCGGTGTGGGTGTAGGCGACGATGGTGCCGGTCAGCTGATAGGTGACCACACCGGCCAGCGCTCCGGTCTCGTCCCGCGCCTCGAAACGCTCCCGCTCCGACGCGTCTGTAACGGTGAACTGCACCAAGCCATCCAATCACGGAGCATTCCACGGACCGGGCGGGGCCGCCGGGGTGTGCCCGACGGCCCCGCCCGGCCGCGGGTCAGTGGAGCATGACGGGAACCTTCTCCTGCTCTGCCTGCTGGTCGTCGAGCAGGTGCGACGGCTTGCGCCGACGGGGCAGGAACGCGGCCGGAATGAACGTGGCCAGCACCAGCGCGAAGCCGATCCAGAACGTGTTCGCGAACGCACCGGCGGCGAAGTCGAGGCCACGGTCGATGAGCGACGGGTCGACCGGGAACTGCTGGGTCAGCTCCGGCTGCTGCTGGACGGCGGTGGCGAGGCCGGCTTCGGTCACCGGCTCGCCACTCGGGTCGGTCACGCCGGGGATCGGCCGCGAGCCGTTCAGCTCGTTGGTGAGGATCACCGACATCACCGCGGCGCCGACGGATCCGCCGATCTGCTGGAGGATGTTGACCAGCGTGGAACCGCGGGCGACCTCGTGGGCGCTGAGGGTCTTCAGCGCCGAGGTCATGATCGGCATCATGGTGCCGCCCATGCCGAGGCCCATGACGAACAGCGACCCGCAGAGCAGCCAGTACGACGTGTCCGCGTCGAGCTGGGTGAAGGTGAAGAACCCGGCGGCGATGAGCACCAGCGCGAACGGCACGGTGCGACCGACGGGCACCCGGTCGGCCAGCATCCCGGCGATCGGCATCGTCATCATCGCGCCGATGCCCTGCGGCGCTATCAGCAGGCCGGCGGCCAGCGTCGACTCGCCGCGGACCAGCAGGAAGTAGCTCGGGAACAGGATGCCGGCGCCCATGAACGCGATGATGAACACGAACATGGTCACCGACGCGATGGTCAGGTTGCGGTTGGCGAACAGCCGCAGGTCGAGCAGGGGGTGCCGGGGCTTGAAGGAGTAGAGGACGAACGCGACGACGAGCGCTCCGCCGACCAGCATGGGTGCCCACACCTCGGTGTCGGCGAAGGTGCCGGCCTCGGGCAGCGTGGAGACGCCGTAGAGGAACAGGGCGAGGCCTGGCGAGAGCATCAGCATGCCGACGAAGTCGAACGACTCGGACGGCTCGGGGGCGTCCTTCGGCAGCGCCAGCGCGGCGTAGACGAGCGCGATGGCGCCGATCGGCAGGTTGATCAGGAAGATCCAGTGCCAGCTCGCCGTGTCGATCAGCCAGCCGCCGAGGATCGGGCCTCCGATGGGGCCGAGCAGCATCGGGATGCCGAGGACGGCCATCAGCCGGCCGATCCGGTGGGGTCCGGCTGCCCGGGTCATGATCGTCATGCCGATCGGCATGAGCATGCCGCCGCCGAGGCCCTGCAGCACGCGGTAGCCGATCAGCTGCCCGATCGTGTCGGCCGTGGCGCACAGCACGGACCCGATCGTGAACAGGGCCAGCGCGACCATGTAGAGGCGTTTGGTGCCGAACCGGTCGGCGGCCCAGCCGCTGAGCGGGATCACGGTGGCCAGCGCGAGCGTGTAGGCGGTCATCGTCCAGGCGACCTGGGCGTAGGTCGCGTCGAACTCGCGCTGGAAGGTCGGCAGGGCGACGCTGACGACCGTCACGTCGAGGATCGACATGATCGCGCCGAGGACGACGACCCCTGCCACCTTGAGGACCGCGCCGTCGAGTTTGTCTGAGGTCGCGATGGATTGCTGTGTCACAAAGTCTCCTGAATCCCCGTTGGGGCCAGCGGGAGCTGGCCAGGCGCCGATCCGGTACGGCCGGCGCGCGCTGTCACGTGCGCAGCGATGTCCGCGGGCAGACTAACGACCGGCAGTGACATTCGGCTTCCGGATTTCCGGCTGTCGAGGCCGACGTCACTCCGCACAAGTCGCGCCGAAAGGCCCACTCCGGAACGTTGAATGCGTTCCCGCTATGCCGTCGGGCGGGGCGCGCCCGGCGCGGGACCCAGCGCCGCGAGTTGGATCTGCAACGCCAACCGCGTACGCGGCGACTCGAGATCGACGGCGACGACCTCGGCGAGGCGGCGCATGCGGTACCGGAGCGTGTTGGGGTGCACGTGCAACTGCCGGGCGGCCCGCTTCGGGTCGCCCTGCTGCTCCAGCCAGGCCGCGACGGTGGCGACGTAGTCGGTGCCGTGCTGCCGGTCATGGGCGACGAGGTCGGGCAGCGGGCCGCCGACCAGCAGGTCGGCGCTCGGCACGGCGCGGACCACGCGGTGCACGACCACCTCCGCCCACTGGTCCTCGAACCGCAGCACCGGTCCCCGCTGCCGGGCCGGGCCGTGCAGCGCGAGCAGCTCCGCCGCCTCGGCCCGGGAGCGCGGCAGGTCCGTCAGGTTCCTGGCGACGCCGCCGGACGCGGCGTACAGCCCCGGGTCGTGCACGGCGATGTCGCGGATCAGCCGCTCCATCCAGCGCCGGGACCCGGGCGACTCGCCGCCGTCGACCAGGACGGCGAACAGGACGTCGCCGACGTCCGCGATCAGCGGTTGGCGCCACCCGTGGCGACGGGTGATCGACTCCCACATGGCCAGGTTGTCCACCATCTCCCCCGTCCCGCCGTGCGCGCCGAGCCCGACGACCCGCCACGGGCCCTCGGGAAGCGCCAACTCCTCCCGGCCCAACCGACCGGGCGCCCGCAGGGCGGCCCGCAGCCGGTCGGCCGACACCCGGCGGGCGACGTCGGCCTGCACCCGCAGGCGGAGCAGGTGCAGCGCCAGCACGGACGCCGCGCCCTGGAGATCGCGTAGCCGCGCGGCGGGGACCGGGCCCTCGACGACGGCCCAGATCGAGCCGAGCAGCTCGCCCCCGGCCCGGATCGGGATGATGAGCCGGGGCAGCGTCCCGTCGGGCCCCTGCGGCACGAAGATCAGCTCGCTGCCCGTCGCCAGCTTGCGGAAGACGCCACGGGACCGGAAGTGCGCGACCACGTTGCCGGGGGCGCGCCGCCCGACGATCGTGGAGACGCGCGCCGGGTCGGCGCGGTCCTGACGTGACGAGTACGCCAGCACCCGGGACTGGGCGTCCTCGATCGTCACGGGCGCGTCGACCACGGCGGCGGCCGCGTCGGCGAGGGCGAACAGCTCGTCGTACACCCCGGTCTCCCCGGTGTCGGCCGGGCCGGGGGCGACGGCCCGGTCGATCACCCCGCGCAGCAGCCAGACGAGCTGGGCCCACGAACCGTGGCTCTGCAGCTCGACCAGGGTCAGCCGCCGCTCGGCGGCGGCCGCCGTCACGGCGGGGTGCCCGGCCAGCGGAGGCTTGAGCACGAGTCCGGCCGCCCCCGCCTCGGCGTAGCGCGCGACGACGGCGAGCGCCTGGTCCGGTGTGCCGATGCCCGCACCGAGCACGAGGTCGCCGCTCTGGCCGCTCGTGGCGTCGTCGACCTCGGCGAGGGTCACGTCGCGGACCTCGGCCTCGTCGGCGGATACGACGACCTTGAGCAACGCGGCGCCGACCGCGTCCACCAC
This sequence comes from Micromonospora sp. NPDC049139, assembly GCF_055586845.1. Lineage (NCBI taxonomy): Bacteria > Bacillati > Actinomycetota > Actinomycetes > Micromonosporales > Micromonosporaceae > Micromonospora > Micromonospora sp. NPDC049139. The sequence goes on along the minus strand of NZ_JBVJHK010000013.1, from coordinate 142,179 downwards.
GCCAGCCACGGTGATCACCACCAGATTGTGCCTCGTCCTTGTTCGCCCCGGCCAATCGTCGGAACAAGCCTTGGCCTGCCGGAACAATGACGTACCGGCGGGTCGGGGACAGGATGGGCGCGATCCCGGTCGCCCTGAAGGAGAGACCGGTTGCCCTGAAGGAGAGAAAGCGATGCCCCCCATCGAGTCCGCCCCCGCCCCCCAACACGTCGCCGTCGTCGGCGCGGGGATGGTCGGGCTGGCCACCGCCTGGTTCCTGCAGGAACGGGGCGTCCAGGTCACCGTGCTCGACCGTACGGGCGTGGCGGCGGGCGCGTCGTGGGGCAACGCGGGCTGGCTCACGCCCGGCATCACCACTCCCCTGCCGGAGCCGGCGGTGCTGCGCTACGGGCTGCGGGCCGTGCTGAGCCCGTCGTCGCCGGTCTACGTGCCGCCGCGCGCCGACGCCCGGCTCCTGCGGTTCCTGACCGGCTTCGCCCGGCACAGCACCCCGTCGAAGTGGCGCACCGCGATGCGGGCCTTCATCCCGATGAACCGGCGCGCGTTGGAGTCGTTCGACGCGCTGGCGGCCGGCGGGGTCGGGGCGATGACGCACGAGGCGAAGTCGTTCATGGCCGCGTACCGGACCGAGGCCGAGCGGTCGGTCCTGCTGGACGAGCTGGCGCACATCCACTCCGCCGGCCAGGCGATCGAGTTCGACGTTTTGACCGGGGCCGAGGCGCGCGAGGTGGAGCCGTCGCTGTCGGACAATGTCGGCGCCGCCATCCGCCTGCACGACCAGCGGTACATCAACCCCGGGCAGTACGTGCACGCGCTCGCCGACTCCGTCCGCGCCCGCGGCGCGTCGATCGTCGCCGGCGCCGATGTCACCGACATCCGCGACGAGGGCACCGGCGTCCGGGTGATCACCACCGCCGGCACGGACGAGCGCTACGACGCGGTGGTGCTGGCGACCGGCACCTGGCTCGGTGAGCTGGGTCGGCGCTTTGGCGTCCGGACCGTCGTGCAGGCCGGCCGCGGGTACAGCTTCAGCGTCGCGATCGAGCACATGCCGGCCGGTCCGGTCTACTTCCCCGCGCAGCGCGTCGCCTGCACGCCCCTGGGGGACCGGCTGCGCGTCGCCGGGATGATGGAGTTCCGCAGCGCCGAGGCGCCGCTCGACCGTCGCCGCATCTCCGCCATCGCCGAGGCCGCACGACCGCTGCTGCGGGGCGCCGACCTCGACGCCCGCGCCGACGAGTGGGTGGGTGCGCGACCCTGCACCCCCGACGGCCTGCCCCTGATCGGCCGGACCCGCTCGCCGCGCGTCTTCGCCGCCGGCGGCCACGGCATGTGGGGCATCACCCTCGGCCCGCTCACCGGCGAACTGCTCGCCGAGCAGATCACTGGCGGTGGGCAGCCCGTGGAGCTGCGCCCCTTCGACCCGCTGCGCTGACCGGCACCGCCCCGGGCCGGCCGGTTCGGCCCGACTCACCCCGGCAGAACGTCGACGGCCCGCCGACCAGGAACCACGGTCGGCGGGCCGCGCCGCTTTCCGGTCAGCCTCGCGGTCGTGAGCTTCGGCGCCTACGCCCGCCAGGTCCGCGATCCGGCCCTGCCGCACCGGCGCCGGGTGTCGGCGCTGTGGTCCTGCGTGCAGCTGTACCGGCCGATCGGCTTGCACGCCACGCTCAGCTTCCTCGGGACTCCCGCGTCAGCGCATGCCTGGCGGCGGGAGGACCCTTGACGCCGGCTCAGCGGCAGCTCCTGGCCACCGCCGTCGACACGCTCGACGAGCGCATCCGCCCCGAGGTGTGGCGCGACGACCCGGCGGCCTACTTCCGCGCGCGGGACCTGCCGCAGGTCGCCCGGTTCATGGAGATCGCGGTGGAGGCCGCGTAGGTCCCCGCGCCGTCTGATCGCGTGGTCTACCGGCCGTGGAGCCGGCGCCAGGACGGCGCTCCGGCCTTCGGCCACTTGTCTTCGACAGGTACGCCGGCGGGGGCGGCGCTGTGTGTGCCGTGGGTGGCCTGCTGGTGGGATTCGGGCTGGCAGGTGGTGCAGTACCGGGCGGACGGCAGGTGCGCCAACTGCTCGATGGGGATGTCGCCGCGGCACCCTTCGCAGGTGCCGTAGTGGCCCTGTTCCAGGTAGTGCAGTGCCCGGGCGATGTCGCCCAGGGCCCGCCGGGTGGCGGCGGTCAACGCGGAGGCGGCCTCGACGTCGGCGCGCATCCGGCGGGCCTGCCGGTCCAGCAGCGCCAGCTGGGTGCTGTGCCGCTCGTACTGCTCCTCCAGGACGATCCGCAGTACGCCCAACTCGTCCTGCCTGCTCACGACGTACACGATCGGGGTTCCTTCCTGCTCGGGACGAAAAGAAAGGGCGGAGCGCTGATGCGCTCCGCCCGCCGGTGCCGGACCTGAGATGTCGGCCGGGTGGCGGCGGGCGGCGCTGGCCGGGCGCCCGCCGGGTCGGCGGCGCGACGATCGGCGCGACCGTGCCCCGGCGGACGCGGGCGACCACCGGCACGACGAGGTGACGCATGGTCGGGTCGGCGACGAGGCGGGCCCGCGCGTTCGTCGACGGCGCCGCTGCCGCGGGGACCGGGCGCGGGTGTGCAGCAGCGGCCCGCAGCCCCGACGAGCGGGGCTGCCGGGACAGGCCGCAGCGGATCACGGCGTCACCATAGACCGGCTGCCCGCGTATCGGCCACCACCTGCGGCGGCGGCCACAAGGCCGGGCCGCGGGGACCTTCGGCGGGCGGGGTGGCGGGCGGCCCTCAGCCGCCGGGACGCTCGGCTATCACGCCGCGGAACCAGGAGGCCGGGTTTCGCCGTTCGCGCGACCGGACGCCGGTACACACCTCATCATCGAACTCTCAGCGACCTGACTGAGGGTAGGTGGGCGAGCGTGCGGGAGATGGCGGTTGCGCCGGTCGTCACCGACGTCGAGCGCGGCCTGGCCGAGGTGGTGTGGCACAACGCCGAACGCGATCCGGACCAGACGCAGTTCGTACGACCGGACCCCGACCCCCGGTCCTGGCCGGCTCGCCGGTCCGGGCGGGGCGCGACGACCGTGAGCTGCCGACAGTTCCGCGACGACGTGCAGGCGGTCGCCCGAGGTCTGGTGGCCACGGGTGTCCAGCCGGGCGACCGGGTGGCGCTGATGAGCCGCACCCGGTACGAGTGGACCCTGGTGGACTACGCGCTGTGGTCCGTCGGCGCGGTGACGGTTCCCGTGTACGACACGTCGAGCGCGGACCAGTTGGCCTGGATCCTCTCCGATTCCGGCGCGGTCGCCTGCGTGGTGGAGACGGCCGGGCACGCCGCGATGCTGGACGGTCTGCGCGACTCCCTGCCGGCGTTGGCGCACGCGTGGCAGATCGACGCGGGCGACCTGATCAGACTGGCCGGGGCCGGCCGCGCCGTCGACGTCGGGCAGGTGGAGGCCCGCCGCCGGCGCGTGTCGGCCGGCGACATCGCCACGATCGTGTACACCAGCGGCACGACCGGACGGCCGAAGGGTTGCGTCCTCACGCACGGCAACATCGCCCTGGACGTCGGCAACGCGACCGCGATCCTGCCGGAGGTGTTCCATCCCGCCGCGTCGACGGTGCTGTTCCTGCCCCTGGCCCACGCCTTCGCCCGGATGATCCAGGTCGGCGTCGTACGCACGCGCGCCACCATGGTGCACAGCGCGGACATCGGCGGCGTGCTGGACCAGCTCCGCCGGTACCGTCCGACGTTCGTCCTGGCCGTGCCGCGGGTGTTCGAGAAGATCTACGACCGGGCGAGACGGAAGGCGGCCGACGAGCACCGGGGCTGGCTGTTCGCGGTCGCCGACCGGGTGGCGGTGCGGTACAGCCGCGCGCTGGACACCCGTGGCGGACCGGGGACCGTGCTGCGGCTGGCGCATCTGGTGTGCGACGTGCTGGCCTATCGCAAGCTGCGGGCGGCGCTGGGTGGACGCTGCCGGGTGGCGATCGTCGGCGGGGCACCGCTGGCGCAACGGCTCGCGCACTTCCTCCGCGGCGCCGGCCTCACGGTGCTCGAGGGGTACGGGTTGACCGAGACCTCGCCCGCCCTGACGGCCAACACGCCGGCGGCGATGCGGATCGGCACGGTGGGTCGTCCGCTGCCCGGAGTCGAGATCGCGATCGCCGAGGACGGGGAGATCCTGGCCCGGGGAGGGGTGGTCTTCCCCGGGTACTGGAACAACGCGGAGGCCACCCGCGAGACGTTCACCGGCGGTTGGCTGCGTACCGGCGACCTCGGGGCCCTCGACGAGGACGGCTACGTGCGGGTGACCGGGCGGAAGAAGGACATCATCGTCACGGCGTCCGGAAAGAACATCGCCCCCGCCCCGTTCGAGGATCAGGTCCGCGCGGATCCGCTGGTCAGCCAGTGCGTGGTGATCGGCGACGGACGGCCCTACCTCGTCGCGCTGGTCACGATCGACCCGCAGGCGTGGCCGGGGTGGCGGGCCGCGCACGGTCGCGCGGACGCCTCGGTGTCGGACCTGCGGGATTCCCCGGCGCTGCGGGAGGCGGTCCAGCACGCGGTCGACCGGGCCAACCGCGCGGTGTCCCGGGCCGAGCAGATCAAGAAGTTCCGCATCCTTCCCCGCGACCTCACCGAGGCCGACGGTGAACTCACCCCCACGTTGAAGGTGCGGCGAGCGGTGGTGCAGCAGCGCTACGCCGCCGACATCGACGCGCTCTACCGCGACCACTGACGCCCTGCCGGGGACAGGCTGATTGACACGGAGCGTCGTAGGGATTCCACTGCTTGCAACAGCACTGCCGGCCCGGCTCCCCCGGCCGACACCGTTGCAGCAGTAGGGAGGCGTCATGTCCTCGCCCGTCAGGCCGCCGCAGGACGCCGTGACCCTCCGCCGTCTCCGCCTCGGGATCGGCACGGTCGGCATCGCGTTGCCGATCGTGCTGACGGTCGGCAACGCGCTGCTCACCGGCAGGTTCACCCTGCTCGACTCGATCAGCGCCTTCTACCACACCGACATGCGAGACGTCTTCGTCGGCGGAATGTGCGCCATCGGCGTCTTCCTCGTCTGCTACCGATACCGGAAGGTGGACGACGTCCTCAGCTCGATCGCCGGCGTGCTGGCGATCGCGGTGGCGGTGTTCCCCGCCGCGACGGGTGCACCGAGGGGAACGCTCACGCCCACCGACGTCACGATCGGGCGGCTGCACCAGGTCTCGGCCGCTGCCCTGTTCGTGCTGCTGGCCGTCTTCTGCATCTTCCTGTTCCCCCAGACCGGCCCGACGGTCCCCGCGACAGGGCGGACGCGGGCCCGCAACGGCATCTACTACGCCTGCGGCGGCATCATCATCGGCGCCATCGCGCTCGCTGTGGCGAGCAACGCGCTGCCCTTTTCCGTCCGCGACACGCTCAAGCCGCTGTTCTGGTGCGAGGCGGTGGCGGTGCTCGCCTTCGGTGCCGCGTGGCTCGTCAAGGGCGAAGCGATGTTCCGCGACTCGCAACCGCCCCCTGCCGAATCCGAGGTGCGCCGCACGGTCCCGACCCTCTAGGGTTCCGCCGTGGCTGTGAAGATCGTGTCCCTGGCGGACCGCCCGGACCTGGCACCGCTGCTCGACGACGACTTCGACGGGGCGTGGCCGCCGTTCATGCTCTGGGATCCGATGGGTGCCGTGTACTACGGCGTCGCGCACGACCTGTATCCCGAGTTCGTGTTCGTCGCCGTCGACTCCGCCGAGCCCGGACGCGCCGTCGCCCGGGCGTACGCCGTGCCGCTACGCTGGACGGAGGCGGAGCTGCCCGACGGCGGCTGGGACCGGATGATCCAGCGTGCCACCATCAACCGCCTCACCGGCGCCACCCCGAACCTCGTCTCGGCCCTGGAGATCTGCATCCGGCCGGACCGGCGGGGCACCGGCCTGTCGGCCCTGATGCTCGCCGCCATGCGGGAGGCCGTGGCGAAGCGGGGCTACGACACGCTGGTCGCGCCGGTCCGCCCGAGCGGCAAGCACGCCGAGCCCGACCTGCCGATGACGGAGTACGCGGCGCGGGTCCGCGAGGACGGCCTGCCGGTCGACCCGTGGCTGCGGGTGCACGTCCGGGCCGGTGGACGCATCGAACGCGTCGCTCCCCGGTCGATGACGATCACCGGGACGCTCGCCGACTGGCGCCGCTGGACGGGCCTGCCGTTCGACACCAGCGGACCCGTCCACGTGCCGGGAGCCCTCGTGCCCGTGCACTGCGACGTGGCGCACGACCACGCTGTCTACGTCGAGCCCAACGTCTGGGTCCGGCACCGCCTGTAGGTGGTCACCGCGGCGGTCTGCGCCGTGATGGCCGCTCATCGCTCCTGCTCCGCGATCGCCGAACGGGTCGCCGACGTGCCCGCCGAGACCGTGCGGCCTGAGCCGGATGCGCTCGCCGGAGCACGACTGTGTGACGTTCGAACTGGTGCTCGTTTGCCATCGTGCTCGGCGAGCCAGCCGTCGAACCGTGGGCTGGGCTGCGCGCTGGCGGGAACCACAAAGGCGGAAACCACAAAGGCGGAAACTACAAAGGCAAGGAGGAGAACTCCTTGCCACTATTAACATATACCGCACCCCCGGGCTTGTGGCAAGACCCCGGTCGTGGCGCACAATCGTCGGCCGAGCGCAAGAATCGGCACACCATGGGGGAATGCATGTTCGATGTGATCATCGCTGGCGGCGGCCCGACCGGCATGATGCTGGCGAGCGAATTGCGTCTGCAGGGCGTCAGCGTACTCGTGGTGGAGAAGGAGGCCGAGCTGCCGCCGTTCGTGCGGTCGCTCGGGCTGCACGCGCGCAGTATCGAGGTGATGGATCAGCGGGGGCTGTTGGAGCGGTTCCTTGAAAACGGCAAGCAGTACCCGATCCGTCCCGGCGAACCCCGGGGATTCTTCGCGGGCATCGAGAAGCCGGCTCCCACCGGGCTGGACACCGCCCACGGATACGTGCTCGGCATTCCGCAGACGGTCACCGACCGGCTGCTCGCCGAGCACGCGGCCGAAGTCGGAGCCGAGATCCGGCGCGGCTGTGCGGTGGTCGGGCTGGAGCAGGACGACGACGGCGTGACCGTCCACCTTGGGAATGGAACTGCAACGCCGTTGCGGGCGCGGTTTGTCGTCGGTTGCGACGGTGGGCGCAGCACGGTTCGAAAACTGCTCGGGGTCGGATTCCCCGGCGAGCCGTCGGAAATCGACACGCTGCTGGGCGAGATGGAGGTGACGGCGTCCCCGGACGACATCACCGCAGTGATGACCGCGGTGCGCAAGACCGAGAAGCGGTTCGGGATCGGGCCGTCGGGCAAGCCGGGGGTGTTCCGGGCCGTCGTGCCGGCGGAGGGCGTGGCCGAAGACCGCTCGGTGCCGCCGACGCTCGAGGAGTTCAAGCAACAGTTGCGCAGGTACGCAGGCACCGACTTCGGCGCGCACTCCCCCCGCTGGCTGTCGCGCTTCGGCGACGCGACCCGCCAGGCCGAACGCTACCGGGTCGGACGGGTGTTTCTGGCTGGGGACGCCGCGCACGTCCACCCGCCGATGGGCGGGCAGGGGCTCAATCTCGGGATCCAGGACTCGTTCAACCTGGGTTGGAAGCTGGCAGCGGCCATCAACGGCTGGGCGCCGGACGACCTGCTGGACAGCTACGAGTCCGAGCGGCATCCGGTGGCCGCCGACGTGCTGAACAACACCCGTGTACAGATGCACCTGACGACCAACGAGCCCGGACCGCAGGCGGTTCGGCGGTTGTTGGCGCAGCTGATGGACTTCGACGACGTCAACCGGTTCCTGATCGAGAAGATCACGGCGATCAGCGTCCGGTACGACTTCGGTGAGGGCCATGCCCTGCTCGGGCGGCGGCTGCGCGACGTCCAGCTCAAGCGTGGGCGCCTGTTCGAGCTGATGCGCACCGGCAGCGGGCTGCTGCTCGACCAGACGGGGCGGCTTTCGGTGGACGGCTGGGCCGACCGGGTCGACCACGTCGCCGACACCAGCGAGGAGTTGGACGTCCCGGCGGTACTGCTCCGGCCGGACGGGCACGTCGCGTGGGTGGGCGAGGACCAGCAGACGCTCGAGGTCGCGCTGGCCAAGTGGTTCGGCGCCACAAAAACTCCTGTGGCCGGGTGAGGGACGCTTCCGCCGGGGCCCTGGGCGTCACCCACCGACCCGTCGTTGTGGGACCGGGGCCGTGGTGGCCCCGGTCCCACAACGATCAGGAGGCGACCAGGTCGTCAATCTGGTTGATCGACGATGTGGCGCCCTCCACGACGCCCATGTCCAGCACCTGCTGAAGCGCCTCGGCGGAGGCGTACCTGCTCACGTAGGTCGCGCGGGTGCCGCCGTTGTGCTCGGTGAAGGTGTAGGCGTTCTTGGAGACCGGCAGTTCCGGCCTCGGGTTGAAGTCCAGGTCGGCGAAGCCGTCGTCGAAGGAGAAGCCCCTCGGCTCGTCGACGGTGGCGACCAGCCAGTATCCGGCGTGCTTGTCGCCCTCCGGGCCGGTCATGTAGTAGGTCACCCGACCGCCAGGCGTGAGGTCGTGGTCGACCACCGTCGCCGGGTAGGTCGGCGGTCCCCACACCTTCTCCAGTTGGCGAGGGTCGGCGTAGACCTGCCAGATCCGCTCTACCGGCGCGGCGAAGTCCGCGGTGATGGTCAGGGTCAGGTTGTCAAGGTCGTGCTGGACGTCGGTCACGGGCATGGTTCAGTCCTCCTGATCGGGGTCGGATGCGATGAGTACGTCGATGCGTGCGATGCGGCCACGCCAAACCTGTTCGAGCTCGGTGAGCATGGAGGCCACCGACCGCACCGCTTCCACGTCGCCGCTGGCCAACTGTTCGCGACCACTGCGTCGCTTGGTCAGCAGACCAGCCTTCTCCAGCACGGCGACGTGCTTCTGTACCGCGGCGAAGCTCATGTCGTACTTCGCCGCGAGTGCGGAGACGGAGTGCTCCCCGGTCAGCACGCGGCGCAGGATGTCGCGCCGGGTGCGGTCAGCGAGCGCGTGGAACAAGGCGTCCGCCCGGTCGTCGCTCTCCTCGGTCACGGACCGAATATACAACCGATCGGTTGCACGTTGTCAAGGCGTGACCCACCAGGCTGCCGCCCGACGACCCGAACGGGATCCTTGACGGCCCCCAACAGCGTGATTAAGGTCCGGGCCGTATTGACTTAGACGAACGGAGCCCCCATGCCCCTCAGCCGTCGTTCGCTCCTCGCGGGTAGTGCCCTTACTGGTGCCGCACTGGCAGTTGGCCACGGGGCGGTGACCGGCCCGGCCATGGCTCAGGGCGACCAGGAGCTCACTCCCACAAGTTTCGGTCCTGCCTCTTTGACCGCCGCCGTCCGGGGTGCCGCCGTCATCGGCAACAGCGTCTTCATCACCTCCCGGTTCAACACGCCCGAGGGGAAGATGCGGCTGGGCGAGTTCGACGTCAACACCGGCGAGATGCGCAGCATCGACGACCTCACCATCCCCAGCAACGGCGGGCAGAAGCTCGCCGCCGACGGCCGGTACGTCTACATCGGCCCCGCCGGCAGCGCGTACGTCTACCGGTTCGACCCGCAGACCAAGGAGCTGGCGGCCTGGGCCCGCGCCGGAGGCAGCACCACCTGGTACTACGACATGGTCGTGCACGGCGAGCACCTCTACATCGGCACGTACCCGGACTGCACCGTCAAGCGGATCCGCCTCGCCGACGCGACCATCGAGACGTACGGCCGCATCTCCACCTCCCAGTACGCGGCGGCCGTGGCGGTCGACGACGAGTACGTCTACGGCGGGTCGGCCGCGCCCGGCACACTGCTGGCCTGGCCGAAGGCCGGCGGCGCGCCCACCAACCTGACCCCGCACCTGAGCGCCTCCCCGGTCGGCATCCTCGACATGACGGTCTCCGACGGCGTCATCTACGTCGCCAGCGGCCGGCAGCTGATCTCCTTCGACCGCGACGGCTCCAACCGGGTCTCTCGGGACATCCCCGCCGAGGACCGCTACGTCGACCAGGTCACCGTCGGCAGCGACGGCAAGGTGTACGCGCTGACCCGACTCACCACCAACCTGTACGAGGTCACCGCCGACGGGCTCGTCAAGGTCGGCCAGCCCCTCGCCGACGTGGAGAACGCGCTCCTCGCCCCGCTGCCCGGCGGCGCCCTGCTCGGCGTCAGCGGGCTGGGGCACGTCTGGAAGGCGACGCCGGGCGGCACGGCCAGCGTGTGGCAGACCGCCACCCGCGGCTTCGGATACCCGGAGACCATCCAGTCGATGATGCGGCACACCCGGGGCACGATCTGGGTCGGCGGCCACTACGCGATGACCGTGCACCGCACCGAGGCCGGCACCAACGACCGGTTCGACATCAACGGCGAGGTCAAGACGATGGCCGAGGGCAAGGCCGGCGTGGTCTACGCGGGCCTCTACCCCAGCACGCAGATCGTGGCGGTCGACCCGGACAACTACGAGATCAGCGTGCTCGGCCTGCTCGGCAACGAGCAGCTACGCACCAAGCGGATCGTCGTGGACCAGCCGCGAAACCAGCTCATCGTGGCGTCCAGCCCGCAGACCACCAGGCACACCGGCGCGCTGACCTTCGTCGACCTGGCCACCAACACCTTCGACGCGCACCGCGAGTTCCTGCCCGAACAGAGCGTCATGGACGTGGTGGTGCAGGGCACCACCGCCTACATCGCCGGCGACACCTACGGCGAGGGCACCACCGGCCCGATCCGCAAGGTCGCGCAGGTCGCTGCCGTCGACATCGTCACCCGTACGCTGCTGTGGCGCGAGGAGATCAAGCCGGACTGGCAGTCGTACGAGAGCCTGCACGTCGTGGGCAACCTGCTCTACGCCATGGGCCGGCGCCCGCGCGGCGCCTGGTTCGCCTACGACCTGCACACCCGCACCATCGTGATGGAGGGCGACCTCGGCGGGTACGGCCAGTTCAACGGGGTCGACGGCCGGGTCTTCTCCTGGGTGCACTGGACCAACGACATCTGCGAGCTGCCGACCGTCCCGGGCGGCGCGGTGACCACGCTGTACGACAACGTGCCGCGCGGCTGGTACAACAACCCCGCGTTCCACTTCACCCCGGACGGCAAGTCGACCTGGGGCATGCACGGCATGGACCTGGCCCGCTTCCCGCTGCCCAAGAAGTAGTCCGAACCGGGCACGTAGACCGACCCGCCGCCGGACGCGACCCGGTAGGCGGTGCGATGGACGGGCCCGCCGGATCACGGCGGGCCCATCCACCAGAGGTTGCGATCTGGACGGAGACCTGTGCGGCACGAACGCCAGAACATCGAACCGGCGCCACCGCACGTACCGGACGGCGCCCGGCACACCGACGCCCGCCAACGTGCCGCCGTTCGGCTCGACCACGACTTTCCCTTCGACCCGAGCTACGGTCACCGCCTCGACCAGTTGCTCCGCATCCCGGCGCCAGCCGCACCCGCCGACTTCGACGAGTTCTGGCGCGCTCGATACGACGCCGCGCGGCAGGTCGCGACGGATCCCGTCATCGGCCCCCTGGAAGAGGAACGCGACGGCGTACGGATCTTCGGAGTCACCTACTCGTCCGTGGGCGGCGTCCGCATCGGCGGGTGGCTCGTGCTGCCTGCCGAGTCGGCGGGGCCGACCGCGACCGTCAGCGGCGTCGAGCACGGGTTCGTCATCGGCCACGGGTATGGCGGACGCCAGGAGCCAGGCCCCTCGGTACCACTGCCGTTGCCTCGGTCGGCGGCGATCCTTCCCTGCGTACGGGGCATGGGCGCGCGCAGCCTGCTGCCGGACATACCCGACCACGCCGACGGGCACGTGCTGCACGGCATCGACTCGCGTGACCGGTACGTCATCGGAGACTGCGTCGCCGACCTGTGGTGCGCGGCGTCGGCGCTGCTGCAACTGGTGCCGAGTCTCGACCTGCCCGCTGGCCCGCGCCTGGGCTATCTCGGCGAGAGCTTCGGCGGCGGCATCGGTGCCCTGGCCCTCCCCTGGGACGACCGCTTCGCCGCAGCCCGGTTGACCGTACCCACGTTCGGCAACCACCCGCTGCGGCTCACCCTCCCCTGTGTGGGCAGCGGTGAGTCCGTCCGCGCACACCACCGTGAACACCCCGAAGTGACGCAGGTCCTGCGATACTTCGACGCCGCCACGGCCGCGACGAGGCTGCGCATCCCGACACTGGTCGCGCCCGCCCTCTTCGACCCCGCCGTGCCGCCGCCGGGCCAGTTCGCCGTGCACAACGGCCTGGCCGGGCCGCGCGAGCTACACGTGCTGACCGCTGGGCACTTCCCGCACGCCGACAGCCAGACCGAGTACGAGGAACTCGTCGCGGCGAGCCAGCGCTTCTTCGGACAGCACCTCGGCGACAGGCCTTAGCTTGGGATCTGGTTACCCGGTGCCGTCGGACCGAGCAGATACGCGATGACGTCGGCGGCGGTGTAGTCGTCACCTCGGCGAGTCAGGTGCGGGAGGAAGGCCAGGTCTTGCCCGAGCGTCACCAGCGGTGGCTCGACGTAGCCGTCCGGCCGCCGCTGACCGAGCCCTACGGTGGCGACCAGCCCGTTGCACAGACACCGGCTGCCTACCGTGTCGTCGACCGACCCGCCCTTGCGTACGTACTCGTCGACCGGTTCCGCGGGGCAGCGGTATCCGACCCTGCCGTCCGGGCGGCGGTACGGCGTACGCAGGTATCCCAGATCGCAGTGGCGTGGCCGGTCGGCGTAGACCTGCTCGTCGGCTGCGGTGCCGGGCAGGTGAACCAGCTTGAACGGGAACCCCGTCGGGGAGGCCGTGGCATGGTTGCGTACGACGAGCGCGTTGCGGGCCGCGTCCCGCAGCATCCGTCGTCGGATGGCCGGGTCGAGGCCCGATTCGCGGCACAGCGCGAACGCGGTCCCTACCTGCACCCCCGCGGCGCCCGTGGCCCGGGCGGCGCTCAGCCGCTCCGGGCCGGTCTGCCCGCCGGCCAGCCAGAACGGCAGACCCAGGTTGGCCACCTTCGCCACGTCCAAGCGGTCCCGCGGCCCATACACGGGCTCGCCGTCGACACTGAGCGTCAGCGGGCCGCGGGGCCGGACGCTGTGCCCGCCGGCGGCCGGGCTCTCCAGCACGAAGCCGTCCGGACGGGTCCTCTCATCGCGGGCCAGGTAGGCGGCCAGCGTGGCGGACGACACGATGGCCAGCAGCCGCGGCCGCCGCAGCGGTTGGGACGCCTCGCCGAACAGGTCCCGCGGGTCGAAGGCGAGCTGGTGCTGCTCGCCGGGCGCGGCGGCGTCCACCGCGACCGACAGCCGCGCCGGGACGCCGGCGGCCAGGGCGTCGAGCAGGCGCGGTATCTCGGTGGGCAACCCGGCGCCCATCAGCACATAGTCGACGCCGGCCAGCATGGCGCCGTACACCGCCGCTGGCGTGGCCAGCTGGATCTTCTCCAGGTAGTTCACCCCGACCGGGCCGTCGTGGCCTTCCTTTGCCAGGAAGACCTCGACAAAGTTGGCGACCACCGACAGTTCCTGCCCGTGGTGCCCGGGCCGCAGCCGCAGCCGCGGCACCGGCCGGAACGGCTCGTCTTCGGGCCGCCCACCGGGCACGAAGTACCGGTCCAGTATCCGTTGCGCCACGGCCGGGACCGGGAAATGGCCGAGAGCCCGACGGATGTGACCGCCGTCGTCGCCGCGCTGCAGGCGCCGGGCCAGCAGGGCGTCGAGGGCGACGCCAGAGACCACACCGAGCTGCCCGGTGGCCGCCACCGCCCGCGCCAGCCGCCAACCGGAGATGCCGACCCCCATGCCGCCCTGGATGACGGCCGGAGCCGTCTCGCCGGCCATCAACGGTCCCGCCGGTTGGTGCCGCGTGTGAGCAACTGTTGCCGTAGCCGCCAGGCCCCGGGCAGCAGACCGGCCGCCAGCACCGCCTTGAGCACGTCCCCGATCAGGTAGGGAACAAATCCCAAGGCAAGCGCTCTGGGCAGGCCCACACCCGTCGCGACGGCCAGCCACGGCACGCCGACCAGGTAGATCAGCGTGTTGCCGGCCGCCATCATGCCGATGGTGCGCCACGGCCGTCGGTCCGCGCCAGCCAGGGCGAGCCGGCCGACGAGCGCGGCGGCGAGCACGAAGCCCAGCAGGTAGCCGAGAGTGGCGGTGCCGAACCCGGACGCGCCGCCGGCGAACCACGGTAGGCCGAATCCGCCGGCTGCGACGTACAGCAGCATGCTGACCGCCCCGCGGGTCGGTCCCAGCGCCGCCCCGGCGAGCAGAACGGCGAAGGTCTGCCCGGTGATCGGCACCGGTGACCCCGGCACCGGGAGCGCGATCTGTGCCGCGGCCCCCGTCATGGCGATAGCGCCGACGACCAGGACCACGTCACGCGGAACGGATCGGCCCCACAGATCCGCCAGCACTCCCGGGTTGCGGCGGTACACCGCCGCACCTGCCACGACTTCGGCCATCCTCGTCCCTCCTGCCGCCGCGTCCAGCTCGCGCGGGCGCCGTTTTCCAGCCCGCTCGTCCTGTCACGACCGGGACGCGCCGCCGCGCGGCGACCAGACCGGCAGCGACGGACGCGCTGTGCGAATCCTGCGGCGCATCAACTCGATACGGCAGGGCCGTAGGTCCCGCCCTCGGTTGCCGTCGCCCTCAGCTCGCCGAGCGCCACGACCGCCTCCGGTCCGCCTCGCTGACCGCTTCGCCACTGTCGGCGAGCGGGTCGGATCGGGCTCGATGCGAGGTCAAGCGGCCTGCTGAGGCGCTTCTCGGGCCGGTTCGGTGGCATGGTTGCTGGGTGCTCCACGCGTGCCCCACCGCCCGGCTCAACTGGTCAGGTGACGCGTCCCGGCAAGCAACCGGTTGACCGAACGCCATCCCGTACGTGGACAGGGCCGCCCGAATCCGGGAGATTCCTTCCGTACGCTCGGCCAGCTCGGCGGGCTGAGCATCACGTCCGAGCAGTGTCGCGGTCTCGACCCGAAGAATCGCGGCAATGTCCCGGATTGTCGACACCCGCTCCAAGGACCGCACCCCGCGCTCGACCTTGTCCACCCAGCTCTTGGATTTCCCCAGCCGATCCGCGAATGACTGCTGCGACAGCTTGCGCCGTGCCCGCAGGTACGCGACGCGCCGACCGATCGGAACCGAATCACCGGTCACGACGCCACCGCCGATCCGGCACAGCCCGAGTCGTTTCCTCGACCGGTATGCGCTCAGCCTCGGCCTGCTCCAGAATCCGCTTCTTGGCCGCCTCCTGCTCCGCTGCCTGGGTCCGCTCGCCAATCCCGTCGCCTGCGGTGTTGTCGCTCATCCCTGCCTCCGCAGTGCTTCCGCTCCTGCCTCATGTGGGATCTACTCTGGTGACCGCGCGACTACGCTCGGAAGCACCTCGATGCTTTCAGGACCTTTCACAGGGGATCTGATGGATGACCTCGGTGCGCAATTGAGGCAGGCTCGGATTGAGGCAGGCGTGACCCTGGCCTCCATCGCGACCCGTACCTGCTATTCGGCCTCGCACCTCAGCAACGTCGAAGCGGGACGCCGGACCGCGACGCCAGACATCGTGCTCGCATACGCGCGAGCGTTGGGAGAAGCGGACGTGAGACGCAGAGACCTCCTCGCCGCCGCCACCATCGGCCCGATCGCCGCCAACGAGTTGATCCGCAACGGCTTCACCGCCGCATTAGCCGGCCACCGCGACAGCGCCGACCGCTGGCGCGACCGCGTCGACCAGTACGGCCGTGACTACATGGAGATCGGCGCGGACTCCCTGCAAACACGGCTCGCGAGCGACCTCGTCGTCATGCAACAGCAACTCGACAGCCCGACCATGTGGGCCACCGCTGCCCGCGCCCTGACCACCTACGGCAAGACGACCAAGGACCCGACCGAGGCGATCGGCTGGTACCACACCGCCCGAGTCGCCGCCGACCGCTCCGACGACCTCGCCGTCCGTGTCTGGGTACGCGGCCGAGCCGCCATCGCCCTGGCCTACGAGGGCGCCGCACTCCCCGTCGCACAGCGCTACGCGGACGAAGCCATCGCCTTGTCCGACCGCCCGTCACTCGGCCGGCTCCAAGCACTGATGGCCCGCGCACACGTCGCCGCCGGACGAGGCGACACCGCCGCAGCCATCGCCGCCGACGAAGACGCCCAACGGGTCTTCGACCACACCGCCTCACCCGACGGCGAAATCTCCGACGCCGCCGTACCCGCCTGGCGCATGGCGACCTTCCGATCCATGCTCTACGCCCGCCTCGGGCTGATCCAACCCGGCGAACAGGCCCAGACCGACGCCGACCGCCTCCGGCCCACCTCGCTGACCCGCTTCGCCACCCACATCGAACTCCACCGCGCCCTCATGATGGCCAAAGCCGGCGACGGACCCGGCGGACTGGCACACGCCCGACGCGCATGGGCAGCACTACCGACCAACCGCCGCTCGCAAACCCTCGGCCTCGTTCTCCGCGAAATCGAGAAGGCCGCCCGACAGCGACACTGAACCACCAGAACACGACCCCTCGTTGTAAGTTCTGGGCGCATCGTCCGGCGGGATCCATCCGAGTCTGCGACCCCGGGCGACTGTCCGCGCCCGACGACGCTGCTGCCCACCGCGCCATGCATCGGCCCCGTCCAGCATGCCGAGGCCAGCCAGCAGCGCGTAGGGGGATCGCCCCGGGTCGACGCCGCCACACGTACGGCGACGACAGCGTGTCCATCGGTCGACTGACAGCCGCCGTCGGTCTCGCGGCCGTCCCGGCCGACACCTCCATCCCGCGACGATCGACCTGTAACCGCAGGCCGATCGGAGACGTGATGAAACCGACCCTGAGATTCCTCCGGCACCTCGTTGAGATGGTCGTCGCGATGACGGCCGGGATGCTCCTGCTCAGTCCCGTATGGAACGCCGCGTGGCCCGGTCTGCACGGGCGACCGGCCGCACACGCGCTCGTGATGGCCACCAACATGTCGGTCGGAATGGCGGCATGGATGCGCGTGCGGCGGCATGGCTGGCGCGCCATCACGGAGATGTGCGGCGCGATGTACGCGCCCTTCCTGCTGCTGCTGTTCCCCTACGCGGCGGGCATGCTCGATGGCGGGGCACTGATGTCGCTCGGCCACCTGTTGATGCTGCCGGCGATGACGCTCGTGATGCTGCGCCGCCGGTCCGAGTACACCCACGCGCACCCGCTTCCCACCCGGCTCATCCGGGTCGGTGTGCTCGTGGTGGCAGCTGTGCTGCCGCCGCTGCTGGTCGGTGCCGTGGTCGCGCGGTCCAACGCGAGCAGCGTCTACGCGCCGGCCTCGGCCCGCTCCGATCTCAGACCCGCTCCGTCTCCGTCCCACGACCCCGCCAAGCCGACCGCGGCCGTCGTCGTGGGTACCAGGGGCGCCAACGTGGCCGACGCCCTCGCGCCGTACGAGGTTCTCGCCGCGACCGACGCCTTCAACGTCTACACGGTCGCACCGGCACGAAGCCCCGTACCGCTGACGGGCGGGTTGGACCTGCTGCCCGACCTCAGCTTCGCCGACCTCGACGCACGGCTGGACGGCCGCCCCGCCGACGTGGTCGTGGTGCCCGCGATGCCCGACGCGTCGGAGCCCGCCGTGCTCGCCTGGCTGCGCGGTCAGGCCGGCCGAGGCGCGGTGACACTGAGCGTCTGCTACGGCGCGAGGGTAGCCGCGGCGGCCGGAATCCTCGACGGGCACGAAGCCACCTCGCACTGGTTCCACCTCGGCGGGCTGAAAAGGTCCCATCCGTCGGTGTCCTGGCGGAACGGCGTCCGGTACGTCGATGACGGCGCCGTCGTCAGTACGGCCGGCGTGCTGTCCGGCGTGGACGGAACGCTGCGGGTGGTCGAACGGTTCCTGGGCACCGACAGGGCCCGTGCCGCCGCGACGGCCGTCGGCTGGACGCACTACGTCCCCGGTTCTCCGGCGCCGCTGCCCGTGCAGCGGTTCGGTCCCGGCGACGCGGTGGCGGGGCTCAATCTGGCCTTCCGCTGGGACGTGCCCCGGGTCGGCGTGCTGCTGACCGACGGGGTCGGCGAGGTGGAGTTGGCGTCCGTGTTCGGCTCCTACACCGAGGCCACGTATGCCGCCCGCACCGTCACGGTCGGCCTCACCCACTCGCCCGTCCGCTCGCGTCACGGGCTGACCTTCGTACCGCGGGAGAGCGTGGTCGACCGGCCCGCACTCGACCGCCTGCTGGTCCCCGGGGTCAACGCGGCCGCCCACTCCGGCGGCGACGTGCTGGCCGTGGCGGCCGCGACCGGCCTGACCCCGGAATATCCGCACCGTGACGGCGGCTTCGCGTTCGGCGCCGTCCTACGCGACGTGGCCGCCACCACCGATGTTCCGACCGCCGCCTGGCGCGCGAAGTTGCTCGAGTACCCGGCCGGGGAGCTGGATCTGGCTGGCCCCTCCTGGCCTTGGGCGACGACTGTGCGCCCGCTCGTACTGGCCCTGGTTGGCCTCGTGCTCGGCCTGGTCGCGCTGTGCGTCGCCCGGCCGTGGGCGGACCGCCGACGCCGAGAACGGCACGTCCGTCCGTCGACGTCGAGTGAACCGTCCCTGACGGCCTGACGCCTTCCTCGTCGCGGTGCGGCGCTCTCGGGCGTCGCACCGCGACGACCTGACCTCGGAAGACCAGCGACTCGCGGCGGTGGCCTGGAAGGGGGCGAGACAAAGCCTACGGGCTGGCCAGGAAACCGCGCGCCATCGCGGTCGTGACCGCCGCGGTTCGGTCGGCCACGTCGAGCTTGCTGAACACCCGGTACATGTGGGTCTTGACGGTCGCCTCGGAGATGAACAGGGCCCGGCCGATCTCCGCGTTCGTCAGACCCTGGCTGACCAGGCGCAACACCTCGATCTCACGCGCCGACAGGCCCGGGCCCGCCGGGGTGCGGACCTGCTGCACGAGCCTCGACGCCACCGAAGGCGCGAGGACGGTCTCGCCACGGGCGGCCGCCCGGATCGCCGCCGCCAACTCGGCGCGGGACGCGTCCTTGAGCAGATAGCCGGCCGCGCCCGCCGAGACGGCGCGGACGATGTCCGTGTCGGACTCGTACGTCGTCAGCACCACCACCCTCGCGCCGCCCGGGCCCGCGAGGATCCGCTCGGTCGCACCGACCCCGTCGAGCCCTGGCATGCGCAGATCCATCAGCACGATGTCGGGCGTCGCCTCAGCCGCGAGCGCGACGGCCTCTTCACCCGACGCCGCCTCGCCGACCACGGCGAGGTCGTCCTCAGCCTCGATCATCCCGCGCAGACCGTCCCGGACCACCGGATGGTCGTCTACGAGCAGGATGGTGATCACGCCGGCACCTCCAGCTGGATCCGCGTGCCCTCCGGTCCGACATGGATGTCGAGCGCACCGTTGACCTGATCGGCGCGGGCGCGAATGCCCGCGAGCCCGAAGCCGCCGGACGGCCCGCCGGGGTCGAAGCCCCGGCCGTCGTCGGTGACGACAAGGCAGACGGCCCTCTCGGCGTACGACAGCAGGAGCGTAACTCGCGACGCCTCAGCGTGTCGGCGGACGTTGGTGAGCAACTCCTGGGCCGCCCGCACCAGCACGACCTCGACGGCGGTCGGCAACGGTCGCACGGCGCCCTCGGTGTCGTGCTCCGCTTCGATCCCGGTCTCCTCGCGGAGGCGGACGACGAGCCCACGGAGCGCCTGTTCGAGAGTACCGGCACCGAGCGCGGGCGGCGTCAGGGTAGCGACCATCGCCCGCGACTCGGCCAGGTTCTCGCGGGCTGTGCGGACGGCGAGATCCAGTCGGCGACGTACCGCAGCGGGGTTCTTGTCCAGATCCGTGTCCGCGGCCTGAAGCAGCGTGATGATGCTCGTGAAGCCCTGGGCGAGCGTGTCGTGGATCTCGCCGGCGAGCCGGGTGCGCTCCGCGGTCACACCGGCCTCGCGGGACAGGCGGGCGACCTCGGCGCGGCTGTCACGCAACTGCTCGATGAGCTCGGCGCGCTCGCGGCTACGCCGGACAACCGCGTGGATCCACAGGCCGAGACCACCGGAGAGCAGCGCGCCGCCGACCGCCATCGGGATGAAGTGGATCCGCACGTGGGAGGTGACACCCTCGTTCTGGATCACGACGACCGCCGGCATGGCGTTGACGACGACGCACAGCACGATCGCCGGGTAGGGCGGCAGCAGCAGGAACATCAGCGGGCAGAGCAGGAAGAGGACAAAGCTGCTCGGCGTCGCGCCCAGTAGTGCCACCTCGAACGCGGCGAGCAGCGCAGCCAGGTAGGCGACCAGGCGCCAGCCCGTCGTGCTCGCGGCGATGAGCCGGCGCCCGAACGTCAGGTGCAGCACGGCGATCACGGCGACGGCGCCCTCGGCCTGCAGCCGGCCGGCACCGGGCGCGTCGGCGACCGCGACGACGACGAGGGTGAGCAACAGGACCCCCGCGAAGTACGCGTCCCAGAGCCGACCGAGGCGCCCGCCGGCGCCTTGCAGGCTGGGTCGGGCGTTGACGACGCCGCGCACTACCATGGCCTCCATCATCGCCGGCCGTCAAGGCCCACGGGACCGCCACTCGCCCGACGTCGGCTGTCCGTCGATCGGCCTACCCGTCGCCACCGGCCGCCATGCCCTGCACGATGCCGAGGAAGCCTGATCGTCAGGACCTCAGCCGAGCGCCGACGACGACCCGGCGATGGCAGCCAGTTGGGCCCGCGAGGTGATACCCAGCTTGGGAAACGCCTTGTAGAGGTGGTAGCCGACGGTCCGCGGGCTGAGGAAGAGCCGGGCGGCGATGTCACGGTTGGAAGCGCCGGTGGCGGCCAGCCGCACGACCTGGCGTTCCTGGGGAGTCAGCACGCTGAGCGGATCGTCGGCCTTGCGTGGCGCCGCCGGCACGTCCCCCGTCGCGCGCAGCTCCGCGCGAGCCCGCTCGGCCCACAGCTGCGCGCCGAGCCGGTCGAAGGTGTCCAGCGCGTCGCGCAGTTGCGTGCGGGCGTCCGCCCGCCGCCGTGCCCGCCGCAGCCACTCGCCGTAGGCGAGCTGCGTCCTCGCCTGCTGGTACGGCTGAACGTCCTGCTGGTGAAGCTGTACGGCGTGCGCGAAGTGCGCCTCGTTCTCCTCGACGAGGGCGCGGCACCGCAGGGCGATCGCGTCCGACGACGGCTGGCGGGCCTGCCGGGCCCAGGCCAGCAACCGGGCGAGCGGCTCCTTCGCCCGCTCCGGTGCGCCGCTGCGGACGGCTGCCTCCACCTGGTCCGCGGCGCTGAGGAGGGCGATCCCCGCCGAGGGGATGGCCGCCAACTGCCGCAGGGCGGCGGCCGGACGCCCCAGGCCGAACTCCAGCACGCCGAGTGCCCAGCGTCCGATGTCCGCCGCGAGGACCAGCCCCCGCTCGCCGGCTCCCGCTATGCCCTCTTCGGCCTTCGTGCGGCACTCTTCGACGTTCCCCTGGTGCGCGAGCACCCAGGCGAGCGAACACGTGAGGTGGCTGACCCGAGGCTGGTGGCCCAGATCCGCCGCCAGCCGCAGCCCCGCGTTCAGGGACGTCATGGCCTCGCCGTACCGGCCGAGCCACCCCTGCGCGAGTCCGTGGTCGTTGAGCGCGAAGGCGAGCCAGCCGATCATCCCGTTCTTCTGGCAGTCCGCCACGACCCGAGCGGTGATCTCCTCACAGAGGGCGGCGCGGCCCAGCGGAAGGCAGACAGCGGCGGTGAAGGTCAGTCCCGGCACCCCCAGCCCCGCACGTGCGTGTGCGTCGACGGCCTCGCCCATGAGCGTGATCCCGCCGCCGACGTCACCGCCCAACAGGCGGCTCAGCCCGAGCGCCGCACCGACCAGCGGTGACCCGATCTCGGGAAGCGCGCGGAGACTCGCCGCGGCCTCCTCCGCCAGTCGGGCGTCACCGGCGAACCAGGCGCAGCGGATGGCCTCCACCAGCAACCAGGTGGCCCGCTCGGTGGAGCGGGGGGCCACGCGAGGGAGGTTGTCCAGGATGATCCGGCCCGCCGCGAGCGGTGTGCCCAACTCGAACTCCCGATGCGCGCGCACCTGGACCAGCGCGGCGATCATGTCCGGGTCGTCCACCTCAGGGGTCGCCCGGTCGGCGAGCGCGGCGGCGCGACCCGTCAGACCCGCGTCACTGGCGGCCAGCGCGGCGGCGGCCAGCCGTTCGGATCGTCGCACCGGGTCGGCGGTGAGCTCGGCGGCCCGCTCGTAGGCGGTCGCGATCGCGGCGTGGCCGCCACGGGTACGCGCCCGTTCCGCCGCCCCCTCCAACTCCCGGGCGACGTCCTCGTCAGGGCCGAGCGTGGCGGCGGCCAGGTGCCACGTCCGCCGGTCGGCCGCGTCCACGGCGGCCGAGCGGGTGAGGGCGTCGGCGAGGGCTCGATGTACGGCGAGACGCCGGGTGACCGGCGCGCTCTGGTAGGCGGCGGCCCTGATTAGGGGATGGCGGAATCCCACGGTCGCGCCCCTGATCTCGATCAGCCGACTCCGCTCGGCCTCCTCCAGGCCGTGGAGGGAGGCACCCGCACCCACCAGGGTCGCAAGCTCACCCGAGCCGTCCGCCGCCGCGATCAGCAACGCGGTCCGCGCCGGCTCGGCGAGCGCGGCTATCCGTGCGTGGAACGCTTCCTGGACCCGGTCGACGACCGGCATCGCACCCACCGGCGGCAGTCGTCCCGCCCGCTGTTCGGCGGTGAGCGCGGCGGGCAGTTCGACGAGCGCCAGAGGGTTGCCGCCGGACTCCTCGATGAGGCGCTCCCGCACCTGCGGTGGAAGATCGGGCGGAAGCAGGGCGGCAGCGGCCACGGCATCCAGCCCGCCCAGCCGGAGTTCGGGCAGCCCCGTGGCAGGAAATCCCGCGCGGGCGGCGAAGATCATGACGACGCCTTCGGCTTCGAGGCGGCGGGCGGCGAACAGCAGCGCGTCGGCGGAGGCCTGGTCGAACCACTGTGCGTCGTCGACGAGGCAGAGCAGCGCGCCGTCTCCGGCGAGGTCGGCGAGGAGGCTCAGGGTGGCCAACCCGACCAGGAACCGGTTCTCCGGGGCGGGGTCACCCAACCCGAGGGCGCCGCGGAGCGCGGCGGCCTGCGCGTCAGGCAGTGCCGGGATCCGGTCGAGCCCGGCACGCAGGAGCAGGTGGAGTGCGGCGAAGGGCAGCGTGGCCTCGGACTGGACACCGACGCCGCGCAGCACCCGCATGCCCTCCGCCCGTTCGGCGGCGTGGTCCAGGAGCGCCGACTTGCCGATTCCCGCCGGGCCGCGGATGACCAGCACCCCGCTCCTGCCGGTTCTGGCCTCCGCCAGCAGCCGTTCGATGTCCGCCTGTTCCCGGGCTCGTCCGTGCAGCACGGTCAGGAACCTACCGTCACGACGACTGATTCGGCTCGGGGTGGATCTCCGTAGCGTCGTGCTCGCAAGCACGTCACGACTACGAACGGACCTCCGACATGACCACCGTCACCAGTCCCGCCCAGACCGTCGCCGACACCAAACTGCTCCGTTTCGCCCTCAAGCAGGACGCGATCGGCTCCGGCGGCAACGGGGTCGTGTACGTCGCCGTCGCCGCGATCTTCGGGGAGATGTTCGGCCTTCCCGCCGGCTTCCTCTACCCGGCCGGGGTGTTCCTGGTGGCCTACGCGGCCGCCCTGTTGGTTCTCGCCTCCCGGCCCGTGGTGACCAGGGCCGCTGTGGGTGTGGTGATGGGTGTCAACGTCGCCTGGGTGGCGGCGAGCGTGATGGTGCTCGTCGCCGGTTGGTTCCCGCTGACCGGCCTGGGTACCGCGCTGGTGATCGTGCAGGCGGTCGTGGTCGCCGGCTACACCGTCCTGCAGTTCGCCGGTCTTCGCAGGGCCGGCTGAGCGACCACCCCGGATCGCCCCGAGCCGCGACCGGGACCGCGGGAATCGGTCGTGCGCAGGGTGGCCGCCCCGTCGGGCGGCCACCCTGCCGGCGTCAGCGGGGACTCAGCCTTCGGAACGTGCGGGGGCAGGGAGGCTGCCACACGTCGGAGTTCACGCCGACTCCGGTGGCGGCCCGGTGTAGCCGCTGCTCCACCGGAACCGGTTGCTCGGCTGCGCGTACTCCTCGACGATGTGCGCGATCCAGCCCGCCGTCCGCGCGACCGCGAAGATCACCTCCGCCGCGCCCGGCCCCATGCCGGTCGCGTGCGCCAACGCGGCGACAGCGAGGTCGACGTTGGGCAGGGCGCCCCGCCGCGCCGCCGTGGCGATCAGGCCGTCGACGGCCCGCCGCAGCTCGCCCCCGGTCGGCAGGTCCGCGACGAGATCGAGCAGGGCGGCTCCGCGCGGGTCGCCGTCCGGGTACAGCGAGTGCCCGAACCCGGGCAGCGCGCCGGTCCGCAGCCACTCGGCGATCGCGGCCGGAGCCCCGTCCCGCAGCGCCACGTCGATCATCCGGTGGACGCTGCCGCCGACGGCTCCGTGCATCGGCCCGTCCAGCGCGCCGAGGCCCGCCAGCACCGCCGCGTAGGGGTTCGCCCGGGTCGAGGCGGCCACGCGTACGGCGATGGTCGACGCGGCCAGGTCGTGGTCGGCGAGCAGGACGAGGGCGGCGTTCAGCGCCCGGAGCCCCGCACCGGAGGGCGGCGCACCCGTAAGCCGGGACCACAACCGGGTCGCCAGGGCGTCGTCGGCGGCCGTCTCGCCCGCGAGGGGCAGCGCGTCGACCATGTTGGACAGCAGCGCGGGCGCGAGCGCCGTCACGGTGGCGGGCGCCAGGTCGAAGCGCAGCGGGTCCATCGCGGCCGCCACGGCGACGATCACCGGCAGCCGGTCGAAGAGCCGGGCCTGGGCCGGCAGGTGACTGCTCGCCCGCCGCGCCGTCTCGAGGGTCTCGGCGGACGCGACAAAGGTCTCCCGGCGCCGCTCGCCGGTCCAGAGCCACCGGGCGGTCTCCTCGAACGGCGTCACGGGCGCGAGCTTCGCGACATCCAGTCCCCGGTAGTGCAGCCGCCCGTACGCGATCAACGTGGTGGCGGTCCGCATCGCCGGCGCGGCATCGCGTTCCGGCCGGGTCGCCTGGGTGCGGGCGGCCAGCCGCTCGACGTCGGCCAGCCGGAAGCGGCTGGTCCGATCGCCGGGAACCCTGACCCTGGCGAGCAGCCCGCGGCTGACGTACGCGTAGATCGTCTCCGGCTTGATGCGCAGGCGATGGGCCACCTCGGCGGTCGTCAGCAGTTGCTCCTCGGCCATGTGGTCATGGTCTCACGTTGACTGGATCAATGTTGACTGGCTCCGGCCGCCGGCATGACGCTGCCCGCATGGCTGACACCATCACCGCTCCCCGCGGGCTCGCCGGCGTCGTGGTCACCGACACCACGGTCGGCCACGTCCGCGGCATCGAAGGCTTCTACCACTACCGGCAGTACTCCGCCATCGACCTCGCCGAGCGCCGGACGCTGGAGGACGTCTGGGCGCTGCTCATCGACGGCTCCCTGCCCGCCGAGCCCAAGGCGCTGCACGAGGAAATCGTCCCGTTGCGCCACATCCCGCCCGCGGTCGCCGCCGCGCTGCCCGACATCGCCACGGCGTCGACGTCGCCGGACCCGATGGGCGGCCTGCGCGCCGCGCTGGCCGTCGCCGGCCTCGCCGCCGGAGCCCGCCCGCTGTACGACACGTCGCCCACCGAGCGGCGGGCGCAGGCCATGGCGCTCTGCGCGCTGACGCCCAGCCTGCTGGCGGCCCTGTACCGCCTGCGAGCGGGGCTGGAGCCGATCGAGTCGCGCGACGACCTGTCCCACGCGGCGAACTACCTGTACATGATCACCGGCGAGGAGCCGTCCGAACGTCACGCCCGGGCGATCGAGCGCTACCTGATCGCCACCGTCGACCACGGCTTCAACGCGTCGACCTTCACCGCCCGCGTCATCGCCTCCACCGGCGCCGACCTCTACGCCTGCGTCGGCGGCGCCCTCGGCGCGCTCTCCGGCCCCCTGCACGGTGGTGCCCCCAGCCGGGCCCTGGACACCCTCGACGCCATCGGCACGATCGACCGGGCCGACCCGTGGCTGCGCGAACGCATCCTCGGCGGCGAGCGGATCATGGGGTTCGGGCACCCGATCTACCGCACGGAGGACCCGCGGTCCCGCATGCTCAAGGAGATCGCCCAGGACCTCGGCGGGCCGTTGGTGGACTTCGCCGTGGCCGTCGAGGAGCGGGTCCTGTCGTTGCTGGCGGAGCTGAAGCCCGGCCGCGA
This sequence comes from Micromonospora sp. NPDC049139, assembly GCF_055586845.1. Classification (NCBI taxonomy): domain Bacteria; kingdom Bacillati; phylum Actinomycetota; class Actinomycetes; order Micromonosporales; family Micromonosporaceae; genus Micromonospora; species Micromonospora sp. NPDC049139. Next base: position 116,010 of record NZ_JBVJHK010000013.1, on the reverse strand, counting down.
ACTGCACACCAACGTGGAGTACTACGCGGGCGTCGTCATGCACCTGTGCGGGCTGCCCCGGGAGATGTTCACGCCCACCTTCGCCACCAGCCGGGTCATCGGGTGGTGCGCGAACGTGCTGGAACAGGCCGAGGACTCGAAGATCATCCGGCCGGACTCGCGCTACGTGGGCCCTCCCCCGCCGCAACCGGTGCCATGAAAGGCCGGTAGGTCAGGGGCGGGGTCGCCGGCAGGTCGGCCCCGCCACCCCGGTGGACTCACCGGGCGCCGGAGCCGATGTCGACCACTCGCGCCCAGGTGGGCGGCGAGTCGGGCACGTAGTCGGGGTCGTCCTCGTGCCACGACCGGGCCGGCCCATGCCGGGGGAACAGTCCCACCACCGTCCGACACGGTGGTCGCGTCGCCGGCCAGGGCGTCTGCCCGTCGGTCAGGACCACGACGACGTCCGGTCGGGGCCGGGCGCGCAGCGCCCGGGCGAAGCCCGTGCGCAGATCCGTCCCTCCGCCGCCCAGCAGCGGAATGTCCTCGGCGCGGCACAGCGAATGCACGACCTGGGCCGCGGCGTCGCACGGAAGCACGGTGACCAGGTCGCGCCGGCCGCCCACGGCGTGGGAGATCGCGGCGACCTCGAGCAGCGCGCTGCCCAGTTCGGCGTCGCTCACCGACCCGGACGTGTCGATGACCACGCACACCCGAGGAGGCCTGCGTCGCAGGCTCGGCAGGATCGCGCCGGGCACCCCGGCGGAGCGCCGCGACGGCCGGCCGTAGGTGTAGTCCTCGCCGGCGCCGGCGGCGGAGGCGGCCGAGCGGACCGCCGCCCCCAGCAGTTCCCGCCACGGTTGCGGCGGGTGGAACGCCTTCTCCGCCCACCTCCGCCAGCCCTGCGGGACGTCCCCGGGCCGGCCCGTGATGCCGTGCGCCACCCGGAACCGCACCAGGTCCCGTTCGTGCGCGCTGAGGCCGTGCGCGCCGTCCGGTCCCAGGTCCCACTCCCGGTCCAGCCCGTCGGCGCCGCTGCCGCAGTCCAGCCAGACCAGCCCCTGCGTACGCGGCCCGAGCCCGAACTGCCGCAGGTAGTCCTCCATGAGCTCCCCCTCGGGCAGCCCCAGCAACCCTGGCTCGACGGCGCCTTCGGGCCGGGCCAACCCGTCACCGAACACGTCGTCGTTGATCTCGAAGTCCGCGGCGATGTTCATCCGCAGCCGCTCCCCCGGCCCGACCAGCCCCCGTTCCCGCGCCACCCGGTCACCGCGCCCGTGGTGGTCACGCAGCAGGTGCGAGACCTCGTGCACCCACACCCCGGCGAGTTCCTCCACCGGGGTACGGTCCACGAAGGCGGGCGAGACGTAGCACCGCCAGTGCGGGTCCACCGCCATCGTGGGTACCCGCCGTGACTCCACCACGTGCAGGGCGAACAGCGCCGTCGCCAAATAGGGCCGGACCCGGGCGGCGTGCAGCCGCGCGGCGAAGAGCTTTCCGAGGTCCAGCGTGCGCTCGGGGGTCATCGGCTGCTCCCCGCCGCCGCCACGACCCGTGCCGCCGCCTGGTCTGCGCGCCGGGACAGGGACACCACCCCGGCGAGCCGCTCGACCGACGCCGGGACGTCCCAATCCTCCTGGCGCAGGGCGGCGAGTGTGGTGGCGGGAACCACCACCAGGTCCGGGGCTCCGGTTTCCAGCGCCCGCACCAGCAGCGCCCACGCCGCGTCCCAGCGAGCCTTCTGCGGACGCCGGCGGACCGCCTCCACCACGCCGTCCAGCACGGCCTGGCGGAGGTCTCCCCGCTCGGGCAGGACGGCCGCCGGGTCGGCCAGCAGCTCCTCGGGGTCCGGCAGGTCCATCCGGTCCATGCTGGCCAGTAGCTCCAGCCCCGGGCCGTCCCCCACGGTGCCCCTGACCAACAACGACAGCACGTCCCGCGAGACGCCCGCCGCGGTCGCGAAGGCGACCAGGCGCAGGGTCATGTCCCAGCTGCGGGGCGACGGCCAGGGACCGCCCCGGCGGCCTTCGTTGCTCGGCAGCCGGTGCACCAGACCCGGGCGGGCGGTCAGGAACCCGCACACGGCGCGGCGGGCGAAGGTGACGGCCTCCGACAACAGCGCCGGGTCGAGCCGGGGCAGCACCGCTCGGGGCCAGGTCCCGCTGAGGCCGCGTACGACGACGTCGTTGTCGTGGGCCCACTGGAGGTGGACGAACCGGTTGGCCAGGGGCGCGCTCAGCTCCCAGCCGTCGGCCGCCGAGGAGCGCGGATTGGCGGCGGCCACGATCCGGACCCCGGGCGGCAGCCGCAGGGCACCGATCCGCCGCTCGAGCACGAGGCGGAGCAGGGCCGCCTGGACGGCCGGCGGCGCGGTGGACAACTCGTCCAGGAACAGCAGCCCCCGACCGGCCCGCACCAGGCGCACGGCCCAGTCCGGCGGGGCCATCGGAACGCCCTGCGCCGCCGGATCGTCGCCGACGATCGGCAGCCCCGAGAAGTCGGACGGCTCGTGGACGCTGGCGACAACGGTCGTCAGCGGCAGGTCCAGCGCCGCGGCGAGCTGCGTCAGGGCGGCGGTCTTGCCGATCCCCGGCTCGCCCCACAGCAGCACGGGCAGGTCCGCGGCCACGGCCAGCGTCAGGGCCTCCAGCTGGGTGTCGGGGCGGGGTTCGGTGGTGGTGGCGCCGAGCAGCGCGAGCAGTTCGGCGGCGACATCGAGCTGAGGAGCGTGGGTCGGCTCGACAGGGGCATCGGTGGACACGTACGAGGTCAACGCAGACATCTTCAATCACCTGTGGGAGTGGTGGCGGGTACGTGGAGGGCCGTCGGGTGGGACCGGCCGGTGGTCAGCGGCGAGCCGCGTGGCGCGGGTGCGAGCGGCGGTCACGGGTACGGCGACAGTCCGCGCGGGCGGGGCCCGGTCCGGAACCGACGAGTCCTGCCCTGAACAGTCCGTACGTGACCCGCCGCAGGGCGGCCGTTTCCAGTTCGTCGCGCAGGTCGCCGCTGCGCAGCAGGGCGTCGGGCCCGAGCAGGGCCTCGACCACGGCGAGCGCACCGGCGGTGTCGCCGTGGTCCAGGCGTGCGCGGACGTCGGCGAGGCACTCCGGGTTGCGGTGCGCCTCGTCGATCGCGCGCAGGCAGGCGAGCGGGGTACCGGTCAGCGCGGCCAGCAGTTCCTCCCGGCGGATCTCGGCCGGGTCGTGGTCGAGCGGCACCAGCACCCCATCGACCAGGCCGATCCGGTGCCGGGCTCCCCGACACTCCACGATGCGCGGCTGTCCCGGCTGGTCCGAAGCCCTCGGCGCTGTCGCCGCCGGGCGGTCGGGCACCAGTGCCGACGCCACCAGCGGATGCAGCCGATCGACATCGATCAGCCCGCTGCGAAGCAGGTCCAGGTCGGGAAGCACCCACGTCGCCGCGTCGGGCAGCACCGGCAGCGTGGCATCCGAGCCCGTCGCCGACGGCGCGATCCGCGCCTCGGGCGGCCGGCCGTCCCCGCCTGGAGTCACGTCGAGGACCAGCCGGTTCCGGGCACCCAGCCGCACGGCGACGCGGCCGCTGGTCCGCCCCTCGGCGCGGAGCAGGAGCGCCGCCTCGGCCGCCCACCGGTCCACCGCGCATCCGCGCCCCCGCAGCGCCGCCCCGAACGGTTCAGGGTCCACCGCAGGACGCCCGTCGGCGGGCAGCCGATCCGCCCCCGACCGGGTCCGTAGCTCGTCGGCTCTGCGCGCGTCCCAGAGGTGGCGGTGCAGATCGAGGCGGAACCGGCGGTCGGGTCGGGGATGCGGGTGAGGACAGGATCGGTCCCCGGAGCGGGATCCGTCCCACAGCGCCAGGCTGATCCGCTGACCGGCATCCGCCCACGCCGGTGCGGTCCGGACCACGAGGTGCACGGTGCGGTCGCCGTCGTGGTCCGCCGGGTCGTACCGGGCCAGCGGGACGGTCAGGCCCGGACGCAGCAGCCCGTCGGGAGCGATCCGCGGCAGGTGCCAGCGCAGCAGGTCGGGAGCCAGATGGCGCAGGTCGGCCCGGACCCGGGCCGCGAACTCCCGGCCATGGGTACGAGCAACGGAACGCAGACCGAAGTCGACATCGACGCTGGCGGCGGCACACGCCCCGGCCCAGTCCCCGACGTGCCGACGAGCAGTCGCAGAATCGATCATGGGGGGCGGCACGGCGAACTCGCGCACGCGCAGCCAGAAGGAAAGGCGAGAATCCGCATTCGCGGCCCGGGAGTGCATCAGCACTCACCTTGCGCGGACGGGACCCCCAATCTGCCGAGAGAGGTCATCATCGCGGAGGAGCATACACGGTAGTGCCGCCTGAGCGAGCGACACTTTTGTCGGTCGTCATGGACGCACTCGGGCGACCAGGGTTCCTGCACATCAGCGGTCCGAACCATCCCGGTCGGCACGTTCACCGACGCAACCGCCGGGCCGGACGAGGTCAGGCGCCCGCAGCGGATGACGGCGAGCCACCGTTGTCGTGGCTATCAGGCGCGGCGTGGCTTCCCCTCGCCGCCGACGGCCCACCCGCTCCTCGCTGCCACAGCAACCGTCGCGCCTCTCTGGTGTCCAGCAGTCGCAGGCCCCGTTCCGCCCAGAAGCTGAAGGACTCGTCGTCGCTCAGCAGCTCCGTGGCCAGCACGTCGAACGCCCGGGGTGAACGCGCATCCCCGATCAGTTCCAACAGCCAACACCGCACGCCGTGGTCGGTCTCGCGGCCGAACGCGTCGATGAGCTCGTCGACGTGTTGGCCCGCCATGTCCCGCACCAGCGCGAACCCGTCCTCCGCCGCCTGCGGATCACGGCTTCTCATCAGGTGCATGGCGCGGCCGAGGTTCCCGCTCGCCATCCGTATCTTTCGGGCACGCTCGCGCTCGTAGTCACCGCCCACCGGGACATCTAACCGCACGGCGGGCTGGAGCCGTCCACATCGTTCATGGTCCGTGATCCGCTCGCGGTGGCGTACGCGACCAGGACCCCGAGGCCGGGCGGAGTCGGCCCGGCCTCGGTGTGCCGTCGGGGTGGCGCTACGGACGGTCGGCGTCGTCGCAGGGCGCGCCGACCGCCAGACGCACCTCGGCCTGTCGCCCACCTGAACGGACGAGCAGCGGAACGCAGGCCGCCCGCGCGACCCAGGTCCCGCCGGCGAAGGTCAGCCACTGACCCTTGCCGGCGGCAGGCGCGCAGGCGCTCACGTGCACGGTCGCGGCGGGCGCCGCCGAGGGACCCCACGTGATGCGGGCCCGGTCCTTCCAGCCAGGTGCGACCAGGAGGTCGACTTCTGCGCCTGCCCGCACCACCAATCCCCACTTGGCGAACCACCGCGCAGCGGGGTCTGCCTCCCCCGATTCCGCCACCTGGAGCACTCTCCCGATCGGCACCGCCGCATCCCCCAGGACGATCCGGTACCCGTCGGGTGGCTGAGGCGAGACGCCGATGGAATCCGCACACGTCACCTGGGCGGGACCTCCAGAGGTCGGGGGCGGCGCACCGGTGCCGGCGCTGGCCGGGGTGGCGGCTCCCGGTGCGGGCCGCGGACCGTCACGCTGGCCCACATCCCGCGAAGACGTGCAGGCCGCCGCCGACAGGATCACGGCGACGATGACGAGTGCCTCCGCCGACCATCGGTTAACCCGCATGGGTCCATCCTGCCAGTCGACACGTGGTCGGGACGACGGCCGACGTTCCGTACCGTGCCTGCCATCGGTGCCCGCGGTCATGGTGTCGACCCAAGGTGCGCCGGGCAACTTCGTCAAGTCGGCGCCGAGACAGGCGCTGCGCCGTACGCTGCCTGGGGTGAGACGGGCACGATCCCTCGTCGCGCTGGCGACGACCCTGACCGTGGCGCTGACCGCATGCCGGGTCGGGTCCACGCCGCCGGCCGGTGAGCCGGCCCGCTCCGCCGCGGCGGCGACGGCGTCCCCGTCGCGGGCCGGGCCGGCCGAGGTCACGTTGGCCTTCGCGGGCGACGTGCACTTCGCCGGCCGTACGGCGGTCCTGCTGGACGATCCGGCGACCGCGTTCGGGTCGATCTCGTCGGCGCTGTCCGCCGCGGACCTGACGATGGTGAACCTGGAGACCGCGGTCACCACGCGCGGCACCCCGGAGCCGAAGCAGTTCCTCTTCCGGGCTCCGGCGGGTGCGTACGAGGCGGTGAAGGCGGCCGGGGTCGACGTCGTGTCGATCGCGAACAACCACACGCTGGACTACGGACGGGTCGGACTGACCGACACCGTGGACGCGGCGAGGGCCGCCGGGATGCCGACCGTGGGGGCGGGCGCCGACGCGGCGGCGGCGTACGCGCCGTGGACGACCCGGATCGGCGGCACGCGGATCGCCTTCCTCGCCTTCAGCCAGGTCGACGAGCTGTGGTCGCAGTGGCGGGCCACCGACGACCGTGCCGGTATCGCGATGACGAGGGACCTGACCCGGGCGGTCGCCGCGGTACGCGCCGCGCGCCGGCAGGCCGACGTGGTGGTCGTGTACGTCCACTGGGGCGCGGAGGGGGACAGCTGCCCACCCGCCGACGCGCGGGCGTTCGCGGGTGAGATGGCCCGGGCGGGCGCCTCCCTCGTCGTCGGCACCCACGCGCACCTGCTGCTCGGTGACGGCTGGATCGACCGGACCTTCGTCCAGTACGGGCTGGGCAACTTCCTGTGGTGGCGCGACGACGCGTACAGCAACGACACGGGGATCCTGCGGGTCACCCTGCGCGGCGCGGAGATCGTGAAGACGGAGCTGGTGCCGGCGCTGATCTCCCGCCGCACCGGCCAGCCCCAGCTCGCCGGAGGGGACGACGCGGCGCGCATCCTCCGGGAGTACGGGGACCTGCGCGGCTGTACCGACCTCGCCCCGTCCCCCACCGGGTAGCGCGCCGGCAGGGCGGCACCAGCTCCTACTAGTCATATCCATCGATGTCTGGTAGAAAATTTTCAAGGTCGGCCTTTCCCATCGCAAGGATCCCCCACGCGAACGGAGAGAGCCATGTCGTCCACCCGCTCCCCCCTGCGCCGCCGCCTGCTCACCCTGCTGGTCGCTGTCGCGGCCACGATCGGGGCCGCGCTCGGGCTGGCCAGCCCGGCCTTCGCCATCACCCACTCCAGCGCCACGTCGCAACTGAGCGCCGCCGGCATCTCCTGGACCTCCAGCGGCAACTGCAGCGACCGCTACGTCTCGACCTGCACCTCGTTTGACGGCGTCCGGCAGGCCACCATCGACGGGATCATCACCTTCAAACGCGCCAGCGGTTGCGCCATCACGATCACCGCCGGCACCGAGGTCGGGCACACCAGCGGCACCTACAGCCACTGGAACGGCTACAAGCTGGACATCGCGCTGAGCACCTGCATCCAGAACTACATCTCGGCGCACTACACCTACGTCGGCTACATCTCCGGCTTCGGCTACCAGTACCGGGCGCCCTCCGGCAACCTCTACACCAAGGAGGGCAGCCACTGGGACATCCTCTTCTACACGTGCGGCTGCTGAGGCAGGACGCGGGCGCCGCCGCCGTCCCGGCGGCGCCCGCCCCTGCCACCGGGGCAACCCGCCACCAGCGGCCGACCGGGACCTCGACCGACGACCGGTGCGACGGGCTGCCGGCGCCACGGGTGCCGGCGTACCCGAATCGCCTGGTGGGTGGCCCTCACCCGGGACACGCGCGAGCGTCGAGCGGCACGCAGGGCAGGATGGGCGGGTGACTGCCCCCACTCGCCCGCCGTCGGCCGTGTTGGACGCGGTGCTCGAACGGCTGACCTACGTCAACGAGGAGACCGGCTACACCGTCGCCCGGGTGTCCACCGACCGCGGCAGCGACCTGCTCACGGTGGTCGGGGCGTTGCTGGGGGCCCAGCCCGGGGAGAGCCTGCGGCTGTCCGGCCGTTGGTCGTCACACCCGCAGTACGGCCGGCAGTTCGAGGTCCACTCCTACACCACCGTCCTGCCGGCCACGATCCAGGGCATCCAGCGCTACCTCGGCTCCGGACTGGTCAAGGGCATCGGCCCGGTCTTCGCCGAGCGGATCGTCGCGCACTTCGGCCTCGACACCCTCCAGGTGATCGAGACCGAACCGAGCCGGCTGGTCGAGGTGCCCGGCCTGGGGCCGAAACGCACCGCCAAGATAACCGCGGCGTGGGAGGAGCAGAAGGCGATCAAGGAGGTGATGGTCTTCCTCCAGGGCGTCGGCGTGTCCACCTCGCTGGCCGTACGGATCTTCAAGCAGTACGGCGACGCCTCCATCACGGTGGTGAAGAACGAGCCGTACCGGCTGGCGGCCGACGTGTGGGGCATCGGGTTCAAGACCGCCGACACCATCGCCCAAGCCGTGGGGATCCCGCACGACAGCCCCCAGCGGGTCAAGGCCGGCCTCCAGTACACCCTCTCCGAGGCCACCGACAACGGGCACTGCTACCTGCCCGACGGTCAACTGGTCGTCGAGGCCACCAAGATCCTCAACGTGCCCGCCGACCTCGTCACCACCTGCCTCGACGAACTCGTCGGCGAGGAGGGGGTGGTCCGCGAGACCCTGCCCGGGCCGGACGGCGAGCCGACGGCGGCGGTGTACCTGGTGCCGTTGCACCGCGCCGAGCAGTCCCTGGCCGGGTCACTGCTGCGGCTGCTGCACCACCGCGCCGACCGGCTGCCCCACTTCACCGGCGTCGACTGGGGCAGGGCGCTGGCCTGGTTGAAGGCCCGCACCGGCACCGACCTCGCCCCGGAGCAGGAACAGGCGGTCCGGCTCGCCCTCACCGCCAAGGTCGCCGTGCTGACCGGTGGGCCGGGCTGCGGCAAGAGCTTCACCGTCCGCTCGGTCGTCGAACTCGCCGCCGCGAAGAAGGCGAAGGTAACCCTCGTCGCGCCGACCGGCCGCGCCGCGAAGCGACTGTCGGAGCTGACCGGCCATCCCGCCGCCACCGTGCACCGGCTGCTCCAGCTACGCCCCGGCGGGGACGCCTCCTACGACCGGGACAACCCCCTCGACGTCGACCTCCTCGTCGTCGACGAGGCGTCCATGCTCGACCTCGTCCTCGCCAACAAGCTCGTGAAGGCCGTCCCGCCCGGCGCGCACCTGCTGCTCGTCGGCGACGTCGACCAGCTCCCCTCCGTCGGCGCCGGGGAGGTCCTGCGGGACCTGCTCGCCGCCCCGGCCATCCCCCGGGTCCGGCTGACCCAGATCTTCCGGCAGGCCGCGGAGTCCGGGGTCGTCACCAACGCCCACCGCATCAACGCCGGCAAGCCACCCCTGCTCCAGGGGCTCGGCGACTTCTTCCTGTTCGCCTGCGACGACACCGAGGCCGCCGCCGCCCTGACCGTCGACGTCGCCTGCACCCGCGTCCCCGCCCGCTTCGGCCTCGACCCGCGGCGCGACGTGCAGGTCCTCACCCCCATGCACCGCGGCCCCGCCGGCGCCGCGGCCCTGAACACGCTGCTCCAGCAGCGCCTCACCCCCGCCCGGGACGGGCAGCCCGAGCGCCGCGTGGGCGGGCGGGTGTTCCGCGTCGGCGACAAGGTCACCCAGATCCGCAACAACTACGACAAGGGCCAGGCCGGCGTCTTCAACGGCACCGTCGGCATCGTCACCGCCCTGAGCGCCGAGGAGCAGACCCTCACCGTACGCACCGACGAGGACGAGAGCATCGACTACGACTTCGACGAACTCGACGAGCTGGCCCACGCGTACGCCATGACCATCCACCGCTCGCAGGGCTCCGAGTACCCCGCCGTCGTCATCCCCCTGACCACCAGTGCGTGGATGATGCTGCAACGCAACCTGCTCTACACCGCCGTCACCCGCGCCAAGCGGCTCGTCGTCCTCGTCGGCTCCCGCCGCGCCCTCGCCGCCGCCGTCCGCACCGTCGGCGCCGGGCGCCGCCACACCGCCCTCGACCACCGCCTCGCCTGACCCGCCCGTTCCTTACCACCGCCGAGGCCCTCGTCGCCGAGGACGTTCCGTGCCGGAGTCAGTCCGGCAGGACGTACGCGAGGCGGGCGAGCGCCGACTTGATCTCGGGCACCGTTCGCCCCCGGTCGTGGCGCTGGTACCGGTACACCTCGGGGGCGAGCGGCGCGAGCAGGACGTCGGCGAGGGCGTCTTCCTGCCAGCCGGCGTCGCGGATCAGGGACATGACGAACGTCCGCCAGAAGCCGTAGGCGCCGGTGGCGAAGCGGGCGGCACCCAGTTCGGCGCCGAGGGCCAGCGGCAGGTGTCGTTCGAGCAGATCGATCATGGAGTCGTAGAACGCCTCGAGGCGGCGGCGAGGCGACGCGCCCGGCCCGAGCGGCGGCGGGCCGGCGAGGATCTGCTGCTGCAACCGCTGCTCATGGACGTCGAGGAGGGCGACAGCCACGGACGTGACGTCCGGGTAGCGGCGGTAGAGCGTCGCGCGGCCGACGCCGGCGGCGGTGGCCAGGTCCGTCATGGAGATCTGCGGACCGCGCTCGGCGAACAGGCGTTCCGCGGCCGCGAGGATGCGTCGCCGGTTGGCCGCGGCGTCGGCCCGTTCCGCGGGGGCCGGGGCCAGAAGGTCATCCGCCATCCCGACAGCCTAACCGGACACCCCGTCCGGTTGCGACGACCACCGCACGTGCAGTTAAATGGACACGGCGTCCACTTAGCTGCTAGCGTCGCCGAACAACCGGACATCGTGTCCGTTTCCTCCGACGAGTAGGGACAAGAGTCATGGCCCACCTGCTGCACCTGGACGCCAGCGCCCGTCGGGCATCACACTCCCGCACGCTGAGCAGGGCGTTCGCCGACGGGTGGCGGGCCGCCCACCCGACGGGGACCTACACCTACCGCGATCTCGCCGCCGACCCCGTGCCCGTCATCGGCGAGGCGTGGACCGAGATCTGCGACTACGCGCTGCGGCACGCCATCACCGAACCCGGCCGCCTCGCCGAGGGGGTGCGGACCCCGGCTCAGCGGGAGGCCTGGGCGGTGGTGGAGCCGTTGCTCACCGAACTGGTCTCCGCCGACGTGCTGCTCATCGGCGCTCCCATGTACAACTTCTCGATCCCCGCGAGCCTCAAGCTGTGGATCGACCAGGTGACGTTCCCGCACGCCACGCTGAACCTCAAGGTCGTCGTCACCGGCGCGCGAGGCGGTTCCTACGCCCCCGGCACCCCGCGCGAGCCCGTCGACCACCAGGAGCGCTACCTGCGGGACTTCTTCCTCGGCCACTTCCAGGTCGACGACGTCACCGTCATCAACACCGAGTTCGTCAACTCCACCGTGGACCCGAGGCTGGAGCGGTGGCGCGAGTCCTACCACCGGTCGTACGCCGATGCCCGGCAGGCGGCGGTCGACGTGGCCCGCGCCGTCGCCGCCGAGGCGCTGGCACCCTCGGGACCGCGGGCATGAGCTGGCTCGTCCTGGCGCTCGCCGGCCTGGTCGAGATCATCTGGTCGCAGACCATCAAGCCGACGCAGAACTTCACCAGGCCGGTGCCGACCCTGCTCTGCTTCGCGCTCGGAGCCGCCGCCGTCTACCTGCTCTCCCGGGCGATGCAGGACCTGCCGGTCGGCACGGCCTACGCCGTGTTCACCGGCATCGGCGCGATCGGCGCGATCTCGCTGGGCATCGTCGTGCACAAGGATCCGGTCGGTGTCGGCCGCTTCGCCGCACTGGCCCTGATCGTCTGCGGCATCGTGCTGGCCCGGGTCACCGACCCGGACTGAGCGCGCGGCGAGCAGGTTACTGCCGTCCGCCAACAGCGGACAGGGCCGCCTCCCGTCAGGAGGCGGCCCCCGCGACACGTCGACGCCCGGTGCGACCGGACAGAGCCGACGTCAGCTACACGTCGAGACGGAACAGCTCGGCGGCGTTGCGCCAGGCGACCCGCTCGGCCAGTTCCACGTCGAGGTCGGCGGCGAGCACCGCCCCGAAGGCCGCCGCGGGGTCGATGAGCGTGGCGTCGGTGCCGAAGAGCAGCCGCCGCGGGTCGACCGCCGCCGCCACGGCGGCGAACCGGCCCGCCTCGGTGTGCGAGAAGCACGGCTCCAGCCAGAGCCGGTCGACCGAGTTGGCCGCCTCGACGGCGTGCCGCCAGCCGTTCGCGCCCATGTGTCCGGCGATGGCGCGCAGCCCGGGGATGTCCGCGACGGCCTGGGCCAGGTCGAGCGGCGTCGCGTCCCAGGTGTGCACGAGGGCGGGCAGGTCGTGCGCGGCGACGAGTTCCAGCGCCGCGCGGGCCTGCGGGGAGTCCGCCGGGGAGCCGGTGTAGTCGGTGTGGATCTTCACGCCGACGAACCGGCCGGTGGGGAGCAGTTCGCGCAGGTCCCGTTCGGCGTCGTCGAGGCGGCGCGGGTTGATCGTCAGGTAGCCGAGCAGGCGGTCGTTGGTCTCCAGCACCCGGGCCATCGCCCGGTTTCCGGCGGTGACGTCGTAGATGACCGCCTCGGTGGCGGAGACGACGGCGAGGTCGATGCCGTAGCGGTCCATCACCGCGAGGTTGGTGGCGACCGCCCCGACGTCCATGCTGAAGAACCAGGGTCCCCAGTGGGCGTGCACGTCGATGATCATTCCTGGCCCTCCAGGATCCGGCGGGCGTTGCCGCCCGCCACGGCGGCCACCTCGGCCGGCCCGAGGCCGCCGCGGGCCAGCCGCAGTCGCGGCACGACCGGCTCGTAGAACGGGGTGCGGGAGCCGTAGAGCAGCCGCCCGACGCCGACGTGGGCGACGACGGTCTCCAGCGCGTCGGGCGAGTTGAGCAGCCGGGTGGAGGTGTGGAAGCCGGGCTCGTCGCGGGCCGCCACCACGAAGTCGCCCAGGTGGTAGAAGTGCGTGTCCAGGAAGACCACGGTCGCGCCGCGCAGCGGCCGCCAGAACCGGCGGACGTCCCCGCCGGTCAGGATGACCAGGCCGGCCTCGGCGGCCCGGCGGGCGACGTGCCGCACGGACGGGAAGTCCGGCTCGACGCGCTGCTCGTCGGGGAAGAGCCGCACCGCCCGGAAGCCGCGCTCGGCGAGCCGGACGACCTCCCGCTCCGCGCCGAGCGGGTCGCGCAGGTCGAGCGCGCCGACCGGCAGCACGGTGGGGCCGGCCAGGGCGGCGGCCTCGTCGTTGCCGCTGGCCATGTCGAACAGCGCCGCCCGGAGGCTGGCCACGGCCGCCCGCGCGATGCCGTTCGCGCGGAGGGTGGCCGCGACGTCGCGGGGGTCGCCGGTGGGGCCCGGCCGGTCGGCGTACCGGCCGACGAGGACGTCGACGTCGAAGGTGACCGGGGGCAGGTCGGCCGCGACGAACGGGTTGCCGCTCACCGCTGCCTCGCCACCGCGAGCACGCGGTCCCGGTCGCCGTCCGGTAGCGCCGGAGCGTACGCGTCGACCGCGTGGGAGGCGGGGATCCGCCCCTCGTCGGCGGCGATCTGGAGCATGCGGTGCACGTACCCCTCCATCGGGTCGGTGAAGGTGACCTCGGCGAGCCGGTCGAGCCGGGCGGAGGCGGCGACGAAGTCGTCGTGCTTCCCGTCGGCGTACGCCCGCAGCACGGCGGCGGTGACCGGCACGGCGGCGGCGGCGAGGCCGACCAGGGCGGCCTGCGCGCCCCACATCAGCGACGGCCCGAACATCCGGTCCTCGCCGGTGACCGCCAGCCGGTCGGCCCGGTGCGCTGCGGCCAGGGCGGCCTGGCAGGCGATCGCGTCGTGCAGCCGGGCCACCTTCACCCCGGCGACGCCGGGGTGTTCCAGCAGGGCGGCCAGCCGCGACGCGGAGTACGGCCGGGTGTAGAGGTCGAAGGCGAGCATCGGCAGGCCGGCGGCGCGCCAGACGGCGTCGTGGTGGGCGACCGCGTCGCCGTCGACGGGGAAGACCAGGACGCCGGCGGCGCCGAGGTCGGCGGCCCGGGCGGCCTGCGCGGCGACCTCGTCGGTGTGCTCGCCCGGCCGGCCGCCCACGCCGACGACCACCGGCACCCCGGTGTCGACGGCGTGGCGCACGACCAGGTCGCGGGTCGCCGGGTCGAGGTGGGGGCCGCGGCCGGTGTGGGCGCACACGGCGAGGGCGTCCGCGCCGTCGACGACCAGGCCGCGCAGGTAGCGGTCGAGCACCGCGGCGTCGACCGCCCGGTCGGCGTCCATCGGCGTGGCGGTGGCGGCGACGAGTCGCCAGCGCAGCCGCTCGCGCAGCGCGGCGGCGGCCGGCGCGATCACGGGGTCACCGCCGCCCGGACCGCCCGGGCGATCTCGTCGACGTGCGCGTCGGTGTACCGCTCGTTCCAGTCGATCACCAGCAGGGTCTCCGCGATGAGCCGCTCGGCGACCGGGAACGCGCCGGGCCCGTAGGCCGGCAGGCGGTCGGCCGGCGGCACGGTCAGCGGGAAGCGGGAGGTGCCGTAGACGGGGGCCTCGGTCAGCGCCGGGGCGCAGTGCAGCGGCTGCTGGAGGTAGCCGGCGCGGGCGGGGATCCCGGCGGCGGCCAGTTTCCCGGCCACCTCGTGGTTGGTCAGCGGCGGGTCGAGCACGATGGGGAACAGCCACCAGGCGTGCGCGTCGAGGTCCGCCGGCAGGCGTACGCCGGTCAGGTCGGCCAGCGCGGCGGCCAGTCGGCGGGCGGTGCGCCGCCGGTCGGCCAGCACGCCGGGCAGCTTCGCCAGTTGGGCGCGGGCGACGGCGCCGGCCAGCTCGGTCATCCGGTAGTTCAGGCCGAGGCTCACGTGCCGGCGGGCCTCGTCGCGGGGCCAGCCCTTGTCGGCGAAGAGCCGCATCCGGCGGGCCAGCACGGCGTCGTCGGTCACGGTCAGGCCGCCGTCGCCGCAGGTGATGTGCTTCCACTGCTGGAGGCTGAAGCAGCCGATCGCGCCGGCGGTGCCGGCGAGGGTGCCGTCCGGGTAGCGGGTGAGCCACGCCTGGGCGCAGTCCTCGATCAGCGGCACGCTGGCGGTGTCGGCGACCTCGCGGAGGTCGGCGGCCGCGCCGAACAGGTGCACCCCGAGGATCGCCCGGGTGCGCGGCCCGATCGCGGCGGCGACCGCTGCCGGGTCGAGGTTTCCGGTGTACGGATCGACGTCGGCGAACACGGGCACGGCGTTCTGGGCGAGAATGGGCGCGACCGTGCCGAAGTCGCTGATCGGAGACGTGATGATCTCGTCGCCCGGGTCCGGCGCGACGGCGGCGACGGCCAGGTGCAGCGCAGCGGTCCCGGAACTGGCGGCCACGGCGTGCGACACTCCGTGGAGGTCGGCCATCTCGCGCTCCAGGGCGCGGACCTCCGTGCCCCAGACCGAGCTGAGCATGCCCGACTGGAGCACCCGGCTGACAGCGGCCAGCTCCTCCGCACCGATCGTCCGGCCGCCGGCGTCGGCCATGCTGGGGAACGACACGCACCCTCCCAGGGCTACAGTAATACCGGGCCTGACCGTAATCTTGTGCTGCGAACAACGCAACCCTGACAGGAGGCAGCGGTGACCATTGAGATCGGGGTCGTCGGTCCGCACGACCTGGTCGACGACGTGGCCGCCACCTGCGAGGAGCAGCCCGGCGTCACCGCCAGACGGCTGCACTACGACCACGAGTCGCAGGCACCGGCGATCGTCGAGGCGCACGCCGGCCAGGTCGAGGCGTGGCTGTTCACCGGCGTCGTGCCGTACACCCTCGCCCGGGAGGCGAACCTGCTGCACCGGCCGGCGGTCTTCGTCGACTACACGGGCGCGACCCTGCTCCAGGCCGCCGTGCGGCTGCTGCGCGACGGCCGCGACGTCACCCGCATGTCGATCGACACCGTCACCGGCGCCGACGTCGCCGGCACCTTCGGCGAGGCCGACCTGCCGGTGGACCGGGTCCGGTCGCTGCCCTACCGCAGCGGCCTGAGCTCCGACGACGTGGTCGCCTTCCACCGCAGGCAGCGCAAGGCCGGCGCGGACGTCGCCGTCACCTGCATCAGCTCGGTCTACGAGGTGCTGCGCCACGAGATGCCGGCGTTCCGCCTCGCCCCGTCGAACCACTCGGTGCGCGCCGCGCTGCGCCAACTCCTGCTGCACGTCGGCAGCCAGGCCCAGGAGGACGCCCAGATCGCACTCGGGCTGGCCAACCTGTCCGACGGCGACGACGGGCTGCTCAAGGAGGTGGCCGGGCTCGGCGGCACCGTCGCGCGCTTCGCCCCCGACACGTACCTCATCGTCACCACCCGCGGGCCGCTGCACGACGCCACCGGCGGCTTCACGGCGCTGCCGATGCTGCGCCGCCTGGCCGACCGGCACGAGACCGTGCAGATCGGGTTCGGGCTGGGCCGCAGCGCCGCCGAGGCGGAGAACCTGGCACGCCGCGCGCTGAGCCGGGCCCGCCGGGTCGGCCCCACCACGGCCGTGCTGTCGCTGCGCGGCGAGACCGACATCGTGCTGGAGTCCACCACGCCGGCCCCGCCGCCGGCGGAGGTGAACCTGGCGGTCATCGCCCAACGGGTCGGCCTGTCCGTGCCCACCCTGCTGCGCCTGCGCGAGGTGCGCACGACGGTCGGCGACGAGCCGCTGACCAGCCGGGAGGTCGCCGACCAACTGCGGGTGCAGCAGCGCACCGCGCGGCGCATGCTGCACCGCCTGGAGTTGGCCGGCCTGGCCGAGCGGACCGGCAACCTCGCCTCCGGCACCAGCGGCCGCCCGCTGACCCTCTACCGCCTGACCCTCTGACTGCCGGCCCGCCCCTGTCCGGGGCGGGCGGCCCCGAGGCCGGCGGCGGGGACGGTGTCCCGCGCCGCCGACCTCCCTACCGCCTCGCGCGGTCAGGACAGCCAGGTGTCGAGGTGCTCGGCGACGAAGTCGTCGTCGCGCAGGTGCGGGTACGCCCGGTGCACCCGGTCCAGCTCGGCCATCTGCCCCGGCGACAGCTCCTCGGCCGGATCCAGGCACCAGCGGCCGGCCAGCAGGCCCTGCCGGCGCAGCACCTCGTGGATGCCGGGGATGCAGCCGTGGTAGCCGTTGGCGGAGTCGAAGATGGCCGCGTTGGCGTCGGTCAGGTGGCCGTCGAGGGTGAGCAGCCGGCGCAGCGCGGCGTCGTCGCCGGAGCGGGCCCGGCGCGCCTCGTCGAGCAGGCTCACCGCGGTGTTCGCCCAGACCGCCCACTGGCCGAGCAGCCCGCCGACGAACTCGACCTCGACGGCCCGGCCGTCCACGACGACCCGGTGCGGCGCCACGAGGTCGGCGAGGATGTGGTCGTCGTTGCCGGTGTAGAGGGCCAGGTCGCCGTTGCGTCCGGCCGCGACCACGCCGTGCAGCACGTCCAGCGTGCGGTAGCGGTCGAAGGGCGCCACCTTGATCCCGACCACCGACTCGAGGGCGGCCAGCCGGGCCCAGAAGCCCCGGGACAGCTCCCGCCCGCCGACGGCCGGTTGCAGGTAGAAGCCGATCACCGGCAGCACCTCGCCGACCGCGCGGGCCCGCTCGACCAGGGCGTCCTCGTCCAGTGGCGCGTACGGCGACAGGAGCACCATGTCGTAGCCGAGCGAGGCGGCCAGCTCCGCCTCGGCGACCGCCTGGGCGGTGTCCCCGCAGGCGCCGGCGACCAGGATGGCGTCCGAGCCGGCCGCGGTCTCGGCGGCCAGCTCCAGCACGGGGGCGAGTAGCCCGACCTTCGGGTCGTGGATGGCGAACTGGGTGGTGTGCACGCCGACGGCGATGCCCCCCGCGCCGGAGGCCAGGTAGTAGCGGGTCAGCGCCCGCTGCCGGCGCTCGTCGAGCTTGCGGTCGGCGTCCAGGGCCAGCGGGTGCGCGGGGATGACGCAGCCGCGCTGGAACCGGGCCAGGGCCGAGGTCTGTCGGGTGCTCGATGCGGTCAACACGGTCTCTCCTAGAACTTGCCGTCGCGGCGCTGGAATCCGGTCGGCTTGCCGAGCAGGGGCTGGCCGTCGGCGACCCAGTCCGCCGTCAGGTCGATCAGGTCGGCGACGGGCACGTCGGGGTAGCCGAAGAGCCGGTGGCAGAGCTGGGCGTTGGACAGCAGGGCGGTCGGCGCCTCGGTGCCGGTGAAGACCGGCTCACGGCCCAGTCGGGCGGCGAGCGCGGTGGCGACCTGACGGACCGAGACCAGCTCCGGCCCGGTCAGGTTCAACACGAACGGCGGTGTCCGCGTGTGGTGCAGGGCGCGCAGGGTGACCTCGTTGGCGTAGCCCTGCCAGACGATGTTGGCGTGCCCCATGGTGAGGTCCACGGGCTCGCCCGCGTGCAGGGTGCGGGCGATGTCGACGAGGACGCCGTAGCGCATCTCGACGGCGTAGTTGAGCCGGATCAGGGCCAGCGGGGTGTCGTCGCGCAGCGCGAAGTGGGTGAGGATGCGCTCGCGGCCCAGGCAGGACATGGCGTACTCGCCGACCGGCTGGACCGGGACCTCCTCGACGCAGCCGCCGGAGGTCACCGGGACCAGCGGGTAGACGTTGCCGGTGCTCAGCGCCACCAGGCGGGACCCGGCGAAGCGCTGCGCGACCCGCCCGGGCAGGAAGGTGTTGGTGGCCCAGGTGGCGTGCTCCCGGCCGGAGGTGCCGAACTTCGCCCCGACCAGGAAGACCACGTTGGCCGCGTCGGGCAGCGCGGCCAACGCGGCGTCGTCGGTGACGTCCGCCTCGACCACCACCGCGCCCTCGTCGCGCAACGCGTCGGCCAGCCCCGCCTCCGAGAAGCGGGACACCGCGATGACCTTGGCGCCGGTGCCCGCCGCCGCCACGCCCCGCAGCGCCAGCCGGACGAGGCTCGGCCCCAACTTGCCGCCCGCCCCGAGGATCAGGATGTCCCCGTCGAGCTTGCGCAGATCGTCCACCAGGACGTCCCGCGGGCGGGAGAGCCGCTCCTCCAGGTCCGCCACCGTACGCATGCCACCACACCCCTTCCGAAGTAACGGTCATGACCGTAACCTCCGGCCGGAGGGGCGTCAAGGCACCCGACGCGTGGATCGGGTCGGCGATTGTCAGGCCACGGCGCGCGCCGAGGTGAGAACGTCCAGGACCGCACGGGTCTGCGCCCACGGCACCGGGCTCGGGGCGCCCCGGACCATGCCGACGAACGCGTCGATGGTGGCCCGGTAGCCCAACTCGTCGGCCCCGCCGCGCAGCACCACCCGGCGCTCCCCCGCGGCGGTGTGCACGGTGACCTCGTACGCCTCGCCCTCGCTGACCCCGAGCACCTCCACCGTGCCGGGCACCCCGTCGTCCCACTGCACGGCCAGCAGCCCCGTGTCCTCCGAGCGCAGGCCCCGGTGCCGGCGCACGGTGCCGGCGGCCCCCACCAGCCGCACGGCCGGCCCGAGCAGCGCGACGAGCAGTTCCACCCCGTGCAGGCCCATCATGACCAGGGTGCCCCCGCCGACCGCCGGGTCGTCCTGCCACGGGTTGTAGCCGGTGGCCCAGATCCCGACGTCGTGCCGGACCGTGGCGCGCACCGACAGCACCTCGTCGCGCGGCACGTCGAACGCGACGAACTCCGGCGCGAAGCGCAGCACCGAGGAGGAGAGCACCAGCTCCGGGGCCCGCGCCACGACGCGTTCCAACCGGTCGAGCTGCTCGACGGTCGCGGCGGCCGGCTTGTTGACGAAGCACGGCAGCTTACGCTCCAGCACCTGCGCCAACGCCTCCGGCACGTCCGAGGTGGGGACGGTGAGGACCACGCCGTCCGGGTCGGTCGCCAGCAGCGCCGCCAGGTCCGGCGCGACCGCCGCGTCCGGCTGCTCGGCCCGGAACCGCGCCAGCCGCTGCGGGTCGGGCTCCCACACCACGAGCTCCGCGTCGTCGCGCAGGGTGCGGGCGTCGGTGTAGGGGTGACTGGTGGCCAGTCCGGCGAGGGCGATGCGCATGAGCGCAGAGGCTACTCATCCGGGTTGCCGCCGCGCCAGAGCAGGTCAGCCGCGCTCAGCCCGTGCGATCGAGGTGCTCCGGTCGCACCTCGTGGCGCAGCTGCCCCCCGCGTAGGAACCGGTCGATCTCGTCCACGACGATGTCGGCGGCCCGCCGCCGCGACCCGACCGTCCCGGCCGCCTCGTGCGGGGTCAGCAGCACGTTCGGCAGCCGCCGGAACGGATGGTCCACCGGCAGCGGCTCGGCGTCGAACACGTCCAGCGCGGCATCGATCCGCCCGGAGCGCAGCGCGGCCAGCAGCGCGGCCTCGTCGACCAGCGCCGAGCGGGCGGTGTTGACCAGCAGCGCGCCGTCGGGCATCAGGGCCAGCTCGCGCGCGCCGATCATCCCGACGGTCTCCGGCAGCACCGGCGCGTGCAGGGACACCACGAGGCTGCGGGCGAGCAGGTCGTCGAGCGCGACCCGCTCGACCCCGAGCGTCGCGGCCTCGCCGTCGGACAGGTACGGGTCGGCCACCAGCACCCGCGCCCCGAGCGCCCGCACCAGGCCGAGGTACGCCCGACCGGTGCGGGAAGCCCCGACGACCCCGACCGCCGCCCCGCGCAGCTCCCGCCGGGGCGGCGCCGCCTTCGCGGTCGCCCAGTCGACCCCGGTCCGCAGCGCGTGGTCGAAGCGGTGCAGCTGGTGCAGCAGGGCGAGGGTCAGCGCGAACGCCTGCTCCCCCACCGCGTACGCCATCGCCTCGCCGGCCTGGGTGACACGGACGCCCCGGGCGAAGCTGGCGGGGGTGACGAACGGTTTGACGCTGGCGCCGGTGTGCGCGAGCAGCCGCAGCCGGGGCGCGGCGGCGAGCACCGCCGCCGACAGCGGCGCGGTGCCCCAGCCGGTGACCACCACGTCGGCGTCGGTGAGCAGCCGGGCGAGCACGGTCTCGTCCCCGACGTCGGCACCGTCGGCCGGCATCCGCACCTCCCCCAGCCGAGCCAGCGCCGCCCAGGCGTCGGTGTCGAAGAACAGCTCGCGGACCTCCGGCGAGGCCGCCACCGCGATGACGCTCATCCCTTGATGCCCGTCGTGGCGACGCCCTCCTGGAAGTAGCGCTGTCCGATCAGGTACGCCATGAAGATCGGCACGAACGCCACGACCGACCCGGCGAGGAGCATGTTCAGCGCCACGTTCTCCTGCTGGAGCGAGGCGATGCCGGTGGTGAGGGTACGCATGTCGAGGCTCTGCCCGACGATGAGCGGCCACAGGAAGTCGTTCCAGTGCCACAGGAAGACGAAGACGCCGAGCGTGGCGAGGATCGGCTTGATCAGCGGCAGCACGATCGAGACGTACACCCGCCACTCGGAGCAGCCGTCGAGGCGGGCCGCCTCGAACAGCGAGTCGGGCAGCGAGGCGATGAACTGCCGCATCAGGAACACCGCCTGGGCGTTGGCCAGGGTCGGCACGATCATGCCCCAGTACGTGTCCACGCCGTTCAGCTCGGAGATGATGATGAACGTCGGGATCATCGTGACGTGGTACGGCACCATCAGCATCGCCAGGAACGACCAGAACATGGTCTCCTTGCCGGGGAACCGCTTCTTGGCGAAGGCGTAGCCGGCCATCGAGGCGAACAGCAGCACGCCGACGACCGACACCACCGAGTAGATGACGGTGTTCCACATCCAGCGCAGCACGCTCTTGGCGCCGATCACCTGGTCGTACGCCTCGGTGGAGAACGGCCACGGCAGCAGGCTGTCCGGGAAGGTGACCGGTCCGGTCGGCTTGAACGACAGCACGACCATCGCGTAGAAGGGGAAGAGCGTGACCGCCGCGCCGATCAGCAGCAGCGTGGTGCGGCCGACCACCCAGCCCTTGCCGGGCCGGCCGGGCCGGTACGGCCGGGCGCGCGTGGGCGACGCCGGCGGGGTGGGGACGGCGGTGGCTGCGGGCGTGATCGTGTCCGTCATTCTTCCCTCCCGAGGGTCAGCCGCTGGATCAGCGCCACGATGATCGTCAGCACGAACAGCGCGACCCCGACGGCGCTGGCGTAGCCCAGGTCGAAGTACTTGAAGCCCTGGTCGTAGAGCAGGTAGACCAGGCTGTAGCTGGACCGCACGGGGCCGCCGCCGGTCATCACGTAGATCAGGTCGAAGACCTGGAACGAGACGGTGGTCTCGATGATGGCGACGAAGAAGAGAGCGGGCCGCAGCTGGGGCAGCGTCACGTACCGGAAGCGCTGCCACGCCGACGCGCCGTCGGTCAGCGCGGCCTCCTCCAGCTCCGCCGGGATGTCCTGCATCCGGGCGAGCAGGATCAGCATGCCGTAGCCGAAGCGGGACCAGACCGAGACCAGCACCAGCGCGGGGACCACCAGCACGCTGTCGGCGAGCCAGGAGCCGGCCGGCAGGCCGATCACGCCCATGGCCCGCGACCACGGCCCGTCCTCGGCGAAGACCCAGGCGAAGACCACGCCGGCGAGGACCAGGCTGGTCACCACCGGCAGGAAGAAGATGGACCGGAAGAGCTTCGCGCCGCGGAAGGCGCGGCGGGTCAGCAGCGCCATGCCGAGGGAGGCCAGCATCGACAGCGGTACGGACAGCGCGGTGAACAGGACCGTGACGCGCAGCGCCGTCCAGAACGTGGGATCGTCGACGAGCCGGCGGAAGTTCTCCAGCCCGGTGAAGCTGGTCTCGCCGCCGATGGTGTAGTCGGTGAAGCCGAGGACCACCCCGGCGATCGCCGGCCCGAACCGGAAGACGACGAAGAGCAGCAGAAACGGCAGGACGAACAGCAGCGCCGTGCCGGCCTCGCGGGCGGAGGGGCGGCGCACGCGTATGCGCGGGCGGCGGGTCCCCGGTAGTGCAACCATCTGACAACCTTTCTCGGCGGCTCGCGGTGGGCCGGGTGCGCCCACCGCGAGCCGCGCCGGCACTATCCGAGCAGCGGAGTGGCGGCCTTCGCCGCGTCCTCGAGCGCCTGGTCCACAGACTTCTTGCCGAGCAGGGCGGCCTGGATCTCCGGGGAGAGGACGCCCTGGACGTCGCGGGCCTTCTCGTGCAGCGGGCCGACCGTGCTCGTGGCCACGTGCTTCTCCTGCTCCCCGAGGACGGGGTCGCTGGCATACAGCGGACCGCTGGACTTCCTGGGGGAGAAGAGGCTGGCACCGATGTCGTACTTCTTGGTGTTCTCGGCGTTGGTGGCGAAGGCCAGCCACTTGCCGGCCGCCTCCTTGTCCTTGGAGGTCTTCAGCATCGACAGCGAGCCGACGGTCCCGTAGCCGATCTGCTTGGTCTCGGTGAGGTGGGGGATGACCTGGATGTTCTCCTTGCCCCAGAACTTCTCGATCTCGGCGACCGGCGTGTACCAGCTGCAGGCGACCTTGTTCTGCGCGATGCGGGTCTGCTCGATCGGCGGAACGGCGGTGATCATGGACTTGTCGACGTAGCCGCCGTCGACGAGCTGCTTGAGGAAGTTCAGCGCCTTCTTCCCGGCGTCGCTGTTGAAGGCGACCGACTTGCCGTCCGGGCTGAACACGTCGCCCCCGGCCTGCCAGAGCAGCGGGTAGAAGGTCTGGTTCAGGGTCTGCTTGGCGTCGCCGGCGTACGAGATGATGTCGTAGCCCTTGGCCTTGAACTTCGGAGCCAGGGTGAGCAGGTCGTTCCAGCTCGTCGGGTAGTTCGTCTCGCCGACGGCCGCGAAGACCTTCTTGTTGCAGATCGGGGTGGAGGCGCTGGTGAGGATCGGGGCGCCCATCATCTTGCCGTCGATGGTCACCGACTGCACCACGTTCGCGTGCAGGTCGCTCTTGGTCGCCTCGTCGAGGTACTTGTCGACGGGCTCGATGTTGCGGGCGTACTTGGGCAGCTGGTCGGGGATCAGGTAGACGACGTCCGGCCCCTTGTTGCCCGCGATCGCGGTGGCGAGCGCCTGGTCGCGGTTGGCCCAGGGGAAGATCTCAACCTTGACGTTGATGTCGGGGTTGGTCGCCTGGAACGCCTTGATGGTCTCGTCCCAGTGCGCGCGGTGCTTCGCCTCGTCGAAGATCGCCGGATATGTCCACATTGTCACGGTCGCCTTGCCGGAGTCACCGGAGCCGGAACCGCCACAGCCCGTAGCCGCGAGCGCGGCGACGGTCGCCACCGCCACGGCCGACAGGCTCTTCCGAACACGCATCTCGCATCCTTCCGGGGGAGTCAGGTTCGCAGTACATTAACTTACGGTCCGGGCCGATACTAGAGCCCGTATGCACCGAGGTCACATCGTTACTGTTCGTGTGAATACCTGGACAGATCGATCCAGAACCGTAATAGCGAAGGACTCCGATGACCGTCACCCTCGCCGTCGTCGGCGCCGGCAACCGCGGCAGCACGTACGCCGGATACGCACTGCGCCAC
Source organism: Micromonospora sp. NPDC049139 (assembly GCF_055586845.1). NCBI lineage: Bacteria > Bacillati > Actinomycetota > Actinomycetes > Micromonosporales > Micromonosporaceae > Micromonospora > Micromonospora sp. NPDC049139. The sequence continues at coordinate 91,871 of NZ_JBVJHK010000013.1, read as the reverse complement.
CCCGAGCGGGCCCGCGTCGTCGCGGTCGCCGACCCGCGGCCCGCCCACCGCACCGCGCTCGCCGACGCCCACGGCGTCGCGGCGTCCGCGTCGTTCGAATCATGGCAGGACCTCGCCGCGCAACCCCGACTGGCCGACGCCGTCGTCCTCGCCACCCCGGACCGGGAGCACGCCGAACCGGCCGTCCGCCTCGCCGACCTCGGCTACCACATCCTGCTGGAGAAGCCGATCGCACCCGGCGAGGCCGAGTGCCAGGCCGTCGCCGCGGCGGCCGAGCGAACCGGCGTGCTGCTCGCCGTCTGCCACGTGCTGCGCTACACCCGCTACACCGACGCGGTGAAGCGGTACGTCGACAGCGGCGCGCTGGGCCGGATCGTCGGCGTGGAGCACCTGGAGCCGGTCGGCTGGTGGCACTTCGCGCACTCCTACGTCCGCGGCAACTGGCGCCGCGCCGAGGACTCCTCCAGCAGCCTGCTCGCCAAGTGCTGCCACGACCTGGACTGGCTGCGCTACATCGTCGACGACACCCCGACGCGGGTCAGCAGCGTCGGCGCACTGCACCACTTCCACCCCGGCAACCGGCCGCGCGGCGCCGCCGACCGCTGCCTCGACTGCCGGGTCGAGTCGACCTGCCCCTACTCGGCCGCCCGCTTCTACCGCGCCTGTCTCGCCGACCCCGACCGGCACCAGTGGCCGCTGGCGGTGGTGACCCGCGACCTGACCGAGGCGGGAGTGGACGCCGCGCTCCACGACGGACCGTACGGCCGGTGCGTCTACGGCGGCGGGAACGACGTCGCCGACCACCAGAGCGTGACCGTTTCGTTCGCCGGCGGCGCGACCGCCACCCTCACCATGAGCGCCTTCACCCCCGGCGGGCACCGGCGCACCCGGATCATGGGCACCCACGGCTACCTGGAGGGCGACGGCGAACAGGTCGCCGTCACCGACTTCGTCACCGGCGAGACCGTCACCACCGACACCCGGGGCGGCGGGGCGGACGCCGGCTCCGGCCACGGCGGCGGCGACATGGCGCTGATGGCGGCCTTCGTCGAGGCGGTGGCCACCGGCGACCGGTCCCGGATGCGCTCGGGGCCGCAGGAGTCCCTGGACAGCCACCGGATGGCGTTCGCCGCCGAACGCAGCCGGCTCGCCGGCGGCGCCCCGGTGACACTCGCGCCCGCCGGCTGACCCGGGGGCGCCACACGCCCCCCACGCCTCCCCTACGCCCTGTGCACGCCACGCTCCGGCGGCAGCGCCATCATGCGCGCTGTCGCCGGGCTCGGCGGGATGCCCAGTTCCTGCCGCAGCACCCGTTGGCAGGTGGCGTACGCCCGCCGTGCCTCGCTGACGTTGCCCTCGGCCAGATGAATCCGGATCACCGACCGGTGGGCGCTCTCCCGCAGGGCGTCATGGCGGAGCACGGCGAACGCCACCTCCAGCGCCAGACCGAAGTGCCCATCGGCCGCCAGGTGGTCAGCGAATGCCTCCTGGACGTGCAGGCACAGCTGCCGCATCCGCTCACGCTCGTCGACGAGCCACTCGTCGTCCCAGTCGGGGAGGAGTTCCGCGTCGTTGTCCGGCAGGCAGGTCATCGCCTCGGGCCCCGGCCGGTCCCCCTGGGTCAGCCGTCGGGCCACGCGCACCAGGTCACGGGCGTCCACGGTCAGGGCGGGGCCGAGGTCCAGGGACGGCCCGACGCCCGCCACGAGTCCCGGAACGGCCCGGTTGGCGCGCCACATGGCGGTCCGCAGGCTCGCCAGCGCCCGGTCCTCCTCGGTGTCGGGCCAGAGCTGGCCTGCCAGCCGGCTGCGGCCCGCCCGCCCGCGCAGGGCGAGCAACGCCACCAGCCGTTGCACCCCGAGGGGCAGCGCGACATCCTCGCCCCCGACGACCAGGCGGAAGCAGCCGAACAGGGTGACCGAGGCCGGTGACGGCGGAACAGCCCCGGCGCTCCGCCGTGCGCCCGGCCCGCCGACGGCGCGATCGACCAGGCTGCGCGACATGCGCCAACTCCTCAACTCGGGTAATTTCCGGGCAAACCGTAGACAACGCACTTTATATCCGAAAAGTGCCCTTTCGGTCGGCGGTTACCCGGAACCTCGACCGGGCCGCACGGCGGCGCCACCGCCACGGGCGGCACCCAGCCTCCACCCGCCGGTGTGACGCGGTCGTGACGAGCGGTTGATGACCGGGGCTCATGCTGGCACCCATGACCAGCTTTCCGGGGAGTCCGCGCACCCTGCACGGTGCCGTCGTCGCGGTCGACCTGGGCGCGCCGGCAACCCGGCCCATCGTCTTCCAGTACAACCCTGACCAGGTCACGCGGACGGTCCGCCCGCGCGGCGGCCCCGACTCGCCCTCCGCCGGCCCGGCCGACCCGCACCGTCTCTCCGGGGCCCCGGTGGAAACCATCTCGCTGACCCTGGAGGTCGACGCGGCGGACCAGCTCGCCAACGGCGACGAGGTCGCCGCGGCGATGGGCGTCATGCCGCACCTCGCCGCACTGGAACTGCTGCTCTATCCCCCCAGCAGCCGGATGATCGAGAACGCGGCGCTGCTGCTCACCGGCGCGATCGAGATTCTGCCGGCGCAGGGCCCGCTGACGCTGCTGGTCTGGGGCCCGGGCCGGGCCCTCCCGGTGCGGATCGAGGGCATCAGCATCGTCGAGCAGGCGTTCGACCCCGAACTGTTCCCCACGAGAGCCTCCGTCGACCTGTCCGCCCGGGTGCTCTCGTACCACGACCTGCCGGTGACGGACCCCGGCTACGCGCTGTTCCTCGTGCACCAGGTGGCGAAGGAGCTCATGGCGGGCGTGGGCCGCACGGGCGCCGCGGCGGCGTCGAGTGGTCTGCCGGGGGCCTGACGTGCTGGGCGGAACGGGTCGGTACGACGACGTGGAGACGACCGTGACCACGGTGCTGGACGATGCCCTCGGTCGGCGCGCGGTGGCGTGCCTGCGCACCCGGCTCCTGCCGGGCCTGCCGCCCGCCCGCGCCGTCGCGGTGCACCAGGTGGTCTCCGGCGACCGGCTCGACCTGCTCAGCCACCGTCACCTCGGTGATCCGCTGGCCTTCTGGCAGATCGCCGACGCCAACGCCGCGCTCGATCCCGACGAGCTGGTCGCCCCGGGCGCCGAAGGCCGCCTCCTGGTCATCCCCATGCCGGGAATGTGACATGCCGGCATCAACTCTGCTGCGGGTCTTCGCCGGGCCGGTCCTACCCGTACCGCTGCCGCCAGAACTCACCTCCCGACTGCGTTCGGTCGTGGTCAGCGAACGCGAGAACGACCGCTCCGGCTTCACGCTCACCTTCGACGCCGGACGGTCCGGCCCGGGCGCCGCCCTGGACACGCCCGTACTGCAACGGGCGCCGATCACGCCGTTCGCCCGGGTGAGCGTGGTCGTGACGTTCGGGGCCGTGTCGCGGGTGCTGGTCGACGGGATCGTCACCTCCGTCGACTTCACCCCCGGCGCGGAGACGGCCACCACCACCCTCACCGTCATCGGCGAGGACGTCTCCTACCTGCTCGACCGGGAAGAGGTCGACACCGACCACCCGGGGCTCGACCACTACCAGCAGGTGCACGCGATCCTCGCCCGCTACGCCGTCGACGGCATCGCCGCCGACGTGGTACCACCACGCACCGCCGACCCGCCGCTGCCCGTCGAGCGGGTGCCGACCCAGCACGGCACCGATCTCGCGCACCTGACGGCGCTGGCCCGCCAGCACGGCTACGTCGCGCACGTCCGCCCCGGACCGGTGCCGGGCACGAGCACCTTCTACTGGGGCCCGGTACGTCCCGGAGCACCGCAGCGCGCCCTGACCGCCGGGTCCGGCTCCGAGGCGAACGTACGGTCCCTGCGGTTCCGGACCGACGCGCTGTCGGTCGTGGCAGTGGACGGCGACCTCCAGGAACCCCGCAGCGGAACGCGACTGCCACTGGCCGCCGCTGTCAGCACCCGCCCGCCCCTGGCCGCCCGCCCCTTGTGGGCCGCGCACCAGGGCTCGATCCGGCGGCGACGGATCCGGCTCAGCGGCGTCAGCCCGGTCGCCGGCCTGAGCCGCGCCCAAGCGGAGGTGGACCGCGGCGTCGACGCGGTCACCGCCGAGGGCGAGCTGGACGGGGCGCGCTACGGCGACGTGCTGCGCCCGCGAGCCGTGGTGGGGGTACGCGGCGCGGGCTGGTCCCACGACGGCCTGTGGTACGTCCGCCGGGTCGACCACGAGCTGGGGCCAGGCTTCTACACACAACGGTTCACGCTGGCCCGCGACGGCTACGGGTCGCTGGCTCCGGCGGTGCGCCCGTGACCGCCGGGGCACCGGGCCGGGTCGAGTGGGCGGGGCGGCGATGACCCCTTTCTACGGCAAGTACCGCGGACGGGTCACCGCGAACCAGGACCCGCTGGGCCGCGGGCGTGTCCAGGTCAGCGTGCCGGCGGTGCTGGGCGAGACCCGCCACAGCTGGGCGGAGCCTTGCGTCCCGTACGCCGGCCAAGGCGTCGGCCTGTTCGCGGTGCCGCCGGTCGGGGCGCACGTCTGGGTCGAGTTCGAGGCCGGCGACCCGGAACTGCCGATCCTCGCCGGGTGCTTCTGGGCGGCGGGGGAAGCGCCGGTCGCCCCCGCCAGTCCCCTCGTCAAGACCTGGAAGACCGAGGGGGCCTCGATCACGCTGAGCGACGTGCCGAGGCTCGGCGGCCTGACGATCGAGGTCGGCCGGCCGGTGACCACCACGACCATGAGGATCTCCTGCACGGCGGCGGGCATCGAGCTGTCGATCGGCGCCGCCAGCGTGAAGTTGACCCCGGCCTCGGTCTCGGTGAACAACGGCGCCCTGGAGGTGAAATGACCTTCCGATTCCTCGTCCAGCAGGGAGCCACCGTCCGCTGCGCGCACGGCGGCGAGGCACGCCCGACGGCCCCGAACCCCAGGATCACCGTCTCCGGCCGGGTCACCTACGCCCTGACCGGAACCTGGACGGTCGCTGGTTGTCCCCTGCCCGCCAGCGCCGGCGGCCCGTGCGTCACCGCCGTCTGGACGACGGGCAGCGCCCGGGTACTCAGCCTCGGCCGGCCACTGGTCGTGCAGGGAGGCACCGCGACCTGCGTCCCCACCGGCGCGCCGCTGCTGGTCCTGGCCGCGCAGAACCGGGTCCGGGTGGTCTGAGTGCACCTGGGTTTCCCCCTGCGCCTCGACCGGCACGGCCGGCTCAGCGCCGTCGACGACGACGAGTACCTGCGGGGCCTGGTCGAGACGGTGCTGTTCACCCGGTACGGGGAACGGGTGAACCGGCCGGACTTCGGCGCCGGCGTCGACCGGCTGGTCTTCGCCCCCGGCGGCGACGAACTGACGCGTACCACGCACGCTCTGGTGCAGGCCGCGCTGCAACGGTGGCTCGGCGACCTCATCCGGGTCGAACAAGTCACGGTCGAGACCGTCGACGCCGTCCTGACGGTGCTGATCGTCTACACCCCGCTGCGCCACGGGACCGCCGTCGGCGAGCCCCGGATCGTCCGCGTCACCCGCTCGGAGGCGGGATGACCACCACGCACGAGCCGTCGGCGGCGACGGACCCGCCCGGCGCCCGCGCCGGCCGCGACGCCCGGCGGGCCCTGGTGGAGAGCCGGGAGGCGCCCGCCCTCGACGGCATCGACTTCGTCGAGGTGCTGGCGAACCGGGCGGACGCGCGCGACCACGTTCCCGACGCCCCCCGGCGCCGGACCCTCGCGGTGCACCTGCTCCGGGGGCCGGTCGCCGAAGGGCTGGGCACCGGGCCGGGCGACCCCCACGTGATGATCACGGGCGGGGTGCGTGCCGACCCCGTGCGGGTCGAGTGGGCCTACCCCGCCACCGCGGTCGTCGGCGCCTCGGAACAGGACGACCCGCCCCCCGGCGTCACGCGGGGCGACCGGGCGCTGGTGGCCGCCGCGATACCGGAGGCGTCCCGGCCCAGGGTCCTCGTCGTACGCACGTCGACCGGCGGTGACGACTCGGCGTACGTACTGCGGCTGCTCGGCCCTGCCACCGCGGAGTTCGACGAACCGCTCACGCGGGTGTCCTTCCGGTTCGCCGTCGACGGCCCGGCCACGGTCGACTGCCGCCCATCCGCCGCCACCGACCCGCCACCACCCGCCGGATCTCCCCTGCCGGACTACCTCGCCCGGGACTACCAGGCGTTGCGGACCAGGCTGCTGGACCGGATGGCGGTGCTGCTGCCCGCCTGGGCCGACCGTTCCCCGGCCGACATCGGGGTCACCCTGCTGGAGCTGTTCGCCTACCTCGGAGACCGGCTGGCCTACCGGCAGGACGCCATCGCCGGCGAGGCGTACCTCGGCACCGCGCGGCGACGCACCTCGGTGCGCCGGCACGCGCGACTCATCGACTACCGCGTGCACGAGGGATGCGCCGCCCGCACCTGGCTCGCCTTCGCCACCGGCACGACCGTCCTGCTGCCGGCCGGCACCGCCGTCACGGACGCCAGCGCGGCTGCCGGCAGCGAGGTCGACCCGGCCGCCGAGCAGTCGCCCGACGGCGAACCGGTCGTCTTCGAGACCTGCGCGCCGATCCGCCTCACGCCGGCCCGCAACCGTCTGGACCTGCACGCCTGGGGGGACCCCGGACACCACCTGCCGGCCGGAGCCACCTCGGCCTTCGTCCGCGTGCCACCCGGCGTCGAACCGGGGCTGCGCGCCGGCGACGTGGTCGTCCTGGCCGAGTCCGACCCGGCCGCCGGCCTGACCGCCGACCCGCTGGCCGGCCTGACCGCGGCCGACCCCACCCGACGGTACGCGGTGCGCCTGAACGCGGACCCGGTACCGCACACCGATCGCCTCTCGGCCTGCCCGAGCGTCCTGGAACTGCGCTGGCACACCGACGACGCGCTGCCCGGGCCGCTGCGGGTGTCCCGGCCCGGCTCGGCCGGGACGGAGGTGACGGCGGTGGCCCTGGCCAACGTCGTACTCGCCGACCACGGACTGACCACACACGCCGACCTCGATCCGCCACGAGTGCCGCCACACGGCGACTACCGGCCGCAGCTACCGCATACCGGCCTCGCTTGGGCCGACCCGACCGGCCCCGTCCCCGTCGACGGCAGCGGCGGGACCGCCGGCTGGGAGAGCGCCACGGCCGCGCTGCGACCCGATCCGACCCGCGCCGTGGCCCAGGTGACCCTGCACGACGGCGTACGGGCGTGGTCGCCGCGCACCGACCTGCTCAACAGCGGCCCGGCCGCCCCGGTGTTCGTGGTGGAACCGGAACCGGAGGGGTGGACCGGGCTGCGCTTCGGCGGCCGTCCCGGCGGGCTGCGCCCCCATCCTGGCACCGCCTTCGCCGCCCGGTACCGCCTCGGTGGTGGCACTCGCGGCAACGTCGGAGTCGACGTCCTGCGCAGACTCCGCCAGGCACCCGGTGCCGGGTCGGGGCCGCCGATGGCCGTCACCAATCCCCTGCCGGCCGCCGGCGGCACCGACCCGCAACCCCTGGCGGAGGTCCGGGAGCTGGCGCCGTACGCCATCGGCCAGCAGCTCCGCGCCGTGACGTCCGCCGACCACGCGGCCTGCGCGGTCGAGGACCGCGCGGTGCGGCGGGCGGTGGCCCGTCGGCGATGGGTCGGCTCGTGGTACGTCGAACAGGTCACCGTGCAGCCCGTCCCGGCCGCGGCGGCGGACCGCGCGGTCCTCGCCCGGGTGGCCCGCAGGCTGGAGACGAGACGGATGGCCGGCGTGGACGTTGCGCTCGCCCCGGTGGTGACGGTGCCGCTGGACATCCGTCTGGTGTGCTGCCTGGCGCCCGGACAGCCCTGGTCGGCGACCGAACGGCAGGTGCGGGAGATGTTGACCGCCCGGCTGCTTCCCGACGGCGGTCGCGGGCCGCTGCACCCGGAGAACCTGTCGGTGACGCGGACCCTGTTCCTGAGCGACCTGGTCGCCGCGGCCATGTCCGTCCCCGCGGTCACCTCGGTGCGGGTCGAGCGGTTCGGCCGGCGCGGTGCCGGCGACGCCGAGATGCTCGCGGCGATCTCCCGGGGCCGCCTCGACGCCGACGGCGGGGAGGTGCTGCGCTGCGGCAGCACCCCGGACGCGCCGGACGGGGGCTGCCTCGACGTGGTGCTGCGGGGTGGCTCATGACCGGAACACGCGGGGCCGGGGCCGCCTGCCCGCCAGGCTCCGGAGGGCCCGACCCGGTCGAACTCCGCCAGCCCTCGTCCAGCCACGCCGCAGCCCTGGCGCGAATGCGCGCCAAGCTGGCGGACGAGTCGCAGCCCGCACCGGTACGCGCGCTGGCCCGCCGCCCCGCCGAGGACCCGCTGATCGCGTTGCTGGACAGCTGGGCGGTGGTCTCGGACACTGTCGCCTTCTACACCGCCCGCATCGCACGGGAGGGCTTCCTGCGGGCCGCGACCGAACCCCAGTCGGTGCGGGAACTGGCCCGGGCCTTCGGGCACGAACTGGCGCCCGGCGTCTCTGCGCAGGTCGAGCTGGCCTTCGAGGTGGAGGACGCGCCGGGCGCGCCGCCCGTCGTCACGGTGCCGCCGGGCACCCCGGTGCAGACCGTGCCCCGCCAGGGCGAGCAGCCGCAGGTCTTCGAGACCGACGCCACGATCGACGCCCGGGCCGGGTGGAACGAGATACCCGCGGTGGCGACCGAACAGCAGCAGCCGTCCTTCGGGGCGACCGAGCTGTGGATCCCCGGCACCGCTGCGGGCGCACGCCCGGGCGACCCGGTGCTGCTCCTCGCCGAGCCACCGGTCACGGACAGCGGGCGGCCGGCGGCGGACGCCGGCCCGCCACAGCACGAGGTCCGGGTGGTGACCGCCGTCGCCATCGACCCCGACGGTCACCCGGGCTGGACCCGGCTGGGGCTGCTCCCGCGCGAGGAGCCGCCCGACGACGACGCCGACCCGGCCCCCGCCGGGGACGCCACGGTGCACGTCCTCACCGAGAACAGCCCGCTCTTCGGCTGGAACGCGCCGGACGCGGGTCTGCTCGGCGGTGTGCCGGCGGAGGCCGGCAACGGCCGGCGGGACGGCTTCGAGGTGTTCGCTGACGAACCTGACGTGCTCGAACTCGACGGCGATCACCCCCGGCTGCTGCCCAGCTCCCTGCTGCTGCTGGAGCAGCCCGGGCTCCGCGCGGTGTACCGCGCGGTCTCCGTGGTCCCCTCCGCCGCCACCCGGTACGGCATCAGCGGTCGGATCACCCGGGTGCGGATCGCCACCGGTCACCGACCGCCGCCGTCGTTCGACCGGCGCAGGACCCTGGTGCACTACCTTCCGGTGGAGCTGCCCGCCCGGTGGCGGCCCCGGACGGCTCCGGTCGCCGGCCGGGTGGTGGACCTCATGCCCACCGACCCACCGCTGCCCGCCGGCCGCCTCGTCCAGCTACGGGGCTTCGACACGGCCACCGGCACCGAACGGGTCGAGGCCGCCACGATCCTCGGCTGCGAGGTCCGGCCCGACGGCCGGCACATACGCGTCGTGCTCGACCGCGAACTCGTTGGCACGTACGCCCCGGACAGCGTGCGCGTCCGGGGCAATGTGGTCACCGCCGACCACGGCGAGACCGTCACCCAGGTGCTCGGCAGCGGGGACGGGCAGAGCCCGTTCGCCCAGGTGGCCACCCGGCGGGGCCCGCTCACCCACGTACGGGCCCCCACGGCGCACGGCACCGTCAGCACGTTCACCCTCGAGGTGAACGGTGTGACGTGGACGCAGGTGCCGTCGCTGGCGGCGGCCGGGCCGCAGGACCGGGTCTACCTGGTGCGGGAGAACGCCGACGGCACGGCCGTCGTGGTCTTCGGCGACGGGGTCAAGGGGGCGCGACCGCCGACCGGGGTCGAGAACCTCGTCGCGACGTACCGGGTGGGGATGGGAGCCGACGGCGCGGTGGACGCCGGGCAGGTCAGCCTGCTGCTGCGGCGCCCGCCCGGCATCCGCGAGGTGACCAACCCGGCCCCGTCCCATGACTGGGGGCCACCGGAGTCGCTCGCCGAGACCCGGCGCAGTCTCCCGGTGCGGACCCGTGTGCTCGACCGGGCCGTGTCCGTGGCCGACCACGCCGACCTGGCGCGCGGCTTCGCCGGGGTCGGCGTTGCCCGTGCCGACCTGGTGACGGACGGTCACCGGGACCGGATCGTCCTCTCGCTGGTCGGCGTCGGGGCGTCCCCCGTCGGCGACGGCCTGCTGGCCGACCTCGCCGCCGCGCTGGCCGGGCTCCGCCCGCCGGAACCGCCGCTGGTCCTGCTCCGCGCGGACGTGGTGCGGTTCGGGGTGCGCGTCGAGGTGCAGCCCGACCCCGGCCACCGGTGGCCCGTGGTCCGCGACGAGGTGGCCGCGGTGCTGCGACGGCGGTTCGGCGCCGCGCAGACCGACTTCGACGCCCCGGTCACGGCGTCGGCGGTGCTGGTGGTGGTCCGCGCCGTCGCCGGCGTCGTCGCGTGCACGATGCCGCGGCTGGTGCCGGTCGGCCCGGCGGACCCGACCGGCACCGCTGACGACGTGCTGGTGCCGCTGCCGGCCCACTGGGACGGCCGAAGGATCCGGCCGGCGCAGCTGCCGCACCTGGCCCCAGAGGAGGTACGGATCGAGGCGATGTCGCGTTGAACGTACCCATCGGAGCCCTGGCGGGCGAGGCCAACCGGACGACCGAGCGGTTGCTGGCCCTGCTCCCCGAACACCTGCGCGGCCTGGACGAGCAGGGGGGAGGCGTCCTGCGGGCGCTGCTGTCCGCAGTCGCCGTCGACCTGGACGTGCTGGAAGGGGACCTGGCGGACCTCTACGACGACTGGTTCGCGGAGACCTGCACCGACCGGACGTTGCCCCACCTCGCCGACCTGGTGGGCCTGGCGGAGCCGCTGCCGGCCGGTCCCGGCGTCGACGGCAACCGCAGGGCCCTGGTCGCCAACGCCGTCGCCCGGCACCGACGCAAGGGCACCCTCACGGTGCTGGAGCAGGTCGCCCGGGACGCCACCGGCTGGCCGGCCGTCGCCGTCGAGTACTTCCGGCTGCTCACCACGACCGCCCACCTCGTCGACGCCCGGCCGGAACGTCCCGCGGTCGCCTCGCTGCGCGACGCGGCCCGGTTGGACCTCGTCGGCGCCCGGCACGATCTGCGGCGCGACCGGACACCACCCGCCCCGGAACTGATCGATCCGACCGGCGGGGCGCTCGACCCGCTGCCCCGTACCCCGCAGGTGCGCAACACCGCCGACGGTCGGGGCCGGCACGGCCTCGCCCGCGTCGGGGTGTTCCTCTTTCCGCTGCGCACCTACGGCGTCGGTCCCGCCGAGCCGGCGGGCGGCGGCTCCGGCGACCCCGACCGGAGCACCCACCCGTCGCTCTGGTCGCAGGCCCGGCTCGTCGGGGACGAATACCGGATCGACCCGCTCGGCCGCCGGACCCCGTTGTTCGCCGCGGCGCCGGCCGGCGACGGGACGGACCACCTCACGCGGGAGGAACACCTGCCGGTGCCGCTGCGGCCCCGCCGGCTGCTGGCCATGCTGGCCGCGGCCCGCGGCGGGACCGGCGCCCGGGAGACCCTGCCGATCGGGGTGCGGGTCGGGCGCACGGGTGATCCGCTGCCGCCCGAGCGGCTACGGGTCGCCGGGCTGGAGGAACTGGCCCCGGTGGCCGGGACGCAGGTGAGTGTGGACGCCGTCGAGGGCCGGCTGCGGGTCTACCGGGACGGCCAGGCGACGGCGCCGGACGAGGTCTTCGTCCGCTACCACTACGGAAGCCTGGCCGACATCGGGGCGGGCACCTACGAACGCTCCGACGTGCACGCGCGGGTGCTCGCCGCCGATCCGTACCGGGGTCGCCGGGAGGTCGCCGGCCAGGTCACCGTACGCTCGGACGCCGCCGCCTCCGTGCTGGCCGTCCCCTCCGTCACCGACGCGCTGGCCCGCGCGGAGCAGGCGTGGAGCACCGACGCCGGTCAGGCGGTGGGCGCGACGTACGTGGTGTCGGTCGGGGACAACGCCTCCTACCTCGGCGACCTGGACGTTCGGATCCCGGCGGCCACCCGGCTGATCCTGGTCGCGGCGGCGTGGCCGGACAGCGGACGGTCGGAGGGCGTGCCGCACCCGACGCCGGGCGTCTACGTGCCCGACGGCCTGCGCCCGCACCTACGCGGCGGTCTGCGGGTGACCGGCGGTGCCGGCAGCAGCCTGGTGCTGGACGGCTTCCTGGTCGAGGGTGACGTCACCGTCGCACCCGGCGCGCTCACCGCGCTGACCGTCTCCCAGTGCACCCTCACCGGGCGCCTCACGGTGGCCGACGACCCGGCCGGTGGCCACCGCGACCTGCGGGTGAGCCTGGTCCGCAGCGTCGTCGGGTCGGTCCGGCTGGCGCCCGTCGTGCCGCTGCTGGCGGTCAGCGAGTGCGTCACGGACGCGGCTGACACCGGGGAGGGTGTGGCACTCGCCGCGGAGGGTGCGCATCTGTCGGCCGAGGGGAGCACCATCCGCGGCACGGTGTCGGTACGGTCGGTCGACGCCGGCAACTGCCTGTTCGACGGGCGCCTCACGGCCGAGCACCGGCAGGTCGGCTGCCTGCGCTACTGCTACGCCGGCCCGGGCTCCCGAGGGCCGCAGCGGTTCCGCTGCCACCCGCCGGATGACACCGGCACTGCCGGCGGGCCGGTGTACGCCGCGCTGGACCCGGGTTCGCCCATGTACCTGGCGCTGGCCCGCGACTGCCCGGCCGCCCTCGCCGAAGGTGGTGAGGACGGATCCGAGATGGGTGTGCACCACCACCTGGGCCGGCCGCTGCGGCGCGCGGCGGCCCGGCGGCACCTCGCGCCGCACGCACCGGCCGGACTGGACCTCGGAGTCTTCGGGAGCTGAACCACATGCAGGGAGATTTCACCCGCTGGACCTTCGTGCCACGGCGCGCCTACCGCTCCGTGCTGTTGCAGCAGGGGCGCGTCCTGCTCGACGCCGACTGGAACGAGCAGGCAGAGATCACCGCCTACCACGACGAGATCCGCACCCGCGACGTCGTCGGTCCCAGCGCCGGCCCGGCCGACGGGGCCGGGTTCGCCGTGGTCGACCGGGCCGGCGCCGATCCCAAGGCAACCCCGTGGACGGACCTGCGGATCACCCCCGGCCGGTACTACGTCGACGGCGTACTGGTCGAGTCACCGGTTCCACCGCCGTCAGCCCGTGCCGCCGCCGAGGGCTGGCCGCTCGACGACCAGCCGTACGCCCGGGGTCCGGCCGGCGCGCAACCGGAACCGACGGGCAACGGGCGGTACGCCGCCCTGCTCGACACGTGGACCCACCACGTCACCGCCGACGAGGAACCGTCGCTGCGTGAACCGGCGCTGGGCGGCCCGGACACCACCACCCGCGCCCAGACCGCCTGGCGGGTGCGGCTGGCCGACATCGGGATCGGCGAGGGCTGCGACGACGTCCGCCGGCAGGGACGGTTCACCGAGGCGCGGGGCACGATGTCGGCGGCGCTGCGGAACAGCCAGTCCGACCAGGACCCGGATCCGCACGTTCCCGACGGCACGTACCGCCGGTTGGACAACCAGCTCTACCGGGTGCAGATCCACGACGGGTCGCCGGCCCGGCCGACGTTCCTGTGGTCCCGGGAGAACGGCAGCGTCGCCGCCGGGCTCACCGCGCTCACCTGGCTCGGTGACGGCACGTCGGCGGAACTCGTCGTCGACCGGGAGGGCCGCGACGAGGAGCTGTCGATCCGCCGGGAGGACACCGTCGAGGTCACCAGCGCCGAGCGGGAACTCGCCGGCCACCCGGGATTCCTGGCCACCGTGACGACGTCGCAGGGGTTGCGCCTCCAGGTCCGGTTCACCGCCGCCGGACCCGAGTCGTTCCCCGCGCTCGGCCGGGCGCCCCTGGTCCGCCGGTGGGAGGGGCCGGCGCGCCCGGTCGACACCGGACCGCTGGACCTGGAGGGCGGCATCGTCGTGCGTTTCCCCGGCGGCGGCGTCTACCGTACGGGTGACCACTGGCTGATCCCCGCGCGGACCGCGCGCCACGTGTACGGGACGACCCCCCTCGCCGGCACCATCACCTGGCCAACCGGAGCCGACGGGTCACCGCAGGCGTGCCCGCCGGCCGGCCCGACCCGCCACGTCGTGGCGCTGGCCATCCTCACCAGGGCCGCCGACGGGTGGACCCTCGACGCCGACTGCCGTCGGCTGTTCCCGCCCACCTCCAGCCTGGTCGCGCGGGACGTGGTCACCCTCGACCTGGCGGGTGGGGACGGTCAGGAGGCGCGACCGGGTGAGCGGCTTCCCGCACCGGTACGGGTGATGGTGCGCAACAGCGGGCAGCCGGTGCAGGGCGCCCGGGTGCGCTTCGAGGCGGCCGGCGGGCTCCTCGCCACCCCCGACGGCACGGCGGTGTCGGGGCCGGTGCCCACCGACCGGGACGGGATCGCCGCGGTCACCTGGAAGCTCGACCGGCAGGGCGCGACGACGCAGACCCTCACGGCGACCCTCGACCCGGACATCGCCACCGCGGCCCCGCCCGCCGTCGTGGCGACGGGGCGCCTCAGCGTGGCGTCCGAGGTCGGGTGGGCACCAGGTGGAAGCTGCGGCACGCTCGACGGTATCGCCACCGTGAAGGACGCGCTGGACCGTCTGTCCCAGCGGAAGGAGCTACGCCTGCTCGGCGGCGACGGCCAACACCTCCGCTCCGACGACAAGGTCCTCCCCCAACCCGTCCGCGTCATCGTCGACAGCCCCTGCGGACCCGTCGCCAACCAACAGGTCACCGCCACCGCCACCGGCGGCGCCCTCGTCGCCCGCAAAACCGGCGACACCCCACCCGCCACCCTCCCCGGCGCCACCGACACCGCCACCACCACCGACAAGGGCGCAGCCGAATTCTGGTGGCAACCCGACCCCGCCAAGGCCACCGACACCCTGAGCCTGGCCATGCCCGGCGACACCCGCGCCCCGGTCACCGTCACCGCGCAACGCCTGCCCACCCCGCCGCCCGCTGCGACCGACGCGGGATCGATCACCTGGACGTCGCCGGCGCAGTGCCCGCCCCTCGACGGCGTCACCACCGTCAAGGAGGCACTGAACCGCCTGTCCCAGCGGAAGGAGCTACGCCTGCTCGGCGGCGACGGCCAACACCTCCGCTCCGACGACAAGGTCCTCCCCCAACCCGTCCGCGTCATCGTCGACAGCCCCTGCGGACCCGTCGCCAACCAACAGGTCACCGCCACCGCCACCGGCGGCGCCCTCGTCGCCCGCAAAACCGGCGACACCCCACCCGCCACCCTCCCCGGCGCCACCGACACCGCCACCACCACCGACAAGGGCGCAGCCGAATTCTGGTGGCAACCCGACCCCGCCAAGGCCACCGACACCCTGAGCCTGGCCATGCCCGGCGACACCCGCGCTCCGGTCACCGTCACCGCGCAGAAGACCCTGCCCGGTATCGCCATCACCAGCGTGTCGTTCATCGGGACATCCGAGAAACTTCAGAACGGGCAGGACGTGCCGGCCGCCAAGTTCGCCAAAGGCATCCACATCGCACTCGACGCCGACATCGACACGGCCACCGTCACTGGGAACCCCGTCGTCCACATCTACTTCGACCTGCCGTTCCCCGTCACGGGCGAGCAGCATCCGTGGATCACCGTGACCAACCTGCGGTTCTGGCGGCCCCTCGAAATCACCACGGCGGCGACCATCACCACCGCCGGCGCCAGGGTGATCCAGTGGTCCCCCGACACCCAGCTGCGCACATGGCTGACGAATGAGCTGCCCAGCAAGCTGAGCTCGGCCTCCGGTCCCCCCAAGCTCCCCGGAAGGCTGGTCGTCGAGGGCTGGGCGATCACCAGCGGGGGCAACCCGGTTCGACACGTCAACAACGGCCAGCAGCACTCCCAGTGGTTCATGGTGACGAAGTGACCCGTCGAGTCGTGTCCGCAGTGGCCTGGCGAGACGTGTGAGCAGACGACGACTGCCCGGCAGCAGAGATCAGGAGTTTGTTCGATGAGATGGTTTGCCAAGACGGTGGCGGTACACGAAACGGGGTTCCCGGTGCGTGCCGTGGCGTGCAGCCCGGACGGGCGTTGGTTCGTCGCGGCGCACGAGGGTGGGTTCACGGACATCGTCGACGCCGGGACGGGACGGACACTCACACGTCTCGACCGCGCGGGAACAGCGATCGCCGCGGTGAACGACGTGGCGGTGAGCGGTGACGGCAGATTCGTCGCCGTTGCCGGCCGCGGTGCGGCAGAGGTGTTCGATGCGGCGTCGGGTGACCGGCGCGGCCAGGTCAGGCACGAGAAGGCGGTGAATGCCGTCGTCGTCAGCCGCGACGGCCGGTGGATGGCCACCGCCAGCGAAGACGAGACCGCCCGGGTCTTCGAGGTGGCGACGGGTGCCGAGCGCTTCCGGGTCACGCACAACGGCCCGGTCGCCGACGTCGCCCTCAGTCTCGACGATCGGTGGATCGCCACCGCGGGCGACGACGGCACGGTGCGGGTGCACGACGCGTCGACCGGAGCCGAGCGGCACCGCCTGACGCTTGACGACGCGGTGAACATGGTCCTCTGGAGCGAGGACGGCAGGTGGCTGGCGACCGGCAGTGATGACGCGACAGCCAGGGTCTTCGACATGGCGGACGGCCGCGAGGTCAGCCGCGCCACCCACGCAAGCCCCGTCAACGCCGTCGCCTTCAGCCCTGACGGACAGTGGGTGGCCACCGCCGGCGAGGACGGCATCACCCAGGTGTTCCAGACGGCCACCGGCGCCGGTCTGTTCGGATACACCCACGGCGGACCGGCCTTCGCCGTGGCTTGGAGCAGAGACGGCAAGTGGGTGGCCACGGGCGCCGACCGGGCGGTGATGTTCGACCCCGCGACCGGGACCGAACGCTGCGAACTCGAGCAGCACAAGCCGGTACGGGAGGTGGTGTTCAGCCGGGTCGGATCACGGGTCGTCGCCGCCGGTGACGGTGGACAGGTGTGCGTCTACAGCATGGAAACCGTGCGGGAGGTCTGCCACATCGACCTGCATCAGGTCGGCACCGAAACGGAACTGCTCAACCTCAGCCCGGACGGGCAGTGGGTGGCGACCGGTTCGTGGAGCGACGCAGCGGTCTACGAGACGTTCACCGGCAACCGGTGCCGGTTGCCCCGCGGGACGTTCTCCCCCAACGGGCGGTGGCTCACCGACGGCACGGTTGTCGTCAAGGTCGATGACGGGTCCGAACGCTGCCGATTCACCAATCTCGGCGACGGCGTCGTGACCTACGCCTGGAGCCCGAGCAGCCAGTGGGTCGCGTTGATGACGTACATACGGACGCCGGGCGGCTACGAATACGCGTCCATCAGCGTCCGCAGCGCCAAGGACGGGCAGGTGCGCTGGAGCAGCGCCGCCCCCTGGTACCGCCGTCTCGACTGGAGTGCCGATGACCGTTGGCTGGCGCACGGCCTGTCGATCCACGACGGCCGCACGGGCGACATCCGGTCCAGCGCCGAGGTGTTCAGCACCCGGGCGTCCGCGCTGAGCCCGGACGGCGAGCGGATGCTGGTGGGCACCGACAACGGTGGGTACCTGTTCGACGCCGCCACCGGGGACCGGGTCACCACGCTGATCGAGGGCAACCCCGTCTCCCACGCCGCGTGGAGCCACGACTCGCGTTTGATCGCGATCGGAGGAATCGTGTTCGACGCCGCCACCGGCAGCGAGCGGTACCGGGTGGAGGCGTCCGGCCCCGGGGTGTTCAGCCCCGACGGCAGGTGGCTGGCAGTGGTGCACAGGGAGGTGCAGGTTGTCGAGGCCGCGACGGGTGCCCCCCGTCTCCGGCTCGGCACGGCACCCGCGCTGGCGATGTCGTGGAGTGTGGACGGCCGTCATCTCGCGGCCCGGTACACCGCCAACAACCAGACGGGTTCCGGTGAGGCCACCCGGGTCTTCGATCTCGACGCCGTCCAGTTCGGCTGACCGGGGATAGCCCCGGGCCCGACACCGACCCGTCGGGAGATCCGTCATCCGTCGACGGCGGACCGGCCCGACTTGGCCAGCTCCCATCTGGTGGCCAGGCGTACGTGCGCGGGCGTGATCGCGCTCTGCTCGCCCGCCGCGAGGTAGGCGGCGGACAGGGCGACGGCCGCGATGCCGCCGCCGGTCAGGTCCGCGCGCGCCAGGTCCGCCGGATCGAGGTCGGCCACCGGGGTCGCCGTGGGAAACGCGGCGCGCCACAACGCCTCCCGCATGCCGGCGTCCGGGTACGGGAAGGTCACCACGGTCCTGAGCCGCCGGACGAACGCGTGGTCGATCGCGGAACGGGCGTTGCTGGTCAGGACGGCCAGTCCCCGGAAGGACTCCAACCGGTGCAGCAGGTAGCCGACCTCCAGGTTGGCGTACCGGTCGTGGCTGTCGCGTACCTCGGTGCGCTTGCCGAAGAGCGTGTCGGCCTCGTCGAAGAGTAGTACCGCCGCGCTGTCCTCCGCGGCGGCGAAGAGCCGCCGCAGGTTCTTCTCAGTCTCGCCGATGTACTTGCTGACCACCTGGCTGAGGTCCACGGTGACCAGGTCGAGCCCGAGGTCGCCCGCGACCACCTCGGCCGCCAGGCTCTTTCCCGTCCCGCTCGGGCCGACAAAGAGCGCGGTCGTGCCCAGATCCCGGGCCGTCCGCCGCGCGAAGCCCCAGTCGTCGAAGACCAGGGTGCGGAACCTGACCGACGCGGTCAGCGCCCGCAACTGCGCGAGTTGGGTCGGCGGTAGCACCAGGTCGTCCCAGGTGGCCCGCGGCTGGCGGAGCTGGGTCAGCACGCCGAAGGACGGTCGTACCCGGGCCCGGCACGCCTGCCACAGCGGGGTCCCCCGGGCGGCGTCGGACGCCGCGACGTCGACGTCGGCCAGGGAGAGGTCGAAGACGCCGGCCGCCTCGGCCGCCGCCTCGGCGGGCGCGCCGACCCGACGCAGCGCGGCGGCGAACACGCGACGGCGGTCGGCGACGTCCAGCCGGGTGAGGGTCACCCGGACGAGGTCGTGGTCGGGCAACATCGTCTCCTCACCGGCGAGCAGCACGACCGGCGCGCCCAGTCCCGGCAGCACGCGGGCGACGTCCTCCCCCGCCGGGAGGCCGGCGTCGGTGAGGTCGACGGCCCAGGCGCAGCCGGTCAACACCGTTTCGCGCGCCATCAGCCGCAGGGTCCGCCACCGCTCGGTCGCCTCCGCCGGCAGGTCTACGGCGGGCACCAGCAGCAGCCGCGACCCGGCACGCGTGGCCGCCGCCGCGGCCACTACCCGTAGGTTCGCCGGTTGCGGGCCGCACAACAGCACCGACCGGCGTCGGCCCCAGGCGTCCACGAGGCGCTCGACGACTGCCTGCCACGGGCCCGGTAGCTCCGGACGGGCCTCGACGGTGCGGGCCACCCGGGCGAGGTCGGCGTCGAGGTCACCGGCGCCGGCCAGGTGGTGCAGGATCCGTTCGTCGACCACCAGCGGGCTGCGGGTCGGCGACGAGGGGTCGGCGAGCCGCAGCAGCCCCCACGCCCGCAACGGCGCGGAGGGCACCAGGGCGCTCCAGTGCGGCTGGGGCAGCCGGGACAGCGCCGCGCCGAAGGTCAACGCCGGCCGGCCGCAGGCCGTGGTGAGTTCGTCGGCGACCGCCGAGACCAACTCCGGGCCGGCGGCCAGCAGCAGGACCGCGCGCTCGAACGGCGTCAGGCCGAACCCGACCGCCACCTGGTCCAGCGTGCCGGGTCCGCCCAGCCGCCGGCCCGCCTCGGCCAGCCTCTCCTCGGCCTGCCGGTGGTCGGCCGGGGTGGCGTCGGGACGTACCGCCAGTCGCAGCACGTCGAGTTCGGCGAGCAGGTGGTCGCGGTTGGCGTCCGCCCACCCGCCGTCGGGCGCGCTCACGGGACCGGCAGGGTGATCGAGGGCGCGCGGTAGACGCCGTCGACGCGTTCCGGCAGGCTCTCCACGTCGTCCACCCGGACGCGCACCAGCCACTGTCCGTCCGGGACGTCCCGCCGGGGCACGTCCAGCCTGGCGGCGGGCGCCGCGTCCGCGGCCACCGGCGGCAGCGCGACGCTCACCGCGTCCGGGGCGGGTGCGGGGGCGCCCGCCACGCGCGACAACAACACGGTCGCGCGCTGCCCGGCGACCAGCGGCGGATCGACCGCGAGAGTGATCCGCTCGGCGCCGACCGTGACGTTCCGTACGACCGGCACCACCGTGACCGGTCCGGCGTTGGAGGACGCGACGACCCGGGACGGCTCGCCCGACGCGTCGGGCCGGCTCAGGTGCAGCACCCGCACGGCGTGCCGTCCGGCGGGCACGGTCCGGTCCAGCACCACCCGCAGCGTCGAGGGCGTGGCGTCGTCCGCCGGGGCGAGCCGGGCCGGGCCGATCCGGACCCGGGTGGTCGGGCCCAACAGGCGTACGCCGTACAGGACGATGCCGCTGCCGGTGGTCACCGCGCTCCCCGGCACCTCGGGGGCGACGGTGACCAGACGCGGTGAGCCCCCGGCGGACAGGGACACGGTGCGCCGGTCCACCGGCAGCGCGGTGCGCGGCGTCGCCACCGCCTCCAGCAGGACGACGGTCGCCTGGTAGGCCACGGACAGCTGGTAGGGCGTCTGGGGGAAGACCGACCACAGCCGGGCCATCTCCTCCACGGAGAGCGGCGCGGGCGACACCTTCACCGGCTCGATCTGGTCAGCGAGGTCGGTGTCCACGAGGAAGGCGGTCTCGTCGGCGCCGTGGTAGGCGTCGACCGCCGCCCTGATGACCTCCCGGGTCAGGACCGGGGTCAGGGAGAGCGCCGTAACGGCCGTGCCGAGCAGCCGCTGTCCGTCCAGGGACGGGTCCTCCCCGTGGCAGGTGACGAGGTAGTGCAGGTTCACCGCGGACACCGGGCGGCGGTGCAGTGACCCGTCGGGACGCCGGGTGGGCAGGTTCGCGACGGCGCCGGCGGGGTTCGGCGTCACCTGGTACAGGAAGAGGTTGATGCCCTTGGGTTGGACGAGCGCCGAGCTGCCGAGGCGGTCCGGACGCAGGGTGGTGACCCTGGCCCCGCCGACCGGCCCGGGATGCGGGCGTTGCAGCGCGCGATCGAGGACGTACCGCAGGGTCGAGGTGACGGCGGCGATCGCCAGGCCGTTGCTCATCGGGACGGGTCCTCCCGTCGGCGGGCGAGATACCTGTCGAGGTCGGCTCGGGGGGTGGCGGGCGGCGTGGGCGGGACGGCCGGCGCGGACCGGATCACCTCCACCCGGTCGATGTGCACATGGACGTCGCGGCGGGCCGCCCGCCCGTCGCCGTACGCCTGGCGGTGGCTCTCCGCGCCGTCCGGGGCGCCCCCGGCCGCGGTGGCGCCGGCCCCCGCGTCGGGGGGCAGCGCGGGGGCGACGGGAGTGACCCGGCGGTGGTCCGTTACGACCTGCACCCGGCCCGGCGGGGGCGGCGACGTCCCGGGCTGGTGGGCGGCCCGGACGTCGACGCGTTCGCCGGCGGCGACGACGCCCCGCTCGCGCAGTGCCGGCACGACGTGGTCGCGGACGAGGTCGAGCAGGTCCGGGACGGTGTCGTCCCGCACCGCGCCCGCGGCCGGGGCGCCGTTGGCCGCCGGTGGGTCGCGGCGCGCCGGCGGCCCACCCGGACCGGCCGGCGCGGCGCCAGCCCCACCGCCGAGGTCGGCCGGTCCATGCCAGGTGCGCCGGGCCGGCCGGGCGACGGCACCGGCCGCCGGTGTGTCACCGGGCACCGGGGCGAGACCGGCCGGTGCGGCCGGCGCGGCGGGGACGGCCCGACCGGTGCCGGCGGGCGGCGTGACCGCCGGGCGCGCGACCACCAGGTCCGCCGCGTCCCCCGGCTCCCGCCAGGGCGGACCGCCGGGGGAGCCGACGGCGGAGAGCGGCGGCTCGGGCTCCGCGGCGGGCGGGGTGCCGACCGCGCGGGCGGGGCCGGCCTGCGGCCGGTGGTCGTCGCCCTCGTCGGAAAGGCCGGCGGCGGCACCGGTCGTGTTCTCGGCAGGGGTCGGGTCTCCCGGGGAGCCGTCCGGCCCGTCCGCCGCGACCCGCGGTGCCGGTGACCGGGGTACCGGGCGTCGGGGGCCGGGCCGGGCGGGTGGCAGCGCCACTGCCGCCGCCTCGCCCACCACCGCCGGGGCCGGCGCGGCGGGCGGCGGCGACCCGGCCCGGTCGGCGGCCTGCCCCGCCGCCGGGCCGGCCGGAGCCGGCACCTCGTCGGCCGTTCTGCGCGGGTCGACCGCCGGGTCCGGGGGCCCGGGGCCCGGCCGGTCGACCGGGGGTGGCGGTGGCTCCACCCGCGGAACGCGCTCCCCGGCCGGCGCGGGCCGGGCGGGGCCGCCCGGTCCGGGGCCGGCCGTCGAGGTCTCCGCCACGGCCGGCGACAGCCAGTCGATCCCCGTGGCGGTGTCAGAGCATTCGAACCGGGACCGGCGGCGCAGCGTCACCCGTGGTTCGTGGCCCCGGGCCCGGGCGGCCATCCGGTCGAAGAACCCGCTCATCGCGCCGCGCGCTCCAGGTAGGCGCCGCGCCGGGCCGGGGAAAGGGCCAGCACGGTGGCCTCGTCCCAGCCGAAGGCGCGGGCGAGGGTGGCCACCTCGTCCAGGAGCGCGGGCGCGGCGGCGTCGACCTGGTCCCACAGCAGCGCGTCCGGATCGAGGGCGACCCGGACGTCGTCCCCGCACGACGGGCACGTCATGCGCAGCGCGAGCGCCGCGAAGCCGGCCAGCCGGTCGGCGGCGGCGTCGACGGCCTCCCGCTGTGCGGGCGACAGGTCGGCCGGCACGGCGGAGGTGCCGTCGGCGCGACGGACGCACCGGGAGAACAGCAGGGCGCGACCGTCGACGCCGGTGGCGGCGGCGAGCAGGTCGCGGATGGTCAGGGGGTGCACGGTGAGGTCGTCGACCCGGTCGGGGTGGACGGCGCCGACGAGTGCCTCGGGATCCGTCTCGGCCGGATCCGGGAGGTGGAGCTCGGCCTCCAGCCGCGCCCCACAGGACGTGCAGGGGAACACGACATCCACGTCCCGGCCGAACGCCGCCGTGTGGGCGGCCAGCGCGAGGGCGGCGCACCGCCCGATGCTGAGATCCAGCGCGGCGTCCAGGTCCGGGGCGAGCCCGGCCCGGTGGACGAGTACGGCGGCACGCGCGGCGGCCGGGACGGCGGCGGCCTCCTCCCACACGGTCAGCAGGACTGTGGGCTCGGCGAGGACCCTCACCACACCTCCCTCGCCCGACAGGGTTGGCAGCCCGCGGGGCCTGTCACGACACGGCGAGGGTCGGCTCGACGGGTTCACTGACGGCCTGGTCACGTTCCCAGCCCTCGTTCTCCAGCCGGATCGTCTGGATGGCCACCGCGTTGGCGTTGGCGTCCAGGTCGGGCAGGGCCTGGAACTCCGAGACCCAGCAGCGGTACACCTTGTAGGCGATCGCCAACTGTCCTGCCTCGTTGTAGACCTCGATGATCATGTCGCGTCGGAAGTCCTTGAGGGACGTCTCGGAGCCCGGCCCGGAGCCCCAGTTCCAGACCTTGTTCGCCCACTGCTCGAAGTCGGTGTCGTGCGTGACCCCCCGCTCGAGCACGATCGCCTCGTACTCGGTGCGGCCGGGCGACTTACGGCTGCTGCTGGGGTCGCCCCCGTGTCGGTGGCGCACGACCTCCGTCGTGCGTTTGAGGGCGCCCACCTTGCTCACCCCGGCCACATACCGCCCCTCCCAGCGCACCCGGAACTTGAAGTTCTTGTACGGGTCGAAGCGGGTGGGGTTGACCGTGAACTCGGCCATCCTTCTCCTCCTAGGCCGCCGCGTCCGACGTCTTCTGCTGAAGACCGATGATCACGAACTCCGCCGGCTTCACCGGCGCGAACCCGACCAGGATGTTGACCATCCCGCGGTCGATGTCGTACTGCGTGGTGGTTTCCGCGTCGCACTTGACGAAGTACGCGTCCCGCGGGCTGCCGCCCTGGAACGCGCCCTGCCGGAACAGGTCCTGCATGAAGGCGCCGACGGACATCCGGATCTGTCCCCACAGCGGCGCGTCGTTCGGCTCGAACACGACCCACTGCGTGCCCCGGTACAGGCTGGCTTTCAGGAACAGCGCCAGCCGTCGCACCGGCAGGTAGCGGTACTCGTCGGCCAGGGCGTCCGCGCCGCGCATCGTCCGCGCCCCCCACACCACGGTGCCGACGTCCCGGAAGGTCCGCAGGCAATTGATTCCGAGCGGGTTGAGCCGACCGTTCTCCCCGTCGGTCAGCGGCACGGCCAGCCCGCTCGCCGCCAGGCCGGCGTCGATGCCCGCCGGCGCCTTCCACACACCCCGGGTAGCGTCGGTGCGGGCCATCACCCCGGCGACCGCACCGCACGCGGCGAACTCCGCGACCGTGCCGCCCCTGGCCGGGTCGGGCTGCCGCAGCCGCGGGAAGTACAGCGCGGCGTTGCGGTTCTGCACGCCCTGCGGGAGCGCGGTGGACGCCCAGTCGGCCACCGTGTCGACGGTCCTGTCGGCGGGCGGGTCCACCAGCAGCACCGCGTCCCGTTCGACGCAGAACGCGAGCGCGTCGGCCCAGACCCGGACGGGCAGCGACCCGGCCGGCGTCGGAGGTGGCAGACACAGCAGGTTGAACAGGTCCGCCGCCCGCAACGCGTAGATGCCCGACCCGGCGTCGTCCGGGCCGGGGAGATAGTCGTCCGCCGTCAGGGTCCCGCTGTCCGTTCCCTGGTTGGCCGCCTCCACCTCGTAGGTGCCGGGTGCCGGTCGATCCGCCGGCAGCTGCGTGCCCGCCCGCATCAAACGGGACCCCTCCAGGACCAGGCCGACCTGACGCGGGCCGTCGGTCGTCGTCACGTTGAGAAAGCGCTCCACGGCCCGTTCGGTGCCCGCCCGTACCTCTCGGATCGTCAGGTGGAACAGGCCGCCGGGCTCGACCCCCTGGCCGGCGGCCACGTCCTGGGCGTCGGCCGGGTCCGGATGCGTGATCTCGACCGTCAGGTCGTTGCCCCACACGCCGGGCCCGTACGCCGCCAGCAACAGGGTGTCGGCCCGGACGATCGCCGGTCGGGCGCCGCCGGCGAGACGCACCACCAGGGCGTTGCCGCCGCCGTTGCGGAAGAAGTCGCGAACCGCGTACCCCAGGCCGCGGTGGCGCCGGATGCCACCGAACGTCCGCTCGAACTCGGACCAGCTCTGCACCAGCACCGGCTCGTCGACCGGCCCCCGGTCGGCGCTGCCGACGAAAGCGGTGATCGCCGTCGCGACCCCGGTGATGGTACGGCTGCCGCCAGGCAGCTCGACCAGGTGCACCCCGGGGTACGGCATGGCCGGCAACAGCATGGCCCGCTCCTTCGTCTCGACGAACGCCGTCGCCCGACACGCTGCCCGAACACCGTCACCACGTCGTCAACGGCTCGTCAGGAAACCTGGCCGGGGCCGGCGCCCGTCTCGGTGACCACGCGGTGACGCCCGGGTGATGGGGACACGCCACGGTGGTCGTACGAGGTCGGATCGAGTCGAGGGGTTCCCGGATGGTCAAGGTGGCGGTGTCGACATCGGTGCAGGTCCGTGGCGGGCCCGCGGTGTCCGTCGCGACGACGGTGGATCCGGCGTCGTACGCCTTCGCCACGGTGGACCTGGAGCCCGGCGACAGCCAGGAGGTCGCACTGCTGCCGGCGGGCGGGACACCCCTGCTGCTGGCCGTCCGGGCCATTGACGGAGCCGGCAAGAGCGCCGTCGTCGAGGTCACGCCCAAGAGCGGCGAAGCCACCGGGGACAAGCTCACCGTCTCCGGTCACCTGCTGGTCGCCAACGCCACCGCCCTCGACGCCCTGGTTGACGGGGGACCCCGCACGCTCGCGCTGGCCAACCGGGGAGAGCGGAGCGTGCTGGTCGAGATGCTGGCCTGCCTCGACCAGCCGTCGACCTGAGCCTCGGGCACACCCGACACCGTCCACCGATGACATCCGGCGCCCGCTCCACGTACGACGACGCGGTCCTCGCCGACGACCCCGTCGTCTACGTCGGCGTCGACGGCGTTTCGGGCACCGACCTCGCCGGCCGGGGCCACGCGCTCCGCTACGTCGGCGCGCCCGCCACCGGCGCCCTGCCCAACGGCGACACCGTGGCCGTGTTCGACGGCGTGGCGCAGTACGCCGAGATCGCCGACGCCGACGACCTCTCCGTGCCCGGTCTCGGCGGCATCCTGGTCCTCGAGGCCTGGGTGCGGCCGGACGCGCTCGAGCAGCCCGGGGCGCAGCCCTCCCCCGACGGCCCGTACGTCCACTTCATCGGCAAGGGCACCACCGGCAGCCACGAGTACGCCGCCCGGATGTACTCACGGTCCGCGGCGGCACGCCCCAACCGCGTCTCGGGATACGTCTTCAACTCCGCTGGCGGGCTGGGCGCCGGTTCGTACTGGCAGGGCGGGATGCGGTCCGGCGGCGGGACGGTCCCGCCGCTGCGGGCCGGCGAATGGTTCCACTACGTCCTGAAGATCGACACCGTCGACGTGTGCCGGGACGGGTGGGGCACCGTCCGCCTCTACCGCAACGGGGTACCGATGGACAGCGACACCCTCGGGCCCCCGTACCACGTCATCCCCAGCGGCGGCCCCGCCCCGCTGCGGATCGCGACCAGGGACCACCGGTCGTACTTCCGGGGCGCGATCGGGAAGCTGGCCGTCTACGCCGCGCTGCCGGACACCCGGATCATGGCGCACCACCGCGCCATGGTCTCCCGGATATCGGCGTCCGCCACCGTGCCGACCGGGACCGGGGCGGCCGACCGCACCGGGGATGCCTGACGGATGCGCACGCACGACGGCCCCGACCGCACCGAGGCACCGACGGTGCGGCGCCGTCCCGTCCCGCCGGCCGTGACACCCGACCCGTGCCTGGAGTCGGAGGCCGACCGGTTCGCCGACCGGCGGTCCACCGAGGCCGCCGGCCCGGTCCGTCCGATGCGGCACCTCGACGGATCGGCGGTCCCGCTCGGTTCCACCGGCGCCGCGCTGGACGCCGCGACACGGGCGACGATGGAACCGCGGCTGGGCTGGGACCTGGGCCAGATCCGGGTGCACGCCGGGCGGGAGGCCGCCGCGTCGGCGGCGGCGCTGGGCGCCGCGGCGTACACCACCGGCCGGCACGTCGTCCTCGGCGACGGGGTGCCGCCCGGGTCGGACGCCGGGCGGCGTCTTCTCGCGCACGAGTTGGCGCACGTGGCGCAGCAGGCCCGGGGCGACGGCCAGGGCCGGCTCCAGCTCAAGCCCGAGACGCCGCAACCGGCCGGCCGGCGCACCGCGCGTCCGTTCCGGCTCCGGGTGACCCGGGTCATGTCGCCGCCGGAACTTCTCTGCGAGTTCGTTCGGCAGTACTACGGCACCAGCAACGAACAGGAGGTTGACCGACGCCTTCCGCTGTGGCACTTCGACACCGCGGGCGGGCGGGCGGCGACGGCCGCAGACGTCCGCCGTGGCTTCATCGTGCTGTCCGTGGTCGACGTGACGCAGGCGGCGATGGAACAGCTCTCCGAGGCCGAGCGGGCCGAGGTCGACACGGAGACGGACGTGCGGTTCTGGCGGGAGAACGAGATCGCGCCCGGCACGAAGCTCGGCACCGGCCCCGGCGACGCCGTCCTGCGCCGGCGGTGGCTGGGGGTGCGGGCCGACGTCGTACGGGAACGCGAGCAGCGCCGCCAGATCGCCGAACTGCCCGAGGACGTCCGGCAGATCGTCCTCTCCGGCGACCGGCCGCTGGCCCCGGAGGACTACGCCACGGCCCTCACGCTGGCGCACAAGCTGAGCGGGCTGACGAAGGCCCAGCGGGCGGACTACCGGAGCACCGCCGCCGCGGCGACCACCTGGGCGGAACTCGACGCCTCGATCGAGCGGTACCTGCTGGACCAGCAGGTCCGCGAGGCCGAGACGGCGCGGACCGAGGCCGCCGAGGCCACCCTCTTCGGGTGCGAGGACCTGTACCGGCTCCGGGAACGCCGCAACGACCTGCGCAAGAAGGTCATCCAGGCGTCGGCCGGCGCCGCGCACCAGAGCGGGCCGATCGCCGAACTGGACAGGCTCAACGCGGAGTTCGACGCCGCCCTGGCCCGGCACGGCTTCGCCGACGAGGCGGAGTTCGCCGCCGCCGTGGACACCTACCGGGTGCGGTTCCGGGCCGAGGCGGTCGCCATCGCGCTGGACGTGCTGGCCCGGTACGACCAACAACTCCACGAGGAACGCCGGAGGCTGCGGACCACCGGCTACGTCCGGACGATGGTCGCCGGCATCGCCAGGACGACGGCGCGCACCGACTACCGTGCCGCGGCCGCCAAGGAGTCGCTGGCCCGGACGACCCGGGCCGGTGCGGAGTCCGCCGCCGAACGGAACCGGGCCCGGACGGAGGCGCAGCGGTACGAGACAGAGGCCCAGACGCTGCGGTCGTCGGCCGGCGCCGCGGTGGTCACCGGCTCCGGCGGGGACCCCCTCGTCGACCCCGAGAAGCTGGGCCGCGGCACCGACCGGGAGAAGCTCGCGGGACTCGACGCCCCCGCCGCGCAGCAGTACCTGCTCGACGTCGTCGAGGAACGGCTGGCCGACACGGCGAAGGCCCGCGGAGAGTTCAGCGCCGACCCCGAGCGGATCTTCAGCCTGCCCGATCTCGTCGAGGCCACGAAGAAGAGCCAGGGGATCGGCGACGGCACGATCTACGCCTGGATCGTCCGGGACACCGTCGCGGCGGCGCAGTCGGCGCACCTGTTCTCCACGGTCGTCCTGGGCGTCATCGCCCTCGTGCTCGCCGCCCTCGTGCCCGGCGGCGGGTGGGTCGCCGCGGCAGCGCTGATCGGGGGCACCACGCTCAGCGCGTACCAGGCCCTGGAGGCGGTCCGGGAGTACCAGCGGCAGGCCGTCGAGTACCGGCTGTCGTTCATCCAGGAGGAACCGTCGCTGGTCTGGGTCGGCATCGCGGTCGCCTCCGCGGCCTTCGAGTTGGGCGTGACGACGGCCACGCTTCTCAGGATGTCGGCGAAGGGCCTCTCGTCGCTCGAAGCGCCGCTGCGCGAGTTCGCCGCCGCGGCCGACACGGAGTCGGCCGCCGCCCGGCTCAGGACGCTCACCGCGAAGATCGAGGCGGCCGAGGGGTTGAACCGGGAACTCAAGGACGCGCTCAAGGCGCGCTCGGCGGCGGAGCTCGGCTTCCGGAAGGCGGTCGGCGAGGCTGCCGGCCGGCTGATGGGCTCCGGCGGCGCCGTCGACCCGTGGCCCCTGGTCAAGGTCATGTACCACGCCGCCCGCAGAGGCGTACAGACGGTCGCCGACCTGCGCAGGGACGCCCGGATGCTCGAACTCATGGGCGACGTGACGA
Organism: Micromonospora sp. NPDC049139; assembly: GCF_055586845.1. Lineage (NCBI taxonomy): Bacteria > Bacillati > Actinomycetota > Actinomycetes > Micromonosporales > Micromonosporaceae > Micromonospora > Micromonospora sp. NPDC049139. The sequence goes on along the minus strand of NZ_JBVJHK010000013.1, from coordinate 62,556 downwards.
AGATGACCCGCGCCGGCCGCGCCGAGATCACCACGGCGTTCCGCCGGGTGCGGCGGATCATCAGCACCGGTGAGCGGCGCCGGATGGACGAGGCGACGATCATGCGGTACGTCGACCGGTTCGCCGCCGAGCGGCCCGACGAGGAGGCGTTCGCGGCGCTGCTGAAGGACATGAGGGCGTGGCGACCGCCCACCCAGGAGCAGGTCCTGGCCGAGACCAAGCTCACGGCCGTCAGCGAGCAGCTCGCCGCGCTGCGGCGGACGAGAGCAGAGCTGGAGGCCGAACGTGCTGCCCTGCGCCAGGAGCCGGCGGGCAGCCGGGACACGGCGCGGATCCGCGAGATCGACCAGGAGCTCGCGGAGTACGACGGCCTCGACCTGCGGACCAGCCGGCCGACCGGCGAGGGCCTGATCCGGCGGGCCGAGGAGGCGCTCGGCAAGGCCGAGCGCCTGGCCGAACAGGCGCGGCTGGACCCGACCATCCGTATGCGGCAGGTCTTCGGCGCGTCGAAGGAACGCGCCGACATCCTGGCGAAGGTGGAGACCGACCAGGTCGGCCCCCTGCGGACGCCGCCCCAAGGGCTCGAGGTGGACCACGTCGTCTCGCTGAACCGGATGTCACAGATGGCGGGCTTCGACAAGCTCAGGGCCACCGAACGCGCCGCCCTGGCCGTGCGCAGGGACAACCTCGTCGTCATGGACGCGTCCGCGAACAGCTCCAAGGGTGAGCGCAGCTGGGCGGCGTGGCGGCAGTCGTCGACCTTCTACGGCCCCGACGTCGTCGCCACCTGGACGGCCCGGGACGCGACGTTGACCAGGACCATCCAGGACTGGATTCAGGCGACCGTCCGCGGACGCTGAGGAGCCCGCCGGCCTGCCAACCGGGATTCGGTGGACACCGGCATCGACGGCAGCTCGTTCGGCGGCGCGCCGGGCCCGGGCCGTTTGCCGCGCCGGCACCCGGGTAGACGGCGCTACCCGTCGGAGAGGGAGGCCGGAAGGTGGACAACAGCGAGTTCATCGACTCGGTGGCGAAACGCCTGCGCACGTCGCCCGAGCAGGCCACCGCCATCACGCGCGCCACGCTCACGACCCTGGCGGAGCGGATCGACGGGGGCGAGGCACGGGACCTCTCCGCCCGGCTTCCCGACGAGTTGCGGGCCTACGCGTTCGCGCCCAGGGACAAGGCACAGCGCTTCGGGGTCGACGCGTTCGTCCAGCAGGTCAGCGGACGGGCCGAGGTCGACGGGACGACCGCGAAGGCCGGCATGCGGGCGGTGTTCGACACCCTCCGCGAGGCCATCCCGCCGGGCGACTACGACGACGTCATCACCCACCTCCCCGCCGAGTTCTGGGAACTCACCGACTCGGCGGCGCGGTACGACGGCGGGCGCGGCCGTTAGCGGCGCACCGGGTCGACCACGAACTCGGCGAACTGGGCCACCGGGCCCGTCAACCGGTCAGCTTGGCCGTCAGCTCGCGGACCACGTCGACCAGCAGGTCGATGTCGCCCTCGGTGGTGCGCCAGTTGACGATCGCCGGCCGCAGCGCCACCCGCCCGTCGTAGACGGTGGTGCCGGCGTAGACCCGGCCGTCCGCCAGCAGCGCGGCGCCCAGCCGCCGGTTGAGGTCGTCGAGAGCCTCCCCGGGCATACCGGGCGGGTTGGCGCGGAAGCAGACGATGTTCAGCGGCACGTCGGCGAGCCGCTCAAGCTCCGGCGCCTCGTCGACCAGCCCGGCCAGTCGCTGCGCCAGGTCGAGGTGCCGCTCGACCATCGCCCGGTGCCCGTCCCGGCCGTACGCGGCCAGGGTCGCCCAGATCGGCAGCGACCGGGCCCGGCGCGACGACTCCGGCCCGAGCAGCGCGTAGTCCGGCCCACCGGACGCTGACGGCAGAGCGCTGCCCTCCCCCGGCAGGTACGCCGCGCCGGGCATGCCGAACGCCGCCGGCAACCGCGCCGGGTCCTTCAGGAACGCGAATCCGCTCTCGTAGGGCACGTTGAGCCACTTGTGGCCGTCGCCGGCGATCGAGTCCGCCCGCTCGATCCCCTCCACCAGGTGACGGGTGCGCGGAGACAGGGCGGCGAAGTTGCCGAACGCGCCGTCGACGTGCAGCCACGCGCCGTGCCGCTCGGCGACGTCGGCCAGCTCCACCACCGGGTCGAAGTCACCGGCGTTCACCTCACCCGCGCTGGCGATCAGCACCGCCGGGGCGTCGATCTCGGCGAGCCGGCGCTCCAGCGCGGCGAGGTCGATCCGGCCCACGCCGTCGCGGGCGAGGACCTCGACCGAGTCCCGCCCGTGCCCGAGCAGTTGCAGGGCCTTGCGGTCGCTGGCGTGCACGTACCCGCCGGAGAGCACCGGCATCCGCGGCAGCCCGGCCAGCCCCCGCGCCGCCACGTCCACCCCGTGCCGTTCGGCCCACCAGTGGGTGGCGGCGGCGAGCCCGGTGACGTTGGCGAAGGTGGCGCTGGCGACCAGCGCACCGCCGAACCGCTCCGGCAGGCCGAACAGCTCCCGCAGCCAGGTCAGCGCGATCGTCTCCGTCTCGGCGGCGAACGGGGACGAGGCGCGGAACGCGACGTTCTGGTCCAGCAGTGCGACAGTCCAGTCGCCGGCCAGCGCCGCTGGGGTCACCCCCGCCGATGATCGAACTGCGTAACACGCAGACCCCACGGTGATAACCGTGGAGATAACACGTCGATTTTGGACAGACATCGATAGTGCCGAGCTGTATGTTGGCTGGGCGTTCGTGGTGATCAAGGGGCGCATTTCGCGGTTACTGCAAAGGAGTTTGGGTTGTGCTCGCGGCTGCCGATGTTCCGCATCAACTCGTACTTTTGGCGGTTACGGGAGGTACGCCATTGGCGGTGGTGGTGCGGTATGTCGAGCTGCCGAGTGGCCGTTGAATGCTGACCGGCCGTCGTTACCTGCTTGCGTTCACCGATGAGCAGGTCGCCTATGCCGAGCAGGTGGGGGCGGTGTGTCGGGCGGTGTGGAACACCGGCCTGGAGCAGCGCCGTGAGTACCGTCGGCGTGGCGGGTTCGTCGGCTATGTCGAGCAGGCTCGGCAGATGGCCGTAGCGAAGAAGGACCCGCACTGCGCGTGGTTGGCCGATGCCCCGTCGCACACGTTGCAGCAGACGTTGCGGGACCTGGAACGGGCCTGTAAGACGCATGGCACGTGGAAGGTGCGGTGGCGGTCGAAGTCGCGTACGGCACCGTCGTTCCGGTTTCCCGACCCTAAGCACATTGCGGTGCGGCGGCTCAATCGGCGGTGGGGTGAGTTACGGCTGCCGAAGTTCGGTGCGGTGCGGTTCCGCTGGACCCGCCCGCTCGGCGGCACGATCCGCAACGCCACGGTCAGCCGGTCCGGTGGTCGTTGGCACATCTCGTTCTGCGTCGAGGACGGCGTGAGTGAGGCGGCGCCGAACGGCAAGCCGCCGGTCGGAGTCGATCGGGGTGTGGCCGTGGCGGTCGCCACCTCCGACGGCGACATGTGGGACCAGGAGTTCGTCACGCCCGGCGAGGCGGTGAGGCTCAAGCGGTTGCAGCAGCAGTTGTCGCGGTCGCTGCGCGTTCATGGCCGTAACCGTCGGTCGGGCCGCCGTGACGCGGTGCGTGCGCAACTCGCCCGCCTCCACGCCCGCATCCGCGACCGGCGTGTCGACTTCGCCGCGCGGACCGCCGCGCGGCTCGTCCGCCATCACGGCACGGTCGTCGTGGAGGACCTGCGTATCAGGAACATGACCGCCAGCGCCAAAGGCACCAGCGAGCAACCCGGCCGTAATGTTCGGCAGAAGGCTGGCCTGAACCGGGCCATCCTCGCCAAAGGCTGGGGCAAGTTCCTGCTCGCTCTAGAGCACACCAGCCGCTATCACGGCGCGATCGTCGTCAAGGTCAACCCCGCGTACACGTCGCAAACCTGCAACGCCTGCAGGCACATCGCCCGGGAGTCCCGCGAAAGCCAAGCGGTCTTCCGGTGCGTCGCCTGCGGGCACCAGGACAACGCCGACGTGAACGCGGCCAAGAACATCCTCGCCGCCGGGCTGGCGGTGACAGGGCGTGGAGACCTCGCCGTCGGGCGGTCCGTGAAACGCCAACCACCCGAACGGCTCGCGGCGTGAACGCGCCTCAGCCACGGGAGTCCCCGGCTTCAGCCGTGGGTAGGAGGCCAAGAAGTGGAAGAACCGTGGCCTGGCCGAGTGCGTGGCGGCGGCTGTAGCCACGTGCAGCAGCCGGCGCACCGCGGCGCGCCCTCGCCCCGATCCGGCAACCAACCGTCGCCGGCCGGCTGCCACAGCTCGCGTAGCAGCGGCTCCGTGCCCGGGTCGTGCACCAACGATCCGGCAGGGACGCCAGGTAGGGCGCGGCGGCCTCGTGCACCTGGCGCAGCACGCCGTCGGCGTCTCCGTCGCGCAGCAGGTCGGCCACGGTGGTGGCCTCCTCACCGGTGGTCGCCCCGGGGCCGGTCGGCGCGCCAGCACGGGCACCGAATGCTGTGGCGGGGCGATCGGCGGCCCACCGGCGAGTGCCCGTGGGACGCTCAGACGGCGACCGCCGCCGAGACCTTCCACTCGTCGTCCACCTCGACCAGGGTCAACACCACCCGGTTCTGGTCCACCTTCTCCCCCGCGGTGTTGACGTTGCGCCGGTACTGGTTCAGGTAGACCAGCAGCTCGACCCGGTGCGCGCTGGCTGTCACCACCCCCGTCGAGGAGACCTCCGCCAGGACAACCGCCTGCTGCTGCACGGCTGTCTGCTTGAGCGCGGCCGTGGTCTGCGCGTACTCGTCGGCGAAGGGACCGGTGACGAAGGTCCGCCCGTTCGCCACGCTGTCGTCGAAAGTGCGGTGATCGTAGGAGAAAATGGCCTTGGCGGCCGCCGGAGCGGTGGCCAGCGCCTGGCGGACCGCGGCGTCGGTCCGCGCGGCGCCGCGCTCGCCGTGCCAGGCGAGGCCGGCGAGGCCCGCCGTCAGCAGGATCGCCACGATCAGCGCCGGGACCGGCCGGGGACGGCGCAGGCGCGGGCGCGGGCGCGCGAGACGGGGTCGCCACCGAAGACGGTCGAGGGTACGCATAGGTCCTCCTTTTGTCGGCTCGGGCCGGGGCGTCAACCGGCGAACTGCAGGCGGGACACGAGCCACGCGCCCGAGTCCTCGTCCCGCACCATGTCCATCTGGATCCGGTAGTGCGAGGGCCGCCCCTCGGGCGCCTTCACGTTCTTCACCGTGGCGTCCACCGCCACCAGGACGACGGCCCGGCGTCGGTCCCCGGAGACGAGCGCGGCCCGTAGCGCGGACCCGTGCGATTCGACCTTGTTCTCCACGACGGCGGCGCGCACCTGTGACTGGCCACGGGTGAACTCCTCCTTGAAGTCGCCGGTCGCTCCGGCGGAGATCCGTTGCAGGTCCCGGTCGACGCTGGCGGCGCTGACCGACACGAAGTCGACGCTGGCCTGCTTGGCCGCGGCTACCGCCCCCTGCCGGGCCTTCTCCAGCTCCTGGTGGCCGTACCAGCGATGGGCGTAGACGCCGGCCAGGGCGAGCGTGCCGGCGAGCAGCGCCACGAGCAGACCGGTCAGGGCTCGGCGGGCTGGCGGCGCGGCCGAGCCGTCCCGGGTCCCGTGCCGGCCTGCCCCCTTCCGTCCGGTTGTGGGGCGTTCGCCCGCCGGGTCGTCGCCGGCGGTGGGGTCGTCGCCGTTGGTGGGGTCGTCGTCGCTCGCCCCGGCGGCGTCGTCGGGATTCGGCAGGTCCTCCGCCTGCGCCGGATCGCCGACCACCGTCAGGTCACCGGTCGCCGTCGGATCCTCGACCGGCTCCTGGTCGAGCCGCCCCAGCACCTCCTCGATCGGCGTCGGTACGGCCCGGACGACGAGCCGGCGCTGGGCGGGCCGGTCGGGGGTGCCCGACCTGGCACCCTTGATCACTCTCAGGGTGCGGTCCCTACGTGTCTGCACGGTCACCTTCCTCCGTCCGCCGGTCACCGGGTCACCCCGGCGAGCAGCAACTGCTTCCACGACTGGTCTCCCGCCGTCCGGTACTGGCCGCCGGTGCCGCCGAACTGCAGCGGCCGGCCGTCGGCGCCGAGCACCAGGCCAGTCGCCGGGTCGTAGCCGGCGGAGTCGGGGGCGGGCGCCGGGGCGGGATCGGCGCCGGAGGGCCGCGGCGCGTTGGCGGACCCACGGACCCCCGCGCCGGCCGCCCGGTCCTGCGGGCTGCACTGCCGCCCGCCGCCCCGGTACACGCAGGACGGCGGGTCGTTGACGTTCACGGCCAGGCCGAGGTGGGCGGTGCCGTCGCCGGGTGTGACCGTGAAGCCGCCCGCGACGGCGATCGGATAGACCACCAGTAGCTGCTCGATGCCGGCGAGCCGCCGGACGGCGATGCCGTTGACGGTGACCAGGTTGCCGAGCAGGGTGCCCACGGTGGGTTCCAGCCCGCGCAGCAGCGCCTCCAGCTCCTCGCCGGCGGGCGGCCCGTTGGCGAGCAGGCGGCGCAGGTCGGGGTCGGCGGACCGGACGGCGTCGGCGAGCTGGGCGAGCCCTGCCGCCCACCGCCGCAGCGCCTCGGCAGACCGGGCCTGCGTGGCGAGGACGGTACGGCCGTCCTCGATCAGCCGCAGTGTCTGGGGCAGGGCGGCCGTGGCGTCGGCGAGCAGCGCGTCGCCGGCGTCGAGGATGCGCGCCAACGCGCGCTCGTTGCCCTCGAACGCGGCGCCCAGTTCGGTGATCAGGACGGTCAGGTCCTCGGGCCCGACCGACCGGACCAGGGCGTCCAGGTTGGTCAGCAGCACCTCGGGTGCCAGCGGGACGCCGGTGCGATGGGTGGGGATCACCGAGCCGTCGCGCAGGTACGGGCCGGTGTCGCGGTCCGGGCGCAGGTCGACGTACTGCTCACCGACGGCGGAGCGTTGGGCGACGACGGCTCGCAGGTCCTCGGGCACCCGCACGCCCCGCTCGATGCGCAGGTCCGCCCGGACGCCGTCACCGTGCAGGGCGACCGCGGTGACCCGGCCGACGGGCACCCCGCGGTAGGTGACCGGGGCGTTGGGGAAGATGCCGCCGGCGCGGGCGAGGTCGAGGTGGACGACGTACCCGCTACCGAGCAGTCGGTCGCCGAGGCCGACGTAGCGCACGCCGACGTAGGCGATGCCGAGCAGGCTGACCACCACGAACGCGAGGACCTTGAGTGTCGTGCCACGTCCGATCACGGCAGCAGTCCCCCTCCGAGCACGTCCGGCAGGTCACCGATCTGGCCGGTGATCGCCCCGGTCGCCGGCAGCACGCACTGCGCGGTCAGGACCGTGCCGGCGGGCAGTTCGGTCCCGGCGGGGAAGGCGGTGCCGGGCGGCACCAGCCCCTTCGGCAGGATCAGCCCGCCGACGGGCACCCGCGAGCCGGGCCTGAGCAGGACGCAGCCCTCCGGCAGCAGACAGTCCTTCGGCGGCGTCCAGGTCGCCGGGAAGTTCTTCGGGTCGGGCAGGCATTTCGTCAGCGGGAGTTCGGGCAGCGGATTCGCGCCTGGCTGCGCTCCGGGCGTCGCCGGTCCACCGGCCGAGGGTGGCCGCGGGGCGGCGGGGCCGGTCGGCGGGGCCGCCGGGCCGCCCGGCGCGGGCGCGGCGGCGAGCAGGTTGGCCAGGATGCTCGCCACGTCCAGGTCGGCGGTGACGGAGAGGTTGACGAAGTCCCCGACGATCGCGCCGGTGACGTTGGGCGGGAACGGGTAGGACAGCATGAAGTCCAGTGACTTCGGCAGGTCGTCACCGGCGCGGACCAACTGCTCCAGGATCGGTTGCAGCGCCCGTACGCTGGCCAGCGTGTCGTCGCGGCTGCGCTCGACGACGCGGGTGCCGACCCGCCCGAGTTCGCCGAGGGCGGTCAGCGCCTTGGTCAGCTGGGCGCGTTGCCGGTTGAGGACGGTCAGGCCGGGAGCGAGCGACTCGACGGCGTCGCCGACCACCTGTCGCTGTCGGGCCAACCGCCCGGTCAGCCGGTCGAGCGCCTCGACTGCCCGGACGATGTCGGTCTTCTGCCGTTCCAGCCCGCCGATGAAGGTGTCGAGCCGGCGCAGTGAGTCGCGGACGGCCGGTTCGCGGCCTTCGAGCGCCTTCGCCAACTCCTGGTTGATGGTGCGCAGCTGGGCCAGTCCGCCGCCGTTGAGCAGCAACCCGAGGGCGGCCAGCACCTCTTCGACCTCGGCGCCGCGCGCGGTGCGTGCCAGCGGGATGACGTCGCCGTCGGCGAGCCGGCCGCGGGCCGGTTCGGTGGACGGCGTCGCGACGGTCACGTACTTCTCGCCCAGCAGGCTGCTCTGCCGGACGGCGGCGGTGGCGTTGGCGGGCAGCCTGACCTCGCGGTCGATGCGGAGGGTCACCTGGGCGGTCCACCCGGCCAGCGAGATCCTCTCGACGCTGCCGACGGTGACGTCGTCGACCTTGACGGCGGCCTGCGGCACCAGGTCGAGCACGTCGGTGAACTCGGCCGTCACCCGGTAGCCGGTCCCATCGGGGGCCCCGCCGGGCAGCGGCAGGTCGGTCACCTCGGGCAGGCCGCACCCGGCGGGCAGCAGCACCGCGACGACGGCGGCGGCCAGGGCGCGGCGCAGCGGGGCGCTCACGCCGGCCCCCGCAGGATCCCGCCGAGGGTCAGGTCGGGGGCGAGGTCGGGGCCGCCCGGCGCCGGGTGGGTGACCGGCGCGCCGGGTGCCGGGGAGGGCGGGCCACCCGGTGGGACCGGGCCGGCCACCGGGGCGCCGGGCGGCAGCTTGAGCAGCTTGCGTAGCTGGTCGGTCATCGGCAGCTTGCGCGCGTGCAGGGTCTGGGCGAGGGCGTGGCACTTCGCGGGCACCTTCGCCGCCGGCAACTGGTCCACCAGCAGCGAGCAGACGAAGCCGGCGGGGTCGTACGGGCCGGTCGCGTTGGCGCGGGTGTCGAGGGTGCCCGAGCGGGGGTTGTACGCGAGCGCGAGGTTGTTCAGCGCGAGCGGCGCGACGTCGAGGATCTGGATGACCGCCTGCTGCTGGCGAACGAGCACGCGGGTGATGTCGGCCAGCGCGGCCACGTCGGCGGTGAGCACGGTGCGGTTCTGCCGGACGAAGGTGGTGACGTCGGCCAGCGCGACGGAGAGGTTGCGCAGGGCGGCGGTGAGTTCGTCGCGGTCCCCGGCGAGCTGCTGCGCCACGTCGGCCAGTTGCTGGTTGAAGGCGCGCACCTGCTGGTCGCTGCGGGCCAGGGTGGTGGTGAACCGTTGTAGGTTGACCACCGAGCCGAACAGGTCCTGCCGCCCGTCGGCGAGTGTCGACAGGGCGCGCGACAGCCCGGTGAGGGTCTCGTTCAGGTGGGCGCCGTTGCCTTCGAGGTTGGCGCGGCCGGTGGCGACGAGGCCGGACAGGGCGCCGTCGGCGTTCGCCCCCTGCGGTCCGAGGGCGCGGTTGAACTCGTCCAGCGCCTGGTAGATGTCGTCGATCTCCATCGGCGCGGCGGTGCGTGCCAGCGGGATCTCCGCGCCGTCGGCGATGGCGGGCCCGCCGGTGTAGGCGGGGGTGAGCTGCACGTAGCGGTCGCTGACGACGCTGGGAGGGACGATCACCGCCTGCGCGTCGGCGGGGACGTCCACCTCCGGGTCGTACGCCATCGTCACCCGCACCGTGCGCCCCTGCGGGGCCACCGAGACCACCTCGCCCACCCGGACGCCGAGCACCCGCACGTCGGAGCCCGGGTACACGCCGACGGCGCGGGTGAAGTGGGCGACCAGCCGGCGGTGCGGTGGGTCGGACCGCACGGTCACCACGGCGGCGGCGACGGCGGTCAGCAGGACGGTCGCGGCGGCGATAGGGCGTCGCCATCGCCGTACGGGCCCCGGCATCATCGGCCTCCGGTCGTGGGTTGGTAGGGCTGCACCAGCCCGTGCACGTAGGAGTCGAACCACCGGCCGTTGCCGACCACGTTGGCGAACGCGGTGACGAAGGGACCCATCCGTTCGATGGTCAGCTCCAGGTCGTCGCGGTTGCGCTGCAGGATGGCGACCGCCTTGCGCAGCTGGTTGAGCGCGGGGTTGAGCCTGGCCCGGTTGTCGGCGACGAGACCGGACAGCTGAGTGGCGAGTTGGTCGGTGCCGACGAGCAGCTTGTGGATGGCGTCGCGGCGGCGCTTCACCTCGGCCAGCAACGCCCCGCCGTCGGTGACCAGCTTGCGGAACTCCTCGTCTCGGGTGGCGAGCACGCCGGTGACCTGCCGCGCCCGGGTCAGCAGCGACCGGAGTTCGGCATCGCGCTCGGCGACGGTCCGGGAGAGCCGGGACAGTCCGACCAGGGAGGAGCTGACGCTGGCGGGGGTGTCGGCGAACGTCTCGGACAGGGTCGCGAAGGCGGCGGCCAGCTGGTCGGTGTCGACCTTGTCGAGGGTGTCGGCGAGCCCGGTGACCGCCTGCACCACGTCGAACGGCGCGGCGGTGCGGTCCAGGGGGATCTGCCCGCCCTCGGGCAGCCGGCCGGCCCCGGCGGGGGACAGCGCCAGGTACTTCTGGCCGAGGACGGTCTTGATCCGGATCGTCGCGCCCGTGCGGTCGCCGATGCGTACGCCGTCGTCGTCGACCCGGAACCGGATCCGCACGTACGGCCGGCTGTCGCGGGCGAGTTCCACGGCGGTCACCTTGCCCACCCGTACGCCGGCGACCCGCACCTCGTTGCCCACGGCGAGACCGCTGGCGTCGGAGAAGGCCGCCTGGTAGGCGCGGCCGGTCAGCGCGGCCAGCCGGTCGAGTTGGAAGGCGCCGAGCAGCGTCGCGGCGATCAGGGTCAACCCGACGGTGCCGGTGACCACCGGGTTGCGTTCGCGGAAGGGTTTCATCGGGTGCCTCCGGTGGCGCACCGGGCGGCCGGCGCGCTGAACGTCACGGGGTCGAGCGTCTGGCCGGCGGCGGCCACCCGCCCGTCGAAATCGCAGAGGTAGAAGTTGAACCAGGACCCGTACGACGCGACCCGGGTCAGGGACTCGTAGCGCTGGGGGAGCCGGCCGAGGGTGCTGTCGATGACAGCCGAGTTGCGGTTGAGGGTGCCGGCGAGCTGGTCGAGGGCGCGGACGTCCGCGGCGAGCGGCGGCCGCACCTCCCGCAGCAGTGAAGATGTCGCGCCGGTGAGGTCGCCGAGGTTGACCAGCGCCTCGCCGATGGCGGTGCGGTCGGTGGCCAGCCCGGAGACGAACTGCTGCAACTGCTGGATCGCGCGGTCGAGGTCGCGGTCCCGGGTGGCGAGGGTCGCCAGGACGGTGTTGAGGTTGGTGATGACCCGGCCGATGACGGCGTCGCGGTCGGCGAGGGTGTTGGTGAGCGAGGCGGTGCGCCGCAGCAGGCTGGCCACCGTGCCGCCCTCGCCCTGGAGCACCTGGATGATCTCGTACGCGAGCTTGTTGACGTCCGCCGGGTCGAGCGCGGTGAACAACGGCCGGAAGCCGTTGAACAGCACCGTCAGGTCCAGCGCCGGGGTGGTCTGGCCGACGGGGATGAGGCCGTCCGGCCGCAGCGGGCGGCGGTCCCCCGGCCCCTCGGCGAGCGCCAGGTAGCGCTGGCCGACCAGGTTGCGGTACCGGATCTTGGCACGGACGCTGGTGGCCAGCGGCACCTCGTCGCGGACGGTGAAGGACACCTCGGCGACCGTGTCGTCGACGACCCGGATGTCGCTGACCCTACCGACGCGGACCCCGGCGATACGCACGTCGTCGCCGGGCAGCAGGCCGGTGGCGTCGGTGAAGCGGGCGCGGTAGGTCACGCCGTCGGTCGGGAAGGCGCCGAGGGTCTGCGCGAGCAGCCCGGTCAGCAGCAGCGTCACGGCGGCGAAGACGGCCAGCTTGACCAGCGGCAGCGTCGTCTTTCCGGTCATCGGGCGTTCACCACCGCTCCGCGCAGCAGCGGCCCCCACAGCAGGACCGCGATGTCGGGCACCTCGGCGGGCGGGGTGCCGGTGACGGCGCCGACGAGGGGCTTGACGAGGGCCCGTTCCTCGCCGGTGGCGGCCCGCCCCATCGCCGGGGACGCCGCGGCCGCCGGGGGCGGGGCCGCCACGCCGACGGGCAGCGGGACGGGGTTCCGGGCGCCCGAGTAGTCGTACCCGTCGTCGACCGGCACCTCCGGCGCCGGCCGGGCGGGCCGGGGCAGCCCGTGGCAGTGCGGGCCGCCGTCCGCGCCGTAGACCGGCTCGTCGCGGCCGCGCTCGTACTTGCCGCCGTCGCGGGTGACCTCGAGGGTGATGTGCATCCGCCCGCCGGCGAAGACCTCCTCGACGCGGGGTTGCAGGGCGACCAGGCCGCTCATCAGGCACGGATACCCGGGCGCGTAGGTGGCGAGCAGTTCGAGCACCGGCCGGCTGACCGCGCCGAGCCGGATGAGCTGGTCGCCGTGCCGGCCGAGGAAACCCCGGGTGACCTCGGCGGTGTCCGTGCTCTGGGCCAGGAACGCGGCCAGCTGGGTGCGCTGGTCGGTGACGGTCCGGGCGGTGACCGTCACGTCCCGCAGCAGCGCCAGCAGGTCGGGCAGTGCCGCGTCGTAGCTGTCCACCACGACGGCGAGGGCGCGGACGTCCTCCGCGATGGCCGGCATGGCCGGGTTGAGCTGCCGCAGGTAGGCGTCCAGTCGGGTCAGGTTCGCCCCGAGCTGCTCGCCCCGCCCCTCCAGCGCCGTGGCCAGGGCCCCGAGGGTGGCCGCCAGCTGGTCGGGGCGGATCGACTGGAGCAGGGGCAGCGCCTCGTCGAGGACCCGTTCCAGCTCCACCGCCGTGTGGCTGCGGTCCTGGCCGATGACCGCGCCGTCGCGGATCGGCCCTGCGGTGCTCGCCGCCGGCGGGACGAGTTCGACGTAGCGTTCGCCGAAGAGCGTCTTGGGCAGCAGGCGCGCGCTGACGTCGGCGGGGATCCGGGCGGTCCGGGCGGGGTCCAGCGCGAGCCGGAGGGTCGCGCCCGCCCCGTCGCTGCGTACCGAGCGCACGTCGCCGACGAGCACCCCCCGTACCTTCACGTCGGCGCCGTCGCCGAGCTGCAACCCGGCGCGGTCGGTGTGCAGGGTGACCCAGGCGGTCGGGGTGAAGGCCCGGCGGTACTGCAGGACGGCGGCGGTCAGCGCCGTGGCCACCACGACGACGAAGACGATGCCGAGGATGCGATGTCTCATGCTCACCCCGCGATCCGGACGGTGGTCGTGGCGCCCCAGATGGCCAGCGACAGGAAGAAGTCGACGATGTTGACGGCGACGATGGCCAGCCGGACGGCCCGGCCGACCGCGATGCCGACGCCGGCCGGTCCGCCGCTGGCGGTGTAGCCGTAGTAGCAGTGCACCAGCACCACGATCACGCTGAAGACCAGCACCTTCCCGAAGGACCAGAGGACGTCCTCGGGCGGCAGGAACAGATGGAAGTAGTAGTCGTACGTGCCGGCCGACTGTCCGAAGTAGTACACCGCGATGGTGCGGGTGGCCAGGTAGCTGGAGAGCAGGCCCACCACGTACAGCGGGACGACCGCGACGAACCCGGCGATCATCCGGGTGGTGACCAGGAACGGCAGCGACGGCACCGCCATCACCTCCAGGGCGTCCACCTCCTCGGAGATGCGCATCGCACCGAGCTGGGCGGTGAACCCGCACCCCACGGTGGCCGACAGCGCCAGCGCCGCCACCAGCGGTGAGATCTCCCGGGTGTTGAAGTACGCCGAGATGAAGCCGGTGAAGGCACTGCTGCCGATCTGGTTCAGCGCCTGGTAGCCCTGCAGGCCGACCTCGGTGCCGGTGAAGAAGGTCAGGAAGCAGATCACGCCGACGGTGCCGCCGAGCACGGCGAGGGCGCCGCTGCCGAAGCTGACCTCGGCCAGCAGCCGCACCACCTCGCGCTTGTAGCGCCGGACGGTGCGCGGCGCCCAGACCACGGCCCGCGCGTAGAAGGCGAGCTGCCCGCCCAGGTCGTCGAGATGTCGCAGCACCGACACGTCACGTCCCCTTCTGCGGTACGACCTGGAAGTAGACGGCCGTGACGACGAAGTTCAGCGCGAACAGCAGCATGAACGTGAGGACGACGCTCTGGTTGACGGCGTCGCCGACCCCCTTCGGGCCGCCCTTGGCGGTCATCCCCTTGTACGCGGCGACCAGCGCGGCGGCGGCGCCGAACAGCAGCGCCTTCACCTCCCCCACCAGCAGGTCGGGCAGTTGACCCAGGGCCTGGAAGCTGGCCAGGTAGGCGCCGGGGGTGCCGCCCTGCATGACCACGTTGAACAGGTAGCCGCCGCTCACGCCGACGACGCTGACCAGCCCGTTGAGCAGGACGGCGACCAGCATCGAGGCGAGCACCCGGGGCACCACCAGCCGCTGGATCGGATCGATGCCGAGCACCCGCATCGCGTCCAGCTCCTCGCGGATCTTGCGGGAGCCAAGGTCGGCGCAGATCGCTGAGCCGCCGGCGCCGGCGATGATCAGCGCGGTCACGATCGGCCCGGCCTCGCGGACGACGGCGAGCACCGACGCGGCCCCGGTGAACGACTGCGCGCCGAGCTGACGGACGAGCGAGCCGAGCTGCAGGGCGATGACCGCGCCGAACGGGATCGAGACGAGCGCCGCCGGCAGGATCGACACGGAACTGATGAACCACGCCTGCTGGACGAACTCCCGGACCTGCACGGGCCGCCGTCCGATGCCGCGCAGGGTGTCCAGGCAGAACGCGAAGAAGTGCCCGGACTCGCGCATGACGGTCCTCATCGCGGCGCCTGCCGGTCCTGCTCGCGCCAGCGCGCGAACCGCCCGGCCGGCGAGGGATCGGCGACAGACCGGTCCTCGAAGGACCCGGGCGGCGGGGCGACGCCGTGCTCCCGGCACCATTGCCCGGGTGGCCGTTCCGCGCGGCGCGGCCGGCCGTCGGAGGGTTGCAGCTGGGCGGGAATCGGTGGCAGCGGCGGCAGCTCCGCACCGGAGCGGGCCTCGGCCTGGAGTTCCTCGGCGTCCTTCTCCTCGGCCATGCCGATCGGGCCGATCCGTTGGGCGTTGAGGAACTGCCGCACCACCGGTTCGGTGCTGGACAGCAGCATCTCCCGGGGCCCGAACATGGCCAGGTGCCCGTGGTAGATCAGGCCGATGTTGTCCGGCACGGTACGCGCGGTGTTGATGTCGTGCGTGACGATCAGGAACGTCGCCTCGGTCCGCTGGTTGAGGTCGACGATGAGCTGGTTCAGATAGGCGGTGCGGACCGGGTCGAGCCCGGAGTCCGGCTCGTCGAACAGGACGATCTGCGGGTCGAGGACGAGCGCCCGGGCCAGCCCGGCCCGTTTGCGCATCCCGCCCGATATCTCGCCGGGCAGCTTCTTCTCCGCGCCGACCAGACCGACCATGTCGAGCTTCTCGTCGACCACCGCACGGATCTCGGACTCGGACTTGCGGGTGTGCTCGCGCAGCGGAAACGCGACGTTGTCGTAGATGGTCATCGAGCCGAACAGTGCGCCGTCCTGGAACAGCACCCCGAACAGCTTGCGCACCTCGTACAGATCCCGCTCGGAGAGCCGGGGAAGGTTGTTGCCCTCGATCCAGACGTCCCCGCGGTCCGGTCGCAGCAGCCCCACCAGGGTCTTGAGGAAGACCGACTTGCCGGTGCCGGACGGGCCGAGCAGCACCGAGATCTCTCCGGCGGGCAGCGTCAGGCTGATGTCGGACCAGACCGGCTGGCTGCCGAAGGACTTCGTCAGCCCCTGCACCGTCACCTCGACGCCCACGGTTGCCTCCCCTGACTGCCTACTGGGGACATCGCCGCGACCGACCCGACCGTAACAACTACTTTCCGACGGGCCCCGGGCACGGAACGTGCGCTAGGCAAACAGCGTCGGGCTCGATAGCGTGCCGTAATCCGCAGGTAACGAAGGTGTTCCGCGACGCGATGACCACAACGATCGAGCCCGAGCTCGTCCGCCGGGCTGCCCAGGGCGACCGGGCAGCCGTCGCGACGCTGCTCAGCGACGTCCGTCCGGGGCTGGTGCGATACTGCCGCGCGCGGCTGGGCCGGATCGGCGGCGCGTACGTGACCGCCGACGACGTCGCCCAGGAGATCTGCCTCGCGGTGCTGCGGGCGCTGCCCCGCTACCGGGAGCAGGGCACGCCCTTCGCGGCGTTCGTCTACGCCATCGCGGGGCACAAGGTGACCGACGCGCAGCGCGCGGCCGTACGGGCAGCCTCCGTCACCGTCACCGACACGCCTCTCGACCGTCCGGACGCCGAGCCCGGGCCGGAGCAGCAGGCCGTGGCGACCGACCTCGCCCGCCGACTGTCAGTGCTGCTCGACCGCCTGCCCGACGCGCAGCGGGAGATCGTCCTCCTCCGGGTGGCGGTCGGTCTCTCCGCCGAGGAGGTCGGCACCATCGTCGGCATGTCCGCCGCCGCCGTCAGGGTGAGCCAGTCCCGGGCCCTGGCCCGCCTCCGTACCCTGGCAGGCGACACACTCGACGAGGTGGCGGCATGAGCGAGCACAGCGGCGACGGCCGCGAGGAGCTGGACCTGGCGACGATCGCCCGGGACGACCAACTGCTCGACGCCCTCGGCCGGGGCGAGCCGGGGCCGGCCGGCGACGACCTCGCCGCAATGCTGGCTGCCTGGCGCACCGAGGTCTACGCCGTCGACGACGATGACGACCGCCCCCGGCCCGCCGCCGAAGACAACCACGCCCTCCGGCCCGCCGTCGACGCCGCGCCGACGAGGAGGGCCCGGCCGGCCATGTTGGGCCAGGGCGTGCTGCGCCTCGCCGCCGCCGTCATCGCGGTCGTCGTCATCTCCACCGGACTCGGAGTGGGGAGCAGGCACGCCGGACCGACCAGCCCCCTGTGGTCCCTGACCAAGCTGCTCTATCCGGAACAGGCGGACGTGCGCCTGGTCGAACGCACCATCCAGCGCGCCCGTACCGCCGCCACCGCAGGACGGGTGGACGAGGCCCGGGCCTTGATCGAGGAGGCGCGGACGGAGCTCGCCGCGATCGACGACCCGACCGCCGTCCGCCGTCTGAGTGCGGAACTCGACTCCCTGCAACACGCACTGCCCGAACCGGTGGCGACGCCCGCCGCGCCGTCGACGGCCGCCTCGCCCCCGGCGCCCACAGGTGACGGTGGGCCGACGACACCCACCCGGCCCGCCCCGTCGCAGCCCGAGAAACCCACCCCTGACGGATCCCCCGCCCCCGGCCTCGTCGTCCCCCTGCCGGGGCTGCCCACACTGCGGCCGGACCCGGGTCCGCCCACGCGCCTGCCACCCCTGCCCGAGCTGCCCCTCCCCACCGGCCGAATCCTGGGCTAGGCGCCGGCCCGAGCGGCGGCATGGCCGCTCGCCCACGCCGGCTGCCGGGCTCAGGCAGCGGCCGGGGATGGCGGGCTCCGGTCAGCGTGCGCTGCCGCCGTCGATCTCCCGAGCCAGCAAGGGCAGGGACCGGTTTCTGTGTGATTCGTCATACCCGAAGGCTGTTACGAATCGCGGCGCCGTGCCGACAACAACATGGGAGCGCCCTCGTTCGATGGCGGCCCTCGATCACTGCGCACTACCGAGGATGGGGTGATCCTGTTGTTGCCTGACCCGCACCCTGACCCCGCCGCCCGGCTGCCCGGCCTGTTCCGGGCGGTGGTCGGCGCGATCGACGAGGCCGACTGGGACTGCAGCGTGTCGTCCGAGGGTCCGTTCCGGGTGGGGGACGTGCACCGGGAGGTGGTCCAGGTGTCAGCGTGGAGCCGCACCGGCGATCGACTGTGGGCGGTCTTCGTCGCCGACGCGCCGCCCGGCCGGCCGCGTCCGCCGTTCACGCCGCTGCACGCGCTGGTGGGGCATGGGGTGGCGGCTGCCACCGCCTCGGTGACCGACGCACTGGCCTTCGTCCGCGGGCATCCCCGCTCCGGGCACCCCGATCCCGCGCCCGATCGGCCGCGCCGGCCGCACGGCCCCGACGGACGGTCCTGCTCGGCGGCCAGGCCGACGCGGCGGCGCTCCTCGCCCGGTCCGCGGACCGGGGGCAGCACCTGCACAAGGTGATCGACACCGCCGCCGGGACGCCGCACAGCGGCCGTTGTAACGAGAAGGACCACCGACCGCGCTCATCCATTGACGAGCTGGTCAGATCATGATCGAGTCCGGTCGAGGAGGAAACGATTCGAGGCGGCACGGAGACACCACGGACAGGGCGCACGCCCGTGCGGGGCACCGGTGGCGCGGGCCGGGCGACCGGAGGAGCACATGCAGGGTGAGCTGCAGCGCATCGTCGACGCTCTCGCCGCCCACGTCGGGCGTCCGGCGTTGATCGAGGACCGGCGTCAGCGCCTGGTCGTCTACAGCGAACACACCGGGTTGATGGACGACGTCCGCAAGGCGTCGATCCTGCGCCGGCAGACCACGCCCGAGGTGATGGCCTGGTTCCGCGATGTCGGCATCCTGGAGGCCCGGGAGCCGGTGCGCACGCCGCCGTCGAAGGAACTCGACCTCCTGCCCCGGGTCTGCGTGCCCGTCCGGCACCACGACCTGCTCCTGGGCTTCGTGTGGTTCATCGACCCGGACGGCACCATGACCGGCGCGGACATCGAGGCCACCGGGCTGGTGAGCGAGCTGTCGCTGGCGCTCTACCGGGAGAACCTGCTCGGCGAGCTGGCCTCCCGACGCGAGACGGAGGCGGCGCGCACGCTGCTGTCCGACAACGAGACGACCCGTGACCGGTCGGTGCGGGCGCTGCGGGAGGCCGGACTCATCGTCGGGGACGGGCCGGCGACCGCCCTCGTCGCGCAGCTCGTCACGCCCGGCGGCCAGGCGCCCGACGAGACGGCCCGCTTCGCGCTGGAGCAGGCGCTGGTCAGCACCCGGCGCTGGATCGGCACCCGGGAGGCGCTGCATGTGGTGCGCGACGACCACGGCGTGCTGCTGCTCTGCGGCGACCGGGGGGCCGGCCGCCCCTCCCCCGAGGTCGCCGCCAAACTCCTGGACGACAACCTCCAGCAGGCGATCCGTGGGCTCGCCTCGATCGAGCGCACCGTCGTCGGCGTCGGGCAGGCACGCTCGGGCCTGGCCGACGCCGTCGGGTCGTACGCGGAGGCGCTGCAGTCCGCCCGGGTGGGCGTCCGGCTGCCCGCCCTGGGCCGCGTGGTCTCCTGGTCCGCCCTGGGCATCTACCGGGTGCTGTCGCGGCTGGACGACCGGCACCTCGACATCGCCGACGTGCACCCGGGGCTGGAGCGGCTGCTCCGCGAGCAGGCGAACCCGGTGCTGTTGGACACCCTGGAACGCTATCTGGACCTGGCCGGCAACGCCCACGCCACCGCCGAGCAGCTGCGGCTGCACCGCACCACCCTGTACTACCGGCTGCAGCGGATCGAGGAACTCGCCGAGACCGACCTGAAGGACGGCAACGAGCGACTCTGCCTGCACCTGGCGTTGAAGCTGGGCCGACTCACCGGCCACTACCGGCCGGAGGGCTGAGGCCCCGCTGAGACCGGCCGGAAGGCCGAGGCCGCGCCAAGGCCGGGCGGAGGGCGGCGGCCGAGCGGCCCGCCGGGACGCGGGGCCCGGTGGCGACGGGCGGAACGGGACGCCCGGCGCACCGCGCGTCCCGTCCCCGGGCCTCCTACAGGCCGGCCCGCACCGCCGCCGGCCGGCCGCCGACGACGGGCAGCTCGATCCGGCTGCGGTCGAAGTGCACGGTGATGTCGGCCCGGTTCTGCTTCGCCCGGCTGCTGTAGCCCGAGTACGAGCCGAGCAGGACCACGCCGATCTGGTGACCGGCGTCGAAGACGTAGTCCTCGGGGAGCAGCCGCACGTCGACCGCCGTCTTGACGCCGGGCACCAGCGGTGTCGACGCGGTCAGTGAGGTCAGGTTGAGGCCGTCGAGGACGCCCTTGGTTACCAGTTCCTGCGGGTTGCTGGCCACGGTCTTCTCCGTCTGCCGGTAACAGGCCTCCTCGGCGTGCCCGCCCCAGGTGGCCTCGCCGCCCCAGCAGTCCTCCCCGGCCAGGGTACGGATGCCGTCGCCGGAGGTGCTGAACCTCGGCCGCGTCCCGTAGTCGACGAGCAGGCCGGCGAAGCTGGTGTCCGTGCCGTCGACCGACGCGTTGATCTTCACCACGGGCGAGCCGGAGACGTGCAGCGGCGCCCGCAGCGGCGCGGACAGGAACACCAGCCGGTTCTCCGTGTTCGCCAGCGGATCCGACGGGTGCCGGATGGCGTTCGTCTGGCTCATCGAGGGCGTGTCCTGGAACGTCGCCGAGGCGTTGCCGGGGTGCGGACCCACCGACAGGCCCCCGGCCGCGCCGTCGACACCGGGCCGCAGGAACACCTGGGTCGCCTGGGCGCCCGGCAGCGGCCAGGTGGCGTGGGACTCCCAGACGTCCGGTGCGCGCTCGACGTCGACCGCGGGCTCGGCCATGATGCCGTTGTCGATGCCGTACAGCCAGTAGTCGAACCACCGGTGCAGCGTGTCCACCCACCTGGCGCGGCGGAAGTCGAACGGGTCGACGTGGCCGGTGCCGGTCAGCCACAGCTTGCGGGGGACGTCGTGCGCCGCCAGGGCGTTCCACCAGGTGCTGAAGTGGTCCGGCCGGACGTTGTTGTCGTTGAGGCCGTGCACGACGAAGACGCTGGCACGCACCTGGCCGGCGTGCGGGACGTAGTCCCGCTCGGCCCAGAAGTCGTTGTAGTCGCCCGTGACGTCGTCGACGCCGTCCCCGAGCCGGTCCCGCACCGGCGCGCAGTGCGCCCTGCGGTCGGGGTCGGTGACGGTGTTGGCGAGGCTGCCCGAGTAGTTGTTGGCCCGGGTGACCAGGCCGTTGCTGCGCGAGTAGTCGTACCAGCTGGAGATGGCCGAGATCGGCACAATGGTGGCCAGCCCGTCCACCCCGCTGGCCGCGGCCGCGTTGGCCAGCGTGCCGTCGTACGACTTGCCGATCATGCCGGTCCGGCCGTTGTGCCAGTCGGCGACGACGGCGCGGCCGGCGGCGTCCCGGCCGGGGCGGCGGCCGTTGAGCCAGTCGATCGCCGTCGGCGCGCTGACGTTGTCGGCGCGGCCGCCGGTGACCGGGCAGCCCGTCGAGTTGTTGGTGCCGATCATGTCCAGCAGCACCACCGCGTACCCGCGCGGGACGAAGTAGTTGTCGTAGTACAGCGGCCAGCGGTCGTTGAGGCCGTCGCCGTCGAGGTCGGCCTTGCACTCCCCCTCGTTGCCCCGGCACACCGTCGAGTAGTAGGGGCTGGCGTCCATCACCACCGGCACGCGCAGCCCGTCGCCGGCCCGGGGCCGGATGATGTCCATCGCGACGACGTCGCGCGCGCCGTCGGCGTCGGTGTCGACGTCGGAGGTGACGAAGACCCGCTCGCGGATCGCGTCGCCGTAGCCGAACACCGGCTGGGTGACCCCGGCCTCGACGACCGGCCCGAGGCTCTCCGCGGCGGGCCGTGCCGTCGCGGTGGCCGCCGGCAGGCCGACGGCCACGGTCGCCACGACCACCACCGCCGCCCGCCACCAGGTTCTCGTGGTTCGCATCGCGCTCCTCCCGTTCCGGCACCGCCGTCGGCCCGCCGCGCTCCGGCGGGAGGACCAGGAGGTCGCCGGGCCATCAGCTTGATCGAAGCGTACGAATGGGAACGCGGCCGGTCATCGGACACGTGTGGCAGGTGCGCGCCCCCGGCTCCTACGTCTGTCGCAGGCACCCCGGCCCCCGCCGGCCGCCGTCGGCGTACGACAGGCGTAGGAGGCGGCGGCACGCGATTCCAACAGGTGCCCGATGACCGGACGGCGCGCCGGCCATAGGTTCGGCGACGTGCGGTTGTCGGGTCGCGCCACGATCCCGCGGATCATCGGGCGTTTCGTGGTACCGGCCCTGTTCGCGGCGCTGTTCGCCGCCCCGCTGTGGTTCATGGTGGTCGGCTCGCTGCGCCCCGCCGGCCTGCCCCCGCCGCGTACCCTCGAACTCCTCCCGCCCGAGCCGACGGTGGCCGCCTACGCCCGGCTGCCCGAGCTGATCCCGCTGTTCCGCTACCTGGCGAACTCGGCGCTGGTCGTGGCGCTCGCCGTGCCGTTGACCGTCGCCGTGGCGTCGCTGACCGGTTTCGGGCTGCGGCTGCTCGCGCCGACGGCCCGTCGGCGGGTGGTCCTCGGCCTGCTGGCGGTGCTGCTCGTCCCGGCCACCGCCGTCTGGGCGACCCGCTTCGAGCTATTCCGCCTGGCCGGCGTGGTCGACACGTACGTCCCGCTGCTGGCCCCGGCGGTGCTCGCCGGCAGCCCGTTCCTGGTGCTGCTCTACGCCTGGAGCTTCGGCGGGGTGCCGGAGACCCAGCTCCAGGCGGCCCGCCTGGAGGGCGCCGGGTGGCTGACGGTCTGGCGGCGCGTCGCGATCCCCCAGGTGCGCCCGGCGACCCTCGCGGTGGCCGTGCTGGCCTTCACGTTCCACTGGTCCAACTTCATCGACCCGCTGTTGTACCTGCACAGCGGCGACCGGTACACCTATCCGCTCGGCCTGCAGTTCCTGCGGCTGTTGAACCCCACGGACTGGCCACTGCTGATGGCCGGCTGCGTGGTCGCGACCGTCCCGTGCGTGCTGGTGTTCCTGCTGGCCCAGCGGATCCTGCTGCACGACGACCCCCTGGCCGCGCTGAGATCTGGAGGACGCAGGTGACGAACACCCGGGCACGACGGTGGATCGGCCTGGTCATGGCCGCCCTGCTGGCCGGCTACGCCGCCGGCTGCGGCGGCGGCGGGGACCGCGCCGACGACGCGTCGGGCATCACCGTCGTGCTGTTCGGCGACGCCGAGGAGGTCGCCGGCTACCGCCGCATGGTGGCCGCGTTCGAGGAGGCCCACCGCGACGTCGACGTCAACCTCTCCCCCGTCGCCGGCCAGGACGAGCTGATGGCCCGGCTGACCACCTCGTTCGCCGGGGGCAGGCCGCCGGACGTGTTCCTGCTCAACTACCGCCGCTACGGGCAGTTCGCCGCGCAGGGAGCGATCGAGCCGGCGCAGTCCTACCTGGAGCGCAGCACCGTGCTCAAGGAGAGCGACTTCAGCCCCCAGGCGCTGGACGCCTTCCGCTTCGACGGCACGGCCCTGACCTGCCTGCCGCAGAACCTCTCCTCGCTGGTCGTCTACTACAACGCCGACCTGTTCGCCGCCGCCGGCGTGCCGCTGCCGAAGGCCGGCTGGACCTGGGACGACTTCCTGGGCGCCGCCCGCGCGCTGACCCGCGACGGCCGCTACGGGGTGGGCGTGGAGCCGTCCGTGCCCCGGCTCGCGCCGTTCGTCTGGTCCAACCGCGGCGAGCTCGTCGACGACCCGGCCCGCCCCACCACCCTGACCCTCACCCGGGACCCGGCCACCCGCAGGGCCGTCGACTGGTTCCTCGACCTGCAACTCACGCACCACGTCGTGCCGCCGGACGCCGAGGAGCAGAGCGAGTCGAGCGAGGCCCGGTTCCTGCGCGGCACCCTGGGCATGTACCTCAACAGCCGGGTGGCCGTGCCGACGCTGCGCACCATCGACGGCTTCACCTGGGACGTGGCGCCGCTGCCGGTCGCGCCGGGCGGCGTGCCCGCGTCGATCCTGCACAGCGACGCCTACTGCATGGGCGCCGGCCTGCCCGACCACGACGACGCCTGGCGGTTCATCGAGTTCGCGATGGGCCCGGCCGGCCAGCGGATCCTGGCCGAGTCCGGCCGCACCGTGCCATCCCGGCTCGACGTCGCCAACTCACCGGCGTTCCTCGACCCGGCCGCGCCGCCGAAGTCGTCGCGGGTCTACCTCGACGCCGCGCCGCACCTGCGCGCCACCCCACGCACCGCCACCTGGTCCCGGGTGGAACGGGAGGCCGGCACGCTGCTGGAGGAGGTATTCTACGGCCGGGTCGGGCGCGAGGAGGGGCTGCGCCGGCTGGAGGAGCAGAGCCGGCCGTTGTTCGCCCTGCCGACGGGAGCGGGCGGGTGACCGGACGCGGGGCGATCCGGCTGGAGTCGCTGACCAAGGTGTACGGGCGGACCACCGCCGTCGACGGGATCGACCTGGACGTGCGGGCCGGCGAGATGATCACCCTGGTCGGGCCGTCGGGCTCCGGGAAGTCCACCGTCCTGCGGCTGATCGCCGGACTGGACCGGCCGGACCGCGGCCGGGTCGTGGTCGACGGCCGGGACGTCGCCCTGGTGCCGCCGCAGCGGCGGGCCGTGGCGATGGTCTTCCAGGACTACGCCCTCTACCCACACCTCACCGCGCTGGGCAACCTGACGTTCGGCCTGCGGGTGCGCCGGGTCCCCCGCGCCGAGGCCGACCGGCGGGCCTACGCCGCCGCCGAGCGGCTGGGGATCGCCGACCTGCTCGTTCGGCACCCCGACGAGATGTCCGGCGGGCAGCGCCAGCGTGTCGCCCTGGCCCGCGCCCTGCTGCGCGAGCCCAGCGTCTACCTGCTCGACGAGCCGCTGGCCAGCCTGGACGCGCCGCTGCGCTTCGCCACCCGGGCCGACCTGCTCGCCCTGCACCGTGACCTCGGCACCACGACCGTCCACGTCACGCACGACCAGGCCGAGGCGATGACCCTCGGCGACCGGGTGGTCGTCCTCGACGGCGGCCGGATCCGGCAGGTCGGGCCGCCGCAGCAGGTCTACGACGAGCCCGCCGACACCTTCGTGGCCGGCTTCCTCGGCAGCCCGCCGATGAACCTGGTGCCCGGCGGCGGCACGCTGGGCGGCCAGCCCGGCGTGACCCTCGGCGTACGGCCGGAGGACCTGGCGCTCGACGCCGAGGGCCCGGTCGAGGCGACCGTCGAGGCGGTGGAGGCGCTCGGCAGCGAGGCCGTCCTGCTGACCCGGTGCCCCGACGGCACCCGCCTCGTCGTGCGGACCGGGCCGCGGCCGGGCGTACGGCCGGGCGACCCGGTGCGGCTACGCCCCGACCCGGACCGGATCCACCGCTTCGACACCGCCACCGGGCGGCGCCGGTGAAGGCGGTCCGGGCCGGCCGGCAGCTCACCGCCTGGGCGTTCCTCGCCCCGTACGCCGTGGCGGTCGCGCTGCTGGTCGCCCTGCCCGCGCTGCTCAACGTCGGGTACGCGTTCACCGACCACACCGGGCTCACCCGGGACCCGCAGTTCGTGGGCCTGGCCAACGTACGCCGGATGCTGGCCGACGGTTTCCTGCTCGACAGCGTGCAGGCGTCCCTGACGCACGTGGCGCTGGCCGTGCCGGTCCGGCTGCTCGCCGCCGTGGGGCTCGGCCTGCTGCTCGCCGCGCCCCGGCCGGGCGGGCGGTGGTTCCGGGTCGCGGTCTACCTGCCGACGGTCGTCCCCGACGTCGCCCTGGCCGTGCTGTTCCTGTGGGTGCTCAACCCGCTCTACGGCCCGCTCAACCAGGTGCTCGGGCTGTTCGGCCATCCCGGCTTCACCTGGCTGTCGGACCCGACCACGGCACGGGTGGCGGTGGTCCTGATGCTGGCGTTCCCGATCGGCGAGGGCTTCGTCGTCGTCCTCGCCGCCCGCCGGATGCTCGACGGCCGGCTCTACGAGGCGGCGGCGCTGGAGGGCTGCGGCCCGCTCGGCCAGCTACGCCGGCTCACGCTGCCGCTGCTGGCTCCCGTGCTGGTGCTGCTGGCGGTCCGGGACACGATCCTCACCCTCCAGGTGAACTTCGTCCCGGCGTACGTGCTCACCGACGGCCGGCCCGCCAACGCCACGCTCTACCTGCCCGTCTACATCTTCGACCAGGCCTTCGAGTTCTCCGGCTTCGCGTACGGCGCGCTCATCTCGACGGCGCTGATGGCGCTCACGGCGGTCGTCATCGCCGCCCTGCTGCTGATGGTGCGCCGCTGGCGGGTGCTGCGGTGAGGTGGCATCCTGCTGCGATGAGACTCCGGGTGTTCGCGGTCGCCGCCACGATCCCGCTGCTCGTCGCCTGCGGCGGGACGGACGCCCCGCAGGCGACGGGGCGGGGCCCCGGGATGCTGGCGAACCTGCCCAGTTGCGACCGGGTGCCGCTGGACACCGAGCCGGAGGTCGACGCCCGGGTCACCGGCCTGGTGCTGCCCGACGGCGCGCGCGTCACCTCGGTGGTGGCGCAGGGCGCCCTGACGACGGTCGAGGCCACCGTCCGGATGACCCCGCTGGACGTACGCGCCCACTACGAGGGCCGCACCGACGTCGAGCTGCTGCGCGTCGAGGACGAGGTCTTCGAGGCCGAGGTGCTGACCCGGGCGCAGCAGCGGCGGATGTACCTGCGGGCCGGCGCGCTCTGCGCCGACGGCACCACGCTGACCGCGGTGGTGGGGCCGGACTCGGAGGACGCGGGACTGCCGGAGTTCCAGCGCGGATAGCGACGGCGCTCGACAGGTGTCCTAACCCGACGACCGGAATCCCAACAGTTGCCGGGTGACGCCGGTCACCGTGCTGTCTACCGTGCGACGCACGACCGGATCTCGGTCGCACCCGCACACGGACGGGAGATCCGCATGAGTCCCACCCTCGTCCGAGGTAGACGCGTCCTGCCGGTGGCAGCAGCCCTGGCGCTGCTGACGGCGGCCGCGTTGACGACCTCGATACCGTCGGCCCGCGGCGAGGAGTCGCTGGCCACCAGCAGCCCCACCGGGCCGATGGAGCTGCCCGCCGAGTGGATGACCGCCCAGCGGCTCAGCGACGGCAGCACAGACCTGTCCGCCGCCAAGTACGCGAAGGCCCGCGGCGAGGCGAACCAGCTCGCCGCCCGCACCCGCAGCGCCTACCGCGACCTCGCCGGGGAGCAGTGGCGCTTCTTCGGCCCGAGCAACATCGGCGGCCGGGTGGTCGACATCGCCGTCGATCCGCAGGTCGCCGACCAGATCTTCATCGCCGCCGCCTCCGGCGGCATCTGGCGCTCCGCCGACGCGGGTGCCACCTTCGAGCCGGCCTGGCCCGACGGTGGGACGCAGAGCATGGGCGCGGTCGCGATGACCACCGACGGTGTGCTCTTCGCCGGCACGGGCGAGGCGCAGCCGGGCGGCGGTTCGATCACCTTCGGCGGCGACGGCGTCTACCGGTCGCGGGACCGGGGCCGGACGTGGCAGCGCGTCGGCCTGGCGAACAGCCACGCCATCGCCCGGTTCGCCATCGACCCGGGCAACCAGGACCGGATCTTCGCCGCGGCCGCCGGCAACCTGTTCGTGCCGGGCGGCGAGCGGGGCGTCTACCTCTCCGAGGACGGCGGCGACACCTGGCGGCAGGCCCTCGCCCCGCCGAACGCCACCACCGGCGCGACGGAGGTCCTCATCGATCCGCGGAACCCGAACCGGGTGTACGCGGCGATGTGGGACCACCTGCGCGAGCCGCACCAGCGCACCTACGGCGGGCCCGGCTCCAGCCTGTGGCGCTCCGACGACGGCGGACGGACGTGGGAGCGGATGACCACCGGGCTGCCGACCGACGCCGACCAGGGCCGCTGGGGTCTCGCCCTCGCCCCGAGCGACCCGGACCGGCTGTACGCGTACGTCGGCACCGCCCTCGGCCCGTTCCGCGCCTTCTACCGCTCCGACGACGGCGGCGACACCTGGACGCAGACCCCGGTCAACGCCAACCAGGCGTCCCAGTCCACCTTCAGCTGGTGGTTCGGCAAGCTGTTCGTCGACCCGGCCGACGCCGACCACGTGTTCCTCACCGGGGTCAACCTGCGCCGCTCCACCGACGGCGGGCAGAGCTTCGGCAACGTCGGCGGCGTGCACGCCGACCAGCACGTGCTGCGCTGGGATCCCAAGGTGCCGGGCCGGGCCTACCTCGGCAACGACGGCGGCTTCTACCGCTCCGACGCCAACGGGGTGAGCGGCTGGGTCAAGTCCACGTACGAGCCGTACACCCAGTTCTACACGGTGGACGTCGCGCAGACCGACCCGGCGCTGAAGGTCGGCGGCGCCCAGGACAACGGCTGCAACCGTGGCTACAACGGCGTGGGCGGCCCGTGGAACGCCATCGGCTGCGGCGACGGCCTCCAGGTGATCATCCATCCGGAGAACCCGAACATCGTCTTCGGCTGCAGCCAGTACGGCTCCTGCTACCGCTCGGAGAACGCCGGCGCCGCGCCGCGCCAGTCCATCGGCCCCGGCCAGACGACCTCGGACCGGCGCAACTGGCTCACCCCGCTGCAGTTCGACCCGAGCGACCCGGACGTCATGTACTACGCGGGCAACGTCGTCAACCGGTCGACGGACAACGGCCGCACCTGGACGGCGATCAGCCCGGACCTCACCGGCGGCGGGCCGAACGACCCGTCGGGCTACCCGTGGGGCACGATCACCACGATCGCGGCGGCCCCCACCGACGGCGACAAGCTCTACGTCGGCACGGACGACGGCAGGCTGTGGTGGACCGACGACCTCGGGGGCACCTGGACCCAGGTCGACCCCGCGCAACTGCCCGGCACCTGGGTGACCCGGGTGGCGGCGCACCCCACGGACGCCAACATCGCCTACGCCACGTTCTCCGCGTTCCGCTCCGGCAGCGACCGCGCGCACGTCATGATGACCCGCGACGGCGGCCGCACCTGGACGGACATCGGCGGGGGGCTGCCCGACGCGCCGGTCAACTCCGTGGTGCCGACCGCCGACGGCCTGTTGCTGGTCGGCACCGACGTCGGGGTGTTCGTGTCGGCGTGGAACGGCGGCGAGTGGGCCTCCCTCGGCGGGGAACTGCCGGCGGCGGCCGTGATGTACCTGCGCTACCACGAGCCGACCCGGCAGCTCACCGCCGCGACGTTCGGACGGGGTGTCCACGACCTCACCGTGCCGCGGTGCCCGGCGGCGTCGACCCGGCTGCCGCTGCGCGAACCGGGCGTCGGCGTGGTCGGCGTGCTCGCCTCGTGCCGCGCGGCGTGACCCGCTGAACGCGGGGGCGGGTGTGCGTCGCACTCCCGCCCCCGCACACGCGCGGGGCCTCCGCCCGACATGGCGGAGGCCCCGTTTACTGCCGTCAGACCGGGCCGGTCAGCACCAGCCGCTGATCGGGCCGTTCACGCCGGTCCACAGGTAGGCGTCGGAGACCCAGGTGCCGTCGCTGAGCCGGTTCCACAGCGACGTGGTGCCGTACCGCCCGGTGTGGGAGGTGCCGTTGGCGGAGCAGGAGACGGTGACCGTCGCGCCGTCACCCACCGAGCCGAGCACGGCGTAGCCGGTGCCGGGGCCGGACCGCTTGGTCAGCGAGCCTCCGCCGTTGGCGTCGACGACCGCCTGGTTGAAGCCCAGCGCGCCGTAGTTGTAGATCGCGCTACCGGCGCCCCGCCAGGTCGAGCCGTGCCGCGCGCCGCCCTGGTAGGCCGAGGCACCGTTTTCGAACACCCACTTGCCGAGGCCGTGGCCGGCGATGGGCACGTAGGCGCTGTTCTGCCGCAGCCCGAAGTGGACGTGCCGGCCGTAGGCGGCCCCGCCGCAGGTGACGTCGGTGCCCGTGTAGCCCAGGTAGGCGCCCTGGCCGACGGCGGCGCCGTTGACCGAGATGCTGCTCCACAGGTGGTAGTAGTCGGTGGAGTAGCCGCGGTCGTGGATCACCCGGATCCACCCCCGGCACATCGTGTACGCCGTGCCGGCCCGGGCCGCGCGGACCACCTCGTCGCCGCCCGCGAGGTCGATCGAGCTGTACGGCGTCTCGTAGCCGCCCCAGCCGTGCGGGCCGCTGGTCAGTGTCCAGGTCTGGCCGACCGCGAACGGTAGGGCCATGCCGGTCCGGTAGTCGCCGCCCGCGTACATCGTGCCCGGGGTGCGGGTGAAGACCTCCTTCTCCTGCTTGCCGACCAGGGGCGACTCGGCGGCCAACTCGCCGAACTCCGCCTCGCCGTCGAAGCTCACCTGCCACCCGCCGGCCTCGGCGTGAGCGATGAAGATCGCGCCGGTCGGGTGGATGTCCTCCTCGTGGGAGGTGACGGCGACGGCAGTGCCGAAGGCCCAGCTGCCGCTCTTGCGGGTGACGGTGATCCGCGTGTCGGCTGCCTCGGCGTGTGCCTCGCCGGCGGCCCGGGCCTGCCCGAGCAGCTTGGCGGTCACGGCCTGCTCGACGCTCGCCCGGGCCGGGTCCGGCGTGGGCGCGGCGGCGTGCGCAGCGGTGCCCGCGACCAGGAGTTCCGTCGCCAGGAGGGCCGTGGCAATGCCGGCCCATCGTCTGATGTGCACCATTGACGACCTCTTTCAAATCGAAGGACATCGCTAAGTGGTGCTGACGATAGACAGAACCAAGAACATTGTCTACATGTTGACACGCTGGCAATGAAGGTATGTTTCGGCCCGCCGGCCGCGTCGGCGAGGCGCGGCCGGCGGACGCCCGAGTGCCCGGGCAGGGCAGCCGGCGGGTGGTCAGGCGATGCGGCGGATACGGCGGACGGCCAGAAGGAGCAGTAGCGCCGCGAGCGCGACGAAGATGCCGGTCTCGATGCCCTGGAACAGCCAGAACCGGCTCTCGGGCTGGTAGAGCCACCAGTTGTAGGCGCCCGGCCCGAGGCCCAGGTCGGCGCCGCAGTCCCGCCCGTCGGGGCCTGTGGCACCGGGCGGGCAGATCACCTGGGCGTTGGGTGCGACGAGTTTGCCGTTGGCGTCGTGGACGCCGTTGGCGAGGATCCAGTCGCGTCCCCCGATGGCGAGCCTGTCGGTGGAGCCCTGCACCGGGTAGGTCAGCTCGCGGGCGGGCAGGTAGCGGGGCCTGGCCAGCGCGGCCACGGCGACGCGCAGGCCGAGGAAACCGACCAGCGTGCCGGCCATGGCGGGCAGCGCCCGGGGCCAGACGGTGCCGGCGAAGACGCCCAGCGCGACCGCGAAGAGGGTGTACCCGATCGGCACCACGCCCTGCATGTCGAAGAAGAACGCATCGAACCGGCTCTGCCGCCAGCCCTGGTTGAGCGGGGTCAGCCACCAGGACATGCCCAGCCCGTAGGCGACGGAGACGAGCAGCGCGGCGGCTCCCACGAACCCGAACTTGACCAGCGCCCAGCGTTGCCGGCTGACGCCCTGGGTCCAGACGAACCGGTGGGTGCCCTGCTCGACCTCGCGGGCGATCAGCGGGGCGCCCCAGAACAGGCCGACCAGCAGCGGCAGCACGAGGAAGAGGATGCCCGCCAGGCTCAGCGTGCCGAACTGGTCGTGGAACTGGTTGAAGGCCCGGTCGCAGGTCTCGCCGAGCCCCGGCGTCGGGCCCGGGTCGCCCGCGGCGACGCACTTCGGCAGGCCGTAGTCGTCGAAGGCGTCGCGCATCGCCAGGCCACTGATGATTATGAACGCGCCGAGGACCGCGAGCCCGCCCAGGGCGAACAGCGCGTCCCTGCGGTGTTGCCGCCAGGTCAGCCAGATCATGCCGGCACCCCCCATTCCTCGTGGCTGGCCTGCGCGTCGCCGTCGGCGAGGTAGGCCAGGATGACGTCCTCCAGGGACACGCCCCGCACGCTCCACCGCGGGTCGGCGACGGGCCCGTCGGCGCGCACCAGCAGGGTCGACTGCCGGTCGGTGTGGCTCGCCCGCACGACGTCGGCGACGCCCGGGATCGGCTCGCCGCCGTGCCGGGGGCCGATCAGGCGCCGGTGCGCGGCGACCAGGTCCTCGACCGCGCCAGCGAGCCGCACCTGGGCGGCGTTCAGCACGATCAGGTGGTCGCAGACCCGTTCCACGTCCGCCAGCAGGTGCGAGGAGAGCAGCACGGTGGTGCCGGAGTCGGCCACGCTGCCCATCAGGGTCTGCAGGAACTCCCGCCGGGCGAGCGGGTCGAGGCTGGCCACCGGCTCGTCGAGCAGCAGCAGCCGGGGCCGCTTCGCCAGGGCGAGGGCGAGCGCCACCTGGGCCCGCTGCCCACCGGAGAGCTTGCCGACCGGCTTGTTCGGCGGGATGCCGAGATCCGCCAGGCGGGAACGCGCCATCGCCGCGTCCCAGCGGCGGTTCAGCCTGCCGCCCGCCGTGATCAGCTCGGCCGCGGTGAAGTCCCGGTACAGCGGCGTGTCCTGGGCGACGAAGCCGATGTCGGCCAACGCCGCCGGGTTGTCGTAGGGGGGCTCGCCGAACAGCCGCACCGCCCCGGCGTCGGGCCGCAGCAGGCCCACCGCCAGGTGCAGCAGCGTGCTCTTGCCCGCCCCGTTGGGCCCGACCAGGGCGGCGATCCGCCCGGCCGGCAAACGGAACGAGCAGTCCCGCAGCGCCCAGTGTCTCCCGTACCGTTTGCCCAGCTGGTCGGTCTCCAGCACGGCCTCCATGGCGTGTCCTCTCATCCTGCCGACGTGGCGTTCTGCGGCGGGGCTTCGACCGGGAGCGTGGCCCGCATGGTCGTCTCCACCAGGGCGGTGATGTCCTCGGGCGTCAGTTCGGCCGCCTGCGCGCGGTGCAGCCAGGCCACCAGCTCCGCCCGCAGTTCGGCCTGGTTGGGCAGGGACGCTCCGGCGAGGGTGCGCCTGACGAAGGTGCCGACGCCCGGCCGCCCCTCCGCGAGGCCCTCGATCTCCAGCTCGCGGTACGCCTTCAGCACCGTGTTGGGGTTGATGGCCAGCGACTGCGCGACGTCGCGGACCTTGGGCAACTGGTCCCCGGGGACCAGCAACCCCACCCGCAGGGCCTGTTTCACCTGCTGCACGAGCTGCATGTAGGTGTTCACCTTCGACCGGCCGTCCAACACGAACTCGATCACCCGCCGCGCCTCCCCTATTGTCTTACGACAGTAGGACTATAGAACAAGTTGGCGCCGACGGAAGCCCCCTTCCAACGGGGGAGGATGTCAGACCAGGCCGGCGACGGCGCCTATCGCGGTGATGGCGACCGACACCTGCTCGGCGAGAGGACCGTCGACCGGCCACGAGCCGTCCGGGCGCTGGGTGGCGGTGAGCCGCCGGACCACGGCGCGGAACACGGGATGGTCCGGGGGCAGCAACGCCGTCCGCAGTGCGCATCCGGCGCGGGCGACGTCGGCCGGCGGCGCGTCGAGCAGCCGCCGCGCCAGGATGTCCAGTCCCTGGTCCGCCTCCTCGCGCAGCCCCACCGCCCACAGCAGGGCGGCGGCGAGCCAGGTGGTGGTGAGGCACGACGGCCAATTGCCTGAGGCTTCCACGGCCTCGCGCACCGCCCGGGCGGCCCGCCCGGCCGCCTCGGGCCGGTCCAGGACCGCCAGGCACCAGCCGACGTAGGCGGGCAGGTAGAGCGGGTCCTGCGACGGCAGGTGCCCGGCGTCCACGGCGGAGCGCACCGTGCCGTCCGGCGCGACCAGCGCGGCGAGCCAGTCGGCGCAACGGTCCACCCGTGAGCTGTACCGCAGGTCCAACTCGATGATCCGGGCGAGCCGTTCGCACGTCGCCGCCACGGAGGGGAGGCCGGCCGACCAGGGCGCCGGGAAACCGCCCTCGGGAGACTGGTCGGCGAACAGCGCGTCCGCCACGTCCAGCGGCGCCGGCCACACCCCGGTCAGCACCGTCGCCAGCCGATGCCCGTCGGACTCGTCACCGTGCGCGATCACCCACTCGACCGCCGCGCCATTGTCGATCACGAGCCGAACCTAACCCAACCCTCACCCGTGCAGGTACGCGAGGACCGCCAGCACCCGGCGGTTGTCGTCGTCCGACGGCGGCAGCCCCAGCTTGCTGAAGATGTTGTTGATGTGCTTGCTGACCGCCTTCTCGGTGACGAACAGCCGCCCGGCGATCGCCGCGTTCGACCGACCCTCGGCCATCAGGCCCAGCACCTCCCGCTCCCGCGCGGTGAGTTCCCGCAGCGGCTGTGCCGTCGCGTTGCGGGCGAGGAGCTGGGAGACGACCTCCGGGTCCATCACCATGCCACCGCCGGCCACCCGGCGCACCGCGTCGACGAACTGGTCGACATTGGACACACGGTCCTTGAGCAGGTAGCCCACTCCCCCGCCACGGTCGGAGAGCAGCTCGCGGGCGTACAACTGCTCGACGTGCTGGGAGAGCACGAGGATCGGCAGGCCCGGCAGCCGGGTCCGGGCCTGCAACGCCGCCTGGAGCCCCTCGTCGGTGAAGGTCGGCGGCAGTCGCACGTCGACGACCGCGACGTCCGGGTGGTGCCGGACCAGCGCCGGCAGCACGGACGGCCCGTCGGCGACGGCCTCGACCACCTGGCAGCCGAACGCGTCGAGGATGCGCGTCAGCCCGTCCCGGAGGAGGGCGAGATCCTCCGCGATGACAACTCGCACGGCAGCTCCATGGTCACGACAGTCGGTCCGCCGGGCGGACTCGTCACGGTCATCGTGCCATCGAAGGCTGCCAGACGGCGTTGCACGCCCGACAGGCCGGTCCCGGAGTCCGGCGTCGCGCCGCCCCGGCCGTCGTCGCCGACCACCATGGTCAACCGACCGTCACGGTACGCCAGCCGGATCCACGCCCGCGCCGCGCCGCTGTGCTTGGTGACGTTGGCCAGCGCCTCGGCCACCGCGAAGTAGGCCGCCGACTCGACCGCGGCCGGCGGGCTGCCGGGCAGCGCGACGTCGAGCTCCACGGGCAGCGGCACGGCCAGCGCGAGCGCCCGCACGGCGCCGTCGAGTCCGCGTTCGGCCAGCACCGGCGGGTAGATGCCGCGGACCAGGTCGCGCAGCTCGACCAGGGCACGGCCGCTGGTCTCCTGCGCCTCGGTGAGCAGCCGCTGCGCCGCGGCCGGGTCGTCGGCCATCAGCTTCTCGGCCAGGCCGATGCTCATGCGCAGCGCGACGAGCCGGGCCTGCGCCCCGTCGTGCAGGTCGCGCTCGATCCGGCGCAGCTCCGCGGCCTGGGTGTCGACCGTGTCGGCCCGGGTGGCGGAGAGCTGCCGGACCCGCAACGCCAACTCCTGCGCCCGGGTCGGGGCCAGGAAGAACCCGGCGAAGCGGAAGTGCAGCCACACCAGCCACGGCGCGACCACCAGGCCGGCGAACAGGAACAACCATCCCTGGGGTACGGACAGCACCGCCTGCACGAGGTTGTCCATCGGCCAGAACACGCCGTAGCCGTACCAGCCGACGGTGAGGAACAGGACCAAGGGCAGCAGCAGGACGCCCTCCAGCCCGTACACCGGCAGGACGAACGCCAGCAGGCACGCCCCGCCGGTCACCATGCCCGGCATCAGCCAGGCCAGGTCCCGCCAGGTCGCCGGGTCACCGACCACCCAGCGGAACCGCCGCCAGGTGCCGAGCCGGGCGCCCTCGGGCGCCGGCGGGTACGGCGAGGCGATCGGCATGCCGTGCCACCCGGCCACCCGGCGTTGCAGCCCGGTCGACCACCGCACCAGCACGGTGACCGCGGGGAACAGCGCGAACCCGATGCCGAGGGCCGGGATGAGCGCGAGCGAGACCACCGACAGCACGAACAGCGCCACGTTGGTGGTCAGGCTGAGCAGGGCCACGGCCAGGCCCTGCACGGCGGCGAGCGCGCCGGGCCGGACCGACTGCCTGACGAACGCGCGTACGGAGCTGTCCACGGCGCCCATTCTCCGGCACCGGTCCCACCGGAATCGGTGGTGCTAGCACCACCCACGTTCGGGACCTGTCACCCCTGCCCCCGCCCCCCTCCGGTCGAAGGATCGAGGTGTGACCACAACCAGGCAGGAGAGACCCGACATGTCCCGGCGGCAACGACTGGCCGGCCTACCGTCCGGCCGACGCACCAAGTACGCGATGCTCGTCTTCTGGCTCGTCCTCGTCGCGGTGGCCGGGCCGCTGGCGATCAAGCTGACCGAGGTGCAGAACAACGACACCCTCGGGGCGCTGCCCGCCTCGGTGGAGGCCAGCCGCGCGGTGCAGCGGGCGGAGGCGGCGTTCCCCGACTCCCAGGCGCCCCTCGCGGTCGCCGTCTACGTGCGGGAGAGCGGGCTCACCGACGCCGACCGCGCGAAGGTCGACGGCGACCGGGCCGCGTACGCCGCGTACGCCGACGGCGGCCAGGTGTCGCCTTCGGTCCCGAGCGAGGACGGCAAGGCGGTGCTGGTGTCCTTCCCGGTCGCCGGCGACGACGAGCAGCGGGCCGACGCGGTGGCCGACATCAGAGACCGGCTGGCCGCCGACGCCCCCGACGGGCTGCGCACCGCGCTCACCGGCGAGGCCGGCGCCACCGAGGACGTCTTCGACGCGTTCGCCGGGATGGACACCGCCCTGCTGCTGGCGACCGCGGGCACCGTCGCGCTGCTGCTGCTCCTGACGTACCGCAGCCCGGTCCTGTGGCTGATCCCCCTCCTCACGGTCGCGCTGGCCAACCAGCTCGCCAGCGCGGTCGTCTACCTGCTGGCCGAGTACGGCGGCCTGGCGGTCGACTTCCAGAGCCAGAGCATCCTCACCGTGCTGGTCTTCGGTGTCGGCGTGGACTACGCCCTGCTGCTCATCGCCCGGTACCGGGAGGAGCTGCGCCGGCACGCCGACCGGCACGCGGCGATGGCCGTGGCGCTGCGGAGGTCGTTCGGCGCCATCTGCGCCTCGGCGGCGACCGTCGCGGTCGGCCTGCTGTGCCTGCTCGCCGCGCAGCTCCCGGCCACCCGGGGCCTGGGACCGGTCGGCGCGGTCGGCATCGCCGCGGCGTTCCTGGCCATGACCACGCTCCTGCCGGCCGTGCTGGTCATCTTCGGGCGCTGGCTGTTCTGGCCGTTCGTGCCCCGCCACACCCCCGACGCGGTCGTCGACGACGAGGCGTCCGGGCACGGGCTGTGGCGCCGCGTCGCCGGCGCCGTCGGCCGCCGCCCGCGCGTGGTGTGGCTGGGCACGGCGGCGGCGCTGGTCGCCCTCAGCTTCGGCATCGGCAACCTCAGCATCGGCATGCCGGCTGACCAGTCGTTCACCACCGAGGTCGGCTCGATCACGGGCCAGCGGATGATCGCCGCGCACTACCCGAGCGGCACCGTGGCCCCCGCCGAGATCCTGGCCACCGCCGGCACGGCCGACCAGGTGGTGGCCACCGCCCGTGCGGTGCCCGGGGTGGCCGAGGTCGGCGAGCCGCAGCTCTCCCCCGACGGCCGGTGGGTACGCGTCGCGGCCGTCCTCGCGGACACGCCGGACAGCGACGCCGCGCTGGACACCGTCGACCGGCTCCGCACCGCCGTGCACACGGTGCCGGACGCGCAGGCGCTGGTCGGCGGAGACACCGCGTACCTGCTCGACGAGGAACGCACCGTCGACCGCGACAACCGGGTCGTCGGCCCGCTGATCCTGGCGGTGGTGTTCGCCGTCCTGGTGCTGCTGCTGCGGGCCCTGGTCGCGCCGCTGCTACTGCTGGCGAGCGTGGTGCTGTCCTACGTCGCCGCGATGGGCGCGGCCGGGCTGATCCTCGACGCCATGGGCTATCCCAAGCTGTTCGTGGGGATCCCGCTGCAGACGTTCCTGTTCCTGGTCGCCCTCGGCGTGGACTACACGATCTTCCTGGCCACCCGGGCCAGGGAGGAGACGGCACGGCTCGGGCACCGCCGGGGCGTGCTGCACGCGCTGACGGTCACCGGCGGCGTCATCACCAGCGCGGGCGTGGTGCTGGCGGCCACCTTCGGCGCGCTCAGCGTGCTGCCGCTGGTGCCGTCGGTGCAGTCGGCCGTCATCGTCGGCGTCGGCGTGCTGCTGGACACGTTCCTCGTGCGCAGCCTGCTCGTGCCGGCCCTGGCGCTGGAGATCGGCCGCCGCACCTGGTGGCCGGGCGTGCTGTCGCGGCGAGGGTCACCGCCGGTGCGGACGCAGCCGGTCGAGCCGGCCGCGGCGGGGGCGTAACGCCCGGCCACCCCGCCACCGGGCGGGCGCCGGCCGTACCCAGAGCGGTACGGCCGGCGCCCGCCGGTCAACTGCCGCGCCGGTCGTGGGGCACGGTGACGGTCACCGCGCAGCCGACCGGGCGGCCGATCTCGTCGTGGCCCGCGTACGTCAGGGTGTAGACGCGGTCCCCGCCGGCGCCGTCGCGTTCCGCCCGCAGCCGGCCGCTGGTGTCCGGGCTGCCGAGGGTGAAGCCGCTGACGTCCGCGACGTCGCCGCCGGTCACCGCCGTCAGGGTGAGCGCGTTCGGGCCGAGGACGCCGTCACGCAGGTCCGCCGTCACGGTGACGTCGACCAGTTCGTGGTTCGGCGGCCACAGCACCGGCCGGTCCACCACGCAGTCCACCTCCCGGGCGGGCACCGGCTGGTCCAGGGTGGCGACGGCGTGGCCGATCGTCGCGGTGAGCCGCCCGCCGGCCTCGTAGTACATGTGCGCCGTGCGGCCGTCGAAGTAGAACGTCGGCGCGGCCGACCGCCCCAGGTCCGGCGCGGTGTTCATCGAGTCGTGCACGACGCCGAGGTGGACCTCCCGGTCGAAGTTCTCGCCGACGTCCACGGCGTGCATGTTGCCGTCGGCGGCGTGGAAGATCACCAGGTTGCGGCCGTTCCAGCGCAGGAAGAACGGCCCCGAGGCGTTCGGGCCCTCGATGCCCTGCGGGGTCACGATCGGGTCGGGCTGGATGGTCCACGTCCGCGCGTCCGGGGAGACGGCCCAGCGGATGCGTCGGGACACCGGCCCGGTCGGGCCCGGCAGCGCGGCCGTGGGATTGTCCATGAAGAGCGTCAGGTACCGGCTGCCCAGCCGCGGCACCGCCTGCTCGAACACGCGGGCGTACGAGGTCTCCCCACCGGTGCTGTGGTCCCGGCTGACCGCCGTCCCGCCGTAGCTGAAGTGGATGCCGTCGTCCGAGGTGGCGTACCGGGTGATCGAGTTCTCGCCGTGGAAGTAGAGGAACAACTTCCGCTCGCCCTCGACCCAGATCGCGTGCGGCGAGGAGATGTGGCTGACCGTGGCGTAGTGGGGCAGCCAGGTGTTGCTGATCAACGGGTTGGCCTGGTACTCGGTCCACGGGCCGTCGATCGAGTCGGAATACGCCAGGGCGATCCCGCCGGGCCGCTCGTGGGGCGCGTAGTACAGGTAGTAGGTGCCCAGCGGCTCGGAGAAGTAGTCGGCGGCCCGGATGACGCTCGGGAAGATGAACTCGTTCGTCGGGTTGTAGGTGAGGGCGCTCTTGTCGAACGCGGTGCCCGCGTAGGTGAAGCGGGGGAAGTCCGGTGCCGGGTCGGCGGCGGCCGGAGCGGCACCGGCCACGGCGGCGACCAGGAGGCCCACGCCGGCTGCCGCCACGGCGGCGCGGCTGGGCACTCGGACGGGTGCTTTCGTCATGGCTGCTCCTGCTCTTTTTCGGGGGTGGTGGGGGCGCTCCCCGGCCGGCCCGGGCGGGGAGCCGGTGCGGGGGCCGTCGACGCGGAGATCAGGGGGACGGCCCCGTACGGGTGGTGACCGTGGACGTGGCGCATCGCGCCACGGGGCGACGCGAGGTCACGCTGGGTGAGGCGGTCAGCTGACCGCAGCCGCGGGGCGGGTAGCCCGACCGGCGACTAATACGTATTAGCATTGACGCTTCCCGAATGCTGCTCGACCCGGGCCAGCCTTGTCAAGGGGGCCGCCACGCTCCCCCGGTACACGCCCGTCGTGCGGCGGGCGTCGCACGCCCCGCTGCGGCCGCCGGTGGCCCCCTCGCGGGCTAATGCGCATTAGCCCTGGACGTTCATCTCCCTGAAATATCCACGTCCACCCCTTGACACACACCCGGTCAGCCGCCAGGCTCCTCCCAACGCCGAGCGCTAATACGCATTAGCCGCACCGGAAGGACACCGTTGTGCCCGCTACCCCCCGACGCGTCACACAGCGTGACATCGCCCGGCTGGCCGGCGTCAGCCAGGCGACCGTGTCGCTGGTGCTCAACAACCGGGCCGACGCCGATGTCCGCATCGCGCCCGAGACCCGCGACCGCGTGCTGCGGGTCATCGCCGAGACCGGGTACGCCGCCGATCCCGTGGCCCGCCGACTCGCCGCGCGGTTCAACCGGATCATCGGCGTCTTCACCTACGAGCCCGCCTTCCCCAGCGGCAGTCGCGACTTCTTCCACCCCTTCCTGCTCGGCATCGAGGACTACGCGGAGCGCGCCGGCTGCGACCTGCTGCTGTTCACCAGCGCCCCGGTCGTCGACGGCCGCCGGCGCATCTTCCACCAGGACAACCGGCTGCGGCTGGCCGACGGCTGCATCCTGCTCGGGCGGGAGATCGACGGCGCGGAGCTGAGCCGACTCAACCGCGACGGTTTTCCGTACGTCGCTGTCGGCCGCCGCGACGACGCCGGCGGCCCGGTGCCGTACGTCGGCGCCGACTACGCCAGGGCGGTGGGCGAGCTGGTGGGCCTGGCCCTCGCCCGCGGACACCGGCGCCTGGCCTACCTGAGCATGGGCACCACCGCGGAGTCCTCCGAGGACCGGCGGCGCGGGTTCGTCGCGTCTGCGACGGCCGCGGAGAGCGCCCGCCACCTGACGGCCGCCGCCCAGGACGCCGAGGCGATCCTCGACAACCTGCTCGCCGACCGGATCACCGTCGCCTTCGTGGAGGACTTCGCCACCGCCGTGGCGCTGGAACTGGCCACCCGGCGACGCGGCCTGGCCGTGCCCGGTGACCTGTCGATCCTGACCCTCGGCGACCCGACGGTCCCGGTGCCCACCGATGTCGCGTTCACCGGGTTCCGGATCCCGCGCGAGGAGATGGGCCGGCAGTCCGTCGAGGTGCTGACCGGCGTCATCGACGGAAGCGCCGACGGCGTGCAGCAGCGACTGCTCCCCTGCGAACTCGTCGAGGGCGACACCCTCGGCGCCCCCTGATCGGCGGTCGCCGCGGCTTCGCGGTGACCGTGAAACCGGAAGGAAGCAAGTGGTACAGATGCGTGCGGACGTCCTCGTCGTCGGGGGCGGGCTGGGTGGGGTGGCGGCGGCGCTCGCCGCGGCCCGGGCCGGCCGGTCGGTCATCCTGACCGAGGAGTTCGACTGGCTCGGCGGGCAGCTCACCAGCCAGGCCGTCCCGCCGGACGAGCACTCCTGGATCGAACAGTTCGGGGCCACCGCGAGTTACCGGGCCCTGCGCACCGGGATCCGCGACTACTACCGCCGGCACTACCCGCTCACCGAACGGTCCCGGGGCTGGACGGACCTCAACCCCGGGGCCGGCTGGGTCAGCCGGCTCTGCCACGAGCCCCGGGTGGCCGTCGCCGTCATCGAGCAGATGCTGGCGCCGTACCGTGGCGCCGGCCGGCTGACCGTGCTCCAGCCGTACCGGCCGGTCGCCGCCGAGACCGACGGGGACCGGGTGGTCGCGGTGACCGTGGCGCACCGCGACCGCGACGACCGGATCGACATCACCGCCCCGTACGTCCTCGACGCCACCGAGACCGGCGAGCTGCTGCCGCTGTCCGGCACCGAGTACGTCACGGGCTTCGAGTCGCAGGCGGACACCGGCGAGCCCAGCGCGCCGGCCGAGGCGCAGCCGATGAACATGCAGGCCGTCTCCGTCTGCTTCGCCCTCGACCACGTCGACGGCGACCACACCATCGACCGTCCCGCCGGATACGACTTCTGGCGCGACTACAAGCCCGACTTCTGGGGTGACCGGCTGCTGTCCTGGCGGTCGCCGCACCCCCGCACCCTGGAGATCGTCGAACGCAGCTTCACCCCCAACCCGGACGACGACCCGCTGACCGTCAACGCCGACCAGCGGGTCAACCCCGGCGACGGCAACCTCTGGACGTTCCGGCGCATCGCCGCCCGGCGCAACTTCACCGACGGCGCGTACGGCAGCGACATCACGCTGGTGAACTGGCCGATGATCGACTACTTCGAGGGCCCGGTCATCGACGTGCCGAACGCGTCCTGGCACCT
Source organism: Micromonospora sp. NPDC049139 (assembly GCF_055586845.1). Taxonomy (NCBI): domain Bacteria; kingdom Bacillati; phylum Actinomycetota; class Actinomycetes; order Micromonosporales; family Micromonosporaceae; genus Micromonospora; species Micromonospora sp. NPDC049139. The sequence goes on along the minus strand of NZ_JBVJHK010000013.1, from coordinate 20,925 downwards.
GAGCAAGGCCCGCGAGCTGTCGTACTCGGTCCTGTACTGGCTGCAGACCGAGGCGCCCCGGACGGACGGCGGGACCGGCTTCCCCGGCCTGCGCCTACGCGGCGACGTGACCGGCAGCCGGGACGGCCTGGCGCAGGCGCCCTACATCCGGGAGTCGCGCCGCATCCGGGCCGAGTACACGGTGGTCGAGCAGGACCTGTCGCTGGCCGTCCGCGGCGACCACGGCGCCGTCAGCTACCCGGACTCGGTCGGCGTGGGGATGTACCGCATCGACCTGCACCCGTCGACCGGCGGCGACAACTACATCGACGTCGGCTCCTGCCCCTTCGAGATCCCGCTGGGCGCGCTGATCCCGCAGCGCGTCGAGAACCTGCTCCCGGCCGGCAAGAACATCGGCACGACGCACGTCACCAACGGCAGCTACCGGCTGCACCCGGTCGAGTGGAACATCGGCGAGGTCGCCGGCCTGCTCGCCGACTTCTGCCTGGCGCGGGGCGAGTCCCCGCGCGCGGTCCGCGGCACCCCCCGCCTGCTGGCCGACTTCCAGGACCGCCTCTCGGCGGCCGGCGTGGAGATGCGCTGGCCTCAGATCGCGGGCTACTGAACACCCCCGATGAGGAGAAGATCATGAGATTGGGAAAGGGTGTGCGCGGTGTCGCCGCGGCACTGGCCGGCGTGCTCGCGCTCTCCGCCTGCGGTGGCGGTGACGACGCCGGGGACAAGGGTCCGGCCAGTCTGCGGATGACCATCTGGTCGGCCAACGAGGCGCACCTCAAGCTGTTCAACGAGATCGCCGACGAGTACCGCAAGACCCATCCGGAGGTCGCGGCCATCACGTTCGACCCGCTGCCGTTCGAGACCTACACCACGACGCTGACCACCCAGATCGCCGGCGGGAACGCGCCCGACCTGGCCTGGGTGCTCGAGAGTTCCGCCCCCGACTTCGTCGCCTCGGGCGCGCTGCTGCCGCTCGACGAGACCCTCAAGAAGGCCGAGGGCTACCAGTACGACGACATCTCCCCGGCCACCCTCAAGCTCTGGCAGAACGGCGGCAAGCTGTTCGCGTACCCGTTCTCCACCTCGCCGTTCGGGGTCTTCGTCAACACCGACCTGCTCAAGAAGGCCGGCCAGAAGACGCCGGCCGAGCTGATCGCGGCTGGGCAGTGGAACTGGGACACCGCGCTCGCCGTCGCCGGCGCCACCGCGGGCGCGACCGGCAAGGCCGGCCTCGTGATCCGCGACTTCGACTACAAGGGCTGGGACAACCTGTCGACCTTCTGGACGGGTTGGGGCGCCCAGGCGTGGAGCGCGGACGGCAAGTCCTGCGGCTTCGCCGCCCCGGAGATGGTCGAGGCGATGACCACCCTGCACAAGGCGATCTTCACCGGTAAGGCGCTGCCCGGCCCGGGTACGACCGCCGACTTCTTCGCCGGTGACGCGGCCATGACGGTCACCCAGATCTCCCGCGCCTCGCTGCTGAAGCCGGACGGCTTCGGTTGGGACCTGGTCCCGCTGCCGGCCGGGCCGAAGGGCAGCTACTCGGTGGTCGGCCAGGCCGGCGTCGGAGTCATGAAGAAGGGCCCGAACGCCCAGGCCGCCGCCGATTTCCTGGCGTTCCTGACCAACCCCACCAACTCGGCCAAGCTCGCCCAGTTCTTCCCGCCGCCGCGCCAGTCGCAGCTCACCGCGGAGACGCTGGCGAAGACGAACCCGACGCTGAAGCCCGAGCAGTTGCAGAAGGTCGTCATCGACGGCATCACCAACGGCGTCATCAAGCCCAGTCACGTCGGGCAGGCCGAGCTGAGCCAGCAGGTCCGCGCCGGGCTCGACCCGCTGTGGAAGCCGGACGCGGACGTCACCGCCGTCCTCGGCGCGCTCTGCGCCAAGATCCAGCCGCTGCTGGCGAAGTAGGGCAGCCGGACCATGTCCCAGACGGACACGCGGGTGGGCGGGGTCGAGGCCCTGCCCACCCGGGCCGGGTCGCGGCGGTACTGGACCAGCCGCCGCCGCGACCATCTCACCGGTTATTTATTCATCGCGCCGCAACTGTTCGGCAGCCTCGCCTTCGTGATCCTGCCGCTGATCCTGGTGGTCTGGTACAGCCTGCACGAGTGGAACGTGCTGGCCGGCACGTTCGAGTTCGTCGGCGCCGAGAACTACTCGGCGCTCGCCGACGATCCCAACCTCGGCGCGGTGCTGCGGGCCACCGGGCTGTTCTCCGTCGGCCTGGTCGTGTTCAACCTCGGCCTGGCGCTGCTGCTGGCCGTCCTGCTCAACCAGAAGCTGCGCGGCACGATCGTGTTCCGCACCCTGTTCTTCTCGCCGGTGGTGGTCTCGCTGGTGGCCTGGACCATCGTGTGGGGGTTCCTGCTGCAGGACAACGGCGGCGTGAACGGTCTGCTCGACACCGTCGGCGTGGACGGGCCGAACTGGCTGCGCGGCGAGGGCACCGCGATGCTCTCGGTCGTCGTGGTGCAGGTGTTCAAGAACGTCGGCCTGAACATGGTGCTCTTCCTGGCCGCCCTGCAGGGCGTGCCGGCGGAGATGTACGAGGCCGCCGAGGTCGACGGAGCCAGCCGGATGCGCCAGTTCTGGCGGATCACCGTGCCGCTGATCAGTCCCACGATCCTGCTCACCTCGATCATCACGGTGGTCGGCTCGTTGCAGGTCTTCGCGCAGATCGCGGTGCTCACCCAGGGTGGGCCCGGCACCTCGACCACCGTGCTCGTCTACTACCTCTACCAGCAGGCGTTCCAGTTCCACCACTTCGGCTACGGCGCCACGCTGTCGATCGTGCTGTTCGCCATCGTGCTCGCGCTCACCGTGCTGCAGTGGCAGATGCGCAAGAGATGGGTCTTCCATGAATCGTGACCTGTCGCCCCGGACCAAGCTGGTGCTCTACGGGGTGTTGCTGGTCCTGGCGATCCCGTTCGTCTTCCCGACCTGGTGGATGGTCACCTCCTCGCTGAAGCCGGTCGCCGACATCTTCGCCTTCCCGCCGCAGCTGCTGCCGGCGAGCCCGAAGCTGGACGCGTACCAGCGGGTGTTCGAGTTGCAGCCGTTCGGCCGGCAGTACCTGAACAGCCTCTACATCGCGCTGGTGGTGACCGTCGGCACGCTGGCCGTGTCCGCGCTGTCCGGGTACGCCTTCGCCCGGATCCGGTTCCGCGGCCAGAACGTGCTGTTCCTGGTGGTGCTCGCGGGCCTGCTCATCCCGAGCGAGGTGACGATCGTGCCGCTGTTCCAGATGTTCTTCAAGCTGGACCTGGTCGACACCCACTGGCCGCTGATCCTGGTGCCGATCCTCGGCGCGCCCAGCGTGCTGGCGACGTTCATCATGCGGCAGTTCTTCATCAGCCTCCCCGGCGAACTGGAGGAGGCGGCACGGGTCGACGGGCTGGGGCGCTTCGCGACCTTCTGGAAGATCGCGCTGCCGCTGTCCCGGCCCGCGCTGGGCGCGGTCGCCATCTTCACGTTCCTGCACAGCTGGAACCTCTACCTGGAACCGATCGTTTTCCTCTCCTCGCCCGAGAAGTTCACCCTGCCCCAGGCGCTCACCCAGTTCGTCGACGCCTACGGCGGCCCGATGTGGAACGTCCAGCTCGCCGCGGCGTCGATGACCGCGCTGCCGGTCCTGGTGGTCTTCGTCATCGCGCAGAAGCAGTTCGTCGAGGGCCTGGCGCACACCGGACTCAAGGGGTGACGAGGCCTGCTCCCATGGTGGGCCTCGACATCGGCGGCACCAAGACGGCGGCGGCGCTGGTCGGACCCGACGGGCAGGTGCTCGGGCGTCGCCTGGCACCCACACCCGCCGCGTCGGGCCCGGCGGCCGTGCTGGACACCGCCGCCGGGCTCGCCCGCGGGCTGCTCGACGCGGCCGGCGCCGGCCCGGTCGGCGTGGGCACCGCCGGCACGGTCGACCCGACCACCGGCACCATCCGGTACGCCACCGACAGCCTGCCCGGCTGGGCGGGCACCAGGGTCGCCGACGAGCTGGCCGAGCGGCTGGGTCGACCGGTCCGGGTCACCAACGACGTCAACGCCGCCGCACTGGGCGAGAGCTGGGTGGGAGCGGGACGGGACCGCCCGCACCTGCTGCTGGTCGCGGTCGGCACCGGCCTCGGCGGAGCCATGATCCGGTGTGGCCGCCTGGCGACCGGCGCCCGGGGCGCCGCCGGCGAGGTGGGGCACCTGCCGGCCCCCGGCGCCGAGCGGCTGCGCTGCGGGTGCGGCCGGTACGGACACCTGGAGGGCATCGCCTCGGGCAGCGGGCTGTCCGCCGCGTACGCCCTGGAGACCGGCCTGCGGATCAGCGGACGGGACGTGGCCGAGCGTGCCACGGCGGGCGACCCGGCCGCCCGGGAGGTGGTGGACCTCGCCGGCACCGCCCTCGGCCGGGCGCTCGCGGGGCTGGTCGCCGTCCTCGATCCGCAGGCGGTGGTGGTGGCGGGCGGGGCGGCCGGCGCCCTGCTCCCCGGCGCCCGCGCCGCCTTCGCCGCCGAACTGCCCGCGGCCTGGGCGGACGTGCCCCTGCTCCCCGCGGCGCTGCACGCCGACGCGGTCGTGGTGGGCGCCGCCCGACTGGCCGGCGACACCGGCCCGACGCCGCCCGTGGCCGACGACGAGAGGACGATTCCGTGAGTGTGTTCGACGACCTGGCCGGTGGCCTCGTGATCTCCTGCCAGCCGCTGCCCGACGAACCCGACGACCCGATGCGCGACCCGTACGTCCAGGCCCGGGTGGCCGCGTCGGTGGTACGGGGCGGCGCGGTGGCGGTCCGGGCCAACGGCACCGCCGACATCACGGCGATCCGCGCCGCCGTCGACGTGCCGGTCATCGGGTTGCACAAGCACGGCGTCGACGGGGTGTTCATCACCCCGACGGCGTCGCACGCGGTCGACGTCGCCAGGGCCGGGGCACACATCGTCGCCGTGGACGCCACCGACCGTCCCCGTCCGGACGGGCGGACCTTCGCCGACACGGTCCGCGCGGTACGGGAGCGGACCGACGCGCTGGTCCTCGCGGACGTCTCCACGGTGGCGGAGGGGGTGACCGCCGTCCGCGACGGTGCGGACGCGGTGGCCACGACGCTCTCCGGCTACACGCCGTCCAGCCCACCCGCCGACGGCCCCGACCTGGTCCTCGTCGCAAGGCTCGCCGCGCTCGTGGAGGTGCCCGTGATCGCCGAGGGTCGCTACCGGAGTCCGGCCCAGATCGACCGGGCCTTCGCGGCCGGAGCCCACTCGGTGGTGATGGGAAACGCCGTCACCTCTCCGCTGTGGATCACGCGCCGACTCGTCGCGGCCACCCGCCGGGCGGCCGTGGCGCACGCGGAGCACCGGGCCTGACGCCGGCCCCGCGCCGGTGGAAGAGTCCGTCTGCCCCGGCCGGGCCGGCACGATCGTCGTCGCGGGGGCGCGGCCGGCAGTGCGCCGGGTACGGAGGATCATCTCCGCACCCGGCGCCTGGCTGCTTACAGCTCCCGCACCCTGACGTTGCGGATCTCGATCAGGTCGCTGTTGCCGTGGTTCTGCAACCCGACGAATCCGCTCAGGAACTGGCGCAGGTCCGTCGGCGGGTCGCCCTGGCGGGACGAGGCCTTGCCCGGCGTGTTGTCGAACTCGTTGATCACGACGCCGTTACGGGTGATCGTGTAGTGCTGCCCGACCACCCGGATCTCGTAGTCGTTCCACTGGCCCTTCGGAGTCACCCCGGCCTGGTCCAGCCCGATCGGGTCGAAGTTGTAGATCGACCCGGTCTTCTGCGGCTCGCCGGTGGGACCGTCGTAGATCTGGATCTCGTGACCGCAGTAGATGGCCACCCAGGCCTGGGAACTACGGGCCGACCCGACCGTCCCGCAACTGCCGTCCGGTCGCTGCTCCAGGGGCGTCCGGGGGTCGGGGAACCGGACGAACGCACCGCTGTTGGCGTACGTGTTGCCGGTGGAGACGTCCCGGAACTGCAGCCGCAGGGAGAAGTCCGCAAACTCCTGCTTCGCGTACCAGAGCATGCCGAGCCCGCCCGAGCTGCGGATCGAGCCGTCCGGCTGGAGCGTGAACGACCCGCCGGGCGCCTGCCGCCAGTCGGCGAGCGAGCCCGCCGAGCCGTCGAAGATCGGCTGGTAGCCGGGGACCTTGCCGATCGGCGACTGGGCGGCGGCCTTCTGCAGCGCGGACGCCTCGCGGCTGTCGAGGACGCCGTCCTTACGCAGGTCGCCCACCACGCCGGCGACGTGGCTCACGAACTGGCCGTGGTCGGTCCACACGCGCTCGTCGTCGATCAGGTCGTTGACGGTGCAGTTGCCGCCGACCTGGTGGTTGGTCACGCCGGTGTCGGCGTCGAGGAGCCGTACCGTCCTGCGGGTGTCCGGTGCGGCGCAGCCGACGACCACCTCGATCGTTCCGGTGGCCACCTCGCCGTCGGCGTAGGTCACCTTCACCGTCGCCCGGTAGGTGCCGAACTTCGCGTACGTGTGGGTGGGGTTGGCCTCGCGCGACGGAGCGCTGCCGTCACCGAAGTTCCACTCCCAGGCCACGCCGCCGGCCTTCGCGCTGGAGAAGGCGATGGTCTTCGGGTTGCTCTGCGCGACGGCCCGCGCGGTGGCGTGGTTCGGGTTCGGCGTGGCCGGGCCGCCCTGGTAGGCGATCCGGATCAGCTTCTGGTTCGGGTGCAGGCTGAAGAACCCGCCGGCATAGTCCAACAGGTAGAGCGCGCCGTCCGGGCCGAACTTGGCGTCCATCCAGGACTGGAGCTGGGTGCCGCCGCTGCCCGAGCGGATGATGCTGCGCAGGTCCTCGGCGAAGGCCGGGGGCCCCTGCTTCGGCACGTTCGCCGGGTCGACGGTCACCGCGACGCGGTTGTTGGCGTTGGACTGGTCACCGATGAACCACTTGTTGTCCCAGTACGCCGGCCAGGCCACGCCGCTGTCGACGTCGACCTTCTCCCGCTGGTAGGTGGGGCCGTCCATGATGGCCTGGCCGCCGCCCTTGAGGTACGGCTGGGTGAACGTCTCCTCACCGGCCTGGTAGGTCGGCAGGCCGCTGCCGTCGGTGCGCTTCGGGTAGACCGGGCCACCGCCCTGCGGCGAGTACCAGATCATGTTGTCCCGCGCGGGTGGGATGTCGACCAGGCCGGTGTTGCGCGGCGAGGTGTTCTTCAGGTTGTCGCAGTCGTACCAGCCGGCGAGCACGTTGGCGTCGGTGTTGCTGCGGTCCCGGTAGGGCTGCCGGTTGCCCATGCAGTACGGCCAGCCCTGGTTGCCGGCGGAGGTGATGATCGTCGCCGTCTCGTACTTCGCCGGTCCGAGCTCCGGGCTGGGGCCACCGGCGTCCGGGCCGACCCACGCGGCGGTCAGCCAGTCGTTGACCGGGTCCCAGGCGATCCGCGCGATGTTGCGGACACCCATCACGTAGATCTCCGGACGGGTCTTGCCGCCGCCCTCCTCCTTGCCGGTGAACAGGTTGCCGTCGGGGATCGTGTAGGTGCCGTCCGGCTCCGGGTGGATCCGCAGGATCTTGCCGTTGAGGTCGTTGGTGTTGCCGGAGGTACGCCGGGCGTCCTGGAACGAGACGCCCTTGTACTCCTGCGTCCAGTTGTTGCCGGAGTAGCCGCTGGAGCCGCCGGAGGAGTTGCTGTCACCGCTGCCGATGTAGAGGTTGCCGGACTCGTCGAAGGTCATCCCCCCACCGGCGTGGCAGCAGCTGTGGATCTGGGTGTCCCAGCTCAGCAGGTCCTTGCGGGTGCCCTGGTCGATGGTCTGCTTCGCGGCGTCGTAGGTGAAGCGGGAGACGGTCCGCTTACCGATGCGCCGGTCGCGGTCGATCGACTCGTGCGGCATCCAGTAGACGTAGATCCAGCGGTTCTGCGCGAACTTCGGGTCGAGGGTGATGCCGACCAGGCCCTCCTCGTTCTTCACCAGCTCGCTGCCGCTGCCCCGGTTGCCCATCACGGCGAGGGTGGTGAGGAGCTTGACCTGCTTGGTCTTCGGGTCCCACTGGTGGATGGTCCCGCAGCCGAGGCCGACCTTGGGGTCGTCCCAGCTGACGATCGGCCCGGACGGGCAGGCCGCCTTGCCGATGTAGAACACCGTACCGTCGGGCGCGACGGTCAGGCCGTGCGGCTCGCCGATCTGGTCGAGCTGGCCCGGCTGGTTGGTGGCGGTCAGCCGCTCGATCCGGTAGTTCGAGGCGACGGTCGCCTGGCAGTCGCCGCGGACCAGCCCGGCGGTCCACCTGATCGCGCCAAGCAGGTGGCTGCGGAACTGCTTGTCGGTGGTGTAGCTGGCCTCGGTGCGCCCCATGCCGGTGTAGAAGGACCGGCCGCCGTCGTAGTCCTGGCACCAGGAGATCGGGTGGAAGGCGCCGTTGCCGCTCAGGCCCGGGTTGTAGGTGCCCTCCTCGACCTGCGCGACGGTGTGCACCCGGCCGGTCGGGCTCGGGTCCCAGTTGATCCACTGGTCGGACCGCTTCCAGGTCAGCGGCAGGCCCTGGTTGGCCGGGTGCTGCCGGTCGGTGAGGTCGACCACGGCCTGCTGCACCGTGCTGTCCGGCGGCGGGCCGGCGTCGGGACCGATCAGCCACAGCTCGGCGAGTTGGATCAGCGGTTCCCCGCTGTTGGCGGTGACGTTGAGCCGGTAGTGCTGGTAGGCCTTGCTGTTGGTGAAGCTGAACTGCCGGGTCTGGAACCGCTGCGGGAACGTCTCGTTGCTGCGGGTGTCCAGGTCCGTCCAGGTGGTGCCGTCCTCGGAGCCCTGCAGGGTCCAGTTCTTCGGGTCCCGGCCGGGGAAGTCGTTGGCGGAGGTCAGCGCGTAGCGGCTCACCACCACCGGCTTCGCCAGCTTCACCGCCAGCCAGCCGGTCGGGTTGAAGGTCAGCCACTTGGTCCCGGTCGACCCGTCGATCGCCTTCGCGGCGGTCTCGTTCGGCGGGTTCTCCGCGCTCGCCGAGGCGGAGACGGGCTTCTCGGCGTTCGGCAGGCCGGCGGCCGGGCGGGTGCCGATCAGGCCGGTGAACCAGGCGGAGGTGGGTTGGGCGCGGGCCGCGTCGTGCACGCCGAGGAAACCGCCACCGCCCTTGATGTACGCCTGGAACGCGGCCTCCTGGGCGTCGTCGAGGGTGACCCCGTTGGCGGACAGGAACACCACGCTCCGGTACCGGGCCAGGTTGCCGAAGGTGAACACCCCCGGGTCGGCGGACGCGTCGACGGCGAAGCCGTGCTCCGCGCCCAGGTTCCGGATCGCGTCGACAGCCTTGGTGACCGGGTCGTCCTGCTGGTCCACCGGACCGTGGAAGACCAGCAGCTTCACCGCGGCAGCGGCCTCGGCGGGTGCCGCCTGCACGGGCGCCGGGGCGGCGGCGTGCGCGGGCAGGGCCAGCAGGCCGAGCGTCAGCACGGCGCTCGCGGCGAGGGCGCTCGTGCGTCGGAGGGCCCGGCGGGTGACCGGTGGTGGGGAGGCTGTGACGTCGACGGGCCGACGTCCGCCCCATCGGGACAGCCGGAAACGGCGTTGTTGGGCCATTTCGACTCCTTCACGGGTGAGGTGTGGCGGAGGTGCGTTGTCCGAGCGGGTCGAGCAGGAGACGGTGCGTCAGTTGTGCTGGTGCTGCCCGGCGTCGGCGGTGGTGCCGGTGGCGTTCGCCGGGTGGGAGTGGTGGCCGTGGCCCGGAGGCATCGCCCCGTCCTCGTCCAGGACGTGCAGCATGGTCGACATGCCGCCGTCGGAGTGGAACTGCATGTGGCAGTGCAGCATCCAGTGCCCCGGTCCGACCGAGTCACCGGCCGCCACCTGGAACCCGAACGAGTCGCCGGGGCCGAGCGGCTTGTTGTCGATGATCGGGACGCCGTCGGCGAACGGCTGTCCGTTGTCCACCAGGCCGGTCCGGGTGTCCGCCCAGGAGTGGCCGTGCAGGTGGAAGGTGTGCATGTCGTTGCCGATGCCGACGACGACGAACTCGACCTTCTCCCCCTTGCGGGCGACCAGGCAGGTCGGCCCCGGCTGCGGGTTCTGCGCATCGCAGGTGTCGGCGGCCGCGCCGCGGCGCAGGTTGATGCTCTGCCGATCGCCGAAGACCACGGTGTAGGTGCGATCCGGCTTCGGGTCGCCGGGGCGCCGGACCACCAGCCCGCCGAAGAGCCCCGCGCCGAGGCCCTGGGTGCCGTGCGGACCGCCCACCACGTGGTCGTGGTACCACCAGTAGCCGGCCGTGCCCGGCGAACCGGTCTTCCTGTTCCGCTGCTGGGCGAACCAGGTGTACGTGCGCGACTCACCGGGCGGGACGAAGGAGCCGCTCTGCACGGTGCCGTCGGAGAGCTGGGTGTACTTGACCCCGTGCACGTGCAGCGAGACGCCCAGTGGGTGCGCCGGGTCGGTACGCAGCTGCGTCAGGGTGGCCGCCGACACCAGGTTGTGCAGGGTGATGGCGACGCACTCCCCCTCGGTCATCTCGATCGTCGGGCCCGGGTAGGAGGCCGTCTGCGGGGTGAGGCCGTAGCCGAGCCGGATCTGGGTGCCGTCCTTGGGCAGCTCCACCGCGTACAGCTGCATGCTGCGGTCCGGCCTGGCGCAGCCTTCCGGCCGTTCGGCGAAGAACGCCCCGGAGCGGGCGGCGGCCAGGCCGCCGGCGCCGACCAGGGTCAGCAGCACGGTGGCCGCCACCACCAGCAGCCGGCGGGTACTCGGTCCGCGGCGCTTGCCGGCACGGTCGTCCTCGGGCGCGCCGCCGTCCCCGGGCGGCGGGGGGTCCTCGACGAGACGCCAGGCGCTCACCGGTCACCCCGCAGGTCGACGATGCGCTGGTAGCTGCGCTCGGCGGCGCCGAGGGAGCCCGGCGGGTTGGGCTGGGCGTTCGGCCCGGTGTCCTGCTCCCACAGGTAGGTGAACCGGCCGCCCCCGTCGAGCTCGGTGAAGAACTCGGCGAACGGGATGACCCCCGCGCCGAACTCGACGTCCAGGTAGGAGTTGCCCTGCTGCGGGTCGGGCAGCGGGACGCCGTCCTTGACGTGGAACAGCGGGAACCGGTGCGGATGCGCGTTGACGTAGTCGACCGGCCGGAACCCCGGGTACTTGCGGGCGCCCCCGTACGCCCACAGGATGTCCATCTCCAGGAACACGTACCGGGGATCGGTCAGCTCCAGGAACAGGTCGTACAGCCGCACGTCGGGCCGGTCGACGGCGAAGCTGAACTCGATGGTGTGGTTGTGCTGGTAGAGCTTGATCCCCCGGGCCGCGGCGGCGGCGCCCCACGCGTTGAACTCGGCGGCGGCGGCCTGGTACCCGGCGATGGTGCGGTTGCCGGTGGGCGCCTGCGCGGTGCCGAGGGCCGGCATGCCGAGGGTTTCGGCGACGTCCAGTTCCCACTCCAGGTTGTTCCGGAAGTCACCGAGCCCGCGGTGGCTGCCGGCCGCCTTCAGCCCGTTGTCGTCGAGCAGCCGGCGGATCTGCGCCGGCGTGATCGGGCCGACGTTGCCCTGGGTGTAGCCGGCGAACTCCACCTCCCGGTAGCCGATGCGGGACAGCTCCTCGAAGACGGCCGCGAAGCCGAACTGCGTGACCTTGTCCCGGACGCTGTAGAGCTGGATGCCCAGGTGCCCGCGCGGCACCAGGTGGCCGTTCGAGGCGCCGCCGGACGCCGTGGCGGGCAGCGCTCCGGCGAGGCTCGCCGCGCCGACCGCGACGGTGGAGCCGGCGAGGCCGCGCAGTAGCGCCCGACGGTCGATCCTGTTCTTCGCCATGGTTGTTCCCCTTCGATCGTCAGCAGCAGCTGCTCGGGTTGGCAGAGGAGGGCGCGCCGCCGGGGCAGCACGCGGAGAGCGGCGCGATCCGCACGTTGCGGAAGCTCACGACGTCGGCGGTGCCGTGGTTCTGCAGTCCGATGTATCCGCGGGCGTGCTGGCGGCCGGCGCCGCCCGGGTCGTCGGCCCGGGGCGGGCTGAACACCGCGTCCGGGGTGTTCACGTACTCGTTGATCAGTTCGCCGTTGCGGAAGACGGAGTAGTGCTGGCCCACCACCCGGATCTCGTAGTCGTTCCAGGTGCCCTTCGGGGCCACCTGCGCGCCGGCCAGGTCGACCCGGTCGAAGCCGTACACCGATCCGCTCTTGTACTGGTCGCCGTCGGGCCGGTCGTAGATCTGCAGCTCGTGGCCGTACTTGATGGCCACCCACTCGGGGCGGGACTCCTGGGCGTGGTCGTGCACGTCGGGGAAGCGGACGAAGACCCCGCTGTTGGCGCGGCCGGTGCCGGGGGCGTCGTCGCGCCACTGCAGCTTCAGCGAGAAGTCGCCGTACTCGGCGGTGGGGAGCCAGAGCATGCCGAGGCCGGGGACCGCCCGGCTGGTGATCGAGCCGTCGGCGTTGCGGGTGAAGCCGCCCGCGCCGACGTGCTCCCACCGGGCGAACGACGCCGCCGAGGCGTCCAGCAGCGGCTGGTAGCCGTTCTTCCCGTCCGGCTTGCCGACACCGGAGCGGGCGGCGGCGCTCACCAGGCGACCGTGTTCCTTGTGGTCGATCAGGCCGAGGTGGTGCAGGTGCTCCGCGACGTCCGTGACGTGCTTGACGAACTGGCCGTGGTTGGGCCACGCCTTCTCGTCGTGGATGGCGTTGTTGATCGTGCAGCCGTCGGCGACCACCCGGTTCGGCACGCCGCTGTCCACCGTGCCGAGCCACACCGTCGGCCGGGTGTCCGGCACCGGGCAGGCGCTGGGGCCGCTGGCGACCACGGTGAAGGTGACCGACGCGGTGCCCGAGGTGTTGCCGGCCTTGTCGGTGGCCCGGTAGCTGACCGTGTGCCCGCCTGCCTGGTTCACGGTGACCGGCGCCGAGTAGCGGGCGTACGGCTGCCCGTCGAGGGAGTACTCGATCCGGTCCACGCCGGAGCCGGCGTCGGCGGCGGTGAGAATGACGGTGGCGCTGCCGAGGTAGGCCCCGTGGTCGTCGAGCTGGCCGGAAAGCGCCGCCGTGACGGTCGGCGGGGTGGTGTCCGGCTCCGGCGGGTCGACCACGGTGAACGACACCGACTGCGGGGTCGAGGTGTTGCCCGCCTTGTCGGTGGCCCGGTAGCTGACCGTGTGCTGGCCGACCTGGTTGACGGTGACCGGCGCCGAGTAGGCGGCGTAGGGCTGCCCGTCGAGGGAGTACTCGATCCGGTCCACGCCGGTGCCGGCGTCGGTGGCCGAGATGGTGACCGTGGCGGCGCCGACGTACGCCCCGGCGCTGTCCCGCTGGCCGCTGACCGTGGCGGTCGCCGTCGGTGGCGTGGTGTCCGGGGCGGGCGGCTGCACCACGGTGAACGACACCGACTGCGCGGCCGAGGTGTTCCCCGCCTTGTCCGTCGCCCGGTAGCTGACCGTGTGCTGGCCGACCTGGTTGACCGTCACCGGCGCGGAGTAGCCGGCGTACGCGCCGCCGTCCAGGGAGTACTCGATCCGGTCGACGCCCGACTCGGTGTCCGTGGCGGACAGCGTCACGGTGGCGCTGCCGACGTACGCGCCGTTGTCGTCGCGCTGCCCGGTGACCGCGGCCGTCGCGGTCGGCGGGGTGGTGTCCGGCTCCGGCGGTCGCACCACGGTGAACGACACCGACTGCGCGGCCGAGGTGTTCCCCGCCTTGTCCGTCGCCCGGTAGCTCAGTGTGTGCTGGCCGGGCTGGGCCACCGCGACCGGCGCGGTGTAGGTGGCGTACGGCTGCCCGTCGAGGGAGTACTCGATCCGGTCGACGCCCGATTCCGTGTCGGTGGCCGACAGCGTCACCGTCGCCGAGTCCACGTACGCGCCGTTGTCGTCGCGCTCCCCGGTGACCGCGGCCGTCGCGGTCGGCGGGGTGGTGTCCGGCTTGGGCGGCTCCACCACCGTGAACGACACCGACTGCGCGGCCGAGGTGTTGCCCGCCTTGTCGGTGGCCCGGTAGGTCACCGTGTGCTGCCCCGGCTGGTTGACCGTCACCGGCGCCGAGTAGGTGGCGTACGCGCCGCCGTCGAGGGAGTACTCGACCCGGTCGACACCCGACTCGGTGTCCGTGGCCGACAACGTCACCGTGGCGCTGCCGACGTACGCGCCGTTGTCGTCGCGCTGCCCGGTGACCGCGGCCGTCGCGGTCGGCGGGGTGGTGTCCGGCTTGGGCGGCTCCACCACCGTGAACGACACCGACTGCGGGGTCGAGGTGTTGCCCGCCTTGTCGGTGGCCCGGTAGGTCACCGTGTGCTGCCCCGGCTGGTTGACCGTGACCGGCGCCGAGTAGGTGCCGTAGGGGCCGCCGTCCAGGGAGTACTCGACCCGGTCGACGCCGGAGCCCTCGTCGGTCGCGGACAGCGTCACCGTCGCCGACCCCAGGTAGGCACCGGTGTCGTTCCGCTCGCCCGACACCGCGGCCGACGCGGTCGGCGGCGTGGTGTCCGAGCCGCCACCGGTGACGACCAGGAGGCCGGCCATCCCGCCGTGGCCCGGGATGGCGCAGAAGTAGCGGTACGTGCCGGGCGAGAGCACCACGTCGACGGTCCACCGGCCCCCGTTGGCGTCCGTCGGGTCGGCCAGGATGTTCACGTCGACGTCGCTGTTGTACGCCGGGTTGGTGGTGTCGAAGGTCAGGGTGTGCTGCATGCCGGTGGTGTTGCCGGTCGCGGCGCTGTTCTCGAACACGAGCGTCGCCGGCCCGGCGACGGCGGTGGTGGGCGCGGAGAGGTACGAGAGGAAGTTGTCGCCGGCAGTCCAGGTGAGCACCTGGGCCTGAAGCTGCCGGGGCGGCCCGCTCGCGTCGGCTGTCCGTGCGCGGTCCGCGTCGACCGGGCGCGCGTTCGCCGGAGCCGCCACCAGTCCGGCGGTCACCAGCAGCAGGACCGCCGTGGCGGCTGCCGCAATCGAATGCCGGAGCCGGCCCACGGAGAGCCGACCGGGCGGTGAGTACCCGTTCATGATTCCTCTTTCACGGTCCGAGGGGGACACCGGCGCAGCGTGCATCGGCCGGCCGATGTCATGAGTAGTCAGCGCTGCCGCGTCCCGAGGCTTCGGGAGCTGCCCGGGGGCGGCAGGGGCACACCTGTCCGCGGATCCAGGTCGAGCGTCGTCGCATGCCCGTACGAACCCTTCATCAGATCGACGGCTTCTTCGTATCGGCAGCCTCTGCGGCCCCTCCTTGGCCGCACGAGGTCCTCGGCCGTGACCAGCTGTCACGGTCGTCCTGGGTGAACGGGGTCTGCCTGATGCCAGCGGCGAGCCGGGTGCGCGCGCGGGTCAGACAGGTGCCGCGTCGGGGTGACGGGATGTGAGTGAGAAGGGATGGGCATCGGTCAAGCCACGGCGCGTTTCCGCACCGGGGCGCTGTCTTGGAGCGCCGACCCGGGGTGCCATCCCTGGCCTTACCCGTGGCCGCCGGGCGTGTTGCGCCGCCTGGGACCACGGTCGAGAGTCACCGCGCCGCCGGTTCATCTCGATGAAACATATTGATGTGTCCCGACACTACTGACTTGCCGTCAGCGTGTCCAGACCTTTCGTCGCCGCTGACACTACTTTCATTCAGAATGACGAAAGTCGGCAGCGTCGCAGGTCGCGTGGGCGTTACACCCCGCCAGCGCTTCCCTGAGGGCCGCCACGACACCGCCTCGGGCGGCGCCCGATGCCCGGCCCAGGCCGCCGTCGCGAGCCGACCGGCCCACCTGACGCCGGAGCCGGAGCAGCCCGTCCACCGGATCCTGGCGGGCGCCGGTCAGGAGACGGGTTCGGGGCAGCAGACCGTCAGCGCACCGGGGACGCCGGCGCGGCGTCCGCCGCGGTACTCGTGCTCATGGCCGGCGGTGGTACCCAGCCCGCGCGGTTCCCACGCCCGGGCCGGTGAGGCGGGTCAGCCCCCGGCCGTCATCCGGGTACGCCGGACGGCCGGCCGTCACCGCGCGTGCGTCAGCCACCGCCAGCGGGGCAACTCCGCGACCACGGTCAGCAGCACCAGCACCGTCGTGGCGACGGCCACGCCTCGCGGCCACGCGAACCAGGCCGACACGCCAGCGGCGACCAGTTGCAGCACGACCAGCGCGATGGTGACGGGACCGGGCACCGGAACCAGCGCCCGGGGCTTGTCCCCCGGGGTGGCGAAGACCGTCGGCAGCCCCACGAGAACGACCACCGAGGCGACCGCCAGGGCCACCGAGTGCGGGGCGAGCGCCCACGGCGTCGCCACCCAGGCGATCAGTTCGGTGACGAACCGCAGCGCGGACGCCGGGCCGGGGCGATTTTGCGAGGTCTGTTCGATCACGGCTGCGAGTATGGCCGGTCGGCGGGGTGTCCGCCCCGCCGACCGGCCGGAGCGGCGCTAGAGGGTACGGGCGAGGCGGTCGGCGAGGATACGGGTGAACCGGGACGGGTCGGCCAGCTCCCCACCCTCGGCGAGCAGCGCCATGCCGTACAGCAGCTCGGCGGTCTCCTTCAGCGACTCCTCGGTGCCGCCCTCCTCGTGGGCCTTGCGCAGGCCGGTGACGAGCGGGTGCCCCGGGTTCAGCTCCAGGATCCGCTTGACCGCCGGCACCTCGTGCCCCATCGCCCGGTACATCTTCTCCAGCGTCGGGGTGATGTCGTGGGCGTCACCGACGACGCAGGCGGGCGAGGTGGTCAGCCGGGAGGAGAGGCGGACCTCCTTGACGGAGTCGGCGAGGGTGGCACCCATCCAGGTGAGCAGGTCGGCGAAGTCCTTGCGCTGCTGCTCGCGCTCGGCCTCGGCCTCCTTCTTCTCCTCCTCGGTGTCCAGGTCGACCTGGCCCTTGGCGATCGAGCGCAGGGTCCGGCCGTCGTACTGGCCGACGCGCTCGACCCACACCTCGTCGACCGGGTCGGTGAGCAGCAAGACCTCGTAGCCCTTGGCGCGGAACGCCTCCATGTGCGGCGAGTTCTCGATCATCGAGCGGGACTCGCCGGTGGCGTAGTAGATGTCGGCCTGCCCGTCCTTCATCCGGCTGACGTAGCCGGCGAGGTCGGTCGGCTCGGCCGGGTCGTGGGTCGAGGCGACCGAGAGGATCTCCAGGAGGGTGTCCCGGTTCTCCGTGTCGTCGATCAGGCCCTCCTTGACCGCCGCGCCGAACTCGGTCCAGAAGGTCCGGTAGCGCTCGGCGTGGTTGGCCTTCATGTCCCTGACGGTGGACAGGATCTTCTTGACCAGCCGGCGGCGGACCACCTGGATCTGCCGGTCCTGCTGGAGGATCTCCCGGGAGATGTTCAGCGACAGGTCGTGCGCGTCCACCACGCCCTTGACGAAGCGCAGGTAGTTCGGCATGAGCGCTTCGCAGTCGTCCATGATGAAGACGCGCTTGACGTAGAGCTGCACGCCGCGGCGACCCTGCGGGGCGAACAGGTCCAGCGGGGCGTGGGAGGGGATGAACAGCAGCGCCTCGTACTCGAAGGTGCCCTCGCCCTTCATGTGCACGATGTCCAGCGGGTCGGCCCAGTCGTGGCTGACGTGCTTGTAGAACTCCTTGTACTCGGCCTCGTCGACCTCGTCGCGGGGCCGGGCCCAGAGCGCCTTCATCGAGTTGAGCGTCTGGGTCTCGGTCGTGGTCGCGTCGCCCTCGCCCGGGCGCTCGACGGTCATCCGGATCGGCCAGGCGATGAAGTCGGAGTACCGCTTGACGATCTCCCGGATCGTCCACTCGGCGGTGTAGTCGTGCAGGTTGTCCTCGGCGTCCGCCGCCTTGAGGTGCAGGGTCACCGCGGTGCCCTGCGGCACCTCGTCGACCGCCTCGACGGAGTAGGTGCCCTCGCCGGCCGACTCCCAGCGGGTGCCGCCGGTCTCCCCCGCCCGCCGGGTCACCAACTCCACCCGGTCGGCGACCATGAACGCCGCGTAGAAGCCGACCCCGAACTGGCCGATCAGCTCCTGCCGCGCCCCGGCGTCGGCGGACTCGCGCAGCTTGCGCAGCAGCTCCGCCGTGCCCGACTTGGCGATCGTGCCGATCACCTGGACCACCTCGTCACGGGACATGCCGATGCCGTTGTCCCGGACGGTCAGCGTGCGCGCCGCCTTGTCGACCTCGATCTCGATGTGCAGGTCGGAGGTGTCGACCTCCAGGTCCTTGTCGACCATCGACGCCAGGCGCAGCTTGTCCAGCGCGTCCGAGGCGTTCGAGATCAGTTCGCGCAGGAAGACGTCCTTGTTCGAGTAGATCGAGTGGACCATCAGCTGGAGCAGCTGACGCGCCTCGGCCTGGAACTCCAACGTCTCGGCCTGGTTACTCACGCCGTGTCCTTTCATTCTCGAAAGCCCACCAGAGGTTCGCCGAAAGGATACGAGCCGTCGCCCACGGCGAGGCGACGACGCCCGGTCGGAGTTTCCCGACCGGGCGTCATCAAAGGTACGCGTCAGCGGCCGAGCCGCCGACCGGGGACGATCAGCCCCGGGTCGGCGCCGACGACCTGCTTGTCTGATCGGCCCCGGCATCGGCACGCCGCCCGGGGTCGTGCAGGGGGCCGGGGCTGCGGGCGGCAGGCGCGCATTGCCCGGAGGCTCTACCGTCGACGGTGGCGTCACCGTGGTCGCCGGGAGAGTCGAGGGCTGGTGCGACCGCCGCGTGCGGCGGTCAGTACGGTAGGGATGTGTCTCTATGGATGGCCGCGATGTGGGGGCTGGTCGGCAGCGCGGTGGCCGAGGCGCTCAACCTGTCCGGGATGATGCGCCCGACCACCGAGTCCGGGGGGCGGTGGCAGTGGCCGTGGCGGGACCGGCGGGACGCCCCGATCGTCGTGTTCGCGGTGCTGCTCCGGACCGTGGCCGGCACCGGGCTCGCCGCCGCGGCCGGGGCGGGTGGCCTGGCCACCACCGCCTTCGCCAGCTTCACCTTCGGGGTGGCGGCGCCGCTCGTGATCGCCAAGATGTTCGACCAGGTCCGGGTGACGGAGCAGCCGTCCGACGACACGCGCGGCGGACCGGACGGCGAGCACGATGACGCCGCGTGAGAGCCTGCTGGGCAGGTTCGTCTCCGCGTTGTCGGCCCGGCCGGCCGCCACGGCCACGGCCGTTCCCGTGCCGACCCGCACCAGGCTGGCGGCCGCGCTCGCCGCGCGACCCGTGGCCGCCCGAGCGGCCGGTCACGCCCCGGAGCCCGTCGGGGAACCCGACCACGGAGGGAAGCTGACCCAGCGGGTCAAGGTGGTGCTGGCCGGCATCCTGGGCGTCACCGCCGACCAGTTGCGGGTCGACGCCGACGGCGACGTCGGCATCCGCGTCGGTTCCGCCATGATCTTCGTACGGGCGCAGGACGACCCGCCGCTGGTCGACGTGTTCTCGCCGCTGCTCACCGGGGTCCAGCCGACGGAGTCGCTGTACCGGCGACTCTCCGACCTGACCAACGGTCTCGTCGTCGGCCGCGTCTACTGCACCGGGGACACGGTATGGGCGTCCGTGCCCGTCTTCGGTCAGGACTTCGTGCCCACCCACCTGCTGCTGGCCGTACGGGCCATGGTCGAGCTCGCCGACGACCTCGACGACCAGCTCCGGCGGGAGTTCGGCGGCAGCCGATTCTTCGGCGAGGAGTCCTCCGGCCTGGCGGCGGTGCCCGACCCGACCGGCTACCTGCGCGACCTCGACCGGGCCGGCGCGAGCGGAGCGGGCAGCGTCCTGGTCGACCTGCTGGCCGACCGGGGGCGGACGGAGGAGCTGCGGGCCCGCGCCGAGCACGGCGACTGGCACGCCGCCGCCCGACTCGCCGCCCTGCTCGCCGAGGAGGGGCGCGCCGACGAAGCCGAACGGTACTGGCGGATCGCCGTCGACCAGGGCGACCCGAGGGCCCGCGACGAGCTGGCCGCGCTGCTGGCCGCCCGGGGCCGGCACGACGAGGCGATCGCGCTGCTGCGGCAGGCGGTCGAGGCCGACGACTGGCGACCCCTGCCGCTGCTGCTCACGCTGCTCACCGAGCGTGGCCTCGTCGACGAGGCGATCGCGCTGCTGCGCCGCCACGCGGCCACCCGGGGCTGACCCCGCCGCGCGCCGAACGGAGCCGACCCCGCCGCGCGACCCGGCCCGGGCGACCGCGCTGTCCCGCCTGGCCGCAGGCATCGCCGACCCGGTCACCGGGAATGCCGCGCACCCCCGGGCGGTAAGCAGGAGCCGGCACCCGCCGACCTGGCGGCGCTGAACACCGGATGGGCGTACCGCGCCTCGCAGAGAGCGGGGGGACGGAGCGCCGGACGACGTCGCCGCCGATCGAGGTCGCGGTACAGCTTCTCGACCCCTGTCGAGCTGCCCCACAGATGGGGCACACAACAGGGCAGTCGCAGGCGACCGAGCCCACCAACGTCGATCAGGCCGGGGCCGCGGCGCCGATGTGACGAGCGGTCCTACAGACGGGGCAGCTCAACAGGGCCCACGGCACCCGACCCACCGGACCTGTCGAGGCGGGTGTGACCCGCTGTGCCGGCACAGGGACCAAACCTGACACCGGACCCACAGATGCCCTGAACCAGGGATGCCCGACTGATCGGCAGATGGCCCGCCTGGGGCGTGTGTCCGGTTCGGCGAGGATCGCCGGTCCGGCACCGGGGCGTTATGCCCGGTTGGTGGTGGACTGCGGTGGCGGGGGCCACCACCCCGCCGGGCATGGGCCGGGGGGCCGGGGCGTTGTAACCACCGTGAGCGCGTGACCCCGAGCCGCTTCGACGGTTCGACGGTTCGGGGCGACGGCCGGAATGCCGGCCGGACCCACGTCGTTACATCCCCCGGGACCGCGCCCCCCGAACAAAGGCGCGCACCCCCTCTTCTGGCTTGACCTTTCCTTACCCGTGGCGCACCCACCCCCCTTCCGGGTGTGCCGCGCACCCCCGATCGAAAGGTGCTTCGTCATGCGTACCGATCTGATCCGTAAGGCCGCCCTGACCGCTGCCGGCCTCGCCTTCACCGGCGGCGCCATCGCCGGCCCCGTCACCGCCGCCCACGCCGCCCCCACCACCGACACCAAGCCCGC